>NZ_JBZEGV010000001.1:0-645577 GCF_058312955.1 Mesorhizobium sp. LEGMi-168a
GATCCGCTGTGGGCTTGCCTTGACCGGGCCTTCCGCTCGCTCAAGGGCGTCGCCTCCCGCACCGTGGCACGGCTGATGGCACAGTTGCCCGAGATCGGCATCGTTTCCAACAGGGCCATTGCCAAGCCGGCCTGGCTCCGATCGCCAATGACAGTGGCAAGCGCAGCGGTCGAAGACCGGTGCGCGGCGGTCGCGCGGGGCCGCGAGGTGTTCTCTTCCTCGTTGCAGGCATCGTCGCCAAATACGATCCACACCTGGCTGCCTTCCAGCAAAGGTTGCAGGCTGCCGGAAAGGAAAAGATGGTTATCCGCATCGCACTCGCAAGGAAGCTGCTTGTCATTCTCAATGCAAAAGCACGCGATGCGCGCAACAAGTTCGCAAATGCAACTTGACAACTCAGATAGTCGCTCATTGCCCTGCCGGGCATTTCTCCCCGTATAGAGACGGGGAGAAAGACGCTGCCATCGACGATTTCGCCAATCGCCAACGTTGAGAGAAAACCGCCGCCGTAGCGGCCATCTTCCTTCTCCCCGTCACTATACGGGGAGAAGGTGCCGGCAGGCGGATGAGGGGCAGCGCCGGCCGACGATATCTTTCGCAGCTCACGTCACAAGCACGCTGTTCGGGCAAACAAAAAGGCGGGAGCTTGTCCCGCCGTCTTGTTTCTCGCCGACAGCCGGCTCAGTGCAGGCGGCCGCTGGCGTGGGCGAGCATGGTGTAGACCTTGCCGGTGTCCGACGTCAGATAGGTCTGCGCCATGATGTTGTCGCGGTCGTTGCGCGATACGTCCTTGAGCAGCTTCTCGAAATCGTCGCAGTAGCGGTCGACGGCGGCGCGGAACTCGGCCTCGGCCTGGTACTTGCGGCGGATCTCGTCGAAGGTCTGCTGGCCCTTCAGCGTGTAAAGCCGACGGGTGAAGACGTCGCGCTCGCCGCGGCGATAGCGGTTCCACAGCTCGATCGAGGCGTCATGGTCGATGGCGCGCGCGATGTCGACGGACAGCGAGTTGAGCGACTCCATGACATGCAGCGGCGAGCGCTGGGCGGGTGCCGCGCGCGGCGCTTCCGCCGGCGCCGCCGGCTTCAGCTCTTCCTCACGCGAGGCATTGGTCAGGAGATCGCGCACCCAACCACCTTGCGGCGTGCGGCCGTTAGGATCGCGGCGCGGCGCCTCTGCGGGGCGGGCGAGGTCCAGCGTGCCGCGCAGCGTCGTCTCGGCAAGCGGCGGTGCCTGTGGGGCAGGCCGCTCAGCTTGAGGCTGCGGCGCCGGCGGACGGCGCAGCGGCTGTTCGACAGGGCGGGCAGGCGCCTGCGGCGCGGGGCGCAGGCCGCGCGGCTCGCCGGTGTCGCTGCTGCCGCTGCGGCCGGATTTCGCAACGATATCCGACAGTTCCTTGAGCGCGTTAATCTGCTCGGAGACGGCGCGGCGGATAGCCGTGGTCGATTCCTTGGCTTCCTCCGGCATCTCGATGACGCCCTTCTTGAGCTCGGCGCGGGTCAGGTCCAGCTCGCTCTTGATCGAGCCCGCGGTGCGCCGCATCTCCTCGGTCGCGTCGGCGAAGCGCCGCGTCGCCGAATCGACCACCTCGGCGATGGCCGTGCGGATCTTCTCCGCCGATTCCATCGTCCGGCCCTCGGCGGTCTGCATCGTCTGGCCGACAAGATTCTCGAAGGAGCGCATGACCTTCTCGAGGTCTTCCGATTTCTTGACCAGGCCGACGGCGAGGTCTTCCAGCGAGGACTGCCGCTCCAGCGTGTGTTCGAGGTTGCTCTGCGCGGAGCTCAGCAGGTCCGCGGCGCTCGACAGCAGGCGGCTGTGCTCGTCGAATTTGGTCGCGATCGAGGCGACCTCGCGCAACGTCGCCGACGACAGATCGGTGAGCCGCGTCGTGTTGGAATCGACGAGGCGTGCCGAGCTGGCGAAGGTCTGGGCGGCCTTTTCCGTGGTCGTGGCAAAGCTCTGCGTGCTGCCGGTCAGGCGCTCCTCGACATGGCCGAGATTGACGGCCGCCTGGTCGATCAACTGGCCGAGTTGCGCGCTGGAGGTCGACATGCGCCCGATGAGGTCGGCAACGCTGTCGGCCAGCGTCGAGCGCGCGCCCTCGACGGCCGAAAGCGTCTCGGCGGTACGGTTGGCAAGCGCGTTGACGAGGTTTGCGTTTTCGCTGCGCAGCTTTTCGGTCGCCCGTTCGGTGACTTCCTCCATGCTCTTTTGCAGTTCCGAGCCGCCCTGGGCGAAGCGCTCGACCAGAGGCCGCGCCGTCTCGTCGAGGATCTTCGACATTTCGGCCGAACGCGCCGCAAGCATGGTGTTGAGCTCGCGGGTGTTGGCGCCGATGGTCTTTGCCGCCTCGTTGGTGCTCTGGCCGATGTGCTGGCCGACCGCCGTGAAGGTCTCGGCGATGACATTTGCGCGCGAGATCAGCTGGGCCTCGGCGCTGGAGACCTGATCGCTGAGCTTCTGGCCCATCGTTTCGGCGCCGTAGGCAAGGCGGTTCTCGACGCTCGCCACCTGCTCCTCGACACGCGCCGCGGCCGCCGCGGCGCTGGAAGCCAGGCGCTCGTCGGCGCCGGCAAGCGCCTGCTCGATCTCGCGGGCATGGACGGCCAGTTCCTGGCCGGTCTGCCGGGCGCGATCGGCGACGCGCTGCTCGGTGGCGGTGAATGCGCCGACAATGGTGTCGGCATGTTCGCCGATGGTCGAGGTGCTGCTGGCGATGCGCGACACCAGGCGGCTGTCCGCGTCGTCGAAGATGCGGGCAATTTCGGACGCCCGCGACGACAACGCTTCCGAACCCTCGGCAATGCGCGAGATCAGATGCTGGTCGGCAGCATCGAAGATGCGGCCGAGATCCGATGCACGTGCGGCCAGCGCTTCAGCCGATTCGCTGATGCGCATGCTCAGCCGCTCGTCGGCGCCCTCGAAGTTGCGCAGGATGTCGCCGGCGCGCGCCGCCAGCGACTGCGCCGTCTCGACCGCGCGAGCCACCAGCTTCTGGTCCGCGGCGTCGAAAGTGCCGGCGATCTCGCTGGCGCGGGAGGCCAGCTTGTCCGCGGTTTCCTCGGCCCGGGCCATGAGCGAATTGGACGCATCGTCGGCGCGGGCCATCAGCATGCTGGACGTGTCCTGAGCGCGCTCTTGCAGGCGGCGGTCGGCCGCCTCGAAAGCATTGGCGATGTCCTCGGCCCTAGCAAGGAGTGCTGCCGAAGTCTGCTCGGCGCGTTCGGCGATCTTGCGGTCGGCGTCGCTGAAGGCAGCACCCGCCTGCTCGTGCAGGGTACTGGTGATTTCCATGACCTTGTCGCGCAAGGCGCCGGCAACGAAGACGGCGGTCTTTTCGAGAACGCCGCGGACATTGTCGACACCGGTCGACAGCGCACGTTCCATAGTGCCGGCGCGCTCTTCGATGACGCCGGTCTGGCGGCTGAAGGCCTGTTCGATCTTCTCGACATCGGCTGCGATCGCCGCCGAGATGTCGCCGCTTTTCGCCGCGATCTGGTCGATGTGGCCGGACACCGAACGGTCGACGTCCTTGCGTGCTTCGGCGAGCTTGGCGAGATCGTCCTCGAGCGCCCGGGCCAGCATGTCGCGGCCCTCGGAAAGCTTGCCGACATGGCCGGCAATGACACCGTCGATCTCGGAGCGGCTTTCGGCCAGCTTCTGCAGGTCGGCTTCAAGCGCGCGCTTGAGGATATCGCGGCCCTCGGCGAGCTTCTCGACCTGGCCGGAGACCAAACCGTCGATCGAGGTGCGGCTCTCGGCCAACTTGGCGAGATCGGCCTCGAGAGCGCGTGTGAGGATATCGCGGCCCTCCGCAAGCTTCTCAACCTGGCCGGCAACGAGGCCGTCGATCGAGGTGCGGCTCTCGGCCAGCTTGGCAAGGTCTGCTTCCAGGGCGCGCTTGAGGATGTCGCGGCCTTCGGCGAGCTTCTCGACCTGGCCGGCGACCAGCCCGTCGATGCTGGAACGGCTTTCGGCAAGCTTGGCGAGATCGTCCTCCAGGGCCTTGGACAGCGTCGCGCGGTCCTGCGAGAGCCTGTCGGCGTGGGTCTGCATGAGACCGCTGGCATTGGCCATATCTGCATCGAGGGCGCGCGACAGGTCGGCGCGATGGTCGCTGATCTTTTGCGAATGATCGACGATGGCGCCTTGGATGGTGTTGAGGTCCGCCTCCAAAGCTCGCTTGAGGATATCGCGGCCTTCGGCGAGTTTGTCGACCTGGCCGGCGACGAGGCCGTCGATCGAGGCGCGGCTCTCCGCCAATTTGGCGAGATCGTCCTCGAGCGACTTCGACAGCACCGAACGATCCTGGACGAGCCTGTTCTGGTGATCGGAGATCGCGCCGCTGACCGACTGCAGATCGGCCTCCAGGGCCTTCGACAGTTGAGCGCGGTCTTCCAGCACCTTGTCGGAGTGTCCCGCGATGGCGCCCCTGATGGTGTTGATGTCTGCTTCCAGGGCGCGCTTCAGGATATCGCGGCCTTCGGCGAGCTTCTCGACCTGGCCGGCGACGAGGCCGTCGATCGAGGCGCGGCTTTCGGCGAGCTTCGCGAGATCGGCCTCCAGCGTCTGCGACAACAGGCTGCGATCGTCCGCGAGTTTGCCGGCATGACTGTCGATCAGGCCACGGATGCCGCCGAGGTCATCCTCCAGCGCGCGGCTGAGTTCGCCCCTGTCTTCGGCGAGCTTGGCGGAATGGGTCTCGATCAAGTTCCTGATGCCGACGATGTCGGTCTCGAGCGCCTTGGCGAGCACGGCGCGCCCTTCGGCGATCTTCTCGACCTGGCCGGCGACGAGGCCGTCGATCGAGGCGCGGCTGTCCTGCAGCTTGCCGAGATCGGCTTCCAGTGCGCGCGCCAGAATGTTGCGGCCCTCGGCCAGTTTGCCGACATGGCCAGCGACCATTTCGTCAATCATTGTACGGGCTTGCACCAGTCTGCCGGAGTCTTCGTTCAACGCCTGGGAGAGTCGATTGCGGCCTTCGTCGAGCTGCTCGAGGTGGCTGCCCAGCGAAGCGTCGATGGCGGCGTGCGCCTCGTTGACCTTGCGCAGGTCCTCTTCCAGCGCGCGCGAGATCAGGCCGCGGCCTTCCGCCAGCTTCTGCACCTGGTTGGTTACGGCTGCATCGATCTCGGCACGACCCTCGGCGAACCTCGCAAGATCCTCCTGCATGGCGGCGGCCATGCGGTCGCGGCTCTCGGAAAGCTTTTGGCTGTGGTTTTCGACGGCTTCCTCGATGCCGACGCGGGCATCGGCGAGCCGCTGGATGTCGGCGTCGAAGGAACGCGACACGACGTGACGGGCCGCTTCCATGCGACCGGCGAAATCGGTGGCGCGGGTTTCCAGCATGGATGAGGTCGACGAGATGATGTCGGCCATATCGGCGCCGATCTGGGTCCTGCCCTGGTCGATCATCGACGACAGCTGGTCCTTGCTCTCGGCGAAGGTGTGGGCAATCTCGCGGGCGCGCTCGACGAGCGTCTCGTTGATCTGGCGGGCGCGGGCCTCGAGCGCGGCATTGAGCTTCTGCGTGCCGGTGTCGAGCGCCTCCGCGCGCGTCTGGAACTCGCTGATCAGCGCCTGGCCGCGCTCGGCCAGCGTCCGCTCGATGCCGTTGAGGCTCGCTTCGAACTCGGAGCTCAGCGTGCGCGCCGCGCCGCCGAGCAGCGAGACCATGCCGGTGGTGCGGTCGTCGAGCAGGTCGGTCAGCGAGCGGGTGAGGCCGTCGGTGGTGTCGGTCAGCTTGGCGATGCGGGTGTCGAGCAGGCTGGCGAAGGCCTCACCCGAGGTCGACAGGCGGTCGGTGATCGTATCGAGCCGGGTTTCGACCGAATCGAAGATCGACATCGAGCTTTCGTTGATGCGATCGATCAGCGTGTCGCCGGAATTGTTGATCGTCATCGACAGTTTGGTCGAGGCGTTGAGGATCGAGTCGCGAATGATGTCGCTGGCCGAGCCGATCTCGTCGCGCAGCGTCTCATGCGCGCCGGCGATCGAGGCGCGCACGCGCTCGGCATGGGTGACGACCGCTTCGCGCTCGCTGCCGAGCCCGTCGACCAGCGAGCGGATGCGGGCCTCGTTCTCGGAATAGGAGCGCTCGATCTGGCTGACTTCGCTGTGGACGAGCGTTTCGAGCTCGACGGCGCGCGCCAAGGTGCGCTCGATGCCTTCGCCCATGGCCGCCACCTCGCGGCGAACGGCCTGGCCGATCATCATGACACGGTCCTGGGCAAGGTTTTCCGGCTCGGCGAGGCGGAAGGCCACCTCGGTCATCGATTGCGCGGCAATGCGCATTTCCTGGGCGCGCCGGATCATCGCGGCGAAGGCCCAGAAAAGAATGACCGGGATGATCGCGGCGACCGCAAGCCCGATCAGCTCGGGGCGGGCGAAAAACTGGTTGAAGGTGCGGATCTTCCAGATGTCCGGGCCGAACAAAAGGTTGGCGAGGCCGCCGGCGCCTGCGATCCAGGCGAGCGAAATGAACGCTATCACCCAGTAGACGGTGCTCGACGCACGCCGGTTGAGGCCGTGCAGAAGCGTGCGGTAGTCCTTCTGGCGGTCGTCATTGGCCGGTGTAAAGCCCGGGGCCGGCGTGAAACCGGCCGGCTGCGAGGCGCGCGACTCGACCGGGCGCAGCTCCGCCGGTTTCGGTTGAGGCGCCGCCTTCGGGGCCTGAGGCTCGTTTGCCGGCTCGATCCTCTGGCTGCGGCCTTCGCGCGCCAATTCGTCCGCGGCCGCCGATATCTGGGCCTCGAGATCTTCCATCGACGCCGCCATGTCGAGCCCGCCTTCGTCGCCGTTGAGGTCAAGGTCAAGCGCCTTTTCCAGCTCCGCGGCTACGTCGCTCTCGAGGGATCTGGTCGTCGTCGGTTTCTTAGCCATGCCTTCGCTACCCTGTACTAGCTGCCGCGGGACTTATGATTTTGGCCTGATTCTGGCTTGTCTGGTCCCAGACAGGAGGCTGAAAATGGACGTTCGTATCGTAATGACACACTGGGGTAAAGAAAACATGCATTCCGGGCGATACGTAAAACTTTAAATATAAGGTTAACGGAAGCGTGATTCACGCTGCCTCCGTGACAACATTTTTCCCGGCCAATCGTTAACCCGATGGCGACGCGGATCGCCTATTTTTGTGGGCGCCGGCCGCCTTTTTAGGGAGTTGCAGAGCGTATGCGTGGCGAGAGTGGAATCGCGTTTTCCATGCCCGGCGGCGACGCGTCGGGAACGGCAGGGTCGCGACCTGTGGATTTGGCCCATCTTGCGCGGCAGACGATGGATGACCGCGCGCTCGAACAGGAAGTGCTGGCGCTGTTCGTGCAGCAGGCGCTTTCGGTACATGACAAGATCCTCGACGCCGATGCCAAGGAACGAGTGCTCCTTGCGCACAGCCTGAAAGGCTCGGCGCGCGGTATCGGCGCCTTTGCCGTCGCCGAATGCGCCGCGACCATCGAAAAGCAGCCCGAGGACGCGCGCACCGTTAAGAAACTCGGCGTATTGATCGAGGAAGTGCGGGACTTCATCGCCGCCATCAGCCGCTAGCGCCGGCAAAGCGCGCCTTCTGAAAAAACGTCATGCGGTGGCGTTTTCGCGCCGCAGTTGACTTGTCCGGTGGAGTGATTATCTCGGCTGCGACTCCTCAGGTGACAAATGACCAAGCTGACTTACATCGCCAATGACGGCACTCAATTCGACGTGGAGGCCGAGAACGGCTCGACCGTCATGGAAAACGCAATCCGCAACGCGGTGCCCGGCATCGAGGCGGAATGCGGCGGCGCCTGCGCCTGTGCGACCTGCCATGTCTATGTCGACGAGGCTTGGACGGCCGAAGTCGGCGAGCCGGAAGCGATGGAGGAGGACATGCTGGACTTCGCCTACGATGTCCGGCCGAACTCGCGCCTGTCCTGCCAGATCAAGGTGCGAGACGCGCTCGACGGTCTTGTCGTCCGTGTGCCCGAACGCCAAGGCTGAACCAACTCTCCATTTTCCAATTTTGGCCGTGGCTGCTTGGCAGCGGGCTATAGGTCATGCACTGTCCCCACCATTTCACTACAGCGCCGCGCGTCCTCTTGGACGCGCAAAGGACGCTGTAGCACTTTGATTGGCGCATGATCCTTTCCGAAAATCGGTTCCGATTTTCGGGGTCATGCGCGATGGGGCAGAGCTTATGACGGACACGATCAAGACGGACGTACTCATTGTCGGGGCAGGGCCAATCGGCCTGTTCGCCGTATTCGAGCTCGGCCTCTTCGACATGAAGTGCCATCTCATCGACATCCTCGACCGTCCGGGCGGCCAATGCGCCGAGCTCTATCCGGAAAAGCCGATCTACGACATTCCCGGCTGGCCGATGATCACGGCACAGGGTCTGGTCGACAAGCTGATGGAGCAGATCCATCCGTTCAAGCCCGACTTCACCTTCAACCGCATGGTCTCCAGCCTCGAAAAGCTCGAGGACGGCAGTTTTCGCGTCACCACGGATGAGAATGAGGTGTTCGAGGCGAAGGTGGTGGTGATTGCCGCCGGCGGTGGCTCGTTCCAGCCCAAGCGCCCGCCCATCCCGGGCATCGAGGGCTATGAAGGCAAGAGCGTCTTCTATTCGGTCCGTCGCATGGAGGATTTTCGCGGCCACGACCTCGTCATCGTCGGCGGCGGCGATTCGGCGCTCGACTGGACCCTCAACCTGCAGCCGATCGCGAGAAGCGTGACGCTCGTCCACCGGCGCCCGGAATTCCGGGCAGCGCCCGACAGCGTCAACAAGATGTATGCCATGCAGGAGATGAAAGAGCTGCAGTTTCTGGTCGGTCAGGTGGGTGGGCTCACCGGCGCCGGCAGCCAGCTCTCCTCCGCGACGATCAAGGGCGGCCCGGACGGCGACGTCGAGGTGCCTTGCACCCGCATGCTGCCGTTCTTCGGTCTCACCATGAAACTCGGCCCGATCGCCGAATGGGGGCTGAACCTGCACGAGAACCTGATCCCGGTCGACACCGAGAAGTTCCAGACGTCAGTTCCCGGCATCTTCGCCGTCGGCGACATCAACTCTTACCCGGGCAAGCTGAAGCTGATCCTGTCAGGCTTCCACGAGGTCGCCCTGATGGCGCAGGCAGCCAAGCGCATCGTCAGCCCCGGCGAGCGCATCGTCTTCCAATACACGACCTCGTCGACAAGCCTGCAGAAGAAGCTCGGCGTCCACGATTAGCGCCTTGCGCGAAACCAGGCGAGCTACTCCGAGAGCACCGGCGCGGCGTGCTCGGCCTGGCCGCGCAATGGCTTTTCCGGCATCAGCGCCAGCGCAACCAACGCCAGGACAAGCGTGATGCCGGCGGTGACGAAGATCATCACGAAAGGCGTCACCGAGGTGATCTCGGTGCGGGTTAGCGAGCCCTCGGCTGCGAACGGCAAGCCGTAGCCGAGGGCGACGGCGCCGAGCATGGCAACGCCAAGTGCGCCGCCCAGCGAACGCAGGAAGGTCAGCACCCCGGTCGCGACGCCGAGATGCGCGCGGTCGACCGCGTTCTGGACCGAGACGGTGCTGACAGGGAAAGTCGTTCCGGTGCCGAGGCCGATCAAGGTCGTCAGCACCTCGACTTCGAGCAGCGAAGCGTGGCCCGCAATGGCGCTGAGCACGCCGATGCAAAGGATCGCGAAGGCGATGCCGAACATGGCGATGCGCTTGTAGTGGAAGAAGCGCGGGATGGTGCGGCCGCTGAACGTGGCGCCGGCGACGGTGCCGAGGAGCAATCCAAGCATGGCCGTGCCGGACTCGCTGACAGAGAGGCCGACGACCGCCTGCAGATAAACCGGCAGATAGACCGAGATGCCGATGCTTGCCGCCTGCAGCAGGAACATCGACAGCGTGCCGGCGAGCACGATCGGGTTGCTCAGCACTTCGAGCGAGACCAACGGTTCGGCGGCGCGGAGCAATCTGACCGCGAACAGCGCCCAGAACACGGCCGAACAGGCCACCAGTCCAAGGATTTCCGCAGAGAACCAGGGATAGGTGCTGCCGCCCCAGTTGAGCGCCAGGAGCAGCAGCGCCGTGGCGATCACCAGCAGCACCGCACCAAGCCCATCGATGCGGTGGTGTTTCGCCGCAATCGGCAGCTTCTTCAGCGGCTTGTTGATGATCGCCATCGCCAGGAAGCCGAGCGGCAGGTTGATCCAGAAGATCAGCGACCAGTGGAGGTGCTCGGCGAAGGTGCCGCCGAGCAGCGGCCCGGCAACGCTGGCGACCGCCCATGTGCCGGCGATCCATGCGGCATAGCGGGCCCGCTCGCGGGGCGGCACGAGGTCGCCAATGACAGTCTGTGTCAGGGCAAAAAGGCCGCCGCCGCCAGTGCCCTGGATGGCGCGACCGATGACCAGCACCAGCATGTTGGGGGCGAGAGCGCTGACCAGCGATCCCAGGAGAAAAATGAGCACCGCGGCATAGATGACTGGACGGCGGCCATAGACATCGGAAATCTTGCCGTAGAGCGGCGCCATCGCGGTTGCCGTCAGAAGATAGCCGGTGACGATCCAGGGCAGATATTCGGCGTGGCCGAGCGCGCGGCCTATCGTCGGCAGGGCGGGCGCGACGATGGTCTGGTCAAGCGCCGCCAAAAGCATCGACAAAAGCACGCCGCCGATGATGGCATTCTTCTCGCTCTCGCTCATCGGCGGCGAGGCTGTTGTTCCCATCGTCGTGCGATTGTCGACGGTCTGGTCCATGCGTCATTCTTTCAAAACAAAGGCTGGCTTTCAAAGGCTGGTGCGCGGTCCGCAAGAAGCGGCCTGTCCGAGGCGTCTTCCCGCCTGTCGTTCGTGTCTCGTGCTCTCAAAGCCCGCCTGCCGGCGAACCCGATATATGTCGTGCGATATAGGCTGTTTTCGACCGCCGCTCGAAAGTTTTTCGAATCTGGCACTATGTTTCGGCGGCATTGGCCTTCGCCGGCACACCGATCCCGTGGTCAAGCCGGCGGCAACTGGCCGCTTTGGATGCGCTGCATCCGGTAGCGCAGAAGCCGGATGATCCGGCTCTCGAAGTTGACGCCTTCAACGCGGTCGAACTGAACCTGGGCGCGGTCGTGCTTGGCGAGGATGGCGGCCGAGATCTCGGCGGCCTTCGCCTTCGCGGCTTCGCAGGTCTTTTGCGGATAAGTCGCCTTCAGCGTGTCCTCGAGCTCGCGGGCGTGGTTCTTGGCGATCTCGACATGGCGCTCCTCGTGGCGCTTGATGTCCGCCGAAAGCGTGTCCCAGAACAGCCTGACGTCCGGATCGGCCTTGCGCGGCCGTCGCCATTCCGGAAGGATCACCTTGACCTTCACGGTCACCTGCGCGTTCGCGATCCGGCAGGAATTGGCCGTCTGCGCGTAGCTGACGCGGGTGGTGAAAGCCATCTGCGTTGCGCCCGGATGCCGGGAGCCCGTACTCTTAACTTCAGGCCCGTTTTTCGTCAGCTGCTTTTCGATGTCGTCCAGCGTGCGGCCGCCGACGCTGAAATAGCTGTAGGTCTTGACCAGGCTAGCCGCGCCGGCCGGCATGGCGGCGAGGATAAGCATCAGGGCGCAGAGCAGGGGACGGTTCATCATGTTGCCTCTTCAGCCACCTTGCTTTACGGCCGTTGCCGGCGCAACGAAATTGATTTCGCGCGGATCACACATGGTTGATGGACAATGACCACAAGGCGATGGCAGCTCGCGCATGGACGCCATCTCGACCTCGGCCCGAAAGCGGTCGTGGTCGGCATCCTCAACGTCACGCCGGATAGCTTTTCCGATGGCGGGTTGTTCATCGCGCCGGAGAAGGCGATAGCCCAGGCGCGCCGCATGACGGAAGAGGGGGCAGCCATCATCGATGTCGGCGGGGAATCGACGCGGCCGGGTTTTGCCCCGATCACCGCCGAGGAAGAGCAGGGGCGGGTGCTGCCGATCATCGAGGCGCTCGCGGCATCGGGCGAGGCGCTGATTTCGGTCGATACCTATCGCGAGGATACCGCTCGGCGCGCTGTCGCCGCCGGCGCGCACATCGTCAACGATGTCTGGGGCCTGCAGCGCGAGCCGGGCATCGCGCGTGTCGCGGCCGAGACCGGCGCTGGCCTCATCATCATGCATACCGGTCGCGAACGGCAAAAACTGCCGGACGTGATCGAGGACCAGTTCCTGTTCCTGCGCAAATCGCTGGAGATTGCGCGCGCCGGCGGCGTTGCCGAAAGCCAGATCGTGCTCGATGCCGGCTTCGGCTTCGCCAAGGAAACGACGGAGGAAAATCTCGATCTGATGGCGCGGTTCTCCGAGCTTCAGGCGCTCGGCTTTCCGCTGATGGCGGGGACGTCGCGAAAGCGCTTCATCGGCGGCGTCACCGGGCGCGAGCCTGCCGGGCGCGCGGTCGGCACCGCGGCCACCAGCGTCATCCTGCGGCTCAAAGGGGCCGATCTTTTTCGCGTCCACGATGTCGCAATCAACGTGGATGCGCTGGCGGTGGCCGATGCTATGCTGGCGCGCGAAAACGACCTTTCTCCCGGACGCTGACGATGTATGTCATTCGTATGAAGAACTGCGCCTTCTTTGCCCGGCACGGCGTGCTGGACGAAGAGGAGACGCTCGGCCAGCGTTTCTATGTCGACGCCGAGCTGAACGTCGAGCCCAGCCGCCCGCTGGAGGAAGACTCCATCGAGGACACCGTCAATTACGGCATCGCCTTTTCGGTGATCGAGAAGATCGTCACCGGACAGCGCCGCTTCCTGATCGAGGCGCTGGCGCTCGAAGTGGCGAAGGCGCTTGCCGCGCGGTTTCCGCAGATCAGGAAGGCCGAGATCACGGTGCGCAAGCCGAACGCCCCGGTGCCGGGCGTGCTCGATCATGTCGAGGTGACCGTTGTCTGGCCAGAATAGCGTCGTTTACCTCAGTCTCGGCGGCAATCTCGGCGATCCGGCGAAGTCCATGGCCGCGGCGTTGCGCATGCTGGACGGCGACGACAAGACGCGCGTCACCGCCGTCTCCTCGCTCTACCGCACGCCGCCCTGGGGCAAGCTCGACCAGCCCGATTTCCTCAATGCCGCGGCCGCGATCGAAACGGCGCTGTCGCCGCGTGCCCTGCTCGACCTTTGCCTGGACGTCGAAAGGCGCCTGAAGCGGGTGCGCGAGGAACGCTGGGGGCCGCGCCTGATCGATATCGACATCCTGGTGTTCGGCGACCGGGTGATCCACGAGACCGGGCTCGAAGTGCCGCACCCGCGCATGCTGGAGCGGGCCTTCGTGCTGGCGCCGCTGGCCGAGATCGCACCCGAGCTCGCAGTCGGCGACAGAAGCGTGTCGGAGCGGCTCGGCGCCGTCGACACGTCGCGCATCGAACGGCTGCCGTCGGGCCGGGAGTGGTGGCTGGGCTAGCCGGAGAAGCCGCCGTCGTCGAGAAATGCCTTTTCCTCGGGCGTCGTTTCGCGGCCGAGCATCTTGTTTCGGTGCGGGAAGCGGCCGAAGTGCTCGATGATCTCCAGATGCTCCTTGGCGTATTTCAAATACTCCGGCGCCCGCGCAGCCGTGAGCTCCACCGATCGTTCCTGGTCGACAAGCGATTCCGAATGCTCGAAGGGCAGATAGAGGAAGACGCGAACCACTTCGTCCAGTTCCAAATCCTGTCCGGCGGTGATCGCCTTGTCGGCAAAATACCTGGCTAAGGGATCAGTCGCGTACATATGTCCGGTGCCGCGGAAGCAGTTGCGCGGAAACTGATCGAGCAGGATCATCAGCGCCAGCGATCCTTCGGCCTGCGCGTTCCAGTCGTCGCATTCGCGCCTGGCGACTGCATAGTGCAACTCCAGGAAGCGGCTGCGGAAATCCGCGTCGAACGCGTCGTTCTTCTCGAACCAGGCGTCCTCGCCGGCGTCGCGCCAGAATTTGGTGACGGAAAGCGCCCGCGCGTCGAACTCTGCCATGCGTTACCCTTTCAGTTCTTCGCCTCTGCCTTGTTCAGAACGCCGGCCGTCTCCTCGTTCAGCGCCCGGCCGGCGCGGCGCGGCTGGGTGAGCGGCGTCGGGATCGGCGTGCCGATATTGCCTTTCAGGAAGCGCTGGCCGGCGCGTACGCCCTCGGCCAATTGCGTTTCGAAACGGGCCTCATCGCGGCGGCGAACGTCCTCGATGACCTCGGCGACCTCTTCCGGGTCGACGCCCAGTGATTCCAGCGCCGAGCCACCGAAGACCAGCGCCGATTCGAAAGTCTCGCGCAGCTGATAGTCGACGCCGGCGCGGACAAGCTGCAGCGCGGTGCCGCGGTCGAAGGCGCGTGCCAGAACGGTGACCAGCGGGAATTCGGCCTTGATCAGCTGGGCGATGCGCACCGCTGCGTCCGGCTTGTCGACGCAGATCAGCACCGCGCGCGCCCGGCCGGCGCCGGCTGCGTGCAGGATGTCGAGCCGCGTGCCGTCCCCGTAATAGACTTTGAAGCCGAAATCGGCCGCCGCCTGGATCATCTCGACCTCGTTGTCGATGATCGAGACGTCGAGGCCGCGCAAAAGCAGCGGTTGGCTGGCGATCTGGCCAAAGCGGCCGAAGCCGATGATCAGCACGCTGCCGGTGAGACCGTCGGCGATGTCGACACCTTCGAGCGATTGCTCGTCGCGCGGCGTGAGATAGCGTAGCGCCACGATTGCCAAGGGCGTCAGCACCATGGAGATGATGACGATGGCGGTCAGCGTGGCATTGGCCTGGCCGTCGATGATGCCGACCGCGGCGGCCGAAGAATAGAGGACGAAGGCGAACTCACCGCCCTGCGCCATGAAGACGGCACGTTCGAGCGCTTCGCGATGGCCGCTCTTGAGCATGCGCGCGACGATATAGATGCCGAGCGCCTTCATGATCATGTAGGCGACGACGTAGATGGCGACGAGGCGCCAGTTCTGGGCGACGACGCTAAGGTCGAGCGACATGCCGACGGCGAGGAAGAACAGGCCGAGCAGGATTCCGCGGAACGGTTCGATATCGGCTTCGAGCTGATGGCGGAAGGTCGATTCGGAGAGCAGCACGCCGGCGAGGAAGGCCCCCATCGCCATCGACAGGCCGGAAAGCTGCATGGCCAAAGCCGACCCCAGTACCACCAGCAGCGCCGCCGCGGTCATTACTTCGCGGGCGCGGGCTTCCGCCAGGATGCGGAAGAGGGGATTGAGCAGATAGCGGCCAGCCACGACGAGACCGACGATCGCCGCGATCCCGATGCCGACCTCGGTCAATCGCTCGGACAGGCTCATGTCGGCGCCGCCAGGCGCGAGGAATGCAACCAGCGCCAGAAGCGGCACGATCATCAGGTCTTCGAGCAGAAGGATCGACACGATGCGCTGACCCTTGGGCGTGGCGATCTCGCCGCGCTCCTCGAGCAAATGCATGACGATCGCCGTCGAGGTCAGCACGAAGCCGGCGCCGGCGACGAAGGACTGCGCGATCGGAAAGCCGCCGGCCAGCCCGACGCCGGTCAGAAGCAGGGCGCAAACGCCGACCTGCAGCGCGCCGAGGCCAAAAATCTCGCGGCGCAGGCCCCAGAGCCGCGACGGCTGCATTTCAAGGCCGATGATGAACAGGAACATGACGACGCCGAGCTCGGCGACGTGGAGGATGGCCTCCGATTCGGAAAAGATGCGCAGCCCGAACGGCCCGATGACCACTCCGGCGGCGAGATAGCCGAGGATGGAACCCAGCCCCATGCGCTTGAAGATCGGTACGGCGACCACGCCGGCGGCAAGCAGCGCCACCACCTGTACGAGATCGCTGCTCGATGCTTCAGCCGCCATGCCTGTCGTCCCGTTGTTTCGGAGCACTCCTTGCATGCAGTGGGAGCTCGAGGCAAGGGCAGCGAGACTGGCAGGAAGAGCAGGGCCATTGGCAGGAAACAGGCGTGGCGCCGGTCCGGCAAACTCCTGTTGCAGCTTCGTTACACAAGTTTATGCGGCCCGGTCGTTGCGTGCCGCCACAATCAGAGGTTATGGCACGGTCGGCTTCGGCCATTGGGCTTCGGCCATTGGGAGGCAGCGGCGATGGGCCGCTGCCTTTTTTGAGGAGATGATTGACATGAAGAAGTTTTTGCTCGTTGCCGTTGGTGTTGCGGCGCTGGCCGTTTCGGCCTGTTCGAAGGGGCCGGAGTGCACGCAGGAGATCGCCACCAAGAAGGCGCAGGACATGGCCGCCGCGCTTCAGGAAGCGATCACCAAGGATCCGAGCAAGGCGGCCGATCTGACGGCCAAGGTGCAGGCCGTGACGACGAAATACCAGAACGCCACGACGCTGGACGAAGCCTGCAAGGCCTATGACGAAGTGACCGCCGCCATCAAGGGTTGAGCGCAACCCATCGAGCAATGCGGAGGCGGGGGCCATATCGCCGCCACCTTTTTTTGTTTGCGTGCCGCTTGAGGCAGCGCAGCTTCCCGAGATGCGCTACGCGATAGCCATGGTCCGCTTGTGATCGGCGATCTCGGCGAGCAGCCAATCCTGGAACAAGCCGGTGCCCGGCTTGTTTCCGATGCTGCGGCGCTGATGCAGGTAGATGCCGGCGGGATAGGTGTGGCGGGCGCTGAACGGGGCGACAAGCTTGCCTTGCTGCAGAAGGTCCTGCGCCATCATGGTGTCGGCTAAAGCGATCCCGGCACCGTTTATCACTTCGCGCATGATCAAGGTGCAGTCGTCGAGGGTCGTGCTGGATTTCGGCGTGGTGTCCAAGACGCCTTCCTGTTCCAGCCAACGCCGCCAGCGCATGCTCTCGCATTCGTGGATCAGATGATGATTGACCAGGTCGGCAGGCGTTCTGAGCGGCACCGGTCCTTCGAGTAGCAAGGGCGCGCAGACCGGGGTCAGAACCAGTGGGATCAGCAGCGTCAGGGCCGGGCCGGCCTTGTAGACGAACTCGTCGACAATGGCCAAATCGAAGTTGGCGCGCTTGCCCGAGGTCGAAATCTCCAGATCCACGGATGGATGCAGCCTGCGGAAATTCGGCAAGCGGTCCGCCAGCCAAAGGTTCAGAACCGCCGGCACGCAGAGCACCCTGACGCGCTGGGTCCTGCCGTGGCCCGGGCCATCGACGAAGCTGACATCGCCGGTGGCGCGCCAGATGGCCTCGAATGCCTCGGAGAGAGAGCGCGCATAATATGAGCCCCTGATGGTCGGGGTTATTTGGCGGAAGCCACGCTCGAACAAATCCTGGCCAAGGTTCCGCTCGAGCGCGCGGATGTGGCGGCTGACGGCCGAGGGCGTCAGATGCAGCTCCTCAGCCGCATCCTTGATGCTGCCGAGGCGCGCGGCGGCCTCGAAAGCGCGCATGCCATTGAGTGAGGGCAGGGCCATTGGCCGATCATGAATTGTCAGTTGAGTTTTTGTCAATCGACTTGGGCAAAATTGGCGTTTGATCGTCTGGCCGGTTCGAGGATACCCAAATGGCAAGAGCGACTTAAGTCGCCGTCTGAAAACAATTATCTGGGTACTCCGATACCATTTCCCCAACGGCGCGGACCGGCCTGACCGGTTTCGACCGGTGGCAGGAGAGGCTTTGCGTAGGACGCAGCCGACATGGCCGGAGCAGCCCGCAAATGGGAGAACGAGCTTTTATGCCTCAGTCGCCGGCGCCGGTCTTTGAAGCGGCGAACGAGATTTCCGCGGAAACCTCCGTCGTCGTGATCCTGCAAACCGCGCAGAACGGTTTCGGTCCCAGGGCAGCTGCGCTCGATGCCGAGATGAACGGGATCCTGTCGCGCGCTTGCTCCGATCCGGCCGCGCTTTCTAAATCCGGCACCTGTGTCGATGTCATTGCCCCCGAGGCTGTATCGGCCCGGCGCGTGGTGGTCCTGGCATTGGGCCAGGCCGAGACCGTAACCACGCTTTCCCTGGCGCGTGCCGGCGGTCTGCTTGCCGCGCATTTGGAAGGCAAGGGCGAATGCGCGGCCACGCTGGTGCTGGACCCGCTCGCAAGTGTCGATCTTCCGGCAGCGGAAGTCCTGGCGCGGGTCGCGCTCGGCATGCGGCTGCGGCGCTATCGCTTCGACATGCGCAACCGGAGGCAAGGAGCAGGCGCCGACCGAACCTTGCGGGTGCAATTGATCGGTGCGGCCGGTTCGGATCTGACCTCGGCGCTGGCGCGGGTCAATGCCATCGCGGACGGTGTCGAATATGCGCGCACGCTGGTCAACCTGCCGCCGAACCATCTCCACCCCGACAATTTCCATGATCATCTGGAGCCGCTGCGCGAGGCAGGCATCGATGTCGAGATACTCGACACGTCCCGGCTGAAAGAGCTCGGCATGAATGCGATCCTTGCCGTTGGGTCGGGGTCGCCGCGAGCCCCGCGTGTCGCGGTCCTGCGCTATCGCGGCAAGGGCGCTCCCGCGCAGCCGCTGGCCTTTGTCGGCAAGGGCGTCTGCTTCGATTCCGGCGGTCTGTGCATAAAGCGCGGCGAGCAGATGTTCGATATGAAGGCCGACATGGGCGGTGCGGCCGCCGTGGTCGGTCTGCTGATCGCGCTGGCCCGGCAAGGCAGTCCCGTGCATGCCGTCGGCGTGCTCGGCATTGCCGAGAACATGCCGTCCGGTACCGCGCTCAAGCCTCGCGACATCATCACGACGGCGTCGGGGCAGACCGTAGAGGTGTTCGACACCGATGCTGAAGGCCGGCTGATCCTGGCCGACTGCCTCTATTACGCCGCCTCGCGTTTCAACCCCTCGGTGATTGTCGACCTGGCGACGCTGACCTATTCGGTGATGCGGGGCCTGGGCTCGATATTCGCCGGCCTCTTCAGCACCGACGACACCATCGCCTCGCGCATGATCGCGGCCGGGGAAAAGGTCGGCGAACGGTTCTGGCAGCTGCCGCTCGACCGGGCCTATGAAGAAGGGCTGCAATCGCCCTTCGCCGATATTCGTCATCACGCCAAGGACATGGAAGACGGCGACGCGCCCTATGCGGCGGCCTTCCTGCGCAATTTCACCGAGGACCGTCCCTGGGTGCACCTCGACATAGCCGGCAAGGAACTGGCCGACAAGGATCGGCCGCTTGGCCGGGAAGGCGCCACGGCGTTCGGCGTGCAGATGCTGGAAGAGTGGGTGCAGTCCGGCCGGGCGGCGAACTAGGCGGCAACAGCATGTCTTCAACCGCGCAAGGAACCGGGATGTCGACCGAGATCGTCAGCAAGGAAGGCCGGGCCGGCTTCGGCGCCTATGAGACCTGGTATCGGATCAGCGGCGAGCTCGATGCCGGCAAGGCTCCTGTCGTCATCCTGCATGGCGGGCCGGGCGCAGCGCATAATTACGTCGACGCCTACAAGCTTCTTTCCCGAGGCGGCCGCGCCGTCATCCACTACGACCAATTGGGCTGCGGCAATTCCACCTTGCTGCCTGAGAAAGGCGCCGATTTCTGGACGCCCGGGCTCTTCATCGACGAATTGGAAAACCTCGTCGACCATCTCGGCATCCGCGGCGGCTTCCACGTGCTCGGGCAGAGCTGGGGCGGCATGCTGGGCGCCGAATATGGCGTGACCCGGCCGAAAGGCCTGAAGTCACTGACCATCGCCAACTCGCCGGCTTCCATGAAGCTTTGGGTCGAGGAGGCAAACCGGCTGCGCGCCGATCTGCCCAGGGACGTGCAGGAGACGCTAACCCGGCACGAGCAGGCCGGCACGACGGATGATCCGGCCTACCAGGAAGCGACTATGGCGTTCTACGAACGGCACGTCTGCCGGGTCGTGCCGTTCCCGCCAGAGGTGACGGAGACTTTCGCCCAGATCGTTCGCAATCCGACCGTCTACAATGTGATGAACGGCCCGAACGAGTTCCACGTCATCGGCACGCTGAAGAGCTGGAGCGTCATCGACCGCCTGCCGGCCATCGAAGTTCCCACACTTCTCATCTCCGGCCGTTACGACGAAGCCACGCCCGCGACCGTGCAGCCCTTCATGGACGGCATCAAGGGATCGCGCTGGGAGATATTCGAGCATTCCAGCCACATGCCGCATGTCGAGGAGCAACAGGCGTGCATGCGGGTGGTGGGAGGCTTCCTGGACGACAATGACAACTGAGAAAAGGGGAATGACGACATGAAGAAACTGCTTTTGGCGGCGTCGGCCGCGGCACTGCTGGCCGGCTCGTGGCTGGCCCCGGCGCAGGCCGAATATCTCAAGGAGCACCGAGGCGGCACCATCCGCCTGCTCGCCCGCTCGGCTGCCGGAACGCTCGATCCGCACATCAATTACACGGACCAGGGCTGGCAGATGTACCAGCCGATCTATGACGGCCTGGTCACTTTCCGCAAGGCCGAGGGCGTCGACGGCTTTTCCGTCGTTCCCGATCTGGCCGAGGCGCTGCCCACGGTCAGCAATGACGGCAAGACCTTCACCTTCAAGCTGCGCAAGGGCATCAAATTCTCCAACGGCCAGGATCTCGGCGTGAAGGACGTCGTCGCCTCCTTCCAGCGCATCTTCAAGGTTTCCGGGCCGACGTCGGGCACCTTCTATGCGGGCATCGTCGGCGCCGACAAATGCCTGGCCGACACCAAGAGCTGCACGCTGGAAGGTGGCGTCGTCGCCGACGAGGCGGCCGGCACGATCACCCTCAATCTCACCAAGCCGGACGCCGAGATTCTCTACAAGCTTGCCTTGCCGCATGCCGTGATCCTGCCGGCGGACACGCCGACGGAGGACATGGGCTCCAAGCCCATCCCCAGCACCGGCCCTTACATGATCTCGGCCTTCGATCCCAACAAGGGCATGACGGTCTCCCGCAACCCGAACTTCAAGCAGTGGAGCGAGGAAGCCCAGCCGGACGGTTACCCGGATGTCGTGCAATATGATTTCGGCCTCTCGGAAGAGGCGGCGGTGACCGCGATCCAGAACGGCGAAGCGGACTGGATGTTCGACGCGCTGCCCAGCGACCGTCTCGGCGAACTCGGCAGCAAGTCGATGGACCAGCTGCACATCTCGCCGCTTTCAGCCTGGTGGTATGCGCCGTTGAACACCCGCATGGCGCCGTTCGACAATGAAAAGGCGCGCCAGGCCGTCGCCTTTGCCGTCGACCGCAACACGCTGGTCAAGCTGTTCGGCGGCAAGGTGCTGGCTTCGCCGGTCTGCCAGGTCCTGCCCCCGGACTTCCCCGGACATGAGGACTATTGCTCCTTCACCAAGAACCCGAGCGCCAAATGGTCGGCTCCGGATGTCGACAAGGCCAAGCAACTCGTCGAGGAATCGGGCACCAAGGGCCAGAAGGTGACCATCATCGTCGAGGATACCGCCATCTCGCGTTCCATTGGCGTCTATCTGCAGAGCGTGCTGACCAACATCGGCTACGTCGCCGACGTCAAGCCGATCTCGTCCAACCTGCAGTTCACCTATATCCAGAACACCAACAACAAAGTGCAGATGTCCGTCACCCAGTGGTACAAGGACTATCCGGCTGCGTCGGACTTCCTGAACATCCTGTTCAGCTGTGCCTCCTATCGCGAAGGCTCGGACGCCTCGATCAACATTTCGGGCTTCTGCGACAAGGACATCGACGCGCAGATGCAGAAGGCGCTGGACCTCGGCGTGACCGACCAGAAGGCAGCCGACAAGCTTTGGGCGGCAATCGACAAGCAGGTGACCGACAAGGCGCCGGCGGTCGGTCTCTTCACGCCGAAGCGGCTTGATTTCGTCAGCAAGCGCATCGGCAATTTCAAGTTCAACCCGCAGTTCAACTGGATTATCACCCAGTCCTGGGTGCAGTAACGAACCGCGGAAGGCACATCGTGTCCAGCCAAGTCGCCGCCATGCCGCGCAAGACGCGAGGGCCCTGGGCCGTCGCGTTTGCGAAGCTGGCAACGGACAGGGCCGCCATGGCGTCCCTGGCCGTGTTCCTCCTCATCGTTCTCGCCTGTTTCAGCGCGCCGCTCTACGCGAAATGGGCAGGCACGGATCCGTTCGCCTCGACGCTCGACGCCGTCATCCAGATCGACGGCGCCGACGCTCCGGTGATGGAGCAATCGACCGAGGGGCTGGGGCTTGGCTACACGCCGATCGGTCCGACCTGGCGGCTCGGCAATTACTTCCTCGGTGCCGACAGCCAAGGCCGCGACGTCATGGCAAGGCTGCTCTATGGCGGGCTCAACTCGCTTTTGATCTCCGGCGCCGCCACCATCTTCACGCTGATCTTCGGCACGCTGGCGGGATTGATCGCCGGCTATTTCGGCGGCATCACCGACACGGTGCTTTCGCGCTTCCTGGACGTGCTCTGGGCATTCCCGATCTACCTGCTGGCGATCTCGCTTTCCATCGTCACCATCGCGCAAGGCATCGCGATCGGGCCGATCGAGATCCAATCGGGCAGCCTATGGCTGCCGATCATCATCATAGGCATCGTCTATATACCCTATGTAGCGCGCCCGATCCGCGGGCAGGTCCTCGCCCTGCGGCACAGCGAGTTCGTGCTCGCCGCCATCAATCTTGGCGTGCCGGGCTGGCGCATCCTGTGGCGTGACATCCTGCCCAATATCACCACGACGCTGATCGTCTTCGTGCCGCTGATGATGGCGCTCAACATGCTGACGGAATCGGCGCTTTCGTTCCTGTCGATCGGCGTGCAGCCGCCGGCAGCCAGCTGGGGCACCATCATCCAGGACGGGCAGGCGCTGCTCTACACCCGGCCGCTTGTGGCGCTGGTGCCCGGGCTGGCGATCGCCGCTTCTGTCATGGCGCTCAATGTCTTCGGCGACGGTCTGCGCGATGCGCTCGACCCGCGCTCCAAGGTCCGACTGGGGCGCGACTGATGCTTTACGCCATCCTTCGCCGTTTCGGTCAGATGCTGTTCGTGATGTTCGGCATCTCGGTCATCGTCTTCCTGATCTTCTTTGCCACGCCGGGCGCCGATCCTGCCGCGCGCATCGCCGGCCGCAACGCTTCGCCGGAAGTGCTGGCGGCGGTGCGGCACAGCTTCGGCTTCGACCAGCCGCTCTATGTGCAATACACGCGCATGATGGAGAAGATCTTCGTCACCGGCGACCTGACCTCCTTCGTCAATCGCGGCTGGAAGGTCGTGCCGGCCGTCATGGATTCGATCCCCGTGACGCTTTCGCTGGTCTTCGGCGCGGCAATCCTGTGGGTGGTTATGTCGATCGTCATCGGCATCGTCGCCGCGGCCACCCGCGACAGCTGGCTGGACAAGCTGCTGATGGCGCTGGGCCTGCTCGGCATTTCCATGCCGGTCTACTGGCTGGGCGAAGTGATGAACCTGATCACCCAGAGTCGGTATCACGACAGCTGGGCGTTCTCCTGGGTGCCGCCGCTCGGTTACAAGAATTTTTCCGACGATCCGAAAGGCTGGTTCCTGACGCTGGTCATCCCATGGATCACGCTGGCCATCCTCTATATCGGCATCTACGGGCGCGTGCTGCGCGCGGCCATCATCGAATCCATGCAGGAAGATTATATCCGCACCGCCCGCGCCAAGGGCCTGTCGGAGACCCGCATCCTGTTCCGCCATGCGCTGCGCACCTCGCTCATCGCCTTCGTAACGCTGTTCGGCCTCGACTTCGGCGCGCTGGTCGGCGGCTCGGCCTTGCTCACTGAAGTCGTGTTCGGCCTGCACGGCATCGGCAAGCTCACTTATGACGCGCTGCAGAACCTCGACCTGCCGATGATCATGGCGACAGTCATGTACGCGTCGATGTTCGTGGTGATTGCCAATGCGGTCGTCGATTTCGTCTACATCCTTCTCGATCCGCGCCTGAGGGCATCATGATACTGTCGGTGCGCGATCTCAAAGTGTCCTTCCGCACCCATGACGGGCCGGTGCGCGCCATCGACGGCGTTTCCTTCGATCTCGAGGAAAGCGAAATCCTTGGCGTCGTCGGCGAATCCGGCTCGGGCAAGACGGTGTCGCTGCTTGCCGTGATGGGCCTCATCACCGATCCGAACGCCACGATCGAAGGCTCGATCCACTACAAGGGCCGCGAGCTCGTCGGCCTGCCGCCGCGCGAGCTGAGGCGCCTGCGCGGCAACGAGATCGCGATGATCTTCCAGGATCCGATGACGGCGCTGACGCCGGTCTATACGATCGGCTGGCAGATCGCCGAACAGATCCGGGCGCATCGCGGCGTCAGCAAGGCCAAGGCGATGGAGCGCGTCGAAGAGCTGCTGGCGGAAGTGAATTTCCCCAATCCGCATGAGGCGATGTCGCGCTATCCGCATCAGCTTTCGGGCGGCATGCGGCAGCGGGCGGTGATCGCAATGGCCTTGTCCTGCGATCCGGCGCTGCTGGTGGCCGACGAGCCGACCACCGCGCTCGACGTCACCGTGCAGGCCGGCATTCTCGACCTCGTGCGCAAATTGCGCGCCAAGCATAAGTCGGCCGTGGTTTTCATCACGCATGACATGGGCGTGGTCTCCGAACTCGCCGACCGCGTCATGGTCATGTATGCCGGCCGCGTGGTGGAACGTGGCAGCCGCGCGGAGCTGTTCTCCGATCCGCGACACCCCTATACGCGGGCGCTGCTCGGTTCGATCCCGCCGCTGACCGGCCAGAAACCGCGCCGCCTGCCAGCGATCCCCGGTTCGCCGCCGTCTTTGCTACGGCTGCCGCAAGGCTGCGCCTTCGGTCCGCGCTGTCCGGTCCGCTACGAGCCTTGCGAGGTCGACAGGCCGGGTCTCGGCAACGGCGGCCACGCGGCCGCATGCTTTCGGGTGGCACAGGCATGAGCGAAGCAATGATTGACGCCGACCGCCCGATCCTCGAGACGCGTGCGCTGGCAAAGCGGTTCTCGATCGGCACCCGCTTTTCCGCCGAAGGCCGACGAACCGTCCATGCGGTCGACAATGTCTCGCTGACCGTGCGGCGCGGCGAGACGGTCGGGCTGGTAGGCGAATCCGGATGCGGCAAGTCCACGCTGGCACGTTGCCTGGTCAGGCTCTACGACATCACCGACGGCAAGCTTCTGTTCGAGGGCGACGACATCACCTCGAAATCCCTGTCTGAGCTGAGGCCGCTGCGTCGCCGCCTGCAAATGGTCTTCCAGGACCCTTCGGCCTCGCTCAATCCGCGCCGGCGCGTCGGCGATCTCGTTGCCGAGCCGCTGCGTATCCACGGCAAGCTTTCGCCCAAGGAGATCGGCGCGCGGGTGGCCGAGCTGTTCGAGCTGGTCGGACTGCTGCCGGACCATGTAATGCGCTATCCGCATGAATTCTCCGGCGGCCAGCGGCAGCGCGTAGGCATCGCGAGGGCGATCGCGTTGAACCCCGACCTTGTGGTGCTGGACGAGCCCGTCTCCGCGCTCGACGTGTCGGTACAAGCCCAGATCGTCAACCTGCTCGCCGATCTGCAGGAGAAGCTGAAGCTCACCTATATGTTCATCGCCCACGATCTGTCGGTGGTGCGCCAGGTCTCGACCCGCATCGCCGTCATGTATCTCGGCTCGATCGTCGAGGAAGGACCGGCGGAAGAAGTCTTTGCGACGCCGGCCCATCCCTACAGCCAGGCGCTGATCTCGGCGGTCCCCGTCGTCGAGACGACGCCCACGGGCGCGCGCAAGCGCATCATCCTCACCGGCGACGTGCCGAGCCCACTCAAGCCTCCGTCCGGATGCCGTTTCCACCCGCGATGCCCTATCGCGGTTGAACGCTGCCGTTCGGAACGGCCGGACCTGAAGGAATATCGTCCAGGCCGCAAAGTGGCCTGCCACTTCCCGACCGTGAGCTAAGTTGTCTTTTTAACGGATGGCAGGGTCGCTGGAACCACGCCGGGTCAGTTCTTGGCGATGGAGCCGACTTCGACCGTGTCGACCCGCTTCAGGCTCATGCCGATCACGGGCACCAGTTGCTTGTTGACGCGCACGGCGACCGTCACGGTCATCGAATTGTCGTCGGGGATACGGGCCTGCATGACGCCGTTCAACTGATTGCGGTTGATGGTGAAGACCACCTTCTGCGGGTCGACGACATTGCCGCCGATGATGTCGAGCCCATTGCCGGCCGAGCCGCCCATGAAGTTGCCCTTGTAGCCATCGCGGCCGTTGCGTTCGACGGTCGCGGACATCTTCTGGGTGAAGACGCCGACCCGGCAGTCGCCATCGAGGCTCATGCCGATCTTGCCGTCAGGCGTGGAGCCGTTGAAATTGCAGGTGAATTTCGTGCCCTTGTATTTGCCGGCGATGATTTCGCCAGGGCCGACCCATTTGCCTTCGACCGAACGGAAGAACTGCTTGTCCGGCTCTGCGCCAAAAGCCTTTTCGACGAGGCCGAGCGGTGCGGCGAGCGCAACCGTCACGGGCAGGACGCAGGACAAGATCACGCTTTTCATGGACGACACCCGGCACGACAGAGTCTGTTCTTGGGACAGGAACGACCATGAACAAGATTGGTTAATGCTTCGTCACCGCCGGCTGTTTCGGCATTTACCTTACTGCTCGGCCTGGCCGTCCTTTCGCGTCGCGAACGAGGTCAGCGCTGAGAGGAAATCGCCAAGGCCAGGGCGCTTGGCTGCAATGAACGGCAGCGGCCGCGTCGTTTCCATGGCCGCGATGCCGATGCGCGCCGTCATCATGCCGTTGACCACGCCTTCGCCAAGCTTTGCCGAGAGTTTCGCGGCCAGCCCGTGACCGACGATCTGCTGCACGAAACTGTCGCCGACGGCGATCGAGCCGGTCACCGCCAGATGAGCGAGCACGCCGCGCGCCAGCCGAAAGAAACCCAGCGTGCCGGGACGGCCGCCATAAAGTTCCGACAGGCGCCGGATTAGCCTGCCCGCCTCGAACACGACATAGGCGACGTCGACAAGCGCGCGCGGGCTGACCGCCGTCACCAGCGAGACGCGTTTTGCGGCTTCCAGGATCATCGTCTTGGCGCGGGCGTCGAGCGGCGACAGGATCTCGGTTTCGGCAAGCCGCACCAGATTGCCGCCGTCGATGATTTCGCCGCGCAATTCGGCAAGCGAGCGGCGGCCGGCCGCGGTCTCGGGTTTTGCCGCGACAAAAGCGGAAAGCTCGTCGACCAGGGCGCGGGCGGCCTTGGGGTCGTCGCGCGCCACCGCGTCCAAGGCGCGTCGCTGCAGCTTCTCGACCTCGGCGAGGCGAGCGATTGCGAGGAATTCGCGGATAAGGATGACCAGCAGCGACAAAAGCGCGACTGCCGCCACGCCGGCCGCCAGCCATCCCAGCCACTCGGCGCGCGCGAACAGGTCGCGGATGAGCTGGTCCGTCCACAGGCCGACCGCGAGCGAGACCAGCACACCGAAGGCGCCGAAAAACAGGCGGGCGAGCAGCGAGCGTTTCCTTGGAGCGGTCGCCGGCGGCGGCGCGGCCTCTCCGATATCCGGCTCGTCGAAGACGTCGATCTCGGAAGGAATGACGACCGCGACATCGGACCTGGCGGCTTGCGGCTTGCGCGCGGGCCGTTCGTCGGCGCGATGCTTCGGCGGTAGCTCCTGCCTTGGCGCTGGCTCCGGCTCGATGCGGAAGGCCGCCGGTTTGCGGGGCGGGGTCATGCCAGGTGATCTCCGATCAGGAACTGCAGCGCGCGGTCGAGCCGGATATGCGGCAGCGAGAGCGTGACGCCTTCGGCCGTGCGCTCGAGCTTCGGCGGACGGAAGCGCACGAAACGGATCGCCGGCTCATTGTTTTCAGCCTGCGGCCAGGGGCTTTCGGCCTGCGACCCGGGAAGTTCGAACACGGCGTTGACCTTTTCCGGCAAGTCTCCGGGGAATATGGCGGTTTCGGTTATGCCGTCGAATGCCTCGCCGTTGATCGTCTCGCCCTTCAAGGGCGTGCCGATGATCACCGGCAATGTCTCGCGGCCCTGCTTGACCGTGCCTTCGCGGGTCGAGCGCACGGCCGCCATGGCGACGACGTCGACATCGGCGCCGCTGAAGTTCGCCCGCGCGACGGCACGGTCCGCCAGGCGGCGCACGATCGCCTGCAGCCGGTCATGGCTTTCGTGGTGCAACTGGTCGGCCTTGGTCGCCGCCAACAGGATGCGGTCGATGCGCCGCGAAAACAGGTCGGTGACGAAATTGCCTCGTCCGGGCCGGAAGCAGGAGAGGATTTCGATGACGGCGCGTTCGAGGTCGGCCATGGCGGCCGGGCCGGCGTTGAGCGCCTGCATGGCGTCGATCAGCACGATCTGGCGGTCGAGGCGGGTGATGTGCTCGCGAAAGAACGGTTTCACGACATGCGTCTTATAGGCCTCGTAGCGCCGCTCCATCATCGCCTGCAGCGATCCAGGGCGCCGCCTTTCGGACAATTTCATCAGCGGCGCAAAGGTCAGCGCCGGCGAGCCCTCCAGATCGCCGGGCATCAGGAAACGGCCGGGCGGCAGTGTCGAAAGCGCGCGCTCGTCGAGCTTGCAGGCCTTGAGGTAGGCGGCGAAGCTTTCGGCGAGACGGCGCGCCGTCATCTCGTCGGCGTCGGCGTCCGGATCGATCGAGGAGGCCAATTCCCGCCAGGCCTGCGATAGGCCGGACCGCACGGGCAGTGCCGCCAGCTCGACCGCCTCGCGGGAGAAATCGGCGAAGGATTTGCCGAGCAGCGGCAGGTCGAGCAGCCATTCGCCGGGATAGTCGACGATGTCGACCGACAGCTTTCCCGCCGAGAACAGCCGGTTCCAGCCGGAGGCCGATTCGTATTCGATGGTGAGCCGCAGTTCAGAAATGGCGCGCGTCGAATCCGGCCAGACGCGATCGTCGACCAGGGCGGCTATATGGTCCTCATACTGGAAACGGGGAACGGCGTCGTCCGGCTGCTCCTCGAGGAAGGCGCGGGCGATGCGACCCGACTTTTGCGCCTGGAACAGCGGCAGCCGGCCGCCATGGATCAGGTTGTGCACGAGGGCGGAAATGAACACCGTCTTGCCGGCGCGGGAAAGACCGGTGACACCGAGGCGCAGCGATGGAGAGAAGAGCTCCGCGGCGCGGCCCGACAACGTGTCGAGCGCAATTCTCGCCTCGTCGGTGAAAGTGGTCAGCGATGATGCCAAATCTGCCTCTGGGTCGCCCGTCAGGGTCCGATATAGGCCTTGAGCAGGGCGTTTGAAATGGTGTCAGAGATCGGCGGGGGTCAGAAAGGCTTCGAGATAGCCATTGCCCTGGCCTGCTTCATCGAGATCGCCGGGAAAGCGCACCACGGCGAGGCCGGAGGTCGGAAAACCGTGGTTCAGCATGCCGCGCGCGGTCTCGTCGCCGTCGCCCGACACCGCCATGGCGAGATCCTCCGTCATCGGGTTATGGCCGATCACCAGCAACGAGCCGGCCCCGCCATTCTTGCGGATGATGTCGAGGTAGCCGGCGGCATCCTCGCTGTAGAGCGTGTCGAAGAACAGCACCCGGCCGGTGTCGGTGCGGCCCGCAAGACCCTCGAGCGTCTGCCGCGCCCGCTTGGCATTGGAGCAAAGCGTGACATCGGGCACATAGTTGCGGGCCCGCATGGCATCGCCCATCGCCTCGGCGTCGGCCATGCCCGATTCGTCGAGCGGACGATCGAAGTCGCGAACGCCGGGCAGCGCCCATCCGGCCTTGGCATGCCTCAACAGATAAAGTCTGCTCAACCCGATCCCTCACTGCTGCCAAGCAACGAAAATCCGCCCAAGGCGTTATGGGATTAGCCACGAGAAGCGTCCCATGCACAATGGCCGGCATCGCTCAAACATAGCGAATCGTACAGGAATTCGGCTGTGCCCTTACTGCGAAAGGCGCTGTCTGTGCTGGCCTCCCCCGCACTAACAATTGCGTGAAACTGTCGCCGATTGCGCTTGTGCAGCCTTCGGTCCGCGAATATATAGGCGCCAAATTTGGGGTTGTTGGGTGAGTCGAATGAACGATATCGCTACCGCCGATTACGTACCCTCCGAAGACGAGCCGTTCATGAACGAACGGCAGAAATCTTACTTCCGCATGAAGCTTATCACATGGAAGAACGACATCCTCCGCGAAGCGCGTGAAACCCTCGAAATCCTCCAGCAGGAAAACGCCAACCACCCCGACCTGGCCGACCGCGCCTCTTCCGAAACCGACCGAGCCATCGAACTGCGCGCCCGCGATCGCCAGCGTAAGCTGATCTCGAAAATCGATTCCGCGCTGCAGCGCATCGACGAAGGCACCTACGGCTATTGCGAGGAAACCGGCGAGCCGATCGCGCTGAAGCGGCTCGATGCCCGCCCCATCGCGACGCTGTCGATCGAGGCGCAGGAGCGCCACGAGCGCCGCGAGAAGGTCTATCGCGACGACTGACGCGGGCCGGTATGAAATTTGCAAAAATGGCCGGGATCGCCGGCCATTTTTTGTTTTCGGCAGGCAGTGGAAGCGGCCTTCGTAGGCCGCTTATTCGCTTAGGGTACCCATGGTCAGGTTGACGGTGGTTCCCGTCATCCCGCTCGCCCGGTCCGAGGCCATGAAGGCCGCCATGTTCGCCACCTCGTCGAGAGCCATCGCACGCTTGGGATGTGTCGTGCCGGCGAGATAAGCCTGAAACTGGTCCCAGCTCATGCCCGAAGCCTCCGCCTTGAGCTCGAAGATATCGCGCATCGTGGCGGTCTCGGGAATGCCGTGCGGCCGCAGGCCGACCACGCGAATGCCTTGCGGCGCGAGCTCGTAGGACAAATCCCGCGTGAGGGCTTCCTTGGCCGCCTGCGCCGGGCCGTAGCCACCGTTGAGCGGGGTGCCGATGCGCGCCGGCAGCGCGGTGACGGTCATGATCACCCCGGATTTCTGCGGGATCATATGGGTCGCCGCCGTGCGCGCGGTCAGGAAGTAGGAGGTCGTATAGGCCCCGACTGCCAGCGCGAACTGCTCGACGTCCATCTTGGCCAGCGGCACGCCCAATATCGCCGCATTCGCCACGCCGACGGCGTTGAACGAGATGTCGATGCGGCCGGCCTTGTCGACCACCGATCGCAGATGGGTCGCCACCGACGGCTCGTCGAGCGCGTCGACCACCGCGGCCTCGGCGACGCCACCGGCCCAAACAATATCTTTCACGGCGGCCTCGACGGGCGCCCGCCTGTGCCCGGTCAGAAAGACCTCGGCGCCCTCGCTTGCAAATGCGCGCGCGACGGCTCCGCCGATGGCGCCGCCGGCGCCATAGACCACCGCAATCTTGCCCTTTAGCAACATGTCCTGTTCCTTTCGATTTTTGCTTCCTGGCCGCTCGAACGCATCGGCGCGTTGGAGCCACACGCAGATAAAGACACCTGCGCACCGCAAAACTGGGCGCACCGCAAAACGGGGCGCCGCCCATTTCAGGCCGGAGCCGGTGTCTAACGGGAAGAAGCGACGGGAAGCCGGGAGAGCGCGATGACGAGCATGGCCGATCTGATCGAGAAGGCACGGGCAGGCGATGGTGAAGCGTTCCGGGACCTGATTGCGCCGCATCGGCGCGAGCTACAGCTGCATTGCTACCGCATGCTCGGGTCCTTCCAGGATGCCGAAGACGCCCTTCAGGACACACTGCTCTCGGCCTGGCAGGGGTTCCACGGCTTCGAAGGGCGCGCCTCGCTGCGCACCTGGCTCTACCGGATCGCCACGAACCGCTGCCTCAACGCCCGGCGCACCGCCAGCCGGCGGCCCGCAAAGGCGTGGGACATTCCCGGCGTCGAACCGCCCGAGCCGACCGGGCTCGGCGAGGTCGTCTGGCTGGAGCCGTTTCCCGACAGCCTGCTCAACGGCGCGTTCGAGGCGCCACTCGGCCCGGATGCGCTCTACGAGCGGACGGAGTCCATTTCACTGGCCTTCGTCACCGCCATGCAAGTGCTGCCGCCTCGCCAGCTCGCCGTGCTTATCCTGCGCGATGTTCTTGGTTTCGGTGCGAAGGAAGTCGCCGAAATGCTGGATTCGACTGTAGAATCGGCCAACAGCGCCCTCAAGCGAGCGCGCGCCGGCCTGCGGCGGCGGCCTCCGCCATCCGCCGGTCGTGAGCCGCCGCCTGTCGCCCATTCGGCGCAGGAGAGGGCGATCGTGGCGAAGTTCGTCGGAGCCTATGAAGCCGCCGATGTCGACACGCTGGTGACGCTGCTGACCGACGATGTGTTCATTTCGATGCCGCCAATGCCGCTCGAATATCAGGGGCGAGCTCTTGTGGCCCGTTTCTGCGCCGGGATTTTCGGCGCGGGGCGCAGGTTCGACCTTGTGGCGACCAGGGCCAACGGACAGCCGGCCTTCGGCGCCTATTTGCGCGGATCCGACGGCATCAGCCATGGGATCGGCCTCATCGTGCTGACCCTGTCCGGGGATCGGATCTGCGCCATGACAAGGTTCGAAAACAGCGTGTTGCCGTGGTTCGACCTGCCGCGAACGCTTCCAGGCCGGTAAGCCACTGGCTATCAGGCCGTGTATTGCCGGGTCAGCGTTTGTGGCTGGCAAGCTCGCCGAGAAGTTTGGTCATCTCGTCATCGAGCGAAGGTTTTGCTGCCGGCTTGCTGCTTGCCGGCTTGGGGGGCGACTCGTCCAGCGATGCCTCGAGTTCGTGCATCAGCGTATCGTCGATCGAGTCGTTGGAGGGCGGCGGCGGGGCATGCCGGACGCTGCCGTTCGCTCCATAGGCAGGGAGCGGCATGACTTTCGCCGTCGGCTGGCTCGGCGCCGTTGGCTTGGGCGCGGAAGTTGCCGTGCGCGGACGCGCGGGCTCGGCAGTTGGCGCCGGCGGCGGCGGGTGCTTCGCCGGTGCCGGCGCTGGCTGTGGCGGGCGCGGGCGCGGCGCGGCGGCCTGCTGCTGGCCGCTGTCGCCGGTCAGCGCCGGGCGGCGGGGCGCGGCCAGCCTTATGTCGCGTTCGACCACGACATCGGTCGGGCCGCCGATCAGGATCAGGTGTTCGATATCGTCGCGCCGCACCAGCACCAGCCGGCGGTGGCTGTCGACAGCAGTGGCGTCCATGACGGCGAGCCGCGTCTTGCGGTTCCTGCCGCCGGCAACGAAGGTGCCGAAGGTAAGGTTGCGGACCACCTTGATGACGAGCAGGACGACGACCAGCAGGATAAGGGCTGCAAACGTCCACAGGATTGCAGCGACATAACCCGGACCCGCCACGCTATCCAGCCACTGCAGCATCGGTGCACCCAATCGCCATTTGTGAGGTGAGGCGACACTAGACCGTTGGGACTAGCGACCGCAAGTTCGCATCACGCATCGTGAACAGTTTGAAACATGAATCGTTGATTTTATCGGACATTTGCCGTCTGGACCTTTTCCGCTACAGGAGAATGTGATTCAACCGGCCGTTCGCGGGTGTCGGGGCATCGGAATCACGAGCAGGGGGCACATGGCCAAGGAAACGCGCGGCGATTTCTATCCGGTACCGATCGTCGACCAAAACACGCGTCCGGGCGCCGTCACCAGGCTCATCATCTTCATCGTCGTCTTGACCGGCGCCGCGATCGTCTTCGGGCTGTTCCGCGAGCGCCTCGGCGATCCCTTCCTGCTCGGCATGCTGGGTGTGCTCGCCATGATCGGCGTCGGCTTCCTGTTTGCGACGGCGATCGGCTTCGTGCAGATCGCTCCGCGCTCCACTGGCGACGAGTTGTCGAAGGCCTTCGTCGATTCCATGTCGCAAGGTCTCCTGGTCACCGACACCAAGGGGCGCGTCATCTACGCCAACCGGGCCTATGCCGACATGACGGGCGCTGCTTCGGCAGCCGATCTCAAGACGGTTGAAGGGCTGCTTTCGGATGTTCCCGAGGCCTCGATGACCATCTACCGGCTGGCGTCCGGTCTGCGCGACGGCCAGGCCGGCGACGGTGAATTCAGGCTGGCGCAGTCGATCAAGCCCGGGGCCGAGCCTGGCGCGCGCTGGTACCGCACTCGGGCCCGCGCCTTCAACGTGCCGGGCCAGCGGCTGCCGATGCTTGCCTGGCAGATCGCCGACATCTCGCAGGAGCGGGCGGAGCAGGAGCGGTTCTTCCTCGACCTGCAAAAGGCGATAGACCATCTCGACCACGCCCCGGCCGGCTTCTTCTCGGCCGATCAGGAAGGCCGCGTCACCTATATCAACGCCACCCTTGCCGAATGGCTGGGCATCGACCTTGCCAGCTTCACCCCGGGCGCGGTGACGCTGCCGGAAATCGTCGCCGGCGACGGCATGGCGCTCGTCCGCTCGGTCAAGGCGGATCCCGGCACCACGCGCAATGCCGTCATCGACCTCGATCTCACGACAATGAGCGGCCAGGCGCTGCCGGTCCGCTTCATGCATCGCGTTTCGGCGAGCCGCGAAGGCGTGAACGGGCCGACCCGCACCATCGTGCTCAACCGCACCCAGGGCGAGGACGCTTCCGCCGACCTCCGCGCCTCGGAGGTCCGTTTCACCCGCTTCTTCAACTCGACGCCGATGGCGATCGCCGGCGTCGATGCCAGCGGGCGCATCCTGCGCACCAACGCGCCGTTCCTGTCGCTGTTTTCGTCCGTCGTCGACCGCGACGCGGTAGACAGGCGCGTGCGCTTCGAGACCGTAATACATGAGCGCGACCGGCCGGCCTTCGCCGCCGCCTTCGAAAAGGCGCGGCAGCGGCAGGCCAATATCGAGCCGATCGACTCGCTGCTGCCCGGCAATGACGAGCGCCACATCCGCTTCTACGTCAACGCCGTTGCCGATGGCGCCGGCGGCGAAGGGGTGGAGGAGTCCGCCATCGTCTACGCGGTCGAGACCACCGAGCAGAAAGCGCTCGAAGGCCAGATGGCGCAGAGCCAGAAGATGCAGGCGGTCGGCCAGCTTGCCGGCGGCATCGCGCACGATTTCAACAACGTGCTCACCGCCATCATCATGGCGTCGGACCTCCTGCTCACCAACCACCGTCCGTCGGACCCGTCCTTCCCCGACATCATGAACATCAAGCAGAACGCCAACCGCGCGGCGTCCCTGGTTCGACAATTGCTCGCCTTCTCGCGCAAGCAGACGCTGCGGCCGGAAGTGCTCAACCTGACCGATGTTCTCGCCGATCTGCGGATGCTGCTCGCCCGTCTGGTCGGCAACGACATCCGTCTGAAGATCGATCACGGCCGCGACCTGTGGCCGGTCAAGGTCGACATCGGCCAGTTCGAGCAGGTAGTGGTCAATCTCGCCGTCAACGCGCGCGACGCGATGCCCGCCGGCGGCGACCTCACCGTGCGCACCCGCAACGTCACGACCGACGAGTGCAGATCCTTCGCCTATCGCGAGCTTGCCCCGGCCGACTATGCGCTTGTCGAAGTCGAAGACACCGGCAGCGGCATCGCGCCGGACGTGCTGAAGAAGATCTTCGAACCCTTCTTCACCACCAAGGAGGTCGGCAAGGGCACAGGCCTTGGCCTCTCGATGGTCTACGGCATCATCAAGCAGACCGGCGGCTTCATCTTCTGCGATTCCGAGGTCGGCAAGGGGACGGTGTTCCGCATCTTCCTGCCGCGACACGTCGCGGAGGTGAAGAAGGCGAGCGAGCCTGCCGACACCGCGGCGGTTGCCGCGGTGCCGGCCAAGTCGGCCGATACCGTCAAGGATCTCTCAGGTTCGGCGACCGTGCTTCTGGTCGAGGACGAGGATGCCGTTCGCATGGGCGGCGTCAGGGCATTGAATTCGCGCGGCTACACGGTCCATGAAGCGTCGTCCGGCGTCGAGGCGCTGGAGGTCTTCGAGGCCCTCGGCGGCAAGGTCGACATCGTCGTCTCCGACGTGGTGATGCCGGAAATGGATGGGCCGACGCTGCTCGGCGAGTTGCGCAAACGGCAGCCGGACATCAAGTTCGTGTTCGTTTCCGGCTATGCCGAGGACGCCTTCGCCAAAAACCTGCCCGCCGACGCGCATTTCGGTTTCCTGCCCAAGCCGTTCTCGCTCAAGCAACTGGCGACCATCGTCAAGGATGTGCTGGAATCCTAAAACAGCTATCGCTTGCACATTGCCGCGAGCCTGCCATGATGGGGCGGGGTAAGTTTGCATGACAGGGAGGTAGCGTGACGCCGCACATCGAGGCGGGCAGGGGCGACTATTCCGAAACGGTGCTGCTGCCCGGCGACCCCGAGCGTGCTCAATGGATGGCGGAAACTTTTCTCGAGGCGCCGCGCTGCGTCAATCGCCGCCGGGGCGCCCTCGGCTTCACCGGCAGGTTTCGCGGCAAGCCCGTCAGCATCCAGGCAACCGGCATCGGCGTCTCGTCCTTCCTGATCTACGCCCATGAGCTGCTGGACTATCATGGGGTGAAGACGCTGATCCGCACCGGCACATGCGGCGCCCTATCGGAAGATGTTCCACTGCGCGGTGTGGTCATTTCCAGCGCCGTGCGCGCCGAGGGAGCAATCAGCGGGCAAGTGTTCGGACTTTACCAGCCGGCAGGACCGGATGAGGCGCTGCATGCGCTGGCGCTGCAGCGCGCTGCCGATCTCGGCATCGCCTGCAGCGCTGGACTGACCATCTGCAGCGACGTGTTCCACCATCCCGATGGCCGTGCCCGGTTCGACGAGCCAAGGACGCTCGGCGCGCTGGCGGTCGACATGGAAACCAGCGCGCTCTACCGCATCTCCGCCCAGTTCGGCGCGCGCGCCCTGTCGCTGCTGACCGTGGTCGACCACGTCGCCACGGACGAGCAGACCGACTATTCCGAACGCCAGGCGCTGTTCACCGACATGACGCGGCTGGCGCTTGAGGTCGCGGCGGCAAGCTAGGCGGCTTCGCGCTTGAGTGCGGCCAGCTCCTGCGCCGCTGGCCGGTGACCGCGCAGATAGAGCGCGCAGGTCGTGCGCAGCATCGAGGCGAAGTTCGGGATCTGGCCGTTGATCTCGATCGCCTCGTCATAGAGGGTCGAGATGAATTTGGGCGTCGTCAGACCCTGGCTTTCGGCGATCTCGTCGAGCAGCGCCCAGAACGTCGCCTCGAGCTGGATGCTCGTCGAATGTCCGTCTATGCGGATCGACCGATTGATCTGCCGGTAGCCTTCCGGATCTTGTCCGGCAAAGACTCTGCACATCGTTACCTCCCATTCTTGTTGGTCTTGGGCGCCGATTGAGCGTTGGCGCCTCTTGAACACTGCCTGCGCTTTCATCTTCGGCCTGACAGCCGGTGACGGCAATCAGACTTTCGTCCTCAGAATGCGTCGCGACGCGTTTCGGGGCGAGATGCAAAACTGGCGCGACACTACGCATTTTCCAGCAGCATGCGTGGTAATCGGCTGCCACCACCTTTTTTCGCCGGCGCGCATAATCGGCTTCAGAGCACCAAAGCTGCGGAGACCGATTTGGCGAAGGCGATCCACACCATGATCCGGGTTCTCTACGAGGCCCGGTCCGTCGATTTCTACAACAAGGCCTTCGGCCTCGACGTCGCGCAGCGGCTCGATTTCGAGAGTTTTACGCTGATCTATCTCAGCAATGCCGACTCGCCGTTCGAGGTCGAACTGACGGTCAACAAGGATCGGACGGAGCCTTATGCGCTCGGCGACGGCTACGGCCACCTCGCCGTGTCCGTCGCCGATCTCGACAGCGAGCACGACCGGCTCGGCGCTCTTGGGCTCAATCCGAAGAAGATCGTGGAGTTCAACCGCGACGGAGCGCTCATCGCCCGCTTCTTCTTCATCGAGGACCCCGACGGCTACAAGATCGAGGTCCTGCAGCGAGGAGGGCGCTTCCAATAGGGGACAAATGCCGCGCGGACCGGCGCGGCGCCAGCAACGGCATCCGAGGAGGATGCGAACAGCAAGCAGGGAGGAAATTATGGTCACGATCTATGAAGGGAAGCAGCCTCTTGAAAGGAAGCCTGGCCTTTCGCGGCGCGAGCTTCTCAAACGCGGCGGCGCAGGCGCGCTTCTTATCATTTCCGGCAGCGCCGTCATCAGCCCCGAGCACGCGTGGGGGCTGGAAACCTCGGCGCTGAAACCGGAGACGATGGCGACGCTGATCCAGGTGGCGCGCGACATCTACCCGCACGATCAGGTGCCGGACAAATATTACGCCATCGCCGTCAAGGGGCATGACGAGACGGCCGCCAAGGATCCGGCCCACAAGGAGCTGATCGAAAAGGGCATCGCCGATCTCGACAAGAAGGCCGGCAAGGGCGGCTATCGCGGCCTTGGCTGGGAAGAGCAGCGTGTCGCGCTGCTCAAGGACATCGAGACGACGCCGTTCTTCCAGGCGGTGCGCGGCGGCCTCGTCGTCAGCCTCTACAACCAGAAGGAGGTGTGGCCAATCTTCGGTTACGAGGGCGAATCCTACTCCAAGGGCGGCTACATCGCGCGCGGCTTCAACGACATCGAGTGGCTCTGAGCCGCTCTGTTCTTGAACCGCTTTTGACCGATTTCATGGGAGGAAACCATGGCAGCAGCATCATTTGATCTGAAGAACGACGGCGTGGTCGTCATCATCGGCTCCGGCGCCGGCGGCGGCACGCTGGGCAACGAGCTGGCGCAGAAAGGCATCGACGTCGTCATCCTCGAGGCGGGCGCCCGTCACGAATACGAGGATTTCATCAACGACGAGTGGGACTCGTTTGCCCAGCTCGCCTGGAAGGACAAGCGCACCACCTCGGGCGACTGGCGGGTGGCGAAGGATTTTCCGAACCTGCCGGCCTGGATCGTCAAGTCGGTCGGCGGCTCGACCACGCATTGGGCGGGCGCGTCGCTGCGCTTCCAGGAGCACGAATTCAAGGCGCTTTCGAGCTACGGCAAGGTGAAAGGCGCGAACCTCATCGACTGGCCGGTCACGCTCGCCGAAATGGAACCATACTACGCAAAGGCCGAAGCCAAGATGGGTGTGACCGGCACCAATGACTGGCCGCGGCTGCCCGGCAACAACAACTTCAAGGTGCTCAAGGCCGGCGCCGACAAGCTCGGCTACAAGGAATGCCACACCGGCAACATGGCCATCAATTCGGTCGAGCGCGACGACCGCAATTCCTGCCAGCAGACCGGCTTCTGCTTCCAGGGCTGCAAATGGGGCGCCAAGTGGTCGACGCTCTACACCGAGATCCCGAAAGGCGAGGCCACCGGCCATCTCGAGGTGCGGCCGAATTCGATGGCGATCAAGATCAACCATGACGCCTCCGGCAAGGTGACGGGCGTCGTCTATGCCGACAAGGACGGCAAGCTGCAGGAGCAGAAGGCCCGCATCGTCGCGGTCGCTGGCAATTCGATCGAGAGCCCGCGCCTGCTGCTCAATTCCGAATCGAGCAAGTTCCCGCAGGGGCTCGCCAATTCATCGGGGCAGGTGGGTAAGAACTATATGCGCCATACGACCGGCTCGGTCTACGCCATCTTCGACAAGCCGGTGCATATGTATCGCGGCACCACCATGGCCGGCATCATCCGAGATGAGGCGCGTCACGATCCGTCGCGCGGCTTCGTCGGCGGCTACGAGATGGAGACGCTGTCGCTCGGCCTGCCGTTCATGGCCGCCTTCCTCAACCCCGGCGGCTGGGGCCGCTCCTTCACCACGGCGCTCGACCACTATGACCACATGGCTGGCCTGTGGATCGTCGGCGAGGACATGCCGCGCGAGGAGAACCGCATCACGCTGCACAAGGGCGAAAAGGACGAGCACGGCATGCCGATCGCCGACGTCCATTTCGACGACCATCCCAACGATACGGCGATGCGCGACCACGCCTACAGCCAAGGCCAGGCGCTATACGCGGCGGTCGGGGCAACCAGGACTTTCCCGACGCCGCCCTATCCGTCGACCCACAATCTCGGCACTAACCGGATGAGCGAGAAGCCGGCCGACGGCGTCGTCAACAAGCATGGCCAGGCGCACGACATCAAGAACCTGTTCGTGTCAGACGGCAGCCAGTTCACCACCGGCGGCGCGGAAAACCCGACGCTGACCATCGTGTCGCTGGCCATCCGCCAGGCCGACTACATCGCCGCGCAGATGTCGGCGAAAAGCATCTAGTCCTCCCGACTGCCTGCTGGCGCGGGGCCCGAAAGGGTTCCGCGCCTTTTTTGTATCCTTCCGCTTATGCGCCGACCGGTTGGCCATCCTTGCGGCGGATGGCGACCACCGACGGTCGCGGCGGCTGGCCGTCCTTGAAGTCGGGCCATAGGGATTGTGCCTTGTCCAGCGTCTCGGCATCCTCGGACGGGTGCTGGACGGAGAGGAACAGCGTGGTGCCGTCGGGCGTGAAGCAGGGTCCGGTCGCCTCGGCGCCGTGCGGGCAGGTGAAGAGCAGCTTTGGCAACCCACGCGCAGCACCCTCTGTGTCGACGCCATAGACGCCGTCCGGCAGGTCGAAATCGTTGGCGCCGTCGGTCGCCACCCACAGCCGGCCCGCCGGATCGAAGGTGATATTGTCGGGGCAGACAAACCAGCCATTATCCGACGTGTCCGGATGGAAGGTGGCGCCGACCTTGGCGTCCTTGGGGTTGCCGCAGAGCACGAACAGGTCCCAGGCATATTTGTCGGCGGTATGGTCGGCGTCGGGGCCGCGGCCACCGGGCGGGATCAGTTCGACGATGTGGCCCCACAGGTTTTCCGGCCGCGTGTTGGCCGGGTTGATCTTGGATTCGTCACGCTTCTTGTTCTTGGTCATGACGGCGTAGACGCGGCCGGTAACCGGATTGGTCTCGATGTCCTCCGGCCGGTCCATCGGCGTCGCGCCGAGCGCATCGGCGGCAAGGCGCGTCTTCAGAAGCACCTCGGCCTGGTCGGCAAAACCGTTCTCGGCAGTGAGCTTGCCCTGGCCGTGGATCAGCGGCAGCCAGCTCATCGTGCCGTCGCCGTCGAAACGCGCCACCGACAGGACGCCGTCGTCGAGAAGATCCTTGCCGGAGGCGGGGTTCGCCGGATCGTAAGGTTTTGCCGAGACGAAGCGGTACATGTACTCAAAATAATCATCGTCGCCCATGTAGACGACGATGCGGCCGTCCTTGTTGCGCACGACGGTAGAGGCCTCATGTGACATGCGACCGAGCGCGGTGCGCTTCACCGGCTTCGACTGCGGATCGTAGGGATCGATCTCGACCACCCAGTCGAACCGGTTCGGCTCGTTCGGCTCCTTGTCGATGTTGAAGCGGTCATGGAAGCGGCCGCGGCCGTAGATGTCGGAACCGTCGAAGCCGTAGCGGTCGAGGATGTCGGCCGTCGGCGCCTTCTTGGGGTCGCCGCCGAAGAGGTCGGAAACGCCTTCCTCACAGGTCAGCACCGTGCCCCAGGGCGTGACGCCGCCGCTGCAATTGTAGCTGGTGCCCAGCACCTTGCTGCCGGTGGCGTCGGCCGAGGTTTGCAGCAGCGCATGGGCGGCGACGGGACCGGAGACAACCATCTCGGTGTTGGCGGTGATACGGCGGTTGAGCGGGCTGTCCTCGATGATCGACCAGTTGCCGTCCTTGAGCATCACCTCGACGATCGAATGGCCCATCGCCGCGAGGCCGAGATCGACCTGTTCCTTGGTCATCGTCTTGCCGGCGTCGTCCTCGGTCATGCCGGGGAACATGACATTCGGCGAGATGTATTCGTTGTTGACGCAGAGCAGACCGTGGTCGGAATTCTCCGAACCCTTGGGCAGCGGCATGAAGGCGATGTAGTCGCAATTGTAACCGAAGCGCTTCTCCTGCTCTTCCGCCGCGACCTTGTTGCCGTCGAATTCGGGCAGGCCGGCAGCGAGCGCATCGCCCCAGCGCGCGACGATGGTCGTCTCATAACCTTCGGCGGCGGCGTGGGTCTTGTCGTAGACCCGCTTCAGTTCGGGAAAGCCGAGGGTGGATTGAGCGGCTGCCGCATGTGTTTCGCCGGCAAACAAGGAGCCGACGAAGCTGCCGCCGGCAATCAGCGCGCCGGAGGCGATGCCGCCCTTGAGGAGCTCGCGGCGCGAGACGCGCGCGGCAATGACGTCGCGAATGACGGGGGAGGGTGAGGACGGGGAGTTGGCCATCGTTTCTGCCTCTCGGGTGGATGTTGACGACAGCCGCTGCCTAAGCCGCTTCGGCAACATCCGGATGACATGAGAGGGCGGAATGGGGATGGCAGGCGCTGATGGCGCTGCCACCGCTATCTTTTGGTGCAGGTCGAAGCCGTGAAGGCGCCGTCCTGCTGCTTCAGGATGATGTCGAAGGAGGGGCCGGCCGGATCATCCAGCGTCGCTTGCGTCAGCGAGATCGAGTTGCCGCCGCTGGTGTAGCCGCCGAGCGGGCCGAGCCAGCTGATCTCGCCATTGGCATCCATCTGATAATTGTAGGTTCCCGAGGTGCCGAAGGTCACCGGGCCGCTATAAACATTGCCCTTGATGGTTATGTCGCCGAGGTTGAGGAACAGGCCGAGCAGATACACCTCGCAGTGATAGGTCCCGTCGGGCAGCTTGCCGTCGGTGAAGTCGGCGCGGGCGCCGCCGGCGGCGGACAAGAGAAGCAGGAAGCTCAGGATGATGCGTAAGGCCATGACGTCGCTCGTTTGCGCGGCGACCTTGCCCCATTTTGCCATCGTCTCGCAACCGCGATCCGATTGCCGTATGCAGAGCCGAGATCAAAGTTTAGGCATTTTTACCATTTGGGCAAAATATAGGCAGAGATGCGCAAAGTTTTCTCAATCCGTATTCACCCCGAAGACTCAACAAGTTCGACGGCTATCCGATAACCGATTGTAAATACTTATCTATCGCTCTTCACCCCCTCACGCTTCCACGTTTGGCACGTCGCTTGCAGCGCTATGTTGCGATGCAAAACAACCAGCTTGGGAGCGTGGAACATGAGGGGTAATTTCTCGGCAATAACAAAAATGTTTTCGGCCGGCGTGATCGCCACCGGCCTGGCGATGTCGTCCCCGGCCAGGGCGGCCGACGACACGATCAAGGTCGGCATCCTCCATTCGCTGTCGGGGACCATGGCGATTTCGGAGACGACGCTGAAGGACGTCATGCTGATGCTGATCGATGAGCAGAACGCCAAGGGCGGCCTGCTCGGCAAGAAGCTTGAGGCGGTCGTCGTCGATCCGGCGTCGAACTGGCCGCTCTTCGCCGAAAAGGCACGCGAGCTGATTTCGAAGGACAAGGTGGCGGCGGTGTTCGGCTGCTGGACCTCGGTGTCGCGCAAGTCGGTGCTGCCGGTGTTCTCGGAGCTCGACAACATCCTGTTCTACCCCGTCCAGTATGAGGGCGAGGAGAGCGAGCGCAACGTCTTCTACACCGGCGCGGCGCCGAACCAGCAGGCGATTCCGGCCGTCGACTATCTGATGAGCGCCGATGGCGGCTCGGTGAAGCGCTGGGTGCTCGAAGGCACCGACTATGTCTATCCGCGCACGACCAACAAGATCCTCGAAGCCTACCTCAAGTCGAAGGGCGTGCCGGCCGAGGACATCATGGTCAACTACACGCCGTTCGGCTTCTCCGACTGGCAGACCGAGGTCTCGGCGATCAAGAAGTTCGGCTCGGCCGGCAAGAAGACGGCCGTCGTGTCGACCGTCAACGGCGACGCCAACGTGCCGTTCTACAAGGAGCTCGGCAACCAGGGCATCAAGGCCGAGGACATCCCGGTCATGGCCTTCTCGGTCGGCGAGGAAGAACTGGCCGGCCTCGATACCGGGCCGCTGGTAGGCCATCTCGCCGCCTGGAACTACTTTGAAAGCGTCGATACGCCCGAGAACAAGAAGTTCATCGACGACTGGCACAAGTTCATCAAGAACGACAAGCGCACCACCAACGACCCGATGGAAGCCCACTATATCGGCTTCAACATGTGGGTGAAGGCGGTCGAGAAGGCTGGCACCACCGATCCGGACAAGGTCATCGACGCCATGGTCGGCGTGTCGGTGCCGAACCTGACCGGCGGCTATTCGACGATGATGCCGAACCATCACATCACCAAGCCGGTGCTGATCGGCGAGATCCAGGCCGATGGCCAGTTCGAGACCGTCTCGCAGACGCCCGGCCTCGTCATGGGCGACGAATGGTCCGACTACCTGCCTGACTCCAAGGAGCTGATCTCCGATTGGCGCGCCCCGCTGAGCTGCGGCAACTTCAACGTCGCCACGGGCAAGTGCGGCGGCAAGGGCACCAACTGATCACGGTCCGGACCTTGGTCCGTGACCCCCAGGTCTGTCGGATTGCGGTGTGGCCCCGCGATCCTAGACCACTGCCCGGGCGGGCCTCACCTCGCCCGGGCAAAATCCTCCAACCTTTGAGAGCCGCTCGAAGACGATGATCCTTTTGCGCGCGATTGGGCTGATGATGCTGCTGACGATGGCAAGCCTATTGCCGTCCAGCGCGGCCGAAGCCGATCTTCGCGCCGTGATCGCCAAATTTGCGGCAGTCGCCAATTTCTCAGCGACCGAGGCCGTGGTGCGCGAGCTTGCCGCGAGCGGCGATCCGGCGGTCGAACGCCCGCTCTCGGCGCTCGCCGACGGCAATCTCTATATCCGCAAGGCCGATTCCCAGGTTTTCGTCGGCAAGGAAGCCGGTGGCGGCATCGAACTGCTCGATCCGCTGAGCGGCGAGAAATCCGCCGATGCCGCCAAGGCTGACCTCACCAAGATCAAGGTCAACAACGGCCTGCGCCGCGTCATCCGCGATGCGCTGGGCACGCTGACACTGCGCGCCAAGGACCCGGGCGTGCGCCTCGCCGCTGCGGCGACCATGTTCAAGACCCCCGACGCAGCGAACATCGAGCCGCTTGATGCCGCGATCGCCGCCGAGACCGATCCCAGCGTCAAGGCCCTGTTCGAGCAGGCCCGCGCGGCCTCAATCCTCGTCTCCGAGAAGCCCGAAGCCGACAAGCTCGCGGCCATCTCGGTCATCGCTGCGCGGGGCGATCGCGACGCGCTTTCATTGCTGACGTCGGTCGATGCCAATGCTCCGGGCGCCGTCAAGGAGGCCGCGAGCGCTGCCATCGGCCACATCAATTCGACGCTGGCGCTGTGGGATGCAGGCCAGAACATCTGGTACGGCATCTCGCTGGGGTCGGTGCTGCTCCTCGCGGCGATCGGCCTCGCCATCACCTTCGGCGTCATGGGCGTCATCAACATGGCGCATGGCGAGATGGTGATGCTCGGCGCCTACACCACCTTCGTCGTCCAGCAGGTGATCCGCACCTCGTTTCCGAACCTCTTCGACTGGTCGCTGGTCATCGCGCTGCCGCTCGCCTTCCTCGTCTCAGCACTTGTCGGCCTGGCCATCGAGCGCGGCATCATCCGCTTTCTCTATGGCCGCCCACTGGAAACGCTTTTGGCCACCTGGGGCGTCTCGCTGATCCTGCAGCAGGCGGTGCGCACCATTTTCGGGCCGACCAACCAGGAGGTCGGCAATCCGTCCTGGATGTCGGGCTCGTTCGACATCGGCCAACTCGCCGTCACCTGGAACCGGCTCTGGATCCTGGTGTTCGCGCTACTGGTGTTCGCGGTGCTCCTCTATGTTATGAAGCGCACGCCCTGGGGGCTGCAGATGCGCGCCGTCACCGCAAACCGCCGCATGGCCGCGTCGATGGGCATCAGGACGCCATGGGTCGACGCGCTGACCTTCGCGCTCGGCTCCGGCATTGCCGGGATTGCGGGTGTGGCGCTCAGCCAGATCGACAACGTCTCGCCCAATCTCGGCCGCGGCTACATCATCGACAGTTTCATGGTCGTCGTCTTCGGCGGCGTCGGCAATCTCTGGGGCACGCTGGTCGGCGCCTTCTCGCTCGGCATCGTCAACAAGTTCCTCGAGCCCTATGCCGGTGCCGTGCTCGGCAAGATCGTCGTGCTGGTGCTGATCATCCTGTTCATCCAGAAACGCCCGCGCGGCCTGTTCGCGCTCAAGGGCAGGGCGGTGGAAGCATGATCGCCTCCCGCCTCTTCGGCGCTGACCGCCGCATCGCGATCACCGTCCTGGTCCTGCTGGCTGCGGCGGTCGTCGTGCCGCTGCTCAACCTTGCGGTTTCGCCGACGAGCGCGTTCTATGTGCCGCCCTATATGGTGGCGCTGCTCGGCAAATATCTCTGCTATGCGCTGCTCGCCTTGGCGCTCGATCTCGTCTGGGGCTATTGCGGTATTCTCTCGCTCGGCCACGGCGCCTTCTTCGCGCTCGGCGGCTATGCGATGGGCATGTATCTGATGCGCCAGATCGGCTCGCGCGGCGTCTACGGCAATCCGATCCTGCCCGATTTCATGGTGTTCCTGAACTACAAGGAACTGCCGTGGTTCTGGCACGGCTTCGACCATTTCTGGGTCGCGGCGCTCATGGTGTTCGCCGTGCCGGGCCTGCTTGCCTTCGTCTTCGGCTGGTTCGCCTTCCGCAGCCGCGTCACCGGCGTTTATCTGTCGATCATCACGCAGGCGATGACCTATGCGCTGCTCTTGGCCTTCTTCCGCAACGACATGGGTTTTGGCGGCAACAACGGCCTGACCGACTTCAAGGACATTCTCGGCTTCAACGTGCAGGCCGATGCGACGCGCTCGGCGCTGTTTGCCGCGAGCGCCGTCACGCTGGCGCTGGCCGTCTTCGTCACCGCGGCGATCGTGCGCTCCAAATACGGCAAGCTCCTGATGGCTGTGCGCGACGCCGAAAGCCGCACCCGCTTCCTCGGCTGGCGGGCCGAGAACGTCAAGCTGTTCGCCTTCACCGTTTCGGCTGTCATGGCCGGCATCGCCGGCGCGCTCTACGTGCCGCAGGTCGGCATCATCAATCCCGGTGAGTTCGAGCCGGCCAACTCGATCGAGGTGGTGATCTGGACCGCCGTCGGCGGGCGCGGCACCATCGTCGGTCCGATCATCGGCGCGCTGCTCGTCAATGCCGGCAAATCCTGGTTCACCGGCGTGCTGCCGGAATTCTGGCTGTTCGCGCTGGGCGGGCTGTTCGTCGCCGTCACCCTGTTTTTGCCCAAAGGCGTGGTCGGCATGTGGGATTCGTGGCGCGGCAAGGCCAAGGCATTGCGCGCTGCCTCGCTCGCCGCGGAAGCCGGCGTCGATGCGCACGAGCCTCAGCCGAAGATCGTGCGCTCGGCGGCGAGGACCCCGGGCGCCTGGTCCGCTTCCGGCGCCGAGCCGCAGCCGGCGGAGTGAGCGATCATGAGCAAATCAAACACCATCCTCTATCTCGACGGCGTCTCGGTTTCCTTCGACGGTTTTCGCGCCATCAACAATCTGTCGCTTGTGCTCGACAAGGGCGAGATGCGCGCGATCATCGGTCCCAACGGCGCCGGCAAGACGACGATGATGGACATCGTCACCGGCAAGACGCGGCCGGACGAGGGCGAGGTGTTCTTCGACGGCCAGGTCGACCTCACTCGGCATGACGAGGCCGAGATCGCCATGATGGGCATCGGCCGCAAGTTCCAGAAGCCGACCGTCTTCGAAAGCCACAGCGTCGAGGACAATCTCATGCTGGCGCTGAAGGGGCCGCGCTCGATCTTCCCGGCTCTATTCCATCGCCGCTCGGCGGACGAAGCGCGGCGCATCGACGACATCCTCGGTATCATCCGCCTCGGCGACAAGCGCGACGAGCTCGCCGCAAATCTAAGCCACGGCCAGAAGCAGTGGCTGGAGATCGGCATGCTCTTGGCGCAGGACCCGAAGCTGCTGCTCGTCGACGAGCCAGTCGCCGGCATGACCGACGCCGAGACCGAGGAGACGGCGCGGCTGCTCAAGGACATCGCCCGCGACCATTCGGTGATCGTCGTCGAGCACGACATGCATTTCGTGCGCGAGCTTGGCGTCAAGGTCACCTGCCTGCATGAGGGCTCGGTGCTGTCGGAAGGCACGCTCGATTTCGTCTCTGCCGACGAGCGCGTCGTCGAAGTCTATCTGGGGCGATGAGCATGGTCTGGCGGGTTCCGTTTTATCGTTTCGATTTCGCTTTTCTGAAGCGCTGGAGAAGGGGCTGAGCATGCTCGAAGTCTCCAATGCCACGCTCCATTACGGCGCCGCCCAGGCTTTGCGCGGCGTTTCGCTGAACGCCGGCGCCGGCAAGATCACCTGCGTGCTCGGCCGCAACGGCGTCGGCAAGACCAGTTTGATGAGATCGATCGTCGGCCACCACCGGCTGACGAGCGGAAGCGTTGCCTTCGAGGGGAAGGCGCTCGACCGGAGCGCGGCGTATGACCGCGCCCGGTCGGGCATCGCATTCGTGCCGCAGGGCAGGGAGATCTTTCCCCTGCTCACGGTACGCGAGAACCTGGAATCGGGCTTCGCGCCGCTGAGGCGGTCCGAGCGCAACATTCCGGCCCATGTCTTCGAGCTCTTTCCGGTGCTGAAGCAGATGCTGTCGCGACAAGGCGGCGACCTGTCCGGCGGTCAGCAGCAGCAGCTCGCCATCGGGCGGGCGCTGGTGATGCGGCCGAAGCTGCTCGTGCTCGACGAGCCGACCGAAGGCATCCAGCCGTCGATCATCAAGGATATCGGCCGCGCCATCCGCTATCTGCGCGACCAGGCGGGGATCGCCGTGCTTCTGGTCGAGCAATATCTCGACTTCTGCCGCGAGCTCGCCGACGAGGTCAATATCATGGACCGCGGCCAGATCGTGCACACCGGTCCGGCCGAGGACCTCGACCGGGCGGATGTGCGGAAGTTCCTGACAGTCTAGAATCGATTGCTCGACTTCGGCCGACATCACGATCGATAGCAAGGCCAATATTTCTCCCGCCCAGCCCCGCGTAACTCTGGCGCCTCCAAAGCTGCATGCTAGTCTTTTCTTGGCCTTGGTGAGTCGGCCGCATTCCGTGCCAGTCGCAAAATGAAGGGGGGCGCGGGCGCGCCCGGCAAGTTCCATGCAAGCAAGCCCGCCTAGCTTTCCCCACAGTGATTGTCGGTCAATGCGTCCAACAAAGAACTTGCCAGGGGAAGGCGATGGAACGTTTTGTCGAGGATTATCAGAAGCGACGCCTCACTGAACGCGTGGATATCATGACGGCGATCAACATCCTGATGTCGCAAGGCTATGACGAGGACGATCTGCTCGGAGAAATAACCAAGGTGTTTTACGTCGACCTCGATGCTTACAACGAAGTGATCGGACGCCACTGACGACTTGCGCTTCTAAAGCGCATCGCGATCTTTCAGATTCGCTCATGCGCTTTAGGTTTTGATTTTGCGCATGTCTTTGCCCCGAAACCGGTTCCCACTTTCGGGAGACATGCTCCAAGCTTCAAGCACAGCGGCGGATGTCCAGCACGCGGTTGCGGCCGCCGCGCTTGGCTGCGTAAAGCGCCTTGTCGGCGGCGCTGAGCACCTTGTCGAAGCTCGTGCCTTCGTTGCTGCCGAACGCAAAACCGGCGCTCACCGTGCATGTCAACGGACCCGTCTCGGTTTCGATCGTCCGCGTCGCGAACGCCATCCTTATCCGTTCGGCCGTGCTCTCGACCATCTCGGGCAAAGCGCGCTTCAGCACCAGCGCGAATTCCTCGCCGCCCATGCGGGCAGCGACATCGTTCGGGCGCAGATTGCCGGACAGTTCTTCGGCGAACACCTTCAGCACCTCGTCGCCGGCGGCGTGGCCGTACTGGTCGTTGATCGCCTTGAAGCCGTCGAGGTCGAACACCACCACCGCCATGAAGGCGCCGACAGGTATCTTGCCGTGCAGGTCGAACAAGGCGCGGCGGTTGAGCAGACCGGTCAGCGCATCGGTCTCTGCCTCGCGCTTGTGATGGCGCGCGAGCCGCCCCTGGTTGAGCGCCAGCGACAGCGCGCCGATGCCGGTCATCGAGGCGATGACGATGACCAGGCTCAGATCCTCCGCCCAGTTGTTCGGCGCGTGGCCAAGCACCAGCTTGCCATCCCATGCCAAAACGGCCGCGCACAGCACGAAGGACGCGGCGGTCAGCGAGTAGAGCAGCGCCACGCCAATTAGCTGCGCCGGCGCCTCCGCGCGGCCTTTCCAATAGTCATGCGCCGTGCCGAACAGGAGCAGCGCCGCAAGCGAATTCTCCAGCATGAAGCCCAGCCCGTCATAGCCGAGCGCCATGGGCGGCAGCGCCAGCGCGAAGGAGATGCCGACGCCAAGCGCAATGCGCGGCAGCGGGGAGTGGCCGGTCCGGAACTGGTAGGCGGCGCCCAGCATCACCGAGAAGCCGAGCAGCAACAGCGCTAGCGTCAGGACGCCGAGAGCCGTTCCGGGCGCTTCGATATAGGCGTCATAGACAAAGACCTCGACTACCACCGCCAGCACGCTGATTGCCCATGTCAGCAAGAACTTGTCGGAACGGGCGGTCAGCCAGGTTCCGAACAGGGTCAGGCTAAGGCAGGCGGCGGAGAAGCCGACGGCCAGCAGCAATGAGTTGTAGTCGAGCAGCATGCACCCGTCCTTGCCGGCGCCGGGTTTCTGCAACCTGGCGTAGGTGCATTAGTGCGGCAAGGAAGTATCGATTACGTTACGATAGCAGCGAAGATGCCATAATTTCCCAAAGCGCGTCGCGATCTTTCGGATTCGCTCCGTGCGCTTTAGGTTTTTGATTATACGCATGCCTTTGTCCCGAAACCTCGGGACACATGCTTTGACTCAGAGAACCGCCATCGACAACAGCAGGATGATGCCGACCGCCATCATCAGCAGACCCGGCCAATTCTGCGACAGGCCGAGGAAACCGAGTCCGCGCCGCCGCGGCTCGAGTGTCGGGCCCGGTGTAGCCAAGCTCGGCGCCGGGCGGTCCGGCGCTGTAGGTGCTGGGTCACTCAGTTGTCCGCGCCTCAGCGCGGCCCCTGCCATGTACACGACGCCGGCAACGGTGAGCACCGCCCCAATGAGAATGACTGCCATCGTTCCTCGCTTTCCCTCGGAAGATGGGCCTTCGGCGAGATAGCGGGCCGGAATTCCCGCCCGGTGCCCGCAAAGGCAAAACGGTCATGATATCCCGTAGGTTCCGGCAGGGCTGCTGGACACTGGTGCGCCGGCCTTAGTGCCGGATCCCGACGTATGACGACGGATAGCCGCAGTAGGTCTCAACCCACCCGCTTCATCAACGCCATAGCGCCGAACGGCGCGCGCACCTTGCCCTCGGTGATGAAGTAGACGAAGACATCGCGCGGCTTGACCGGCGCGTCGGTCTTGGGGTCGGCGCGCGGCAGATCGGCCGGCTGCTTTCCTTCCGCCCAGGTTTTCACCCGCGCCGCCCATTCGTCGAGCCCCTTCGGCGTGTAGCAGTCGGGATTGTCGTCGCTGCCGGTCTGCAGCCGCGCATAGACGAAATCGCCGGTGACGTCGGCGATCGCCGGATATTTGGCGTGGTCGGCATAGACGATCGCGGCGTTGTATCTGCGCGCCAATGCCGGGAATTCCGGCACGATGAAGCTGTCATGCCTGACTTCCAGCGCATGGCGCAGCGGCACGCCGTCCTGCTTCTCGGGCAGCAGTTTGAGGAACGCTTCGAAATCGTCCCCATCGAACTTTTTTGTCGGCGCGAACTGCCAAAGGATCGGTCCGAGCTTGTCGCCGAGCGCGGCGACGCCGGAGCCGAGGAAGCGCATCATCGATTCCCCGGCCTCGCCGAGAACGCGGCGGTTGGTGACGAAGCGATTGCCTTTGAGCGAATAGACGAAGCCGTCGGGTGCCTCGCTTGCCCATTTGACAAAGGTCGGCTCCTTGAAGCTGGAATAGTAAGTGCCGTTGACCTCGATGCTTGGCACCTGGCGGCTGGCGTAGTGGAGCTGCTTCGCCTTCGACAGCTTGTCCGGGTAGAAGGAGGTGTCCCACGGCTCGAAGGTCCAGCCGCCCATGCCGGAGCGGATCTTTCCTTGGCTGGTCATCGTCTTCCTCCCAGTTGCAAAATACGATCAGGCGGCTTTGTCGACCGGCTTGGCCATGTCGACGACAGTCCATCCCGGCCGGTACGGATTGGGCCGGCGGCCGGTCTCGCGATAGCCATAGGCCGCATAGAGCGCGATGTTCCGCTCCATCCGCGAATTGGTGTAGAGCCGAACCTCCGACAGATGCCACTGCCGGGCCTGCTCGTCGGCGAAATTGAGCAGCTTGATGCCGAGCTTCCTGCCCTGGAAGGCCGGCGCGACGGCGACGCTGAAAATCATGGCGTGATCGGAATGCCGCTCGAGCACGATCAGCCCCGCGAGTTCGGTGCCTTCTTCCAGCAGCCAGATTTCGTCGCGCTCGATGCGCGGCGCGTAGTCTTCCGTCACCGGTATCGGCGGCGCGCCGAACAGGGCCGTGTAGGGAGCATAGGCGGCCGTGGTCAGCGAAGCGACGGCGGCAAGATCTTCGGGGCAGGCCAGTCTCATGATTGATTGACTCCAGCCGTGGCCGCGACGACCTTTTCCATGCCCGCCGAAATGGCCGCAACGGCATCCTGGCTGGCGTCGCCAAGCCCATGCCGCTCGGCCAGCCAATGCGCATCGTTGTAGGACAACCAGACCTTGCCTTGTGCGTCCTCCCAGGCCAACGCCTTCACCGGCAGGTCGATGCCGGCAAGCTGCTCATCCTGCATCAGCGGCGTACCACCCTTGGGATGACCGAAGATCAGCAATTCGGTCGGACGCAACAGCGCGCCGATTTCATGCGCGCCGGCGGCATGGTCGATCCGGGCGAAGACACGCAATCCCGCACGGGTGACGGTCTCGACCAGCCGGTCGATGGTTTCGGCCACGCCGAAGCGGCTTTCGACGGAGACGAGCCCGGTGTTCGCCATCACTCCGCCGCTTCGCGCTTGCCTCCGGGGCGCCGCTCCAGAAGCTCCTTCAGGAACTGGCCGGTGTAGCTGCGCTTCTCGCGCACGATCGCTTCCGGCGAGCCGGATGCCACCAGCTCGCCACCGCCGTCGCCGCCTTCGGGGCCGAGATCGAGCACCCAGTCGGCGGTTTTTATCACCTCGAGATTGTGCTCGATCACCACCACGGTGTTGCCCTGGTCGACCAGCTCGTGCAGCACTTCCAAGAGCTTGGCGACGTCGTGGAAGTGCAGGCCGGTGGTCGGCTCGTCGAGGATGTAGAGCGTCTTGCCGGTCGCCTTGCGCGACAGTTCCTTGGCAAGCTTGATGCGCTGCGCCTCGCCGCCCGACAGCGTCGTCGCCTGCTGGCCGATATGGATGTAGCCGAGGCCGACCTGCTTCAGCGTCTCCAGCTTGTCGCGCACGCCGGGCACCGCCGAGAAGAAGTCGACGCCTTCCTCGACCGTCATGTCGAGCACGTCGGCGATCGACTTGCCCTTGAACAGCACGTCCAGCGTCTCGCGGTTGTAACGCTTCCCGTGGCAGACGTCGCAGGTGACGTAGACGTCGGGCAGAAAGTGCATCTCGATCTTGATGACGCCGTCGCCCTGGCAGGCCTCGCAGCGGCCGCCCTTGACGTTGAAGGAGAAGCGGCCCGGCTGATAGCCGCGCGCCTTGGCTTCCGGCAGGCCGGCGAACCAGTCGCGGATCGGCGTGAAGGCGCCGGTATAGGTCGCCGGGTTGGAACGCGGCGTGCGGCCGATCGGCGACTGGTCGATGTCGATGACCTTGTCGAGGAATTCCAGGCCCTCGATGCGGTCGTGTTCGGCCGGATGCTCGCGCGAGCCCATGATGCGGCGCGAGGCCGCCTTGAACAGCGTCTCGATCAGGAAGGTCGACTTGCCGCCGCCGGACACGCCGGTGACGCAGGTGAAGGTGCCGAGCGGGATCTCCGCCGTCACGTTCTTCAAGTTGTTGCCGCGCGCGCCGACGACCTTGATGCGCCGGTTCTTCTTCGCCTCGCGGCGCACTTCCGGCGTCGCCACTTCCAGCTCGCCCGACAGATATTTGCCGGTGATCGAGGCGGGCGTCGCCATGATCTGCTGCGGCGTGCCCTGCGCGATGATTTCTCCGCCATGGATACCGGCGGCCGGGCCGATGTCGACGACATAGTCGGCATGCAGGATGGCGTCCTCGTCATGCTCGACGACGATCACCGTGTTGCCGATGTCGCGCAGGTGCTTCAGCGTATCGAGCAGGCGCGCATTGTCGCGCTGGTGCAGGCCGATGGACGGTTCGTCCAGAACATAGAGCACGCCGGTCAGGCCCGAGCCGATCTGCGAGGCGAGACGAATGCGCTGGCTCTCGCCGCCCGACAGCGTGCCGGAATTGCGCGACAGCGTCAGATAGTCGAGGCCGACATCGTTCAGGAAACGCAGCCGCTCGCGGATTTCCTTGAGCACTCTGACGGCGATCTCGTTCTGCTTTTCGTTGAGCTGCGCCGGCAGGTCGGTGAACCACTGGTCAGCCTTGCGGATCGACTGTTCGGTGACCTCGCCGATATGTTTGCCGGCGATCTTCACCGCCAGTGCTTCCGGCTTCAGCCGATAGCCGTTGCAGGCGGGGCAGGGGGTGGCCGACATGAAGCGCTCGATCTCCTCGCGCATCCAGGCCGATTCCGTTTCCTTCCAGCGCCGGTCGAGATTGGGGATGACGCCCTCGAACGTCTTGGTGGTCTTATAGGAGCGCAGGCCGTCGTCGTACTGGAAGGTGATCTCGCGCTCGCCCGTGCCGTGCAGCACGGCCTGTTTCGCCTCGGCGCTCAAATCCTTGAACTTGTCGCCAAGCTTGAAGCCATAGGCCTTGCCGAGCGCCTCCAGCGTCTGCGCGTAATAGGGCGAGGTCGACTTCGCCCACGGGCTGATGGCGCCATCGCGCAGCGAGACATTCTCGTCCGGCACGACGAGATTGACGTCGATGGCGCGCTGGCTGCCAAGCCCATCGCAAGTCGGGCAGGCGCCGAACGGATTGTTGAAGGAGAACAGCCTTGGCTCGATTTCCGGAATGGTGAAGCCGGACACCGGGCAGGCGAATTTTTCCGAGAACATGATGCGCTCATGCGTCTCGTTCTTCGACTTGTTGACCGAGTCCTCGCCGGTCTGGCGGGCGTCGAGCGGCCTGTCGGCGAATTCGGCCACGGCGAGGCCGTCGGCGAGCTTCAGCGCGGTTTCCATCGAGTCTGCAAGCCGCGTGGCCAGATCGCCGCGCACGACGATGCGGTCGACGACGACGTCGATGTCGTGCTTGTATTTCTTGTCCAGCGCCGGCACGTCGGCGATCTCATAGAAGACGCCGTCGACCTTGACGCGCTGGAAACCCTTCTTCTGCAGCTCCAGCAGTTCCTTGCGGTACTCGCCCTTGCGGCCGCGCACGATCGGCGCCAGCAGATAGAGGCGCGTGCCTTCCTCCAGCGCCAGCACGCGGTCGACCATCTGGCTGACGGTCTGGCTCTCGATCGGCAGGCCGGTGGCCGGCGAATAAGGGATGCCGACGCGCGCGAACAGCAGGCGCATATAGTCGTAGATCTCGGTGACGGTGCCGACCGTCGAACGCGGGTTGCGCGAAGTGGTCTTCTGCTCGATCGAGATGGCAGGCGACAGACCGTCGATCTGGTCGACGTCCGGCTTCTGCATCATCTCCAGGAACTGGCGGGCATAGGCCGACAGGCTTTCGACATAACGACGCTGGCCCTCGGCATAGATGGTGTCGAAGGCGAGCGACGACTTGCCGGATCCCGACAGTCCAGTCATGACGATCAGGCTGTCGCGCGGCAGGTCGAGATCGACGTTCTTCAGATTGTGTTCGCGCGCCCCGCGAATGGAAAGGTATTTTTGGTCGGCCATCGCCGGTCGCCGCCTCAGGTCTGGAATTTGCTGGATTGGGCGGGGTTGTCCCGGCCATCCCTTATGTAGGTAATTTCGCCGCTGCGTCGAGAGACGCCACAATTCTCGACAAAAGCGTTTAACCGTCTTTCGCGTGGGCGGGCAAGCGGAAAGAACAAAGGCCGAACACGCTCCTGACAAAGCGTTGTGGAAACAATCGCGAGAAGCGCTGTGGAAACAGCGGCCGCAAAACCGCCAATCGGCAGGCGGCATTTGACTTACCTGGACGTAACCTCCAAGCAATCACATTTTTCGGTAACCGGCTATTCAACGGTTGACGCCGCCGACTCACGGGAGCAGTGTCGGGGCGTCAGCGAGGCCGGCCGTCTGTCGATGGCCTCGCCACCCCAAGGTGGCCTGCGAGACGCCGCAGGCGTTCGCGACTAGAGCTTCGTAAGACAATGGTCGCAACGGACAGAAGGAGCGGAGCATGACGCCACCGGACAGTCCCTTGAGGCTCCACGAGTAGATGGAGCCGCGGCGGGCATAAGTGCCAGGGTGGGGCGCAAGCGCCAACCCGACAAACCGTGACCTGCCGATTCCGTACAATCAGAGACCATAGTCGGATCGTCGGCTGAAAGCCGCGTTGCATCCGAAACAGAACGCCGGCAGTCCACTCCCGGCTAAAGTTGGGTTTCAGATCCATGAAAGCCCCGTCCACCTGCGGAAGCAGTGGCGGGGCTTAAATTTTGAGGGCAGAGCGCAGGCTCGTATCTCGCAACCGCTCGTATCCCGCAGCCAGTCAACTCGCCCGATCAGTGATTGGGTGGCCTGATGCCGCCCGTTGCCATGTCGATGGTTATGCTGCCGGAAATCCTGACATCGGTGTCGCCGATCTTGAACGTGCCATTGCCGCCGGCAGGCTGCGCATCGTCCGGCTCAGGCTGCGGGGCAGGTTTGGCGATGCGATAGTCGCTGCTGACGCCAGGCAGCTTCTGCGCCGAGCTGTCGTTCGCGAAGGCTGCGCCGGCCATCAGGATGCTGGCGAGCGCGGCAACGGCAATAGCCGGTTTCTTGAAGGAACAGATCATCCGCCGACTATAGAGGCGCGTCGGGAGCGAGGCCAGACACGCGGCAATCAAATCGCCGCGCGTCCCTCAGGCCGCCTTCTTGCGGGTGTCGTAGACGTGATCGACGAGACCCCAGGCCTTGGCTTCCTCGGCGGTCATGAAATAGTCGCGGTCGAGCGTGCGCTCGACCTCTTCGTAGCTCCGGCCGCAATGCCTGGCATAGAGCTCCGTCATATGGCGCTTGGTGCGCAGGATGTCCTCGGCATGACGCTGGATGTCGGAAGCCTGACCTTGAAAGCCGCCCAGCGGCTGATGCAGCACGATCCTGGTGTTGGGCAGCGCGATGCGCCGGCCGGGCGAGCCGGCCATCAAAAGGAAAGAGCCCATCGAGGCGGCAAAACCCATGCAGACCGTCGACACCGGGCAGGAGATGTATTGCATCGTGTCGTAGATAGCGAAGCCGCTGGTCACCACGCCGCCCGGCGAGTTGATGTAGATCGATATCTCCTTGTCGGGATGGTCCGATTCCAGCGACAGAAGCTGCGCGCAGACCAGCGCCGACACGCCGTCATTGATCTCGCCGTTGATGAAGACGATGCGCTCTCGCAGCAGCCGCGAGAAAATGTCGAAGGCGCGCTCGCCGCGGCTCGACTGTTCGATCACCATCGGCACCAGATTGGCCAGGGCGCTCATGGCAGGTCTCCTTGGTTCTCGTTGGTCAAGCCGCGCGCAGCATCATGCATGGCGTATTGGCGGCGGTTGGATTCTTGCGTGCATTTAGCGAGAGCCTGCAGCCTGCGCCTGCAACGGCGAGGACAGGTTGCGCCGCCGATACGAAGCCGTCATGGACGATGCGAAGATGCGTGCCGCCGGAGGCCGCGCGCGCCAGCGTGAAGGTGACGAAGCTGTCGAAGGCCGGCAACCGGTCGGCATCCTCTGCACTCGGCCGCTCGCGCCAGGAATACCGCAGCAGCTTGCCGGGCTCGGCCTCGAGCACCTCGCATTCGATCGGCGCGTCCGGTCCGGCAAAGGCGAAGCGCTTGCCGGTTTCCGGCTTCATGTCGTTCGGCATCATCCAGGCGGCGAGCAGTTCCGGCTCGGTCAGTGCCCGCCAGACCTTTTCCGGCGGATCGGGAAGCTCGCATTCGAAGCTGAGCGGCGCGTCGGTCGCTTTCGGGTGTTTTGTCGCCGTCATTGGTCCATTCCCTTCAGAACCGTCTTCAGTTTCTCGATGCGCTCCGGCCAGAAGGCGCGGTAGCGTTCGATCCAGCCGAGCAGCGGATCGAGCCCTTGCGGCTCGGCGCGGTAATAGGCGTTGCGGCCGGCGCGTCGCTCCGCCACGAGGCCGGCGCCGCGCAGCACGGCAAGGTGCTGCGAGACCGCGGGTTGCGACACGGTCATGCCGGCGCGCAGCTCCGACACCGTCATCTCGCCGGCTGCCAGCCGCTCATAGACGGCGCGCCGAGTCGGATCGGCCAGCGCCCGGAAAATCTCTGTTTCGATCATGACAAAAGCATAAGTCGATACTTATCGATTTGGCAAGCGGCTATTTGATCGCCATATCGAGATATGCTGGCCGCGCCTTACCTTGCTGACATTCCTTGACAGAACCGGCGGTTGCGACTAGAACGAAAAGAGAACAAAAACCTTGTGGGAAAAGCCAGCCTTTGCGGGCATGGGCCACCCACAGGCTGTAAGGTGAGCGACTTAAAATTTGTTTCGGATGAGCGCGGAGAAGTACGATGGCGGGTAGCGTCAACAAGGTCATTCTGGTCGGCAATCTCGGGGCGGACCCTGAAATCCGCCGCCTGAATTCGGGTGATCCGGTCGTCAACATCCGCATCGCCACGTCGGAAAGCTGGCGCGACAAGAACTCGGGCGAGCGCAAGGAAAAGACCGAGTGGCACAATGTCGTCATCTTCAACGACCAGCTCGCCAAGGTGGCCGAGCAGTATCTGAAGAAGGGCATGAAGGTCTATGTCGAGGGCCAGTTGCAGACGCGCAAATGGCAGGACCAGACCGGCAACGACCGTTATACGACCGAGGTCGTGCTGCAGAAATTCCGCGGCGAACTGCAGATGCTCGACGCACGCGGCGAGGGCGGCGGCCAGGTCGGCAACTATGCCGGCGGCGGCGGCAGCAGCCGCGGCTCCGATTTCGGCCAGTCCGGCCCGAATGAAGGGTTTAGCCGCGGCGGCGGTGGCGGCTCAAGGGGCGGTGGCGGCGGCGGCTCGTCGCGCGAGCTGGACGACGAGATCCCGTTCTAAGCCTCACGACATGACCATTTAAGGGGTAGGCGCGATGTCGCTCGGACCGCTGCTGTCGGCGCCGCCCCCTATTCCGTGGCACGCGTTTGCCGCCTTTGCCGCGCTGGCGATAGGCGGAGCGCAACTGGCTCTGCCGAAAGGCACGCCGCGCCACCGCGTGCTCGGCTATGTCTGGGCCGCGCTGATGCTGGTCGTCGCCATCTCGAGCTTCTGGATCCGGCAGATACGCCTGATCGGGCCGTTCGGTCCGATCCATATCTTGTCGATCCTGGTGATCGTCACCGCGCCGCTGGCGGTGTGGTACGCGCACACCCATAAGGTGGCCGCGCATCGCGGCGCCATGATAAAGCTCTATCTGTTCGCGCTGATCGGCGCCGGCATCTTCACGCTGCTGCCAGGCCGCGTCATGCACGCCGTCGTGTTCGGCCAGTAGGGCGATCATAACCTCACAAGGAAGACTACAGTGAAAGCACGCGTAAAGTGGGTCGAGGAACGCACCTTCGTCGGCGAGTCCGGCAGCGGTCACAAGGTGGTGCTGGGCACGGCGCATGGGCCGGAGGGCCGGACGCCGGGGCCGAGCCCGATGGAGCTGGTGCTGATCGGCACCGGCGGCTGCTCGGCCTATGACGTCGTCCATATCCTCGAGAAAGGCCGCGAGGCGGTCGAGGACTGCGTGGTCGAGCTCGATGCCGACCGGGCCGAGACCGAGCCGCGCGTGTTCACCCGCATCCACATGCATTTCATCGTCAAGGGCCGGGCGCTCTCGCGCGACAAGGTGAAACGGGCGATTGATCTGTCGGCCGAAAAATACTGCTCGGCGACCGCTATGATGGCCAAGACCGCCACAGTCACGCATGATTTCGAAGTCGTTGATACGGCTGAGAAATAAGGGAGAGAGGGCAGTAGGCAGTAGGCAGTAGGCAGTAGGGATGCTGCTCAGGTCGCCATTAGCGCCCTGACGCCATCCGCCACGAACTGCACTGCCAGCGCCGCCAGGATGACCCCGAGCAACCTCGTCAGGATCGAGCGGCCGGTCTGGCCGAGGATGCGGTCGATGCGCTCGGCCAGCACGAACACCAGATAGGTGAGGACAAGGCAGATCGCGATGATGCCGACCAGCGCGGCTTGAGCGCCAAAGCCCTCGAAGTGTCCCGACAGCAGCACGGTCGCCGAAATCGCGCCGGGGCCGGCGATCAGCGGTATCGCCAGCGGGAAGGCGGCGATGTTGTGGATCATGTCCTTGGTGATGGCGACGTCGCCGATCTTCTCCTTGCGGTCCTGGCGGCGCTCGAACACCATTTCGAAGGCGATGAAGAAGAGCAGGAAGCCGCCGGCGACGCGGAAGGCCGGCAGCGTTATGCCGAACACGGACAGGATCGAAGCACCGGCGACGGCGAACAGCGCCATCACCAGGAAGCCGATCACCGAAGCGCGCACCGAAACCTGCTGGCGCTCCTCGCGGTTCATGCCGCGCGTCACGGCGAGGAAAAGCGGCGCCAGCCCGGGCGGGTCGATGGTCACCAGGATGGTGACGAAGGCGTTGAACAGGCTGTCGAAGCTCGGCATCGCTGGTTCCCCTCCCGCCGGGCGACGCCCAAGCTCTGCAATTGGTAGAGCAAAGCCGGGGCCCTGGAAACAGGCGGAAGGGGAATGGTGCGCGGAGCTATGAAAGCAGGCGGGACAGCGCCCCCCTCTGTCCTGCCGGACATCTCCCCCACAAGGGGGGAGATCAGATGTCGCGCCGGCTTTCGCCAATCTCCGACGTTGCAGAGAGAGCGCCGTCGCCGAAACTGCCAATCTCCCCCCAAGTGGGGGAGATGCCCGGCAGGGCAGAGGGGGGCGCGAAGGATCGCGACCTTTCATTCCGAACGATTTGTCGACGGCTATCGAGATCCATTCATCCGCGGCGGGCCAGGAACTCGACCTCGATGCGCCAGGTCGCGCCGCCGTCATGCGAACGCTCGCCCAGCCAGCGGAACGAGTTCTTGGTGATGCGCGAAAAGCTCCAGCGCACCGACGAGCCGCTGTCGTCGGCACCGATCTGGACAATCGTGTCGCCCTCGGCGCGGCCGAGCTGCCGGCTGTAGTACTGGTTGCGAGGATCGCTCCAGAAAATGTGCCAGGCGTCCGCGCCGGGATCGTAGACACGCAGCGTCGTGCCGTAGAAGGTCCATGGTCCGAGTGACGGCGAGGGGCCGGCATCGCGCGCGGGCAGGATCCAGACGTCCTGCACTGCCTTGCCTTCCAGAACCCAGCCGAAATGCACTTCGCCGCGTCCCGTCAGCTTGGTGCCGTCCTCGAGAATGCGCGTGGCGTCGAATGTCCATGCACCTATGAAACGTCCATAGAGGTTCAGCTTCTCGGCGAGGTCCGGCTTGGGCGCGTTGCTGTGGAGGGCTTCGGCAAAAGTATCGGTCATGGCTGCTGCCTCGTTTGTCAGGAGAGGGCGAGCAATAGGCGCAGGGCGGGGTTCTGCGCTTGGGAAAAATTGCTATCTTTCACGTGATGACAACGACCGCGAAAAACCTGGCGTCGGGTCGAGGCTGGCAGGTGTCCGACGTGATCTGCACCGCCGTTGCCGGCGACAGGCCGTTCGAGGAAGAGCACCGCAGTTTTTGCATCGCCGCCGTGACCAGGGGCACGTTCCGCTACCGGACGAACCAAGGCACGGCGATGCTTGCGCCCGGCGCCATCCTGCTCGGCAATCCGGGTGCCTGTTACGAATGCGGGCATGAGCATGGCGCGGGCGACCGCTGCCTCTCCTTTCATTTTACCCCGGCCTATATGGAGCGCATCGTCGCCGATATGCCTGGTGCAAAGCGGCTCGGCTTCGCCGGCCCACGCCTGCCGCCCTTGCCGGCGCTGGCGCCGTTGCTGGCGCAGGCGGAGGCGGCCCGGGAAACGGGCGATAGCGAAGCGTTCGGGGAGATCGGGCTGCGCATTGCCGGCGCGGTGGTTGCGGCTACAACCGGCTCTCCCGGGATCGCACCGGCACCCAGCCGCCGCGACCAGAAACGCGTCGCCGAGGCGGTGCGCCTGATCGAGCTCAACGCCGAACAGCCGCTATCGCTGACCGAGCTTGCCGACAGCGCGGCGACCAGCCCGTTTCATTTTCTGCGCACATTCCGGCATGTCGCCGGCATGACGCCATACCAATTCCTGTTGAGGACCAGGCTGCACCGGGCCGCGGTGCGGCTGCGCGCATCGGACGAGGCGATCTCGGCGATCGCGTTCGATGCTGGTTTCAACGATCTGTCGACCTTCAACCGCCGATTCAAGCGCGAGATGGGAGAGACGCCGGGAACATATCGCGCCTGCCGGTCGAGCGCGAAATCGTCCGGTTCGGCGGCTGGTCAGAGCCTGTGAGGCAAAGGTCGCCCAAAGGCGCAAGCTGACGGCGTCGGCCCCTGAAGGGCTTCTGGCCAAATCGTCGCAATCAGCGGTATCCATTTGAAATTGCCACCGAAATTGTCTCTGGAAAAGTGCGGCCGCCATTGGAGTTTCGGCCCGGCTTCCTATATAAGCGGTGAGTGATTCCCGACAGGATTGTGACCTGATTTGACCGACCAGAAGACACCGCGCGGGCCGGAGGGCGGCCCCACCGGCATCGAGCCGATTTCGATCATCGAGGAGATGCAGCGCTCCTATCTCGATTACGCCATGAGCGTGATCGTCAGCCGCGCGCTGCCCGACGTGCGCGACGGCCTGAAGCCCGTGCACCGCCGCATCCTCTACGCCTCGCACGAAAGCGGCTACCACTGGAACCGCAAATATGTGAAATCGGCGCGCCCGGTCGCCGACGTGATGGGTAAATACCATCCGCATGGCGATGCATCGATCTATGACGCGCTGGTCCGCATGGCGCAGGACTGGTCGCTGCGTGTGCCGCTGATCGACGGTCAAGGCAATTTCGGCTCGATCGACGGCGATCCGCCGGCGGCGATGCGCTACACCGAGTCGCGGCTCACCAAGGTCGCGCATGAGCTGCTGGAGGATATCGACAAGGAAACCGTCGATTTCCAGGACACTTACGATGCTTCAGGCAGCGAGCCGAAAGTGCTGCCGGCGCGTTTCCCCAATCTTCTCGTCAACGGCTCCGGCGGCATCGCCGTCGGCATGGCCACCAACATTCCGCCGCACAATCTGGCCGAAGTCTGCAACGGCGCCATCGCCATCATCGACAATCCGGCGATCGACCTGCCGTCGCTGATGGAAATCGTGCCCGGCCCGGATTTCCCGACCGGCGGCATCGTGCTCGGCCGGTCCGGCATCTACAACGCCTATTCGACCGGCCGTGGCTCGATCGTCATGCGCGGCCGCGTCAATATCGAGGCGCGCGGCAACGATCGTGAATCGATCGTCGTCACCGAGATTCCCTATCAGGTGAACAAGGCGGCGATGATCGAGAAGATGGCCGAGCTGGTGCGCGAGAAGCGTATCGAGGGCATCTCCGACATTCGCGACGAGAGCGACCGCCAGGGCTACCGTGTCGTCATCGAATTGAAGCGCGATGCCGTCGCCGACGTCATCCTCAACCAGCTCTACCGCTTCACGCCGCTGCAAACCTCCTTCGGCGCCAACATGGTGGCGCTCAACGGCGGCAAGCCGGAAGTGCTGACGCTGATCGACATGCTGAAGGCCTTTGTCGGCTTCCGCGAGGAGGTGATCAGCCGGCGCACGAAATACCTGTTGCGCAAGGCGCGCGAGCGGGCCCACGTCTTGGTTGGCCTTGCGATTGCTGTCGCCAATATCGACGAAGTGATCAAGCTGATCCGCACCGCGCCCGATCCGCAGACGGCGCGTGAGCAGTTGATGGAGCGGCGCTGGCCGTCCCATGACGTCGCTCCGCTGATCCAGCTGATTGACGATCCGCGCCATCGCATCAACGAGGACGGCACTTACAATCTCTCCGAGGAGCAGGCGCGCGCCATCCTCGACCTGCGCCTGCAGCGCCTGACCGCGCTCGGCCGCGACGAGATCGCCGACGAGTTGAACAAGATCGGCGTCGAAATAGTTGATTTCCTTGACATTTTGTCGTCTCGCGCGCGCATCCAGCAGATCGTCAAGGACGAGCTGATCGCAGTGCGCGACGAGTTCGGCACGCCGCGCCGCACCGAGCTCGCCGAAGGCGGGGCGGACATGGAAGACGAGGACCTGATCCAGCGCGAGGACATGGTCGTCACCGTCAGCCATTCCGGCTACATCAAGCGCGTGCCGCTGTCGCTCTACCGGGCGCAGCGCCGCGGCGGCAAGGGCCGCTCCGGCATGTCGACTAAAGAAGAGGATTTCGTCACCCGGCTGTTCGTGGCCAACACGCACACGCCGGTGCTGTTCTTCTCCTCGCGCGGCATCGTCTACAAGGAAAAGGTGTGGCGGCTGCCGGTCGGCAATCCGCAGTCGCGCGGCAAGGCGCTGATCAACATGCTGCCGCTCGAGCAGGGCGAGCGCATCACCACCATCATGCCGCTGCCCGAGGACGAAACAAGCTGGGGCGAGCTCGACGTGATGTTCGCCACCACGCGCGGCACGGTGCGCCGCAACAAGCTGTCCGACTTCGTCCAGGTCAACCGCAACGGCAAGATCGCGATGAAGCTGGAGGAAGAGGGCGACGAGATCCTCGGCGTCGAGACCTGCACCGACAATGACGACGTGCTTCTGACCGCGAATTCCGGCCAGTGCATCCGCTTCTCGGTCGGCGACGTGCGCGTCTTCCAGAGCCGCAATTCCGTCGGCGTGCGCGGTATCGCCATGGCTGAGACCGATCGCGTGATCTCGATGTCTATCATCGAGCATGTCGACGCTTCGCCCGCCGAACGCGCCGCTTACCTGAAGCGCGCCGCGGCCGAGCGCCGCCTTGCCGCCGGCACGGCTGGCGAAGAGGAAGAGATCGCGCTGACCAATGAGGAGATCGGCGAGGAAACCGAGCTTTCCGACAGCCGTTACGAAGAGCTCAAGGCGCATGAGCAATACGTGCTGACGGTGACCGAGTACGGCTACGGCAAGCGCTCTTCGTCCTATGATTTCCGTCTGACGGGGCGCGGAGGCAAGGGCATCCGCGCCACCGACGTGTCCAAGACGGCCGAGATCGGACGGCTTGTCGCGACCTTCCCGGTCGGCAATGACGATCAGATCATGCTGGTGTCGGACGGAGGCACGGTCATCCGCGTGCCGGTCAATGGCATACGCTTCGCCAGCCGCGCCACCAAGGGCGTGACCATCTTCAACACGGCTGAAGGCGAGAAGGTGGTGTCGGTGGAGCGGATTTCGGAGCCGCAGTCAGACGAGGAAGCCGACGAGGCATCGTCGGGCGAGGCAGGCGCCGAAGATCCGGGCCAGGGAAGCCCCGAATAAGCGTCACCGGCCTTAGGGCCGGTGCGGTCGTTGCTGGGAATCAGAAGCGGCGGTAGACGTTGCGGGCGACGAAGCCATCGAGCCGCTTGGTGTTGGCCTTGACGCGCACCCGCGCTGCCTCCTGATGCAGCCCGAATGCGGTTGCGATGAGCATTACGATGGTCATTGCAGTGGCAAGCATGTAGATCAGCATTTGCGTGTTCTCCTGCACTCACAACAATAAGATGGTGTTTTGGTTTCATCTCCTGAAGCGGCAACCTAGTGAACGCTGCGTGAAGTGTTCGTGATCGTCGCATTCATCTGTCGTTCACGTCCGTGAAAAGGTTCACGAGCGGGCACATCAATGGGATTTGCCTTTGTTTGAGAGGCTCGCTAGAAGCCTGCCATGACCGAACGCACCGCCCTCTACGCCGGCTCCTTCGACCCGCTGACCAACGGCCATCTCGATGTCTTGAAGGCTTCGCTGGCTGTGGCCGATACCGTCTACGCGGCAATCGGCATCCATCCCGGCAAGACGCCGTTGTTTTCCTTCGAGGAACGCGTGAAGCTGATCGAGACCGCGACCAAGGCGGAGTTCGGCCGCGATAGCGATCGCATCAAGGTGGTCTCGTTCGATGGCCTCGTCATCGACGCCACCAGGAAGCACGGCGCCTCGATCATCATCCGCGGCCTGCGCGACGGCACCGATCTCGACTATGAGATGCAGATGGCCGGCATGAACGAGACCATGGCGCCCGAGCTGCAGACGGTTTTCCTGCCGGCCAGCCCTTCGGTGCGCACCATTACCGCCACACTTGTGCGCCAGATTGCGTCGATGGGCGGCGATATCCGCCCGTTCGTGCCGGCGGCGGTTGCCGGCGCGCTCACCGCCAAATTCGCGAAATAGTGCATGTCGCCCAAAAGTGGATGCCGGTTTTGGGGTAACGACATGTACCCAAACAAAGACTTTCGGAGATCACCATGCAGCTGAAAAAGCTCGCTTCGTTCCTTGTCGTGCTTGCCGGCCTTGTGGCGGCATCCTTTCCGGCCTTCGCCGCCGACAAGGAAAACACCGTGGTCATCACGCTGAAGGACGGCGATGTGACCATCGCGCTGCGTCCCGACTTGGCGCCCAAGCACGTCGCGCAGATCAAGAAGCTGGTGCGTGAGGGCGCCTATAACAATGTCGCCTTCCACCGCGTCATCGACGGCTTCATGGCGCAGACCGGCGACGTCAAGTTCGGCAACATGAAGAAGGGCTTCAACCCTGAGGCCGTCGGCACCGGCGGTTCCGAGCTTCCCGACCTGCCGGCCGAGTTCTCGCAGAGCGAGCAATTCACGCGCGGCGTGGTCGGCATGGCCCGCTCGCAGGACCCGAATTCGGCCAATTCCCAGTTCTTCATCATGTTCGCGCCGGCGCCGAACCTCGACGGCCAATACACCATCGTCGGCAAGGTCGAGAGCGGCATGGAACTGGTCGACAAGATCAAGAAGGGCGACGAGGCGGATAACGGCACGGTCACCGACCCCGACCGCATGATCAAGGTTCGCATCGCCGCCGACGGCAAATAACTCCCTCAATTTTCAAAGGATTTTCTGACATGGCTGAGATCAAGGACCGCGAGAACGCGCTCATCATGGAAACGACCAAGGGCCAGGTCGTCATCGAGATGTATCCGGACCTGGCGCCCGGTCACGTCGCCCGCATCAAGGAGCTGGCACGGGAAGGCGCCTATGACGGCGTGGTGTTCCACCGTGTGATCGACGGCTTCATGGCGCAGACCGGCGACGTCAAGTTCGGCAACTCCTCGAAGCCCACCTTTGCCCCGTCCCGCGCGGGCATGGGCGGCTCCGACAAGCCGGACCTCAAGGCCGAATTCTCCAACGCCAACCACGGCCGCGGCACCTGCTCGATGGCCCGCGCCCAGAACCCGAACTCGGCGAATTCGCAGTTCTTCATCTGCTTCGACGACGCCGCCTTCCTGAACCGCCAGTATACGGTCTGGGGCCAGGTGATCGAAGGCATGGAGAATGTCGACAAGATCAAGCGCGGCGAGCCGGTGCAGGATCCCGACAAGATCGTGTCGCTGAAGGTCGCGGCCGACGTCAAGTAAGGCAGAATGAGATGATGGGCGCTGTCTGGTCCCTGCTTGGCATCCTGTCCGGCGCCTTCATCGCCATCCAGGCGCCGATCAACTCGCAACTGGCGCGCGGCCTCGGCCTTCCGGTCGCGGCCGCAGCGTTTTCGTTCCTGTCGGGCGCGATCGTGCTGGGCATCATCGCGGTCGCGGTGATCAGGCTGCAGGGCATCTCGCTCGACTGGAAGGCGCCGGCGCCGTGGCTGTTCGTTGCCGGCGGCATGCTCGGCGGCTTCTATGTCACGCTCTCCACCATCCTCACGCCGCGTATCGGTGCTGCCGCGCTGATGGCCTTCCTGGTCGCCGGCCAGCTGATCGCCGGCATGCTGGTCGACCGCGCCGGTTTCCTCGGTGTTGCCGTCCGCGAAATCTCGCTTGGCCGCGTCGCCGGGGCCGTGTTGCTGCTCGCCGGAGCGCTGCTCATCCGGCTCTACTGATGCGCGTCGACCTGTTCGACTTCGATCTGCCGGAAGAGCGCATCGCGCTGCGCCCGGCCGAACCGCGCGACAGCGCCAGGATGCTGGTCGTCGGGCCTGGCGAAGGCTTGGAAGATCGGTTCGTGCGCGACCTGCCGTCGCTGCTTAAGGACGGCGACGTGCTGGTGTTCAACGACACCAAGGTCATCCCGGCGCAGCTGAAAGGCATCCGCAGGCGCGGCGAGGCGATGGCGCAGGTCGAGGCGACGTTGCACATGCGGATGGCGCCCGACCGCTGGCAGGCCTTCATGCGGCCGGGCAAGCGCATCGCCGTGGGCGACCGCATCCATTTCGGCCATGACCAGAATTCCTGCTTCCTCGGCCAGCTCGATGCGACGGTGATCGAGAAGGGCGAGGCGGGCGAGGCGCTGCTCGGCTTCGATCTTTCAGGGTCGTTCCTCGACGAGGCAATGCACGCGGTCGGCCATGTTCCGCTGCCGCCCTATATCGCCTCGAAACGCGATGATGACGAGCGCGACCGCAGCGATTACCAGACCATCTATGCAAGGGAAGAAGGCGCGGTCGCCGCACCCACCGCCGGGCTGCATTTCACGCCGGAGCTGTTTGCGGCCCTCGACGCCAAGGGTGTCGAGCGCCGCTTCGTCACGTTGCATGTCGGCGCCGGCACCTTTCTGCCGGTGAAGGCCGACGACACCGCCGACCACAAGATGCATGCCGAGACCGGGGCGGTGAGCCGCGAGACGGCGGATGCGCTCAACGCAGCAAGAGCGCGGGGGGGGCGGATCGTCGCCGTCGGAACGACGTCGCTGCGCCTCCTGGAAAGCGCTGCGCGCGACGATGGCAGGATCGAGGCCTGGTCCGGACCGACCGATATCTTCATCACGCCCGGCTACCGTTTCCGGACAGCCGACATGCTGATGACCAATTTCCATCTGCCGCGCTCGACGCTGTTCATGCTGGTCTCGGCCTTCAGCGGGCTGGAGACGATGCGTTCGGCCTATGCGCATGCCATCGAGAGCCGCTACAGGTTCTACTCCTACGGCGACTCCAGCCTGCTTTTCCGAGCGGAGACGAACGATGGACGATGATCTCGACACGATGGACCGCGACACTTTGATCGCGGAGGTGAAGAAGCTGCGCGCCGGCATCCGCACCCACCGCGATGCGACCGGCCATGATCTGTGCTGGCATCACCCCGACCTCTGGGACCTGCTGCCGGAAAGGACCGAGCCGGCGATCGCTGTGCCGCCCTGGCCGAAATTCATGGGCGGATGCATCCGCTACCGGCAGTCGCTCGACCGACAAGCACCCGGCGCGCCGGTGCACGACAAGGAATTCGATGGCTGAGACGTTCTCTTTCAAGCTCATCGCCACCGACGGCAAGGCAAGGCGCGGCGTGATTTCGATGCCGCGCGGCGAGATCCGCACGCCGGCCTTCATGCCGGTCGGCACCGGCGGCACCGTCAAGGCCATGTATATGGACCAGGTGCGCGGCGTCGGCGCCGACATCATCCTCGGCAACACCTATCATCTGATGCTGCGGCCAGGCGCGGAGCGCGTGGCGAAGCTTGGCGGCCTGCATGAGTTCGCGCGCTGGCCGCACCCGATCCTGACCGACAGCGGCGGCTTCCAGGTCATGTCGCTGTCGAAGCTGAGGAAGCTCACGGAGAAGGGCGTGACCTTCCGCTCGCATGTCGACGGCGCGCCTTACGAGATGTCGCCGGAGCGGTCGATCGAGATCCAGGGGCTGCTCGATTCCGACATCCAGATGCAGCTCGACGAATGTACCGCACTTCCGGCCAAGCCGACGGAGATCGAGCGCGCCATGGAACTGTCGCTGCGCTGGGCCGAGCGCTGCAAGACGGCGTTCGGCGACCAGCCGGGCAAGGCGATGTTCGGTATCGTGCAGGGCGGCGACAGCGCGGTCATGCGCGTGCGCTCGGCGCAGGCGCTGAAGGCGATGGACCTCAAAGGCTATGCCGTCGGCGGGCTGGCGGTCGGCGAGCCGCAGCCGGTGATGCTGGAGATGCTGGAGATAACCTGCCCGGAACTGCCGGCCGACAGGCCGCGCTATCTGATGGGCGTCGGCACGCCGGACGACATCTTGAAATCGGTGGCGCGCGGCATCGACATGTTCGACTGCGTGATGCCGACGCGCGCCGGCCGCCATGGCCTCGCCTATACGCGCCGCGGCAAGATCAACCTGCGCAACGCCCGCCACGCCGACGATCCGCGTCCGCTGGACGAAGAAAGCGACTGTCCCGCCGCGCGCGACTATTCGCGCGCCTATCTGCACCATCTCGTGCGTTCGCAGGAGTCGCTCGGTGCGATGCTGCTCACCTGGAATAACCTGTCCTACTACCAGAGGCTGATGCAGGACATCCGCGCCGCGATCGAGGCCAAAGCCTTCGAGGAGCGCGCGGCGGAGCTCTCGGAAGGCTGGGCGAGGGGCGACATTCCGGCCATCTAGTCCCACCGCCATGATTGACGGACCAGCTGCCCGGGAGCAGAGTTCCTCTGGGGACCAGCTATGACCGTGACATACGACTTTGCCGGCAAGACGGCGATCGTGACCGGTGGCTCAAGGGGCATTGGCAGGGCCGTTGCCACGCAATTGGCACGATCGGGCGCCGACGTCTGGGTATGGGACGTCGATCCTGCGCCGGCCGATGAAACCCGCAGCCAGACCGTCGACGTGACCAAGGCGCAGGACATAAGCAATGCCCTCGGCGAGGTCGTCGCCAGGACGGGGCGGGTCGACATTCTGGTCAACAATGCGGGCTATCTTGGTCCCTATCTTGGCTTCGAGGCCTTCGATCCGGCCGAGTGGCAGCGTATCGTCGGCGTGAACCTCGTTGGAACGTTCGAGGTCACGCATCGAGTTTTGCCGATCATGCGCAAGACAGGCAGCGGCCGCATCGTCAACATGGGGTCGCTCGCCGGCAAGGAGGGATTGCCGTACCTCGCGGCCTATTCGGCGGCAAGCGCGGGCATCATAGCCTTCACCAAAGCGTTGTCGCGCGAGGTCTGCGACACCGACATCCGCGTCAACTGCGTCGCTCCTGGTCCGATCGACACCGATCTTATCCGGCGTCTTGGAAACGAGGTCGTCAGCGACATGATCGATACCAGTCCGCTAAAGCGGCTTGGGGCGGTGGAAGAGGTTGCGGCGCTGGTTCTGTGGCTCTGTTCCGATGCCTCAAGCTTCAACACCGGCGCGGTGTTTGACATGTCGGGCGGTAGGGCACGGTATTGACGTAATGGCTTCAGGTGCTGACCGAAGTCGATGCCCGCAGGCTGCAGCCGGTGATCTTGAAGCTGCCGTCCGGCTGCTGCTCCAGCGTATAGACCGCCTCATAGTCCTTGCCGTCTGGGCCGACGATCAGCACCTGCTGGATGATAGAGGCCGGACCGGTCTGCTCGACCTTGCCGAAGGAGTAGCTCTGCGGCCTGCGCACCGGCGCATAGCCGTTGGTCACCATGTTCATGAAGGTGTCGACTGTCGGGAAGATGCGCTTCACGTTCGGCGCCGCGAAGCTGTAGGCGGTGGCGCCGTCATCGGCGAGGAAAGCTTTGAGCTGGCTGTCGATGACCGTCTGCGCCGCTTTGATCTCGGCGTCGCCGGGGAAGGCCATCGAAGCTATGAGCATTGGAATGAGAGCGAATGCGAACAATAAGCGGCGCACGGCCTGTCTCCCGGAATTCGCTTTGCTGACGCAATCTAACATACGCGCATCGGTGCGCCGCGGTTTCATCGCTGCCGGAAGATTCTTGGTCCTACCGATAGCCAGACCGATGCTCGGCCAAGGAGCACTCCGATGCTCGTTACCGGCGGCAGCTTGTACCGGAGCGGCACACGGACCCGCGGAATTGCGGCGAGCGGTCGCCAAGGCGCGTGCAGCCTGATGCTTGAAAGCCCGTCGCCAGTCTGCCACAAGGGCCGCTTATTCGCGTAGAAGCTTACAGGATCGGCAATGAAGGCATTTTTCGTGCAGATAAAGTGCGATCTGGGCAAAGCCTATGAGGTCGCCAGCGCGCTCGCCGATGCCGAGATCGCCTCCGAAATCTACTCGACCGCCGGCAATTACGACCTGCTCGCCAAATTCTACGTCGATGACGAGGAAGACATCGGCCACTTCGTCAATGAGAGGGTGCAGATTCTGCCCGGAATCAAGGACACCTTCACCATTGTCACCTTCCGGGCGTTTTGATCGTCCTGGCAATGCCCGCCCGCGAGGCAGGGCCTGACCCGGCATCGCCCGCGCTGCCCTAATCTTAGGCAATTTGCATAGAGCGGCCGCCGCCGCCTCTCAAATCACCGATTGCGCTTGCTTTTCTCCGGCCGGGCCAGTGAAATGGCTTCAGAGGGGAGTACGCGATTGGCAGCGTTCGACGAAATGCTTCCGGAAGTCTCCGGATTGAGAAGACCATATCAGGCTTACGATCGCTGGCTGAAGGAACAGGACCCGGCCAGGCTCACCGAGAAAATGCAGGACGCCGAGCGCGTCTTCCGCAAGACTGGCATCACCTTCGCCGTCTATGGCGAGCAGGAAGCCTCCGAGCGGCTGATCCCTTTCGACATCGTCCCGCGCATCATTTCCGGCCAGGAGTGGCGCCGGCTCACCCAAGGCATCGAGCAGCGCGTGCAGGCGCTGAACGCCTTCCTCGACGATATCTACCACAGGCAAGAGATCCTGCGCGCCGGCCGCGTTCCCAAGGATCTTATCGCAAAGAATGAAGCCTTCCTGCCCGAGATGATCGGGGTAAGACCGCCGGCGGGCGTCTACACCCACATCATCGGCGTCGACATCGTCCGCATCAGCGAGAACGAATTCTACGTGCTGGAAGACAATGCCCGCACGCCGTCCGGCGTCTCCTACATGCTGGAGAACCGCGAGACGATGATGCAACTCTTCCCGGAGCTGTTCCAGCAGATCAAGGTGCGGCCGGTCGAGAATTATCCGCAGCTTTTGCGCCAGTCGCTGGCGGCGGTGCGGCCGCAAAGCGCGAAGGGCGCGCCGACCATCGCCGTGCTGACGCCGGGTTCCTACAACTCCGCCTATTTCGAGCACGCCTTCCTTGCCGACCAGATGGGGGTGCAACTGGTCGAGGGGCAGGATCTGCGCGTCGTCGACGGCCATGTCACGATGCGCACCACCGAAGGCTATAAGCAGATCGACGTGCTCTACCGGCGCGTCGACGACGCCTTCCTCGATCCGCTGACCTTCCGGCCGGATTCCGCGCTCGGCGTGCCGGGCATCATGGATGTCTATCGCGCCGGCAACATCACCATCGCCAACGCGCCGGGAACCGGCATCGCCGACGACAAGGCGATCTATTCCTATATGCCCGAGATCGTCGAGTTCTACACCGGCCGCAAGGCGATCCTCGGCAACATCCCGACCTGGCGCTGCTCGGAGCCGGACAGCCTGAAATACGTGCTGGAGCACATCGGCGAGCTGGTCATCAAGGAAGTGCACGGCTCCGGCGGCTACGGCATGCTGGTCGGGCCGGCGGCGACCAAGAAAGAGTGCCAGGATTTCGCCAAGAAGCTGCAGGCAAAGCCCGGCAACTACATCGCCCAGCCGACGTTGGCGCTGTCCACCTGCCCGATCCTGACCGAGAAAGGCCTGTCGCCGCGCCACGTCGATCTCAGGCCCTACGTGCTCGTCTCCGACCGCATCCAGATCGTGCCAGGCGGCCTGACGCGGGTGGCGCTCAAGGAAGGCTCGCTGGTTGTGAACTCATCGCAGGGTGGCGGGACGAAGGATACTTGGGTGCTGGATGATTGAAGTGAGTGGGTAGGGAATAGTGAGTAGTCAGTAGTGCGTATCAGAGGGGACAGGCCAATGCCGCATTCAATCGAAACTCGAACTTTCACTACTCACTACTCACCATTCCCTATTCGCTAGCCCGAAGGGCCCGACATGCTTCTCGGCCGCACCGCCAACGGTCTCTACTGGATGAACCGCTACATCGAGCGGGCCGAAAACATGGCGCGCCTGGTCGATGCCGGCCTGCGCATGGCGCTGACGCGCACCCAGAACGCGTCCGAGGAATGGAACTCGGTGCTGCTCAGCGCCGGCTCCGACTATGCGTTCTCTCAGAAATACCAGGACTACACCGTCGCCAACGTTTCCGATTTCCTGCTGCGCGACACCTCGAACCCGTCGAGCACGATGTCGTCGATTGAGACGGCGCGCAACAATGCGCGCATGGTGCGCACCGCGCTGACCCGCGAGACCTGGGAGAGCATCAACGAGGCCTGGATGTCGCTGAAGCGCATGCTGGCGAGGCCGATCGACGAGCGCGACCTGCCGACCGTGCTCGATGCCATCAAGCGCGAGACGGCGCTGATCCGCGGCTCGTTCTACGGCACCATGCTGCGCAACGAGATCTTCGACTTCTCGCAGCTCGGCACCTATGTCGAGCGCGCCGACAACACGGCTCGCATCCTCGACGTGAAATACTACGTGCTCTTGCCGTCGATCTCCTGGGTCGGCTCGACGCTCGATAATTATCAGTGGGAATCGATCCTGCGCTCGGTGTCGGCGCACCGCTCCTATCGCTGGGTCTACGACGCCGAGTACAAGCCGACCAATATCGCCGACTACCTGATCCTCAATGTCCGCATGCCGCGCTCGCTGACCTTCTGCTACCGCTTCCTCGGCGAGCATCTGAGATTCCTTGCCGACGATTATGGCGAGCGCCACGCCTGCCACGCGACGGCCGAGAAGATCCAGGCGATGCTGAAGAAGGGGTCGATCAAGGATATTTTCGACCACGGCCTGCACGAGTTCCTGGTGGAATTCATCCGCGACAACACCAGGCTGGGCGACGAGATCGCCCAGGACTACCGGTTCTACTGAGCGCTGGAGGGGCAGGCGCCATGCGGCTCAAGATCACCCACCGCACCGAATACCGCTACGACGCACCGGTGCAATACCTGCTGCAGCGGCTGCGCCTTCTGCCGGTGAGCGGACCGACACAGACGGTTGTGTCCTGGGCGATCAAGATCGACGGCGCGCGCGAGGAGGTGCGCTTCACCGACCATTTCGGCAATGACACGCGGCTGGTGAGCGCCGAAGGCGGCCACCACACCATCACGGTCGAGGCTCAGGGCGAGGTGACGACGCGCGACACGGCCGGCGTGTCCGGTCCGCACCATGGTTTCGCGCAGCTTTGGCTGTTCGCCCAGGAAACGCAGCTCACCGCTGCCGGTGGCGGCATCCGCGAGTTGGCCGCATCTCTCGGCGAGGGGACCGATATCGACCGGCTGCACAGGTTGATGGGTACGATCCGCGAACGTGTCGCCTACAAGCCGGGCACGACCAGCACTGTCACGCCGGCGGAAGAAGCGCTGACGCTGAAGAGCGGCGTCTGTCAGGATCACAGCCACATCTTCACCGCCACCGCGCGCGCCATGGGTTTTCCCGCGCGCTATGTCAGCGGCTACCTGATGATGGACGCTTCGGTCGAGCAGGCGGCGAGCCATGCCTGGGCCGAGGCGCATGTTGCGGGTCTCGGCTGGGTCGCCTTTGATCCCGCCAACGGTATCTCTCCCGACGAACGCTATGTGAGGGTGGCGACGGGGCGCGATTATCGCGATGCCTCGCCGGTTTCCGGGATACTGCTCGGGCAAGCGGAGGAGAAGCTTGCCGTCACCGTCACGGTAGAGCAGTAATCTCCGCAAGATTTGGCAGCAGAAGAGCGACCATGACCTATTGCGTCGGCCTCAAGATCGACCGCGGGCTCGTGTTCATGTCGGACACGCGCACCAATGCCGGCATGGATTCGATCTCGACCTTCAAGAAGATGCATGTCTGGGAAGAGCCCGGCGAGCGCGTCATCGTGCTGATGTCGGCGGGCAATCTGGCCACCACGCAAGCCGTGGTCAGCCTGCTCGACGAGCGCACCAAGGCGGTCGGCGACCGCCACGGGAAGCTGCTCGAAACGCCATCCATGTACCAGACTGTGCGGCTGGTCGGCGACACAGTGAAGGAAGTGATCGCCTATTCGTCGCCAAGCGGCGACAAGGCCGATTCTTATTTCAACGCCTCCTTCATCCTCGGCGGCCAGATCAAGGGCAGCCCGCCACGGCTGTTCATGATCTATCCGGAAGGCAATTTCATCGAGTCGACCGAAGACACGCCATTCTTCCAGATCGGCGAGACGAAATACGGCAAGCCGATCATCATCCGCGCCTATGACCGCGCGATGAGCCTGGCCGAGACGGTGAAGCTGCTGCTGGTGTCCTTCGACTCGACGCTGAAGTCGAACCTGTCGGTCGGCCTGCCGCTCGATCTGCTCTTCCTGGAGAAGGGCGCCTTCAAGATCGGCCTCATGAGGCGGATCGGCCAGGACGATCAATATTACCGCACCATCTCGGACGGCTGGTCGAGCGCGCTGAAGGCGGCCTTCGCCAGCCTGCCGGATTTCCCGGGGTAGGGTAGGCAATGCTGCTGCACATTGCCTTTGTTTATTTAACATGTTAAGCAAAATAGCGAGGCTGAACTGACCGGCAGGGGCGGCCGCTGGGAGGAATGATGATTGGTCAAATTGTAAAGTCTGAAACGACCGCGGAAGCGATCACGCGAGCTCTGGTTGAACACGACATCGACACGGTGTTCGGCATACCCGGGGCTCACATGTACGATTTCAACGACGCGCTCCATCGTGCAAGTGACAAGATCAAATTCATCCATACAAGGCACGAACAGGGTGCGGCCTACATGGCATATGGCTATGCCAAAGCGACAGGTCGGATCGGGGCGTTTACCGTGGTTCCAGGGCCGGGCGTGCTGAACGCGGGAGCGGCTCTCTGCACCGCCTTGGGTGCGAACGCGCCGGTGCTTTGCATCACGGGCAACATCATGTCTCACTTGATCGGCAGAGGCCGAGGACAGCTTCACGAGTTGCCGGATCAACTGGCGACCCTGCGTGGCCTTACGAAAGTCGCCGAACGCATTGATCATCAGTCGCAGGCCGGCCACGTCATGAGCGAGGTTATCGCCAAGATGACCTCGGGTCGAAAGGGGCCCGGCTCTATCGAGGCACCTTGGGACGTCTTCGGCCAAAAGGGTCCGGAAGTACAGATTGTTTCGGCCGCGCGATCCGAGAATACCCGGCCCGATCCGGTGGCGGTCGAGCAGGCCATCCAGCTGATTTCAAATGCCAAACGTCCACTCATAATGGTTGGCGGCGGAGCAGTTGATGCGCACAAGCAGGTGCTGGAACTTGCCGAGCGGCTTGGCGCGCCTGTAACAGCTCATCGGTCGGGCAAAGGCGTGCTCCCTGATGATCACCCCAATACCCTCAATCTGGTCGCTGCGTACGATTACTGGAAAGATACCGATCTTCTTATCGGCATCGGCAGCCGCCTTGAATTGCAGTTCATGCGCTGGCGATACGTTCCAAAGAACCTGAAAATCATCCGGATCGATATCGACCCGAAGGAAATGGTTCGCCTCCGCCCTGACGTCGCGATCGTGGCGGATGCGGCCGACGGTGTCGCCGCCCTTCTCGAACAGTCGCCTCGATCTTCAATCGATAAGCGCCTGGAAGATTTTGCTCGACTGAACAATGCCGCGAGGGAACGCTTCGCTGGCGTGGAGCCGCAGGTTTCCTACCTGAACGCGATCAGGCGCGCATTACCGAAGGACGGTTTCTTCGTCGAGGAGATCAGCCAAGTGGGCTTCGCCGCCAGGTTCGCATTCCCGGTTTTCGCTCCCCGGCAATACGTGACATGCGGCTATCAGGACAACCTCGGTTTCGGTTTCAATACCGCATTGGGCGTTAAGGTCGCTCACCCGGACAAGATGGTGGTTTCCGTCTCCGGCGACGGCGGTTTCATGTTCGGTCTCCAGGAACTGGCGACCGCGGTTCAACATCGCATCAACGTGATAGCGATCGTGTTCAACAACGGTTCTTATGGGAATGTACTGAGAGATCAGAGGCAAACGTATGACGGGCGGTACTTGGGGTCGGAGTTGACGAATCCGGACTTTGTGAAGCTTGCCGATAGCTTCAAGATCCCGGCATTCAGAGCGACGACCGCCGAGGATCTCGAGCGTTTGATTACGGCTTCCGCGACCCTGGATAGCCCGGTGTTGATCGAGGTGCCGGTGGACAGAGGATCCGAAGCGAGTCCTTGGACCTATCTCCATCCCGCTCCCCATCCGGATTGACCGAACCGCGACCATGGATGCGTCGCGCCGGCACGCCTGAAGCCTGAAAGCCGATTGCGGATCGCGTTGCCTTCGCGGTCGCGGAAGGTTCGTTAGCCGGCTTACACCTTTTCATTGGTTTCGTTTTCCGATATAGACGGAAAAAACGAAAACGGGAGGATGCCGGATGTTTCTTTCGCCACGTCATGCCGAGATCATCCAGATGGCGAAGGACCATGGCCGGGTTCTGGTCGACGATCTTGCCACGCATTTCAGCGTGACGCCGCAGACCATCCGCAAGGACCTCAACGACCTCTGCGATCAGCGGTTGCTGACGCGCATTCATGGCGGGGCGCTGTTTCCCTCCGGCATCGAGAACATGGAATATGAAGCGCGGCGCAAGATCGCCGCCGACGAGAAGGAGGCGATCGGGCGCGCCGCGGCCAGGCTGATCCCCGACAATGCTTCGCTGTTCATCAATATCGGCACCACGACGGAAGCCGTTTCAAAGGCGCTTCTCGACCACAGCGGACTTATGGTCATCACAAATAACATCAATGTTGCCAATAGGATGCGCATCTATCCTTCGATCGAGGTGGTGATCGCCGGCGGCGTGGTGCGCGGCTCGGACGGCGGCGTCGTCGGCGAGGCGGCCGTCGATTTCATCCGCCAGTTCAAAGTCGACTACGCCGTCATCGGCGCCTCGGCCATCGACCATGACGGCGCGCTGCTCGACTTCGATTTTCGCGAAGTGAAGGTGGCGCAGGCCATCATCGCCAATGCGCGCCATGTGATTCTCGTCTCCGACCAGACCAAATTCGAGCGCACGGCGCCGGTCCGCATCGGCCATCTATCGCAGGTCAACACCTTCATCACCGACCGTTGCGACATCCCCTCTGTGCGCAGGATCTGCGAGGAAACAGAGGTTCGTTTGATCGAGACGGCGCTCGGCCAATGAGCATATCAAGGGCTTCTCACACGCCTGTGATATTTCGTTTGACATTCGTTCTGAGTTCGAAATAATCTCGCCACGGTTTCGCGAAACACAAAAATGGTGCAATGCGAAATCGTGGAGGAAACCTGTGAACGCATCACCGATCCATGACATTTTCGTCATAGGCGGCGGCATCAATGGCTGCGGCATCGCCCGTGACGCCGTTGGCCGTGGATTTTCGGTTTTCCTGGCCGAAATGAACGATCTGGCCAGCGGGACGTCCTCCGGTTCGACCAAGCTGATCCATGGCGGCCTGCGCTATCTCGAATTCTACGAATTCCGCCTGGTGCGCGAAGCGTTGATGGAGCGCGAGGTTCTGTGGAAGAACGCGCCGCACATCATCTGGCCGATGCGTTTCGTGCTGCCCTATGCCAAGGGCCTGCGTCCGGCCTGGCTGATCAGGCTCGGCCTGTTCCTCTACGACCATATCGGCGGGCGCAAGCTCTTGCCGGCGACGAAGACGCTGGACATGGCCACCGATCCGGCCGGCAAGCCGCTGAAGCCGCTCTTCCGCAAGGCCTTCGAATATTCGGACGGCTGGGTCAACGATGCCCGCCTGGTGGCGCTCAATGCTCGCGACGCGGCCGACCGCGGTGCCATCATCCGCACGCGCACGAAAGTGGTCAGCGCACGCCGCGACGGCGCCCTGTGGACGATCAAGATCCAGAATGTGTTGACCGGCGAGACCGAGGAGATCCGCGCCCGCCTGCTCGTCAACGCCGCCGGGCCCTGGGTCGACCAGGTGCTGGCAAAGGCGGTCGGCCAGAACGACGTGCACAATGTCCGGCTGGTGCAGGGCAGCCACATCGTCATCGCCAAGAAGTTCGACGATCCGCGCGCCTATTTCTTCCAGAACAAGGACGGGCGCATCATCTTCGCCATTCCCTATGAGGAAGAATTCACGCTGATCGGCACCACCGATCGCGACTATCCCGGCGATCCGCATGACGTGAAGATCAGCGATGCCGAGATCGACTATCTCTGCGCCGCGGCAAGCGAATATTTCGCGCAGCCCGTCAAGCGCTCGGACATCGTCTGGACCTATTCGGCGGTGCGCCCACTCTATGACGACGGCGCCTCGAAGGCGCAGGAGGCGACGCGCGACTATGTGCTGAAGGCCGAAGGCGGGGAGGGCGCGGCCCCCTTGCTCAATTCGTTTGGCGGCAAGATCACGACGTTCCGCCGGCTGTCGGAATCGATGCTGGAGAAGATCGAAGGCTTTCTTGGCAAGCGCGGCAAGCCTTGGACCGCCAACGCGCCGCTGCCCGGCGGCGATTTCCCGGCGACCGGCTTCGACGCGCAGGTTGCAAGGCTCAAGAACGCCTATCCGTTCCTCGACCAGCGGCTGGCGCGCAGGCTCACCCGGCTCTACGGAACGCGTGCCGAGAAGCTGCTTGGGCTGGCCAAGTCGAATGCCGATCTCGGCCGCAACTTCGGCGCCGACCTCTACGAGGCCGAGGTGCGCTACCTCGTCGAGAACGAATGGGCGGTCACCGCCGAAGACGTGCTGTGGCGCAGGACCAAGCGCGGCCTGCATTTCAGCCGCGAGCAGATCGCGACACTCGAAGAATTCATGCGTGGCCGACGCCATGTCGCGGCGGCGGAATGATAGCCGCCCAATGACATACAGGGCCTGGGAGGAGGCGTGATGCTGGAATTGAGGAACGTGACGAAGATGGTCGGCGCGCAGGAGCATATCCGCGACGTGTCGCTGACGCTTCAGCACGGCTCGCTGAATGTCCTCCTCGGGCCGACGCTTTCAGGCAAGACCAGCCTGATGCGGCTGATGGCCGGCCTCGATGCGCCGACCTCCGGCTCGGTCTGGTTCGACGGCAAGGACGTCACCGGGCAGCCGGTGCAGAAGCGCAACGTTGCGATGGTCTACCAGCAGTTCATCAACTATCCGGCGATGACCGTCTACGAGAATATCGCCTCACCGCTTCGGGTTGCCGGCGTCGAGCAGGGGAAGATCGACAAGGAAGTGCGCAATGCGGCGGCGCTGCTGAAGCTCACGCCCTATCTCGACCGCACGCCGCTAAGCCTGTCGGGCGGCCAGCAGCAGCGCACCGCGCTTGCCCGCGCCATCGTCAAGAACGCCAGCCTGGTCCTGCTCGACGAGCCGCTCGCCAATCTCGATTACAAGCTGCGCGAGGAGTTGCGGGCCGAGCTGCCGAAGATCTTTGCCGCCTCCGGTACCATTTTCGTCTACGCCACGACCGAGCCGCACGAAGCGCTTTTGCTCGGCGGCAACACGGCGACGCTGTCGGAAGGCCGGGTCACGCAATTCGGGCCGACCGTCGAAGTGTTCCGCAGGCCGGTCGACCTGGTGACGGCAAGGACCTTCGCCGACCCGCCGCTCAACACCATCGTGCTGGCCAAGAAGGGCTCGGATTTCCTGCTCGAAGGCGGCGTCAAGCTGCCTGTGCCGCCGGAACTGCTCGGCATTCCGGACGCCAGCTACACGATCGGCTTCCAGCCGCACCATCTGTCGCTCGAGCGTCCCAACGCCAGCGCCGTGCCGGTGCGGGCCAAGGTCACCATCACCGAGATCACCGGCTCGGAAAGCTTCGTCCATCTCGACTTCGCCGATGCGCGCTGGGTCATGCTGGCGCACGGCATTCTCGATTTCGAAACAGACGACGAGGTCGAGGTCTTCATCGACCCGCGCCACATCATGGCGTTCGACCAGAACGGCCGCGCCGTGACGGCGTCGAAGCTGGCGGCCTGAGGAGGAAGCGATGGCGCGCATCGACGTCAACCACATCCGTCACTCCTACCTGCCTAACCCGAAGAAAGATTCGGATTTCGCGCTGAAGGAAGTGCACCATATTTTCGAGGACGGCGGCGCCTATGCGCTGCTCGGACCCTCGGGCTGCGGCAAGACCACCTTGCTCAACATCATTTCGGGGCTGCTCCACCCCTCGCACGGGAAGCTTCTGTTCAACGGCCGGGACGTGACCAGGCTGTCGACGCAGGAGCGCAACATCGCCCAGGTGTTCCAGTTCCCGGTCATCTACGACACCATGACCGTCTACGACAATCTGGCCTTCCCGCTGCGCAACCGGCGCGTGCCGGAAGTCGATGTCGACCGCAAGGTGCGCGAGACGCTCGACATGATCGATCTCGCCTCGATGGCCAACCGGAAGGCGCGCCGGCTGACAGCCGACCAGAAGCAAAAAATCTCGCTCGGACGCGGTCTGGTGCGCTCGGACGTCAACGCCATCCTGTTCGACGAGCCGCTCACCGTCATCGACCCGCATATGAAATGGGTGCTGCGCTCGCAGCTCAAGCAACTGCATCGCCGCTTCGGCTACACCATGGTCTATGTCACGCACGACCAGACCGAAGCGCTGACTTTCGCCGACAGGGTCGTGGTCATGTATGACGGCGAGATCGTTCAGATCGGCACGCCGGCCGAGCTGTTCGAGCGGCCGCGCCACACTTTCGTCGGCTATTTCATCGGCTCGCCGGGCATGAACGTCCTGCCGGTCGCGCTCGAAGGCAGGACGGCGATGCTCGGCTCGCAGCGCATCGAGCTGCCTGGCACGCCGAAGGCTCAAGCCGGCCCCGTCGAGCTCGGCATCCGTCCCGAATATGTGCGGCTCGGCCGCGACGGCATGGCCGTTTCCGTCAGCAAGGTCGAGGATGTCGGCCGCCACAAGGTGGTCCGCGCCAATCTCGAGGGCAGGGAAATTGCCGCCGTCATTGGCGAGGACGACGAGGTGCCTGCCGAACCCAAGGTTCGCTTCGAGCCTGCCGGCATCAACATCTATGCCGATTCATGGCGCGTCGAGATGGGGGCCTAGATGGAAAAGACCTGGAATAACAGGGCCTGGTTCCTTGTCCTGCCGGTGCTGGTGCTGGTGGCGTTCTCGGCCGTCATCCCGCTGATGACCGTCGTCAACTATTCGGTGCAGGACACGTTCGGCAACAACGTCTTCTTCTGGGCTGGCACCGAGTGGTTCGAGGAGCTGCTCGCCTCCGACCGCTTCTGGGAAGCGATGGTGCGCAACCTGATCTTCTCCTTTATCATCCTGGCGATCGAAGTGCCGCTCGGCATCTTCATCGCGCTCAACATGCCCAAGAAGGGCTGGGGCGTGCCGGTCTGCCTGGTGCTGATGGCGCTGCCGCTGCTCATCCCATGGAACGTCGTCGGCACGATCTGGCAGGTCTTCGGCCGCAATGACATCGGCCTGCTCGGCTATTACGTCAACGCGCTCGGCCTCGACTACAACTACGTCCAGGATCCGTTCGACGCCTGGGTTACCGTCATCATCATGGATGTCTGGCACTGGACGAGCCTGGTCGTGCTGCTTTGCTATGCCGGCCTGGTCTCGATCCCGGACGCCTTCTACCAGGCGGCCAAGATCGACGGCGCCTCGCGCTGGGCGGTGTTCCGCTACATCCAGCTGCCGAAGATGCAGCGCGTGCTGCTGATCGCGGTGCTTTTGCGCTTCATGGATAGCTTCATGATCTATACCGAGCCCTTCGTCGTCACCGGCGGCGGCCCCGGCAATTCGACCACGTTCCTGTCGATCGACCTCGTCAAGACCGCACTTGGGCAGTTCGATCTCGGTCCGGCGGCGGCGATGTCGCTGGTCTACTTCCTGATCATCCTGTTGTTGTCGTGGGTGTTCTACACCGTGATGACCAACTACGACGCGGAGCGCTGAGATGGAGGGCGCAAACGAGAGAACGACCAGAGTGAGCGAGACCGCCATCACCGAAGGCGTGGGCAGCACGCTGTCGCAGGACGAAGTGGCGAGGCTGATGCGCCGCCGCGGCGAGGAATCGCGCTGGTGGTGGGTCGTGCCGACGATCTACATCATCGTGCTGCTGCTGCCGATCTACTGGCTCATCAACATGAGCTTCAAGACCAACCAGGAGATCATCTCCTCGCTGACGCTCTTTCCGCACGAGCCGACGCTGCGCAATTACAAGATCATCTTCACCGATCCGTCCTGGTATTCGGGTTATATCAACTCGATCACCTATGTGGTGATGAACATGGTGATATCGGTGGCCGTGGCGTTGCCGGCGGCCTACGCTTTCTCGCGCTATCGCTTCCTTGGCGACAAGCACCTGTTTTTCTGGCTGCTCACCAATCGCATGGCACCACCGGCGGTGTTCGCGCTGCCTTTCTTCCAGCTCTATTCGGCCTTCGGCCTGATCGATACCCATATCGCGGTGGCGCTGGCCCACTGCCTGTTCAACGTGCCGCTGGCGGTGTGGATCCTGGAGGGCTTCATGTCCGGGGTGCCGAAGGAGATCGACGAGACCGCCTATATCGACGGCTACTCCTTCCCGCGCTTCTTCGTGAAAATCTTCATGCCGCTGATCGCGAGCGGCATCGGTGTGGCCTGCTTCTTCTGCTTCATGTTCTCGTGGGTGGAACTCTTGATCGCCCGTACGCTGACGACGACCGACGCCAAGCCGATCGCGGCCACCATGACCCGCACGGTCTCGGCCGCCGGCATGGACTGGGGACTGCTGGCGGCAGCCGGCGTGCTGACGCTGATCCCCGGCGCGCTCGTGATCTGGTTCGTCCGCAACTATATCGCCAAGGGCTTCGCCCTGGGGAGGGTCTGATCCATGAACCTCGACTTCTCCTGGATGGCGTGGACCTGGCCGACGGCCGCCTTCTTCCTCGTCATCGTGCTGATGCTTTTCGGCATGGGTGTGTGGGAATATGTCTCGCCCGGCGGCAATCCGCGCGTCGGCGTGCTGCGCTTCGAGACGACGCGCGGCGACCGCCTCTTCGTTTCGCTGCTCGGCAGCGCCTTTATCCATCTCGCTTGGCTGGGTCTGGTTGGACCCAACCTGTGGTGGGCTCTCGCTCTCTCCGTGGTCTACGCGATTGGCGTATTCCGATACGTATAGAGGGGGAAATGTTGGAGCGGCCGCGTGCTGGCGACCGCCCCAGATCGCACTTGCAACCTAAGACTGGAGGAGACACATGCGACGGCAATTTCTAACATCTACGACCGCCCTTGTCCTATTGCTGGGAGCGGGCCACGCCTATGCCGGAATGGATGAGGCAAAAGCCTTTCTCGACAAGGAGATAGGCCCACTGTCGACGCTTTCGCGCGCCGATCAGGAAAAGGAAATGCAGTGGTTCATCGACGCAGCCAAGCCGTTCGCCGGCATGGACATCAAGGTCGTGTCGGAAACCATCGCCACCCATTCCTATGAATCGCAGGTGCTGGCGCCGGCCTTCTCCGCCATCACCGGCATCAAGGTCACGCATGACGTCATCCAGGAAGGCGACGTCGTCGAAAAGATCCAGACCCAGATGCAGACCGGCCAGAACCTTTATGACGGCTGGGTCAACGACTCCGACCTGATCGGCACCCATTGGCGCTACCAGCAGGTGCGCAACCTGACGGACTGGATGGCGGGCGAGGGCAAGGACGTCACCGATCCGATGCTCGACGTCGACGACTTCATCGGCAAGTCGTTCACCACCGCGCCGGACGGCAAGCTCTACCAGCTTCCCGACCAGCAGTTCGCGAACCTCTATTGGTTCCGCTACGACTGGTTCAACGACGAGAAGAACAAGGCGGACTTCAAGGCCAAGTACGGCTACGACCTCGGCGTTCCCGTCAATTGGTCGGCCTATGAGGACATCGCCGCCTTCTTCACCGGCCGCGAGATCGACGGCAAGAAGGTCTTCGGCCACATGGACTACGGCAAGAAGGACCCGTCGCTGGGCTGGCGGTTCACCGACGCCTGGCTCTCCATGGCCGGCAATGGCGACAAGGGCATTCCGAACGGCAAGCCGGTCGACGAATGGGGCATCAAGGTCGATGAGAATTCGCGTCCCGTCGGCTCATGCGTTGCCCGCGGCGGCGACACCAATGGCCCGGCCTCGGTCTATGCCATCCAGAAGTATCTCGACTGGCTGAAGGCCTATGCGCCGCCGGAAGCGCAAGGCATGACCTTCTCCGAATCGGGTCCGGTGCCCTCGCAGGGCACGATCGCCCAGCAGATCTTCTGGTACACCGCCTTCACCGCCGACATGGCCAAGCCCGGCCTGCCGGTCGTGAACGAAGACGGCACGCCGAAATGGCGCGTCGCGCCGTCGCCGCATGGCGTCTACTGGAAGGACGGCATGAAGCTCGGCTACCAGGACGCGGGTTCCTGGACGCTGATGAAGTCGACGCCGACCGACCGCGCCAAGGCCGCCTGGCTCTATGCGCAGTTCGTGGTGTCGAAGACCGTCGACGTGAAGAAGAGCCAAGTCGGTCTCACCTTCATCCGCGACTCCACCATCCACGACAAGAGCTTCACCGAACGGGCACCGAAGCTCGGCGGCCTAGTCGAGTTCTACCGCTCGCCGGCACGCGTGCAGTGGACCCCGACCGGCACCAACGTTCCGGATTATCCGAAGCTGGCGCAGCTCTGGTGGCAGAACATCGGCGACGCTTCTTCGGGCGCCAAAAGCCCGCAGGAAGCGATGGACTCGCTCTGCGCCGACCAGGAGAAGGTGCTCGAGCGTCTCGAGAAGGCGGGCGTGCAGGGTGACATCGGCCCGAAGATGGCCGAGGAGCACGACCTCGACTACTGGAACAAGGATGCCGTCGCGAAGGGCAACCTTGCGCCGCAGCTCAAGGTCGAGAACGAGAAGGACAAGCCGGTCACCGTCAACTACGACGAGCTGGTGAAGAGCTGGCAGAAGTAACTGCATGACGTGGGCGTGTGTGCCCATGTTAGGAAATGCAGGGGAGGCGGCTTTGCCGTCTCCCCTGTTGCATGAGAAGTGGAGGGATGCGGAATGAGCGGTTTTGTGCTGGCCATCGACCAGGGGACGACATCGACGCGAGCGATCCTGTTCGACGGCGAGATGAAGGTCGCGGGCACGGGCCAGCAGGAATTCACGCAGCATTATCCGGCCTCCGGCTGGGTCGAGCATGACCCGGAAGACATCTGGGAAAGTGTGGTCGCGACGGTGAAGGCGGCGCTGAAGGCTGCCGGCCGTGCGGCATCGGACGTGGCTGCGATCGGCATCACCAATCAGCGCGAGACGGTCGTCATCTGGGATAAGGCGACCGGCAAGCCGATCCATAATGCCATCGTCTGGCAGGACCGCCGCACCGCGCCGCTGTGCCAAAAACTCCGGAAGCAGGGGTTGGAGAAGACATTCACGCGCAAGACCGGGCTGCTGCTCGATCCCTATTTCTCCGGCACCAAGATCGCCTGGATGCTGGACAAGGTGAAGGGCGCCAGAAGACGCGCCGAGAAGGGCGAATTGCTCGCCGGCACCATCGACAGTTTTCTCATCTGGCGGCTGACCGCTGGCCAAGTGCACGCCACCGATGCGACAAACGCCTCGCGCACGCTGGTCTACAACATCGAGAAGAACGTTTGGGACGACGAGCTGCTGTCCATCCTGAACATACCGGCCGCGATGCTGCCTGAGGTCAAGGATTGCGCCGATGATTATGGAATCACAGAGAAAAACCTCTTCGGTGCGGAGATAAGAATTCTCGGGGTTGCCGGCGACCAGCATGCGGCGACCATCGGCCAGGCTTGTTTCGAGCCCGGCATGATGAAATCCACCTACGGCACAGGCTGCTTCGCGCTGCTCAACACCGGCACCGATCTGGTGCGCTCGAAGAACCGGCTCTTGACCACCATTGCCTACCGGCTGAATGGCAAGACCACCTATGCCCTGGAAGGCTCGATCTTCATTGCGGGGGCCGCTGTGCAATGGCTGCGCGACGGCATCAAGGTGATCGGCAAGGCCGAGCAGAGCGGCGCGCTCGCCGCGACCGCCGATCCGGCGCAACAGGTCTATCTGGTGCCGGCTTTCGTCGGGCTCGGCGCGCCGCATTGGGACGCCGATGCGCGCGGCGCGATCTTCGGCTTGACGCGCAATTCAGGTCCGGCGGAGTTCGCGAGCGCGGCGCTCGAATCCGTCGCCTTCCAGACGCGCGACCTGCTCGACGCCATGCGCAAGGACTGGAAAGGCGCTTCCGCCAAGACCGTGCTGCGGGTCGACGGCGGCATGGTGGCATCGGACTGGACCATGCAGCGGCTGGCCGACATTCTCGACGCGCCGGTGGATCGCCCCACCATCCTGGAGACGACCGCGCTGGGCGCCGCCTGGCTTGCCGGATCGAAGGCCGGCGTGTGGCCGAAGGCGAAGGAATTCGCCAAGACCTGGGCGCTCGATCGCCGCTTCAAGCCGGATATGGAGGCTGCTACACGGTCCACCAAGCTGGCGGGGTGGCGCGACGCTGTGCGCAGGACGCTGAGTACACATTAAGGCTCAAACAGGGAGCCCATGCCTTTGCGGCACGGGCTCGGTCAGCGACGAAATATTTGTTTTTACGCAATTCCTGGAAAACAGCTGCGCACCTTTTCTGGAATCGCCTTGTACCGACTGGAGGTCGTCAGTAGGGCGAAACGCACTGCCGACGCGGACCGCTGTTGGGTTGGAAGGTGTTGTCCGAGGCGCGATAGGAGCGATAGCGGTCATAGCACCACTGCACATGCGCATCGCCACCGCGGTAGACCCGGTTCTGGCTGTTGACGATTGCGCCGGTGATCAGCGCGCCCGTGGCGAAGGCCGCCAGCGGGAACCAGAAGTCGCCATGGCGGCGATGGCCGCGGTGATATTCGCGATAGCCGCGATGACCGCGCCAATACACGTCACCGTTGCGCGAATAAACCCGGTCACGGGAAAAACTGCGATTGAAACTGCGGTGCCTACGCCAATCCTGGTATTGCACGGTCTGAACGTCCGATGAGAGACCTTGGCCGAGCGGCGCGTAGCTTGGCTGCGCGTTGACCGGCACGATCTCCGCCGCGGCGAACGAAACCGACAGCACGCTCGCCAGCAGGCCGGTTGTGATTCTGTTCATGACTTTCTCCTCGCAGGGTTGGTTGCCGTCACCTGTGGGAGGAAAAACGGACGGCCTATGCAATTGTTCCGGGAGAGCACTAGGCTGCTGTTTTGCAATCGTGCCGCTGGTCCTGCCATGAGGAACCATTTCGGTTCCGGCCCGAGGCTTCGCAAAAGCGGTTCGAACAGTCGCCGGGAGAGTGTGGAAAAGCCCGGCCTGCGAGCCATCTTTTTCCGGTTGACCGGTTGATGCACTCTCCCTATGTTCCGCGCAATTTCGAGGGCGGCGTTTCCTGCCCGCGGGAGCGCGTAGCTCAGCCGGTAGAGCAACTGACTTTTAATCAGTAGGTCATGGGTTCGAATCCCATCGCGCTCACCAATAAAATCAAGCATCAAAAACCGACGTAACTCATGCGCCATCGCGGCCTTGCGATCGGCGTGGGAATTGCCCTTGTCGCGTGCTGGCTGGTTGGCGCCGTCGCTTGTGTGGCGTCACGGCAATGTCTGGCGCTACCGGCAGCGCGATATGATCGGGATGGCGGCGAGTTTGGTCATAGTCGGCCTGAGCGCATACGTTGCTTTTGCGCTAATAGACCCCTTGACCGGCAGTATGGATGAATGTGCAATAGACGGCGTCATCTAGGGCGAATTGGTGGGGCACAAAAGTGAAAGTCGGCAGCACTATTATTTTGGCAATTGCTTTCAGTGGTAGTTTGCAAATGGCTGCGAACGCTGAAACCAAATCCGCTGCATACGAAGGCGGTTACATAATGGCGGCTTTTGGTTTGTGCCCCGTTACAGCCATATTTGGCAGCATGAGCAAATTTATCAAATACCAGGGCACAAAAGAATATAATCGCGGCTTTGAGGCCTTTAGGGCCGCTCTAAAAGGGCCCCGGCCAAGTAAACTCTGTTTCGATGCAGCGCGTGAGAGCGGCTTCTTTAGCGTACGCTAGAGCGCAGGCATATTGCTGGGCCAGGCAGCCGGGCCGCAGGGCTTGATCACTGCGCATGCTGCCGGACGAGACGCCAGAGAAAAGGTTCAACGCGAACATTGACGGCGTCAGCGAGCCAGCGCTGCGGGCATGCAGAATTGCCCAAGAGATCGTCGCGGCCGCCTGAAGCCGGTCGCGGCTAACGAGTCCGTCCGGGTCAGTCTGAGACAATTTCGTAGTGAAGAACCTGGGCGTCGCGGAGGGACGACCTCAGTCCAGGCGAGATGACGCCGGAGCCGAAGAGGAGAATATCTTCGCGGCGTACGAATATTTCATGGCCGGGTCCCATCGACACAAATGTGCCCGACGAGCTTCGCTCGATAAGCCGGGCCTTGCCGTTCGAAATAGTGAAGGTCGCGTGGTGCCTTGAGACCCAGGGCCGCTGGACGACGATATTGCATTCCGGAGATCGGCCGATCGTCACGAATTCGTTGTTTCGGCAGGATCGCAACTGATCTCCATAGCGGATGACCAGATTGATCTGCCGCGGCGGGGCGGAGCGCCTGTCGATAATGGTGCCCTGGCTGGCGATGTGCGTACTGCGGGCCCCATCGTCGCTCCCCAGGGTATAGACATCGAAGAGTTCCTGCTTCCCCTTGAAGGCCATTTTGTCGAGGAGCCGCAAGGCACTGCGGCTGCCCGCAGGAAGCGCTTCGAAGAAGCTCTGGCTGATCAGCACCTCCCCAGGGTTGGCCGTGGTGGACAGCCTTGCGGTGACATTGACAACGTCGCCAAATACCGCGCCCCGCGCGCGAATGACCGCCCCGAAATGCAATCCGATCCGGGCGCTCAACGGCCCTTTCGTCAGTTGGCTGCTGATTTGGCAGACGGCCCTCAGCGCCCCCTCCGGACTCTCGAACAGGCTGAGCACGTCATCGCCCTTCGAGTGAATGAAATCACCGCCGTGCCGGGCGACGATATCGCGCATCGTGTCCAGGCAATCCGAGATCTGCTGCAGAGCGGCATCGTCGCCGATGCGCTCATAGAGAGGCGTGCTGCCCACGACATCAGCTAACAGGACTGCGGCTAGAACTGTTTCCTGATCCATCGATCTCGTATCCGCGCCGAGAGCGCAGCGTATGTATATAACACATCAAGGTGCCTTTAACTTATCTACTTGCGCGTCTGGGGGTCGGGGCGGTGGCTTCGGCGCGATCGTTTTGGACGGACAGGCGTCTGCCTTCACTCATCGCACCAAACCACACACTTCTCTCACCGGATCTGCACTAGGCGCCGGAAACGGATCGTGTGGGCCTGCTCTCCTGTCGAAGAAATTCAACGAGAATTATGGTCCCCGGCGATCGGCAAGGCCATCCGGAGTGGTTGTTTACGATGACGTGGGAAGCCGGCTTGCATGGGCAGAAGGGTTGGGCGATGCTGCCGTTGGGGAGTGGTGTTCGCAATGTCGATTCTGTGAAAGCACCACTATGTTCATTGATTACTACGAACTTCTGGAAATCAGTCCGAACGCGAATTCGGAAACGATTGAACGGATATTTCGTTATTTTGCCATGCGCTACCATCCCGACAATCGGGACACCGGCGATGAATCACGCTTCAGCGAAATCGTAGAAGCCCACAACACGCTCAAAGATCCGGTCAAGCGCGCTCAATACGACGTACAGTATAAAGACCATTTGAGCCTTCGCCGCGAGCTGAGCGAGGAAGCCAGCAATGCTAAAGGTCTTGAAAGGGACGTTGTCATTCAGGCCAAACTGCTGTCGCTTCTCTATGTAAAACGCCGGCAAGACGTCAACAATCCTGGCATCGGCGATGAAGAACTCGAACGCCTGTCAGGCTGCCCGCGAGAGCATCTGGAATTTCATCTCTGGTATCTCAAGGCAAAGGGCTGGATAGCACGGATCGAGAACGGGATGTTCGCCATCACCGTGGATGGTATCGATCGCGCCAATTCCGAACATCGTCGTGAAACCGCTGCGACCAGGTTGCTGGACCATACAAGCTGAAGGACATCGCCGGGGTTCTCGGTTGCCCGCCGATAGAGGGCGTCCAAGGGGAGGGCACATTGTCCGAGAAAAAGGTGATCGCCGTCAAAGACTGGACCTGCGTCATGAGCGACGAGCTTGGCCGCGTAGCCTTGATGATCAACCCGACTGACGGAGAGCCGGTCCTGGTCTTGATGACCATCTTTCAGGCAGCAAAGATGGGACGCGAGCTGCAGTCGCCGAAGCGCGTCCAGTCCATCTAGCGAGGACATCGACGTCGTGGCCGCAAGCTGGAGAAGCAGCCACAACCTTGTCGCCAGAAGGGGTGGCGGTTAAGGTCGACCCCCCGAAGGAGAGTTCGACCATGGCACTTGACCTTTCGGTAGATGCTTCAGCTGCTAAAGCGGCGGCACCCGGCAAATATCTCTTCGGCCCGGTCGCCGATTTCCTCATGCTCGGCGGCAGCGCGTTTCTCATTCTGCCAATTCTGTTCCTTGTGCCGCTCGAGTACGAAGGTATCGTCGCCGCGACAATGGTCGTCGTGGCCTACCTGGTGAACTATCCGCACTTTGCCCATTCCTACCAGATTTTCTACCGCAATTTCGGGCGCAAGGTGAGCGGCAACGGCTACGACCGGAGCCTCCAGCTTCGCTACATTTTCGCGGGCATCGTCGTTCCCCTCATCATGGGCGCGTTCTTTGCCTATGGCGCGGCAACGGCGAACACCCGCCTGCTCGGATATGCGGCAAACGCGATGTTCTTCTTCGTGGGTTGGCACTACGTCAAGCAAGGCTACGGCATGCTGATGGTGGACGCCGTGCTGAAGCGCAAATTCTTCGACGATCGGGACAAGAAGGTGCTGCTGGTCAACAGCTACGCCGTGTGGATCCTGGCATGGCTGCAGACGAACACGGCGGTGACGCAAGGGAAATATTACGGCCTGGAATACTATACATTCGCCGCCCCTTCCTGGATCGCCAACATTGCCCTGCTGGCAGCCATCGCATCGACGACGGTCACCGTTTCGATGCTGATCAATCGCTGGCGGAGGAATGGCCGCGCCCTGCCGTATAACGGCATCGTGGCCTATGTCGCGTCGCTCTATCTTTGGATCCTGATCGCGAGGGTAAACCCGCTCTGGCTGCTTGTGGTGCCGGCGCTCCACTCGCTGCAATACCTGGCCGTGGTCTGGCGCTACCAGACCAATGTCGAGCGCGACGTCGCGGATGCCGCAAGAAATCCGCAACCGACGACACTGTCCTTTCTCGGACCTCTCTACAGGCTTCGGGTCCTGGGATTTGTCGTCGGAGGCGGTGCGCTTGGCTATCTCGGTTTCTGGCTGATCCCATTCGTGATGACTGCGTTGATCCCGTACGACAAGCAGGTTCTCGGGTCCTCGCTATTCTTCTTTATCGTGTTGATCTTCATCAACGTACACCACTATTTCCTGGACAACGTGATGTGGCGCCGCGGCAATCCCGAAGTGTCGCGGTATCTGTTCCGGTAGATGCATCATCGGGAAAGCGCGTAGCGTTTTCCTTGTGGGCATCCACGCGCCGCATCGGCTGAGCCGATCAATTGTCAATCAGGTTGCGCCATCAGAAGGCGTACGATCGGCTGAACATTGTCCTCATAGGTAATGCATCGATCATAGAGGCCCTTTGACACCCGATCCTGTCCGATCCGTTCCCATTCTGGCGTCTGCGCGGTCCAGTCGGGCTCCTGGGTGATGAGGCGCTCCCGGTTGAGACAGTCGGGGTCGCGCGCCAGGATCAGACGCGCTTCATCGGCCAATGGCGCATAGACCTCGATCGCGGCTTTCTTTCTTGCTTGAGCAGCTTGATCCAACTCGATTTCCACCTGGACCGTGCCGGGCACATTGGGCACAGCGGCCGAGCAAAGCTGCTGATGTCCCTTGCGTGTCTTTTGCACCAGCGTGGTCACAGCGCTGCCGAACACAAAAGCCAGGTCGTGCACCGGGTTGTAGCCGTCAACGGCATCCGACACGACCTGGACTTCCTGGGCGCTGCCAATATCCGTGCTGATCCTAGCAAACACGTCGAGGAAAAATGTCTGGTCGCCGACCAAAAGAGCTTCGTACCAGGCGGCGTCGGGTATTTCGCCGAAGACCGAGCCCGGCGTTGCGCCGGTGGCCTGCACAATATGGCGGGAATATTCGGTTCTTGCGATTTGATGGCCGCCGGAACCGTCGGTCAGAATATAGACCCTCGGCTTGGCAAGCTCCAGCCAGTGATGGATTCTGAGTTCATGTCCCGGATGCGCGAGGATCAGCACATTTTGGAGTCCGCTATCCATGTGTCGCTCCAATTTTTGTTGCCACAATGCATCGGCGCCGGGGCCTCTGTACCAGCGGCACGCCATGGGGGGAACTTGTTTGGCTGAATTGTTCTCACTAAGACACTATCTGCGCGAGCAGTTTTTTGCCTGCGATAGCCACCCCACAACCGGCAAGGAAGCTTGTCTTGAGGATACTCATCACGAACCTGTCGGTGGCGCAAAACAGTGGATCCGAATCGGTTGTCGAACTGCTTGCCGACGGCCTGCGAAGTGCCGGCCATCAAACGATGCTCCTCACCACGAACCTCGGTGGCATGTCAGACAGAATGCGCCAGCGGGGCCATCATGTCGTCGACAGGATTGCCGAGATCGTCGACAAACCGGATATCATCCACGCACAGCATCTGACGCCCTGCTTGACCGCCCTGGCGAGATTCCCTGACGTGCCCGCGGTCTTTTCCTGCCACAGCTCCTTCTACGAAATCGAGGCGCCCATGCCTCATCCCCAAATACGCCATTGGATCGCGGTGGACGAGGCATGCAAGGCCAAGTGCCTGTCGCGAGGCATTCCTGAAGACCGGCTTGATCTTATCTACAATGCTGTTGATCTTAATCGCTTCAGGCCGCGCTCACCGCTTCCGGCCAGGCCCAAGCGCGGTCTGTTGCTGACCAAAAACTTTGAACATCAGCAGGCTGTGCGCGAGGCCTGCGCTAGAACAGGTATCCAGCTCGACGAATTGGGTCCGGCGACGAACCGGTATTCAGATCAGATCGAGAAGGATCTGCTTGGATACGATATCGTGTTCGCCACCGCGCGCATGGCCATAGAATCCGCGGTCGTGGGATGTTCGGTCGTGGTCTGTGATGCACGTGGTTTCGCGGGAATGCTCGACACCAGCAATATGGAGAGCTGGCGGCCGATGAACCTTGGCGTGGGGCTGCTGACAAGGCCGGTCACGGTCGAGAACCTGATCGCTGCAATTTCAAGCTATGATGCCGACGACGCTACCGCTGTTTCAGCCCATTTTCGCGAGGTAGCCGGCTCGGCACGTTTCATCGAGGAACACCTTCGCATTTATGATCAGGTGCTGCGCATGGATCCTCCGGCCTCGCCTGACGAAGTACGCCTGGCAACCGCATCCTGGATCGAGGAAATCGCCGTCTCCATCCAGCAGCGCAAATGGTTTCAAGTCGTCAGGGAGATGCATGGCTGGCCGGGTGCGATCGACCAGCTGACGATGATGGAGCTGCTGCACGCGAACAGGAAGACGTTGGAAGCGAATTCCGCCTCGTTGACGGCACTTGGCAAATGGACTGGCTGCTCGATGCAGGACGGGCAGGACAATAAGGCAATCCTACACAGGATCGATGACCGCGTCTCCAGGCTCTCGCGCTTTATCGACGAGATGAGCCGTCTCTATAACGGAATGGTGCCGCTGTTCATCCGCAAAGGGTTGCTGAGAATCCGGAAGAGAGGCTGACCGCCCCGTGCTCCGCCGGCATTAACCGCCGAGCTCAGTTCCTCCCCAAACCAGCGAGACATTCCCTCCAGCGTGGCGTTCCAGCCGTCCGGCAAGGTCGAGTTCCAGGAGCACCATGGCGATCTGCGCGGCGCTCAGGCCTGTGTGGCGGATGATCTCGTCCACGCCGACCGGTGTGGGGCCGAGCGCTTCCAGCACGTCGGTGCGCTCGTTCTCGCCGGGCGGCGGCATTGCCGACAGGTCGGGCGCTTCGGCGAGCGGCACGGTCCTCGGCGAGCGGGTGCCGGCAAGGGGCGCCAGCGCGCCCAAAACATCGGCCGCTTCGGTGACGAGCGTGGCGCCGTCCTTGAGCAGGGCGTTGCAGCCGGCGGCGCGCGGATCGAGCGGCGAGCCCGGCACGGCGAAGACCAGCCGGCCCATCTCGTTGGCCAGACGAGCGCTGATCAGCGAGCCGGAGCGTTGCGCGGCCTCTACCACGACCAGCCCCAGCGCCATGCCGGCGACCAGGCGGTTGCGGCGTGGAAAATCCTGCGCGCGCGGCTGCCAGCCGAACGGCATTTCCGAAACGATGGCGCCGCCGCGTTCGGCGATCTCATCGCACAGGCCGACATTTTCGGGCGGGTAGGGGACATCGAGCCCGCCGGCCAGCACGCCGACGGTGCCGGTCGAGAGACTGCCCTGATGCGCCGCGGTGTCGATGCCGCGTGCAAGGCCCGACACTATAGCGTAGCCGTCACGGCCGAGGTCTCCCGCCAGCATGCGCGCCATCTTGATGCCGGCGAGCGAGGCGTTGCGGGCGCCGACGATCGCTACCGCCGGCAGGCGGAACACCGCGCCTTCGCCTTTCACCGCCAGCAGCGGCGGCGGATTGTCCATGGTCTTCAGCAAGGCAGGATAGTCGGCTTCACCGATGCCGACGAAACGGGCGCCGGCGCGACGCGCCGCCTCCAGCTCAGCCTCGGCTTCGGCGATTGACGGGATGCGGACGATACGGTTCGCACCGCCCGAGATCATCAGCTCGGGCAGCATCTCGAGCGCGGCTTCCGCCGAGCCGAAGCGATTGATCAATTCGCGAAAAGAGGCCGGGCCGACATTGGGCGTGCGGATCAGGCGAAGCCAGCTCAGCCGCTGCCGGTCGCTGAGGCGCGGGCCGGCGGCAGGTCCGCTCATCCCTTCGCCCCGATCTTACCCTCGGTGCCGGCAAGCAACCGCGAGATGTTGGCGCGATGCTTGATGAAGACGATCAGGCTCATCAGCGCGAACAGGCCGGCAATCTGCGACGTGCTGATGAAATAGAGCGCGATCGGCACCACGACCGCAGCCACCAGCGCCGCCAGGGAGGAGTAACGGAACAGGAAAGCCATCGCGAGCCAGACGACGGCGAAGACAAGCATACCCTGCCAGGCAAGGCCGAGCAGAACGCCGAGATAGGTGGCCACGCCCTTGCCGCCCTTGAAGCCGAGCCAGACCGGGAAGAGATGGCCAAGGAAGGCGGCAAAGCCGGCGAGAAGGCCGAAGTCCGGCGAGAAATGTCCGGCAATCAAGGCCGCCGCCGTGCCTTTCAGCGCATCGAGCAGCAGCGTCGCCGCGGCGAGCCCCTTGTTGCCGGTGCGCAGCACATTGGTCGCGCCGATGTTGCCGGAGCCGATGTTGCGCACATCGCCCAGACCTGCCGCGCGGGTGATCAAGAGTCCAAACGGGATCGAGCCAAGCAGATAGCCGAAGATGAGCGCGATCGCGTAACCCATTGTTTCCCCCGCATTTCCTATTTTCAGTGTCTGGATCGCGATACCGTCCCGCCTTGTCGGACGAGGCTCAGGCTGAAAACACTGTGCGGCCCGCCACCATGGTTTGCAAGACCTTGCCCTGCAGGCGTGCACCTTCGAAGCAGGTGTTTTTCGAGCGCGAGCGCAGGCCGCTCTCGCTGACGATCCACGGCTCGTCGAGATCGACCACGGCGAGGTCAGCCGACGCGCCCGGCTTCAGCGTGCCGCCGGGCAGGCCGAACAATCTTGCCGGAGCGGTCGAAAGCGTCTCAATCAGCCTCAGCAGCGGCACGTCGCCATTGTGGTAAAGCCGAAGTGCCGCGCCAAGCAGCGTCTCCAGCCCGATCGCGCCGGCGGCGGCATCGGCGAAGGGCAGGCGCTTGGTGTCGACATCCTGGGGGTCGTGCGAGGAGACGATGATGTCGATGGTGCCGTCCTTGATCGCCTCGATCATCGCCAGCCGGTCGTCCTCGGCCCGCAAGGGCGGGGTCAGCCGAAAGAAGGTGCGGTATTCGCCGACATCGTTCTCGTTGAGCGACAGATTGTGGATGGCGACGCCCGCCGTGACATTGGCGCCGTCCGTCTTGGCCCGGCCCACCGCTCCAACCGCCATCGCGGTCGAGATCTTGGCGGCGTGATAGGCGCCGCCTGTCAGTCGTGCCAGGGCAAGGTCCCGCTCCAAGGGGATGAGCTCGGCCTCGCGCGGGATGCCTGAAAGGCCGAGCCAGCTCGCATAGAGGCCTTCGTTCATCACGCCGGCCGAGGCGAGGTCGGCATCCTGCGTCTCGTGCGCGATCACACCGCCGAAATCGCGCGCATAGGTCAGCGCCCGGCGCATCACCAGCGCGTTGGCGATCGTGTGGCGGCCGTCGGTGAAGGCGACGGCGCCGGCTTCGCGCAGCAGGCCGAACTCGGTCATCTCGCGGCCGTCGAGACCCTTGGTGATCGCCGCTGCCGGAAAAATATTGACGCTCGCCGTGTCCCTCGCCGTGCGCAGCACGAACTCGACCAGCGCCACATTGTCGATCACCGGATTGGTGTCGGGCATCATGACGATGGAGGTGACGCCGCCGGCCGCGGCCGCGACGCTTGCCGAAGCGATGGTTTCGCGGTGCTCACCACCGGGTTCGCCGATGAAGACACGGCTATCGATCAAACCCGGGATGATCGCCTTGCCGGCGCAATCGACGACAACGGCGCCTTCAGGAGCGCCCTGGTTCAGCGCCGCCTTGCTGGCGGCGGCGATCTTCTTTCCGTCGACAATGACGGTGCCAATCTCGTCGATGCCGCGCGAGGGGTCGACGATGTGCGCCTTGCTGAGGACCGTCACGCTCATGCGCTGCGTCCCTCGTGGTTGCGGCGCGGATCGAGCAGCGCTTCCATGACCGCCATGCGCACGGCAACGCCCATCTCGACCTGTTCCTGGATGACGCTTTGCGGTCCGTCGGCGATTTCCGAGGCGATCTCGACGCCGCGGTTCATCGGGCCCGGATGCATGACCAGCGCATCCTCCTTGGCGGCTTTCAGCTTCTCGGCGTCGAGGCCGAAATAGTGGAAATATTCGCGGATCGACGGCACGAAGGCACCTTCCATGCGCTCGCGCTGCAGGCGCAGCATCATCACCACATCGGCGTCCTTGAGCCCTTCGGCCATCGAGCGCGAGACGATCACGCCCATCCTGTCGATGCCCGCCGGCAGCAGCGTCGAGGGCGCGACGACCCGTACCTGCGCGCCGAGCGCGTTCAAGAGCATGATGTTGGAGCGGGCGACGCGCGAATGCAGGATATCGCCGCAGATCGCCACGATCAGCTTCGACAGCGGTCCCTTGGCGCGGCGTATGGTCAGAGCGTCGAGCAGCGCCTGCGTCGGATGCTCATGCGCGCCGTCGCCGGCATTGACCACCGAGCATCCGACCTTCTGCGCCAGAAGCGCCGCGGCTCCTGCCGACTGGTGACGGATGATCAGGATATCCGGCCGCATGGCGTTGAGCGTCATGGCGGTGTCGATCAGCGTCTCGCCCTTCTTCACCGAAGAGCTCGCCACCGACATGTTCATGACATCGGCGCCGAGCCTCTTTCCCGCGAGCTCGAAGGACGATTGCGTGCGGGTCGAGGCCTCGTAGAAGAGGTTGATCTGGGTGCGGCCGCGCAGCGTCGAGGTCTTCTTTTCCGATTGCCGCGAGATCGCCACGGCCTGGTCCGCCCGGTCGAGCAAAAGCTCGATGTCGGCGGGGGAAAGATCACGGATGCCCAGAAGATGGCGGTGGGGGAAGAGCGGCAGGGACGAAGCGTCGGTCATCTCAAGGCGCTGCTATAGGGTGCGGTCTGAAAAGCCGCAAGCGCCAGCTTTGGATTGCGGGCTTTCTCCCCGGTATTTTCGTTGCGTGGCTTGGGCTATAACGCAGCAAATGGCTTCGGATTCGCGACCGCGGCCTTCAGATGGTAAGGGCTTTTCTGACAATTGAAGGACAGGGCGTGACCGACGACGTGATCAACCAGCCGCCGCCGCTGACGGGCGGCAATGCATGGCGGGGCGATCCGTTGCTCATCCAGCTTGCCGAGCGTTTTTCCGATCCAGTGCGCAAGGATATCGACGGGCTCGGCCGGTTCGTCATGACGCAGGAGGCGCACGAGCTTGCCCGTCTCGCCAACACCGACACGCCGAAGCTCAGGACGCATGACCGCCAGGGCCGCCGCATCGATCTGGTCGAGTTCCATCCGGCCTATCACGCCTTGATGCGCCGCTCGATCGCCGGCGGCCTGCATTCCTCGGTCTGGGAAAACGGCGACGCCGAGATCGGCCGCCGGCACCAGGTGAGGGCGGCCCGCTTCTACCTGACCGCCGAGCTGGAGACCGGGCATCTCTGCCCCATCACCATGACCAGCGCTTCGCTGGCGGCGCTGATGGCGAGCCCGAAACTGTTCCGCGAATGGGCGCCGCGCGTGACGACGCGCAAATACGACCAGAGCCAGAAGCCGCCGGTGCAAAAGACCGGGCTGACGCTCGGCATGGGCATGACCGAGAAGCAGGGCGGCACCGACGTGCGCGCCAACGTCACCAGGGCCGAGCGCACTGGCAGCGGTTTCTATCGGCTCACCGGCCACAAATGGTTCATGTCGGCGCCGATGTCGGATGCCTTCCTGGTGCTTGCCCAGGCGTCCGAAGGGCTTTCCTGTTTCCTCGTCCCGCGCATCCTGGGTGACGGATCCGGCAACGGTTTTCGCTTCCAGCGCCTGAAGGACAAGCTCGGCAACCGCTCGAACGCCTCGTCGGAAGTGGAGTTCGTCAATGCCATCGGCGAGATGGTTGGCGAGCCTGGCGCCGGCATCAAGACGATCATGGACATGGTGACGCTGACCCGGCTCGACTGCGCGGTGGCGTCTTCGGCACTCATGCGGGCGGGGCTCGCCGAAGCCGTCCACCACACGCGCCATCGCCAGGTGTTCGGCGCCAATCTGGTCGACCAGCCGCTGATGCAGCGCGTGCTGGCCGACATGGCGCTCGACGTCGCCGCCGCGACGGCGTTGTCGTTCCGCCTTGCGCGGTCCTTCGACGAGGCCGCGAGCGATCGCGGCGAGGCTGCCTTTGCCCGCGCCATGACGCCAGTGGTCAAATACTGGGTCTGCAAGATCGCGCCGCAGCTGCTTTACGAGGCGATGGAGTGCCTCGGCGGCAACGGCTACGTCGAGGAAGCGCCGCTTGCCCGCTATTATCGCGAGGCTCCGGTCAACGCGATCTGGGAAGGTTCGGGCAATGTGATGGCGCTGGACGTGCTGCGCGTGCTCGGCCGCGCGCCCGGCCTGTTCGAGGAGGTGCTGGCCGGCATCGACCGCGACCTCGGCACCGGCGGCCGGGGCACCATAGGCGTGCTCAAGGCGGCCATGCAGGTGGCTTCGACCGACCAGGGTTCGGCGCGTTTGCTGACCGAACAGCTGGCGCTGTCGGCGGCGGCAGCGGAACTGCGCCGGCTGGGGGCAGGGCGCATTGCCGACGCCTTCGTCGAAACAAGGCTCGGCGGTCAATGGCGCACCACCTACGGCATGCTCGATTCGCGCCATGACGCGCGCATGATCATCGACACGCTCTATCCGCCCCTGACCTGAACAGGCCTGAAACGCGATCCGTCACCGGCCTGTGGACGGCCGTTAACCTTAACAAATGGTTTCCGTTGCGGGGAGCCTTCGCAGAGCCCACTCTGACCACCGGAGTAGGGAAGTGTTAACCATGAGCATCCCGTGCTCCGCCAGGCAGGAAGCGCATGCGGCACGTGTTGACATCATTTCTGGCCTTGCACTGGGCGGTCGTGTTCGCCCTGCTGGCCTATATCTGCATGGATGGGAACCGCGGCATCGCGTCGGCGCTCGGCGTGCTTGGCGTGTCCGTGCAAAGCGGCCGCTTCCCGGGTCTCGAGCATGCCGTTGTCGTGGCGCCGCTTTCGGTCGCGCTGCTGACTGTGGCGCTGCTGTTCTGCTGGGCTTTCGTCGAAACGCTGCTCAACATCGCGACAAGGCCGGATGCCGGCGACGCCGTGGTGCGGATCGCCTTCATCTCAGCCTCGTTCCTGCTTTCGGTCATCCTCGTCGGCGGCGCCGCGCAAGGCATCAACGGGCTGTTCATGGTGGTCGCCATCCAGATGACGGCGCTGCTCGCCTCCTATGTCGCGGTGCTCGCCGAGCGGCGCTCGACGCTTGCCGCGATGACCTTGCATGAGGCCGACGCCCGCCTGACCGCTCATCGCATGGCGACGGGCGCCGCGCACAGCTCGCTGCTCTCCCGCATCTCCAACCGGCCGGAGACCAAACCCGGAGGTCGCCGCTGATGCGCGCTCTGTTCGTATTCTGGGCGGCGCCGCTGGTCCTGTTCTGGGGCTGGTTCTTCCTGTCGCTCAACGACATGAATTTCGGCTACGTGATGCTCAGCCGCCAACTGCATGACCTGGTCTTCCAGCTCTACGGCCAGATGCTTGGTATCGATCCGGCGATCATTCCTGGCATGGTCGCGCGGGCCTGCGTGTTCGACAGTTTCCTGCTCATGGGACTGGTGGCGTTCCGCCGCCGGCGCCAGATCGCCGAATGGATCAGGCGGCGCCAGGAAGGCCCGGTCAGTCCGGACCGGCTCGGCCGAGCGACTGAAGCCGGTCCAAGGCTCCCTGCAGAATAAACGCCGCCGCCGCCGAATCGATCTTGCCGGCGCGCTTCTTGCGCGAGAAATCCATCTCGATCAGCGTCCGTTCGGCGGCGACCGTCGACAGCCGCTCGTCCCATAGCACGAAGGGCAGGTCGGACAGGCTCGCCATGTTGCGCGCGAAGGCGCGGGATTTCTGTGCGCGCGGCCCTTCCGACCCATCCATGTTGACGGGAAGGCCGAGCACGATCGCCCCGACATTGTCCTTCTCGAGTTGAGCCAGCAACTGGGCGGCATCGAGCGAAAACTTCCTGCGCAGGATGACCGGGCGCGGATGGGCAAAGGACAGGCCACGGTCCGACACCGCGACCCCGATCGTCTTGTCGCCGAGATCGAGGCCGGCGAGCGTGCGGCCGCCCGCGAGTCGCGCCGGCAATTCCTCAATGCTGATGATGCTCAACAGCCCACCCCGGTCTTTCCCCGCGCGGCTTTTTGATAGGCCGCAGGACTTTCAATTTGCCGTTGGCGTTCTATCCTTTGAAAGCGAGAAAATCGAGGAACGCATTCATGAAACTGACCTGGTACGGCCATTCGGCATTCCGCATCGAGACAAAGGACGCCAACATCCTCATCGACCCCTATCTGGTCGGCAATCCGTCCTGGACGGGCGGCTGGGAAGGGCCGGCGGAAGGGGTGACGCATGTTCTCTTGACCCATGGCCACAACGACCATGTCAGCGGCGCGATCGAGGTGCTGAAGAAGAGCGGCGCCATGCTCGTCGCCAATTTCGAGATCTGCATGTATCTCGTCGGCCAGGGCGTCAGCGACAAGAAGATCAACCCCGGCAATATCGGCGGCACCGTCGATTGCGGTCCCTTCACCACCACCTTCGTCCAGGCGCTGCATTCTTCCTCGTTCGGCGGGCAGGGCGGCACCAACACCTATCTCGGCAACCCGGGCGGGCTCGTGCTGCATTTCCCGCAGGACAAGACGCTCTACCACATGGGCGACACCGACATCTTCTCCGATATGGGGCTGATCAACGAATTGCATGAGCCGAAGATCGGCATCGTGCCGATCGGCGACCGCTTCACCATGGGCGGCGCGGTGGCAGCCCTTGCCTGCCGTCGTTTTTTCAGCTTCGATACGGTCGTCCCCTGCCATTTCGGCACCTTCCCGATCATCGACCAGACCGCCGACAAATTCGTGGCCGGGATGGAAGGATCAGGGGTCAAGGTGGCGCTGCCGGAGATCGGCAAGGCGATCGCGATCTAGGTCGTTCCATCAGGATATTGGAATTAAATCATGGCCTTGAGGCGGACTCTTTGTGTTTCGATGCTGGTTGCGGCGACGCCGGCACCGGCGGCGGACGATTTTATCGAGGGCGTCTACCTGCAATCGGAGGAGCTCTGCGCGCAGGCCAAGAAGGACACGCTGCAGACCGTTATCGACGCCGGCAACATCGTGTTGTCGGCCGATGGTTTGCAAGGGGTCGAATACAATTGCGAGTTCCTTCAGGTCAGCAAGGCACACGGCGCCATGAGCTGGGCGGTAACCGCGATCTGCCAGGAACCGGGTTATGTCTTCCCGGATGTGCTTTCGGTCACCCAGTTGAGCCCGAAACAGATCGACCTTGTGTCGGTCCGGCCGGCGGATAGCGAGCAAGCCGGCAACAGCGGCAGCTACTATCACTGCGAAGGCGTGGCACTGCCTCAGTAAGCGCTGAGGGGCGACTGCGAGCCATCGGTCCGGCATGATCGATGTTGCGCCGCAAGCGTCGCGCCGCTATAGCCCGCACTGGTTTTCCCGAGGCGATAGACATGTCCGTTGATCTTCAGACCGTGAAGCGCGTCGCGCACCTTGCCCGCATTGCGGTGAGCGAGGAGGATGCCGAACGCATGACCGGCGAACTGAACGCCATTCTCGGCTTCGTCGAGCAACTGAACGAGGTCGACGTCTCAGGCGTCGAGCCGATGACCTCGGTGACGCCGATGGAGATGAAGAAGCGGGAGGATGTCGTCACCGACGGCAGCAAGGCGGCCGACATCGTCGCCAACGCGCCCGCGACCGAAGAAAACTTCTTCCTCGTTCCCAAGGTCGTGGAGTAAGGCGTGGCCATCGAGATCGCCGTCGAGACGCCCTTGCAGGACGACGTGCGCGCGCTGGTCGCGGAGCTCAACGCCGCGCTGCTCGAGCTGACGCCGCCGGAACATTGTTACCACCTGACTGTCGAGCAGATGGCCGGTCACGACACGACCGTGTTCATTGCCCGCGACGGCGGCTTTGCCGTCGGCTGCGGCGCGTTGAAGCGCCACGGCGAGGCGACCGGCGAGGTCAAGCGCATGTACACGCGGCCCTCGCATCGCGGCCAGAAGATCGGCGCGCAAATCGTCGCGCGGGTCGAGTCGCTGGCGCGGCAGGAAGGGTTGAAACGCCTGGTTCTCGAAACCGGCGACCGCCACCCCGCCGCCTGGACCGTCTATGAGCGCGCCGGTTTTTCGCGTTGCGGCCCGGTGCTGGATTATCCCGACTCCGAGTGGTCGGTGTTTTACGAAAAGAGCCTTGCCTGATGAGCGACCTCACACACCTCACCATTTCCGAGGCCCGCGCCAAGCTGCGTGGCAAGGAAATTAGCGCCGCCGAGATCACGGAAGCCTATCTCTCGGCGATCGAGCGCGCCAATCCGGTGCTCAATGCCTATGTCGCGGTCACCGCCGACAAGGCGCGCGACATGGCCAAGGCCTCCGACGCCAAGCTTGCCAAAGGCGAGGGCGGCGCGCTGGAAGGCATTCCGCTCGGCATCAAGGACCTGTTCGCAACCGAAGGCATCCATACCCAGGCCTGCAGCCATGTGCTGGACGGTTTTCAGCCGCGCTACGAATCGACCGTCACCGGCAATCTCTGGGCCGACGGCGCCGTCATGCTCGGCAAGCTCAACATGGACGAGTTCGCCATGGGCTCCTCCAACGAGACCTCCTATTACGGCCCGGTTATCAACCCGTGGCGGCGCTCGCGCCTCGACACTGTGGTGATGCCGACAACGCATCAGGGCGACGGCGGCTTCGTCTCGGCCGGTGGCGCGAAGACCGCGCGCACTCTGGATAATGCGCAGTTGGTGCCGGGCGGCTCCTCCGGCGGATCGGCTTCGGCCGTTGCCGCCTTCCTCTGCGCCGGCGCGACCGCGACCGACACCGGCGGCTCGATCCGCCAGCCCGCCGCCTTCACCGGCACGGTCGGCATCAAGCCGACCTATGGCCGCTGCTCGCGCTGGGGCGTGGTCGCCTTCGCTTCCTCGCTCGACCAGGCCGGTCCGATCGCGCGCGATGTGCGCGACGCCGCCATCCTGTTGAAGTCGATGGCCTCCTCCGACCCGAAGGACACGACCTCGGTCGACCGGCCGGTGCCGGATTACGAAGCGGTGATCGGCAAGCCGATCAAGGGCATGAAGGTCGGCATTCCGAAGGAATACCGCGTCGACGGCATGCCGGAAGATATCGAGGCGCTGTGGCAGAAGGGCATTGCCTGGCTGAAGGAAGCCGGGGCCGAGATCGTCGACATCTCGCTGCCGCATACCAAATACGCGCTGCCGGCCTACTACATCGTGGCGCCGGCCGAAGCCTCGTCCAACCTGGCGCGCTATGACGGGGTGCGCTACGGGTTGCGCGTGCCCGGCAAGGACATCATCGACATGTATGAGAAGACGCGCGCCGCCGGTTTCGGCCGCGAGGTCAAGCGCCGCATCATGATCGGCACCTATGTGCTGTCGGCCGGCTACTACGATGCCTATTACCTGCAGGCGCAGAAGGTGCGCACGCTGATCAAGCGCGACTTCGAGAACGTCTTCGCCGCCGGCGTCGACGTTATCCTGACGCCGGCAACGCCGTCGGCCGCCTTTGGCGTGGCAGACGAGGACATGAATTCCGATCCGGTGAAGATGTATCTCAACGACATCTTCACCGTGACGGTGAACATGGCCGGCCTGCCGGGCATCTCGGTGCCCGCCGGCCTCGACGGCAAGGGGCTGCCGCTTGGCCTGCAGCTCATCGGCCGTCCGTTCGACGAGGAAACGCTGTTCCAGACCGCGCATGTCATCGAACAGGCGGCGGGCAAATTCCAGCCGGAAAAGTGGTGGTAGCGTCGTCCCTCATTTAGGGCGTTTCACCGTTTCACGGAAACGGCGAACCGCCCTATCTCTTTGTTTTGACGCAATTCCGAACGGAAAACCGTTTCACACTTTTCCTGGAATTGCTCTAGCTCGTGACCCCGAAAATCGGAATCGATTTCGGGAAGGATCACGAGCAAAATCAAAGCGTTACAGCGTCCTTTGCGCATCCAAAGGACGCGCGGCGCTGAAATGGGGTGAGGGATGTTCTACTATCTTTCCAAAATCCTCTGGTTCTTCGTCCAGCCGCTCAACCTGGCGATTTTCCTGCTGCTTGCCGGACTGGTGGCGGTGCTTTTCGGCCGCCGGCGACTGGCCGGCACCGGCAGCGTGCTCGCCTTTTTGATCCTCGCCCTTTCGGCCTGGACCTCTATTGGCGCTATGATGCTCAACCCGCTGGAAGAGCGCTTCCCCAAGGCGCCGCTGCCGGAAAAGGTCGACGGCATCGTTGTCCTTGGCGGCGGCTTCGAGGGCGCCATCAACCTTGCGCGGGGCGGATATGAGCTCAACAGCGGCGGCGACCGCATGGTGGAGACCGCGATCCTCGCCAGGCGCTTCCCGCAGGCGAAAGTGGTCGTCTCAGGCGGCAATGGCGAGCTTTTCCTCGACGGCGAGGGCGATGCCGACACGGCGCCGCGCCTGCTCGGCGCGCTCGGTGTCACGCCCGATCGGCTTATCCTCGAGAACAAGTCGCGCAACACTTACGAAAATGCCGTCTTCTCCCACCGGCTGGTCGAACCGAAGCCGGGCGAGACCTGGCTGCTGGTGACCTCCGCCTTCCACATGCCGCGCGCCAAGGCGCTGTTCGACAAGGCAGGTTTTCCGACACTTCCCTGGCCGGTCGACTACCGCACCTCGGGCAAGGAGGGGATCGGTCTGTTCCGCGACAACCCGGCCGATTCGTTGCAGGCGACTACGATGGCAATCCGCGAGTGGATCGGGCTCTTCGCCTACTGGCTGTCGGGCCGAATCGATGAGCCTTTCCCGGCGCCGGGCGGCTGACCGAGCACAGCCTGGCGCGCGGCCGAGAAGAATTGGCGGCGCACCAGCACCGCCAGCAGCACGAGCGTCGAGAACACGAAGACGACCGGGTCGACGAACCAGCCGAGATAGCCGATCGAGAAGAAGACGGCGCGCAGGCCGGAGTTGAAGTGCTTTCCGGCAAGCACGTTCATGCGCGTCGCGCGCCAGACCGCGGTTTCGCTGATCGGGTTGCGCGAGGCCGCGCCATGCGGGATCGGCACGGCCCCGATCAGGATCGAGCAGTAGTTGAACAGCCGGTAGGCCCAGCCGAACTTGAAGAAGGCGAAGGCGAGGATCAGCACCAGGCCGAACACCTTGGTCTGGAAGGCTTCGCGTGACGAGGCCGCGCCGAACGGCAGGTCGGCCAGCACCTGGAGCACGCGGTCGGATGCGCCGAGCAGGGCGAAGCAGCCGCCAAGCGCAATCAGCGAGCTCGAGGCGAAGAAGGCCGTGCCTTGCTGCAGGCCGGTCATGATGGCGGTGTCGACGATGCGCACCTCGCGCTCGGCCATGTTGCGCATCCAGGCCTCGCGTTGGGCGTTCATTGCGGTGGTCAGCGACACGCGGCTGACGAGCTTGCCGTCCGAGGCCAGCGTGTGCACCACCCAGACGACCAGGAAGAAGGCAAGAGTCGCCAGATCGGCGGCCGAAAGATGGAGGGAATCGCCCATGCCTTCTTCTACCACAGGCCGGGGCGGCGCTTCGATGGCGCCGACAAGCACCTTGCGATGTCGCTGCCGGAGCAAACAAGGTCGGCAGACGCCGCGCCGCGACATCCAAAACAGCGGAAACATCACGAGAATTCCTATATGTAATTTCTGAGCGGCCTTCAGGAGACAACGGCGCGTGTTCCTTTCGGTTTTCGACCTGTTCAAGATCGGCATCGGTCCATCGAGCTCGCATACGATGGGGCCGATGACGGCCGCTCGCCGCTTCCTCGACGAAATCCTCGCCGGCGACTGGCCGCGTCCGGCCGGCGCCAAGGTCGATCGCATCGGCGCCAGCCTGCATGGCTCGCTCGCCTATACCGGCATCGGCCACGGCTCGGACCGCGCCGTCATCCTCGGCCTTGCGGGCCAGACGCCGCAGACCGTCGATCCGGACGAGGCGGATGGCATCGTTGCCCGCATCGGCGCGGATAGACGGATTTCGCCGCCTGGGCATCCGTCCTATCGCTTCGATCCCGCCAAGGACCTGGTGCTCGACCGCAAGACGCCACTCACCGGTCACGCCAACGGCATGGCGTTCTATGCCTATGACGCATCCGACCGGCTGCTGCTCAAGCGCATTTATTATTCGATCGGCGGCGGCTTCGTCGTCTCCGAGGAAGAATTGCAGCGCATGAAGACCAAGGGCTCGGTGACGACCGAAGGCAAGAAGGTGCCGTACCCGTTCAAGAACGCCGTCGAGATGCTGGCGATGGCGGCCAAGAGCGGGCTTTCCATCGCCGAGTTGAAGCGCGCCAACGAGGAGAAGCACATGTCGCGCGATGAGCTGGACGCCGGGCTCGACGCGATCTGGAGCGCCATGAAGGGCTGCATCGACCGCGGCCTGTCGCAGGACGGCATCATGCCCGGCGGGCTGAAGGTGCGTCGCCGCGCGCGTCAGCTGCACGACAAGCTGCAGGAACAGTGGCAGCAGAACCGGCCGAATCCCTTGCTCGCCAATGACTGGCTGTCGATCTATGCCATGGCGGTCAACGAGGAGAACGCGGCCGGCGGGCGTGTGGTGACCGCGCCGACCAATGGCGCTGCCGGCACGCTGCCGGCGGTGCTGCGCTACTGGCTGCATTTCCACCCCGAAGCCGACCAGCCGAGCATCCGCGATTTTCTGCTGACGGCCGCCGCCGTCGGCGGCATCATCAAGTCCAACGCCTCGATCTCGGGCGCCGAGGTCGGCTGCCAGGGCGAGGTGGGCTCCGCCTCGGCGATGGCGGCGGCGGGCCTTTGCGCCGTCATGGGCGGCACGCCCGAGCAGGTCGAGAACGCCGCCGAGATCGCGCTCGAGCATCATCTCGGCATGACCTGCGATCCGGTCGGCGGCCTCGTGCAGGTGCCTTGCATCGAGCGCAATGCGCTCGGCGCGGTCAAAGCGGTCACCGCCGCCTCGCTCGCCATCAAGGGCGACGGCACGCATTTCGTGCCGCTGGATGCTGCCATCGAAACCATGCGCCAGACCGGCCTCGACATGAACGAGAAGTACAAGGAAACCAGCCTCGGCGGGCTGGCGGTCAATGTTGTAGAGTGCTGAGCGCGAACGCAGCTCTTCATTGAATCCTTGCGAAATGATACCATATTATAGTACTAAGCCGGGATGAAGCGAAAGCACCAGGCAACGCTGACGCAGATTTTCGCGCGGCCGGTAAGTGGCACAATCAGATGGTCGGATATCGAAGCCTTGTTCGTGGCATTGGGCGCCGAAGTGAGTGAACGCGAGGGATCACGCGTCGGCGTGTTCCTGTTCGGCGAGATTCGGGTCTTTCATCGGCCTCATCCTTCGCCGGAAACTGACAAGGGCGCGGTTACCAGCGTCAGGAAATGGCTGGAAAGCCACGGGGTGAGACCATGAAGAACATCATCGAGATCGACGGACACAAGGCATCGGTGTCTTTCGACCCGGAGATCGGGATGCTCAGGGGCGAGTTTCTCGGACTGGCTGGGGGGGCCGATTTTTATGCCGAGAATGTCGAACAGCTCTACGCCGAGGGCGCAACGTCACTGCGAGTTTTCCTCGATATGTGCCAAGAGAAAGGCATCAAGCCTTTTCGAGAATTTTCTGGACGCTTTAACGTTCGGCTTGATCCGGCCACTCACGAAGCGGCCGTTATCGCTGCCGCAGCCGAGAACAAAAGTCTCAACGAGTGGGTTGCCGAAGCAATCGAAACGGCTGCTCTGGCCTCATGATCGTGCAGTTACCGGCCTGTGCATAACGTTGCCCGGCGTTGAACGCGCCGGGGGCAGTCGCTAGATTGCGGGCATGTCTCTCAATCTCATCAAGCTCTGTGTCGGCTGCGACAGCGTCGAGGATCTGGAAGAATGGATTGCCTTCCGTCTCGATGAGCGGCGGCGCGCCGGCGAGCCGGCCGAGCATTGGCACACCACGCGCATGGTGCCGACGCGTGGCGAGGAGATCATCGATGGCGGCTCGCTCTATTGGGTGATCAAGGGCAACGTCCAATGCCGGCAATTGATCACCGAGATCCGGCCTTTCACCGACGACGAAGGCATCGGTCGCTGCCATTTAATGCTTGATCCCGAAGTGGTGCGCACCGACTGGCAGCCGCGCCGCGCTTTCCAGGGTTGGCGCTATCTCAAGCCTTCCGATGCTCCGGCCGATCTCGGCAAGGGCAAGGCGGCACTCGCCGAGATGCCGCCGAAATTGCGACTGGAGCTCGCCGAACTGGGACTGCTTTAGTCTAAAGCGCGCCGCGATCTTTCAGGTTCGCTCCATGCGCTTTAGGCCTTTGATTTTACGCATGTCTTTGCCCCGGAACCGTTCCCCACTTTCGGCAGACATGCTTTAGGTCGGACTGGTCGTTACGCCGCTGGCCCTTCGGCTGGCTCGGTGTGGGGCTTGCAAGCGCCGGACCTACGCCACATCTTGATTTACATGCACAATCATTTGCGTGGCGGTGCTAACCGATGGGCGTGATCATCGCATTGGCGGCTTTGCTTCTGGTGCTTTTTGGTGTGGCGACAGTTTTCGTGCGCGCCGACGCAGCCAGGATGGCGGACAATCTCAGAACGCTTGGACCCGCGCTGCTGGGTCTGACCGGCGCGACGATGCTCGTGGTCGGCCGCAGCAGCATCGGCGGCCTGCTGATGGTTGCGGCCGCCGGTTGGTATGCGTGGATGCGGGCGAGACGACCGCCGGCGAAACCTGTCGCGGCCAAGCGTTCGACGGTGCGCACCGCGGCCCTCGAAATGGACCTCGACCACGACAGCGGCAAGCTCGAAGGCCTCGTCCTGGCGGGCCACTATGAGGGCAAAATGCTGGGCGCCATGGGGATCGCGGACCTGCAGCAACTTCATGTCGAGTTGCGGCCGGATCCGGAGAGCCGCCAGCTGTTAGAGACGTATCTTGACGGCCGTTTTCCCGTCTGGCGCAAGGACGCGCAGCCGGACAGTGGCGAAGGGCTGGGTGTTGCGCCAGGTGCGGGCGCCATGACTAAGGAGGAGGCCTACAAGATCCTTGGTCTTGAAGCGGGGGCTGCCGCGGCGGATATCCGCAAGGCGCACCGCCGCCTGATGCAGCGCCTGAACGCCGATGTCGGCGGCACGTCTGTCCTGGCGGCGCGAATCAATGAAGCCAAGGACGTCTTGCTCTCCAATCACGATTAGTCTCCTTCGACGCAGAACTTACCGGGGAGCTTCAAACGCCGCTTACTGCTGGACGGCGTAGCACGAGATTTTCTTTCGCTTCAGGGCATCGCAGGCCTTCCAGGCGGCGTCCTTCGAACCGAAGCCGCCGAAGCGGGCGCGGTAGTAGGTGACGCCGTCCTTGTCGAACGCGACCGTGAAGCCCGAAGCATCGGCCAGCGCTTTCGGCGCCTGCTTGCTTGTCTTGTCGAGAAGGGCCTGAGCTCCAGACTGCGTGGGCGAGGACGCGACCTGCACCACCCATCCCGACGGCACGGAAGACGTCCTGACCGGATCGACGGCCGGCGCGGCCGCTGGAGCCGGCTCGGCGTAAGCGGCGACTGTCTGGGACGTGGTTCCGGTCTGGGATGCGGTTTCCTGGGGCGCAGGCGCCGGCGCCATGGCGGCCACGGCAACCGTCTTCACCTTCCTGACCTGGATCACCGGCTTGGTCTCCTCCGCGACCGGAGCGCTGTCGTCGGCCGACGCGACCTCGGTCTCGTCGACAGCCGGTTTTTCGTCAGGCGTCGGCGCGTCATGCTTCGGCAGGAAGACCTTGGCCAGGGCTTTGATCGGATTGTCGCCGCCCGCCTTGGCAATCAAATTGCCGCCGCCCCGGGTCGAGGTGCGCGGCAGATAGGTGTTGATCAGCGAGGCCATCTGGTTGTCGCGGCTGCGGCCGGAAGCGCCGCCCATCACCACCGCGACAAGGCGGCGGTCGCCGTCGGCGACGGAGGAAACCAAGTTGTAGCCGGAAGCGCGCGTATAGCCGGTCTTGATCCCGTCGACGCCCTTGATGCGGCCGAGCAGGCGGTTGTGGCCGTTGATGCGCTGGCGGCCGTAGAGGAACGAGCGCTGCGAGAAATAGCCGTAATATTGCGGGTAGTGCTCACGGAGCGCGATGCCGAGCATGGCCATGTCATGCGCCGTGGTGAACTGGCCGGGATCGGGCAGGCCGTTGGCATTGCGGAAGACGGTGCCGTTCATGCCGAGCTGACGCGCCTTGGCCGTCATCATGCGGGCGAAATTGTCCTCGCTGCCGCCCAAGAGCTCGCCCAGCGCCGTGGCGGAGTCATTGGCCGACTTGGTCACCATCGACAGGATCGCGGTCTCGACCGGAACCGAGCCGCCGGCACGCACGCCGAGCTTGGTCGGCGGCTCGGACGCGGCATGGGCCGAGTATGGCACCGGCGTATTCTTGCTGATCCTGCCTTTCGCCAGCGCCTCGAAGGTGAGGTAGAGCGTCATCATCTTGGTGAGCGATGCAGGATAGCGCCGGCCGTTGGCGTCGGCCGAATAGAGCACCTTGCCGGTCTTGGCGTCGACGACAATGGCCGCGGACTTGGCGGCTAGAGCCGAGGCGACATCGGCGGCGACAATCGTCACCGCCAGAGCGGCGACCATGACTGCCTTAATGGAGAATGGAGATTTGGAGACGAAGCCCGACAACGCCTGACGCACCGTTACTTACCCTGAATTTTCGTTGCCCCGGAGGCGGCAGAGGGAGTGCCTGCCTCACTTTCGGCCAAGCTATCGCGGCCAGCGTTACCAATCCGTTTATGGTAACCGCGGCGTTCACCATTTTCTGGCGATTTGAGCTTCTGTTTATTCGAATTTTAGCCGTTGCTGTTCCTTGGGACCCTTGCGGCTCAAGGGAATCTTGACTTTTGTGCAGCGCACAATATATTCCGATGCATTGCACAAGGGCGCCCGGGGCTAATGGGCGTTTCAACCAAGGGAAGAATGAAATGACCCAGACCTATGAGGACTTCACGAAATACGGCAAGGAGTTTGCCGACACCGGGCTGAAGAGCTTTGCCTCGCTCACCAAGGGCGCGCAGGCGATCGCCACCGAAGCCGGCGAATACACCAAGAAGAGCTTCGAGGCCGGCAGCGCCGCCGTCGAGAAGCTGTTCGCGGCCAAGTCGATCGAGAAGGCCATCGAGATCCAGACCGACTACGCCAAGCAGAGCTACGAGAGCTTCGTGGCCGAGGCCAGCAAGCTCGGCAATCTCTATGCCGAGCTCGCCAAGGAAGCCTACAAGCCGTTCGAATCGGTCGTCGCCAAGGCGAAGTAATCTCGTCCGATCATATCGGACACGGCCAGCCGGCCTCAGAAAAGGACCCGGTCGCGGAAGCGCGGCCGGGTTTTTTCGTGCGCGGCTGCAACCGCCTGAGCCTTCCCGCATTCACGATTGAGAAAATCGCTGAAGTTTGCCCACCTAGCCATATTGTCAGCTAAACAGAAGGGCTTAAAATCGTCCATCGAAGACCTACATGTTGAACTCGCATGAGGATTCGAAAAGGCAGGACTACGTGACGATCGGTTTGACTGCCACGGCAGGCGTGGTGCGAATGCAAGGTGACGGCGACCGCAACGATCCCGGTCGCGGCACGGCGGTCATCACGCGCACCAAAACCAAGACCAAGAAGCCCAGCCTCTACCGGGTCCTCATCCTCAACGACGACTACACTCCCATGGAGTTCGTGGTCCACGTCCTGGAGCGTTTTTTCCAGAAGGACCGCGAGGCCGCCACACGCATCATGCTGCATGTTCACAATCATGGAGTGGGCGAGTGCGGGGTCTACACATTCGAGGTGGCCGAGACCAAAGTGTCTCAGGTCATGGATTTCGCCCGACAGAATCAGCATCCGCTGCAATGCGTGATGGAGAAGAAGTGAGGTAACATGCCGGCTTTCTCCCAAGGCCTGGAAAAGGCGCTACATCAGGCGCTGACATTCGCCAACGAGCGGCATCATGAATATGCGACGCTCGAACACCTGCTGCTCGCCCTGATCGACGACACCGAGGCGGCCGCCGTCATGCGCGCCTGCAACGTCGATCTCGACGAGCTCAAGCACACCGTTCTCACCTATATCGACACCGAGCTCGACAACCTCGTCACCGGCTACGATGAGGATTCCAAGCCGACCGCCGGGTTCCAGCGCGTCATCCAGCGCGCCGTCATCCATGTGCAGTCGTCCGGCCGCGAGGAAGTGTCCGGCGCCAACGTGCTCGTCGCCATCTTCGCCGAGCGCGAGAGCCACGCCGCCTATTTCCTGCAGGAACAGCAGATGACCCGCTACGATGCGGTCAACTACATCTCGCACGGCATCGCCAAGCGCCCCGGCGCCTCGGAGTCGCGCACGCCGCGCGGCGCCGAGGACGAGCAGGGCGGCCAGAACGGCGCCGAGCCGCAGGAGGACGGCGGCAAGAAGAAGCCGCAGGACGCGCTGACTGCCTACTGCATCAACCTCAACAACAAGGCCAGGGCCGGCAAGATCGATCCGCTGATCGGCCGCGAGAGCGAGATCAACCGCACCATCCAGGTGCTGTGCCGCCGCTCCAAGAACAACCCACTCTATGTCGGCGATCCCGGCGTCGGCAAGACGGCGATCGCCGAGGGCCTTGCCAAGCGCATCGTCGAGGGCGACGTGCCCGAGGTGCTGCAGGACGCCACCATCTTCGCGCTCGACATGGGCACGCTGCTGGCCGGCACCCGCTATCGCGGCGACTTCGAGGAGCGGCTGAAGCAGGTCGTCAAGGAGCTCGAGGACTATCCCGGCGCGGTGCTGTTCATCGACGAGATCCACACCGTGATCGGGGCAGGGGCCACGTCCGGAGGCGCCATGGATGCCTCGAACCTGTTGAAGCCGGCGCTGTCGTCGGGCGCCATCCGCTGCATCGGCTCGACCACCTACAAGGAGTTCCGCCAGTTCTTCGAGAAGGACCGCGCGCTGGTGCGGCGCTTCCAGAAGATCGACGTCAACGAGCCGACCATCGAAGATGCCATCGAGATCATGAAGGGCCTGAAGCCCTATTTCGAGGAGTTCCACAAGGTCCGCTACACCTCTGAAGCGATCAAGGCTTCGGTCGAGCTTTCGGCGCGCTACATCAACGACCGCAAGCTGCCGGACAAGGCGATCGACGTGATCGACGAGACCGGCGCCTCGCAGATGCTGGTGCCGGAGGCCAAGCGCAAGAAGACGATCGGCATCAAGGAGATCGAGGCGACGATCGCCACCATGGCCCGAATCCCGCCGAAGACGGTTTCGGCCGACGACGAGAAGGTGCTGCAGGGCCTCGATGTCGAGCTGAAGCGCGTCGTCTACGGTCAGGACACCGCGATCACCGCGCTGACCTCGGCGATCAAGCTGGCGCGGGCCGGCCTGCGCGAGCCGGAGAAGCCGATCGGCTCCTACCTGTTCTCAGGGCCAACCGGCGTCGGCAAGACCGAAGTGGCCAAGCAGCTCGCGGCCTCGCTCGGCGTCGAGCTGATCCGCTTCGACATGTCGGAATATATGGAACGCCACACGGTCTCGCGGCTGATCGGCGCGCCTCCCGGCTATGTCGGCTTCGACCAGGGCGGTCTGTTGACCGACGGCGTCGACCAGCATCCGCATTGCGTGCTCTTGCTCGACGAGGTCGAGAAGGCGCATCCGGACCTGTTCAACATCCTGTTGCAGGTCATGGACCACGGCAAGCTGACCGACCACAACGGCAAGCAGATCGACTTCCGCAACGTCATCCTGATCATGACGACCAATGCGGGCGCGTCGGACGCTCAGCGCGCGGCGATCGGCTTCGGCTCGACCAAGCGCGAGGGCGACGACGTCGAGGCGATCAACCGGCTGTTCACGCCGGAATTCCGCAACCGTCTCGATGCGATCATCCCGTTCGGCTCGCTGCCGGTGCCGGTGATCCATCAGGTGGTGCAGAAGTTCGTCATGCAGCTTGAGGCCCAGCTCTCCGAGCGCGGCGTCACCTTCGACCTGTCGCCGGATGCGATCGCCTGGCTGGCCGACAAGGGCTATGACGAGCGCATGGGCGCGCGTCCGCTCGGCCGCGTCATCCAGGAGCACATCAAGAAGCCGCTCGCCGACGAGGTGCTGTTCGGCAAGCTGAAGAAGGGCGGCACGGTGCGCGTCACCGTCGAGAAGAAGGAGACCGGCGAGACCGGCCTGAAGCTCGAGTCGCTCGGCGACGAAGCCCCGGTGAAGCCGAAGAAGGAAGAGCCGGAGGATTCGCCTAAGCCCAGAAAGGCCGCGGCGAAGAAGCCTGCCGCCAAGAAGGCGGTGGCGCAGAAGCCGGAGCCGAAGGGCAAGGACGGCGGCAAGCGCAGCCTGGTGCCGCAACTGCCCCGCAAGGGCTGATCGGCCCGGAAATCAAAAAAGCCCCGGCAACGGGGCTTTTTTCGTTGGGAGAAAACTGGCGCGTGGAAGCCGGACAAATCATCACCCTCAACGGTGCGCCGCGCTCCGGAAAGTCGAGCATCGCGGCCGCCGTTCAGGAGATGTTCGACGGTGCCTGGATCAATCTCGGCGTCGACGCCTGTGTGCAGATCACGCCGCCACGACTGCTTCCGGGTATTGGCCTTCGCCCGGGCGGAGAACGCCCTGACCTGGAGGCCTTTGTGCCACGCCTCTACGCCGCGCTTTATGAGTCCATCGCGGCACACAGCCGGCTGGGGTTGAATGTCGTCGTCGATGTCGGTCACCACGACGCCTATTCGAGATCGCTCGACATCCTTCCCGATTGCGCCCGGCGCCTGGCCGGCCTGCCGGTCCTGTTCGTCGGGGTCCGCTGCCCGGTTGACGTGATCATGCAAAGGCGTGCCGCGAGTGGAGCGGACGGAGCGTATGTGACCGGCTCCGTCGACGATGCAGTGCCGCTGCCCGTCGGTCTTTGGCAGGAAGAGGTGCATAGGCCGGGCGTTTACGATTTCGAGGTCGATACATCGCGGCAAAATCCCGCCGAGTGCGCCATGGCAATCCGGCAACGGCTCGATGCCGGACCGGAACCGCAGGCCTTTCGGAGGCTGGCGTGAATGCGAGCCGCCTGAGCCTCACCGGTCAAGTTGCCTAAAGCGCATCGCGATCTTTCGGAATCGCTCAGTGCGCTTTAGGTCTTTGATTTTACGCATGTCTTTGTCCCGAAACCGGTTCGGGAGACATGCTTTAATGCCGCGCAAGTCTTACCGTGAAGTCCGGATCGCTCGTCGCTGGGTCAAGCAACCCCTTCTGGCGCGAAGCGGCTCAGGAAATATCCGCATGCCTTCCAGATCGCGACTGACAGAAACGCGCCCGCGTAGCCGTCCAGGGCGTAGTGCCAGCCAAGCGCGACCGAACCGATCATGATTACACCGGCGAATGCCCACATCAGCATGCCGGCCAGCCGGGAACGGCGCATTGCGTAGAGGGCGAAAAGCACCGCCATCGCCACGTGCATGGAAGGGAAGGCTGATATTCCGATACTGCCGCTGGTCGCGCCGGTATAGCCGCTCCACAGCATGTCCTGCGTGCTGAGCGCCCAGATCGGATAGACGCGATCGGCGGCGGAGAGTGCCTGCATGAGCGGACGAAAGTCAGCGCCGAGACCCAGCCGCTCGAAATAGCACGGCCCGGCCGACGACAACCCCATCGCCAGGAAAAAGCCGCCAAAGGTCCACACCAGCATGAAGCTCATCAGGAACTGGTGACGCAGCTTCGTATCGCTGCGTGTGATGCAAGCGGTGAAAACCGTGGCGATGAGCACGATGAACCAGAAATTGTAGGCTAAATTGAGCAGCCTCAACGCGAGTGGCGACTGGACGACGAACCACAGCCACTCGTGTGGCGCCCGGCCGAAATGCAGGACCCGATCGGCGTGAGCCAGCGCCTTGTCCCATGCGAACGGGGAAAGAATTGCGATGGCTCCCTTCAGCACGCCGACGGCGGATATGAAGGCGATGCTGGCGGCCAGGCCGTTCAGGCTGTTGGCAGTGCGTTCGGCATCGCCGAAGAAGCTGCCCAGCGATTTCAGGAAGGCGCCGAGCGGTTCGGTGTCTCGCTTGATCAGCGCCAGGTGGAAAAAGCTTCCGAGAGCGAAGACGCAGCCGCAGATCCAGAAAGCGATAAAAAGATACTGGGCGTATTCCTTCAATACGCCGAAATCCGGCATGTTTCCGGTGCGGATGCCGACCGCGGCTGCCAGAAGCAGGGCCGCGACGGCCATTGCGTGCAGCAGCCGGTGCCGTTGAAAGGCGTCCGCCAATACGATCAGAAAAGCGCGTCCGGCGGCTGTCCTCGTCAGGGGGGGCGACGTCGCAACCGAATTTTCCATGGCTTTGAAACCCGATAGTTCGCTACCGCTCAACCTCTTACCGCGAGATGGTTCGATATTCCCTAACCAAGCGATTCGAGTGCAAACGATCGCACCCGATGCGGTACGCAATCCGCTCGGCTCCAAAATTTAGCTTCGGGAAAGTCGAGCTGCGCGGAGGCTTTCGCAAACCAGATCGGGCCTGTCGGTTCGAAGCTATCGGTCCGCCTCTCAGGTCGACGGACTTGCGAGTTTCAATTTCCAAGCGCCGCCCGGACCTTGCCGGCGTTCTCGGCCAGCACCTCCGGCTTCTCCATCTGCCCGGAATGCGGCTTGAGCGGCACACCCTCGAAGCGCGGGATGACGTGGACATGGAGGTGGTAGACGGTCTGCCCGGATGCCGGCTCGTTGAACTGCAGGACGGTGACGCCGTCGGCGTTGAAGGCCTTTTTCACGGCCACCGCCACTTTCTGCACCACGGCAAAGAGCGGGGCGAACGTTGCCGGATCGGCATCGAGGATGTTGCGCGACGGCACCTTCGGCACCACCAGCGTGTGCCCGACCCCTTGCGGCATCACGTCCATGAAGGCAACGACCGCATCGTCCTCATAGATGCGATGCGAGGGGATTTCGCCGCGCAGGATTTTCGCGAAGATGTTGCCGGGATCATAGGCTTCGGCCATGGCGGGTCCTCCGGATTGTAGCCTGCCACCCGATGTAGCGAAGCCGCTTGTATGCGGCAAGGCGCTCGGGCGCGGGATGTTGGAGCTACGTTTCAAGCCGCCAGCGGAAGCCTGGTGGTGTGGCGCGGTCGGACAAAAAACTGGGACCTTCGTTGCAAAATGCTGTTCGTGTCGCCAGCAGCCAAGCCTATCGCTGCTTGCCTGAACGGACATGTTTGTCGTCTGACAGGCGAGGATGAGGATGGAGCGGCTATGAAGTGGATCGTTGCCGGCTGGCTGTTGTTCATTGCGTCGGCGCTGTTCTTCATCGCCGCGGCGTGGCGCGCAGGATCTGCTGGCTCTTGCGGGCGGCATCTTCTTCCTGGTCGCCTGCTTTTCGTTCCTCGTTCCGATCGCGGCACGAAAGCCGCGATGACTGTGGGATAGGGCGCCGCCTACTCCTTGAGATCCTTGCGGAACGGCGTGTGCTCTTCGAGATATTCGCCCATCCGCTCCACCTCGTGACGCTCGCGGCGCAGATAGTCGGCGACGGCGTTGCGCAGGCCCGGATGCGCGATGTAGTGCGCCGAATGCATGGTGACCGGCTGATAGCCGCGCGCCAGCTTGTGCTCGCCTTGCGCGCCGGCCTCCACCACCTTCAGCTTGCGTTCGATGGCGAAGTCGATCGCCTGATGGTAGCAGACCTCGAAATGCAGGAAGGGATGATCCTCGATGCAGCCCCAGTTGCGCCCGTAGAGCGCATCGGAGCCGATGAAGTTGATAGCGCCGGCAATGTAGCGGCCGTTGCGCCTGGCCATCACCAGGAGGATATCGTCCGCCATGCGCTCGCCGATCAGCGAGAAGAACTGGCGGTTGAGGTAGGGCCTGCCCCATTTTCGGCCGCCGGTATCCATGTAGAAGGCGAAGAAATCGTCCCAGGCGCGTTCGGTGATGTGCTTGCCGGTCAGCCAGTCGATCGAGATGCCGTCCGCCAGCGCCTCACGCCGCTCCTTCTTCATCGCCTTGCGCTTGCGCGAGGCAAGCGTGGCGAGGAAGTCGTCATAGTTCGAAAAACCTTCGTTGAAGAAGTGGAACTGCTGGTCGGTGCGATGCAGGAAGCCGGCTGCCTCCAGCGTCGCGACATCGGACTCCGTGGCGAATGTGACATGGGCGGAAGACACGCCAAGCTTATCGGTCACCAATTTCAAGCCAGCGGCAAGTCCGGCCCTGACTGCGCCTTCATCCTCATCCTTGCTCACCAGCAGGCGAGGGCCGGTGACCGGCGTGAACGGCACCGAGCATTGCAGCTTGGGATAATAGCGCCCGCCGGCGCGCTCGAACGCATCCGACCAGCCATGGTCGAAGACATATTCGCCCTGGCTGTGCGATTTCAGATAGCAAGGCACGGCGCCGAGCAGCTTGCCTTGCGCATTCTCGAGCCTGAGATGATGGCCCTGCCAACCGGTGCGCCGCACGGCGCAGCCGGAATCCTCCAGCGCGCTCAGAAAAGCGAATGAAACGAGCGGGTTGTAGCCGTTTTCTTTGTCACCGCGTGTGGTCCCGACGAAGCCGTTCCACTCCTCGCAGGTAAATGCCCCGATGCCCGCCGCGACGCGGATCGCATAGTCCGCATTCGCCGTCCGTCCATCGTCTTCGTCACCCTGATCCATGCGGCTTATTTAAGCGTCCTCAGGGCTGCTACAAGTCACGTTTCAGGCACCGCCTCAGAGCATGATGCCGAAAAGTGTGAAGCGGTTTTCGGACGACATCATGCTCTCTCTTTAGATTGATTTAGAGGCGGATCAGATTTCAGGTCGTTTCGACCTGAAATCATCCGGCTCTAGGCGACCTTGACCAGATCGGGCTCAAAACCCTCGAAGGTCATTTGGTCGGCATATTTGAAAGTGAGGTCGACCGCCGGCTGGTCGTGCACCGTCCAGGTGATGACCGGCATCCCGAGCTTTTCGCGCACGAAGCTGACGAACGGGTTGGGCAGGTCACCGGCGGCGTAGGAGGTGAAGGCGAGGTCATGCGCCAGCATGGCGAAATGCGCTTCGATGAGCTGGTTGTCCTTGCCGTAGGCGGTCAGCCCGCCAGGAATGCCCGGAGCATCCTTGGCGAAATCGCGGATCAGCCAGTGGTCGAACGACATGATCGCCACCTTGCCCTTGTAGCGCTTGAGCAGCCTGCCGACGCTCGCCACCAGTCCGGTGTCGTGGCCGGCAACGCCTTTCAGCTCGACCACCAGCGGCACCCGACCGTCGATCAAGTCGAGCGCCTCCTGCAGCGTCGGCACATGATCCTTGGTGCCGCCCACCTTCAGCGCCGTCAGCTCGGCCGCGGTGCGCTGCCAAACAAAACCGTCCTCGCCGGTCAGGCGTTTGAGGTCGCCGTCGTGGATGATGACGGGAACGCCATCGGACGAGATATGCACGTCGCATTCGATCGCATAGCCGCGCTCGGCCGCCGAGGCGAAGGCAGACAGCGTGTTCTCCCAACGCGTCTTGTTCATGTCGTGAAAGCCGCGATGCGCGACCGGGCGGGCGATCAGCCAGGAAAGGTCGGTCATGTCAGGCGCGCTCACTCGACTTCGAAGATCGCTTCGATTTCAACCGCGGCGTTGAGCGGCAGCGACGCGGTGCCGACGGCGGAGCGGGCATGCTTGCCGCGTTCGCCGAGCGCGGCGACAAGGAAGTCGGAGGCGCCGTTGGCGACCAGATGCTGCTCGACGAAATCCGGCGCCGAGGCGACGAAGACCGTGATCTTGACCAGCCGGCGGATCTTTTCGAGATCGCCGAGGGCTGCCTTGGCCTGCGCCAGGATGTTGATGGCGCAGAATTTCGCGCCCTCCTTGCCGGCGGCGGTGTCGATATCGCGGCCGAGCAGCCCGCTTGCCAGCAGCTTGCCGTCCTTCAGCGGCAGTTGGCCTGCCGTGAACAGCGTGTTGCCGGTCCGGCAGTAGGGCACGTAGTTGGCGGCGGGCGCGGCGGCGGCCGGAATGGTGATGCCGAGATCGCTTAGCCGCTTTTCGATTGTTTCGCTCATTGGTTTTCCCTATTGCTGGAAGGCGCCGCGTTGGCCGGGCCGAAATTGCTATTTTTGCCTCGCTTCCGCCACGACTTTTTTTAAGCTGGACCATCTTTCCCTGCGGCCTGCCATCGGTCGCGACGATCGGAGCACTTCATGCGCGTGACGCGCCTTTTCCTTTCCGCCGCTCTCCTGTCGGCGGCCATCCCGATGGCTCCGGCCTTTGCCGTGCCCGCGCTGCAGGCGCACCGCGCCGTCTACGACCTCACCCTCAATAAGGCGTCGGACCGATCGGGCATCACCGGCATTTCCGGCCGCATGGTGTATGAGTTCAACGGCTCGCCTTGCGAGGGCTACACGGTAAAATTCCGCTTCGTCACCCAGATCGTCACCAGCGACAACACCAGGCTGACCGACCAGCAGACGACGACGTTCGAAGACGCCGAGGGCAAGACCTTCTCCTTCGTGACGAAATCCTTCGTCGACCAGAACCTCGACAAGGAAGTCAAGGGCATGGCGACCAAGGAGCCGAAGGGCCTCAAGGTCGATATCGACAAGCCCGAGAAGAACACGCTCGAGCTCGCCGCCACGCAGTTCCCCACCCAACATCTCGTCGAGCTGATCGGCAAGGCCGAGAAAGGGGAAAACTTCTATCAGACCAATCTGTTCGACGGCTCCGAGGACGCCAACAAGGTGATGACGACCACGGTTGTTGTCGGCAAGAGGACCGACGCTGACAAGTTGGACCCCGAAGCGCCGGCGCTTGCCAAGCTCGCGACCGACAAGTACTGGCCGGTCGACATCGCCTATTTCGACGAAACCGACAAGAGCGGCGAGGAAGTGCCTGAGTATCGGATCAGCTTCAAGCTGCACGAGAACGGCATCACGCGCGATCTCGTCATGGACTATGGCGACTTCTCGATGACCGGCAAGCTGGTCAACCTGTCGCTGTTCGATCAGGCCAAGCCTTGCCCGGCGTCGAAATAGTGGCGAGTTAACCACAAAGCCACCTGCCGGGGCGGCTCGACTTGAAGGCGCCGCAATCCGGTTCCAGCTTCCTTGCGGGCATTTCGGGGGAGAAGCTTGGGCAGGATAGACGTGTTCGTGGCGCCGCGGCCCAATCCGGCGCTGATCAGCGTAATGACGATCGTCAACCGCGTCGTCATGCTGCATGGTGTTCCAGGCTTTCGCGACCTGTTGCCGTTCAACCGGCTCGCCGGCCTGCGCGGTGTCTCAAACGTCCGCCACATCGACTTTCCCGCCGCCGACCGGCAAAGGCTGCAGGCCTGCTGCGGCGGGGGCCAAGCGACTTTTATCACGCCCAACCATCCGGAATTCTTCACCGACTGGATGATCGACAAAGAGATCGTCTCGCGCGTCAGCCCGCTTGCCGCCTCATGGGCGACGCATGGCGTGGTCAACGGGCTCGGTCGGCTGATGCAGAAATTCTGGCTGGCCAACAATCTGATCGCGCAGATTCCCGGCAACACTGACGCCGCCAAGGCGCATTCGGTCGACTGGGCCCTCAAAGGTCATGGCGTGCTGCTTCATCCGGAAGGCTCTGTTGGCTGGCACAGTAACTATATCGGGCCATTGCTTCCCGGCGCGGTGGAGATGGGGCTCGAAGCCTTGAAGCGCGGTCGCGAGACGAACAAGGATTTCAAGGCCTGGGTCGCTCCGGTCGTCTGGAAACTCGCTTTCACCGGCAATGTCGAGCGGGCGCTCGCCAAGGAATGCACCTATGTCGAGAAAAGCCTGAAAATCGCAAGCGCCGCAAACGGCTCGCTGCCGGAACGCGTTTATCGCATTTATTCGACGCTGCTGTCCCGCGACGAACAGGCCTGTGGCCTGGCGGCGGAGGAGGGCGCTTCCTATGCCGACTGCCAGCAAGGCGTTCTGGCTGTGCTTGGACGGGAGCTAGCCGCAGCCATTGCCGAGCCGGGCCTGGATATGGCCGAGCTGCTGCGGCGCTCACGCCGCTGGCTGCGCGACGGAAAGGCCGATGCCGGTGAGCAGAAACATGTGCGAAAGCTGACGGAAACGATCCAGCGCATACAGCGTGTCGGCGCCTGGGCCTTCGCCAATCAAACGGTCACGCAGGAGGAGATCGCCGAGCATCTGAAGCGCATCCGCAACGATTATTGCAAGGGTTCATTGCGCGACACGGTCAACCGCTTCATCCCGCAACCCGCGGGGCCGCGCTGTGCCCATATCCGCGTGCCCGAGCCCCTGGGACTGCATGTCTATGACGGCTCGGTCGACGAGGCGCTCATCGTGCTGCGCTCGCGCATACAGGAAGCGGTGACCGGGATCGTCGCCGAGCTCCAGGCCGGCGGCGGCTTCATTTCCTATCCGAATCCCTTCTATCATCGCTGACTTCATTTCGGCCCGGGTGACTGTGAGCGGGCCGCCCATGTCGGTAGGAGTGCGGCAAGCTCGATGGCTGTCTATGTCGATGCGGCGATCTGGAAATGGGCCGGCCATCGCTGGTGCCATCTGCTCGCCGACGACACCGATGAGCTGCACCGCTTTGCCGCCGAGCTCGGCGTCAAGCGCTCATCCTATCAGGGGCCGCCGAAGACTTCGGCGCCGCACTACGATATCACCGGCTTCGAGCGCGACCGCGCCGTGCGGCTTGGCGCGGTCGAATGCAGCCGCGAGGAGATCGTGGCGATCTTCCGCCGCGTGCGGGTGCCGAACGGCAAGGTGAAACGCTGAGATTTGCGCGGATCGCCGCAGGCAAAAGCGTTTTCCGGCGCCCCGCTTGCGTTTATGGCGCATCCCCTCTATATGCGCGCTCATTCCACACACGGACTTTGGTGTCTGCCCGGGAGAAATCCGGCTGAAACCTCCGGTGGCATCAGGACATCCGTCCGAAATGCCTGTGTCCGTGGAGGCCAACCGGAAAGGAACTAAAGAATGGCTCTGCCTGATTACAGCATGCGCCAGCTTTTGGAAGCTGGTGTTCACTTCGGCCACCAGACCCACCGCTGGAACCCGAAGATGGCGCCTTACATCTACGGCGCCCGCAACAACATCCATATCATCGACCTGTCGCAGACGGTGCCGTTGCTGCATCAGGCCCTGAAGCAGGTTTCCGACACCGTCGCCAAGGGCGGCCGTGTGCTGTTCGTCGGCACCAAGCGCCAGGCCTCGGACATCGTCGCCGACGCCGCGCAGCGTTCGGCCCAGTATTATGTCAACTCGCGTTGGCTGGGCGGCATGCTGACCAACTGGAAGACGATCTCGAACTCGATCCAGCGCCTGCGCAAGCTCGACGAGACGCTGGCCGGCGAGGCCCAGGGCCTCACCAAGAAGGAGCGCCTCAACCTCGACCGCGAGCGCGAGAAGCTCAACAAGGCGCTGGGCGGCATCAAGGACATGGGCTCGACGCCGGACCTGATGTTCGTCATCGACACCAACAAGGAAGCGATCGCCATCCTCGAGGCCAAGCGCCTCGGCATTCCGGTCGTCGCCATCATCGATTCGAACTGCGATCCGGACAAGATCGACTTCCCGATCCCCGGCAATGACGACGCGGCGCGCGCCATCCAGCTCTATTGCGATCTGATCGCCAAGGCTGCCATCGACGGCATCGCCCGCCAGCAGGGCGCGCTCGGCATGGATATCGGCGCGTCGGCCGAGGCACCGGTCGAGCCGGCGCTCGACGCCCCGGCTGCCGAGGCTCCGGAAGCTTGAAAAGCGAAGGCCGGTTCCGGCCTTCATCTTTCCAATAAGTTGGCGCGCTAAAGCGCTTTTGCCGGGCGCATCATCGACATTCGATGGTGCGTCGGCGCATTTGAAACAAAGAGGCGACAATGAGCATTTCGGCTGCACAGGTCAAAGAACTCCGCGACTTGACCGGCGCGGGCATGATGGACTGCAAGGCGGCGTTGAACGAAACCAACGGCAACATGGAAGAGGCCGTCGACTGGCTGCGCAAGAAGGGCATCTCCAAGGCTGACAAGAAGGCCGGCCGCACCGCGGCAGAGGGCCTGATCGGCGTCGATTCCGGCGTCCGCGAAGCCGCCGTCGTCGAGGTCAATTCCGAGACCGACTTCGTTGCGCGCAACGCCGCCTTCCAGGAAATCGTTGCCAACGTCGCCAAGGTCGCGCTCGCCTATGGCACGACCGAGGCCGTGGCCGCGGCCAAGTATCCGGGTTCCGACAAGTCGGTCACCGACACCATCAAGGACGCGGTCGGCACCATCGGCGAGAACATGGGCTTCCGCCGCTCGGCCAAGCTCACCGTTCCGCATGGCGCGGTGGCGACCTATGTCCACAACGCCGTTGCCGACGGCCTCGGCAAGCTCGGCGTGCTGGTCGCGATCGAGACCACCGGCAATGAGCATGCGGCGAACGCCTTCGGCCGTCAGGTCGCCATGCATGTCGCCGCCACCAACCCGATGGCGCTGACGACCGAAGAACTCGATCCGGCCGCGGTCGAGCGCGAGAAGGCGATCTTCGCCGACCAGGCGCGCCAGACCGGCAAGCCCGAGGCGATCATCGAGAAGATGGTCGAGGGCCGCCTGCGCAAGTTCTATGAAGAGGTGGTGCTTCTGAAGCAGGCCTTCGTGCTCAACCCTGACATCACCGTCGAGAAGGCGCTGAAGGATGCCGAGAAGGAGATCGGCGCTCCGGCCAAGATCAGCGCCTACCTGCGCTTCGCGCTCGGCGAAGGCATCGAGAAGGAAACGACCGATTTCGCGGCGGAAGTCGCGGCCGCGGTCAAGAAATAGCCCGAAGAAGAAGTAAGGCTAAAGAGCTCAGGCAACTCGGCCGGGTGTCCGCAAGGATGCCCGGCCGATCTCATTTGCGGTATCGATGAAGGCCCTGAGCTTCGGCGCCATTGACGCCCGGCGCGGGAAGTAGAGGAAGAGGCCCGGCTCCTCGATCGCTGCTTTCGGCAGGATCTGGACCAGACGTCCGGCCGCAAGATCGGCGCGCACCAGCGGCTCGAACACATAGGCGAGCCCGACGCCCGCAAGCGCAACATCGATTGCCGCAAGCGAATCGGTGACGACGGCGGTGCCGCGCGTCTCGACCGCGACGTCCTTGCCGTTGTCGTTCAGATCCCAGCGATAGAGCCCGCCCGAGCGGACAAGCCGGTAGCCGATGCAATTGTGCTTGGCGAGGTCTGCCACGTCGCGCGGACGGCCGTGCTTTCCGATATAGGCAGGCGAGGCAACGACCACGGCCTTGAAGGGCGGCGTCAGCCGCACGGTGATCATGTCCTGCGCGATCATCTCGCCCAGTCGGATGCCGGCATCGAAACCCTCGCCGACGATATCGACCAGGCCCTGCTCGGCGAAGACCTCGACCGTCACATCCGGATAGCGCTCGGCCATGGCCGCGACCACGGGCGTCACCGCCAAGGGGATCGCGATGTTGGAGGCATTGATCCTGAGCAGGCCGGAGGGCCGGCCCTTGACGCCGCGGATGCGATCCATGCGTTCGGCGATGTCCTGAAGGGCAGGGGCGGCCGTCTCGACCAGCGCCTTGCCGGCTTCGGTCAGCGAAACGCTGCGCGTCGTGCGCGCAAACAGCGGCTGGCCGATACGCTCTTCCACCAGCCGCACCGCGTGACTGACGGCCGACGGGCTCATGCCGAGCTCGGCCGCGGCGAGCGCAAAGCCGCCGCGCCGCGCCACGGCGACGACAACAGGCAGATGCGTGAGCAGATCGCGGTCCATTCATGAACGATATCGCATAGTCCATGCAGATCATGCAACCTTATCGAGCGGGCAAAAGAGGTGCATCTAAGCAGGCATCGAACGGCAACCAACGTGGCAACCAACGGGCAGGAGACCTCCGATGACCGATCTTCATTCCAATCAGGCTCGCAACCTTGAGACGGTTCGCCGTTTCTTCGATCTGATGCATCGCAAGGATATCGATAGTTGGGGCGAGCTTTGGGCCGATAACGGGCGGATCATCGTCTTCTATCCGCCGGCGGGATTTGGCGACAGCATTGACGGCAAGGCCGCCATCCTGGCCGCCTTCAAAGGATTGTTCGGCAATTTCGAATCCTTCGAATCCCAGCTGACAGCCATCTATCCGGCAGCCGACTCTGAAGCTGTGGTGGTAGAATACCGAAACCGTGCCGTGATCGTGGGCGGCACCGAATACACCAACAGCAACATTGCGGTCTTCCGGTTCGAGAACGGCCTGATCAGCGCCTATCACGACTATTTCGATCCGCGCCGGTTCCAGGTTGTGGTCGACGCGCTGGCGAAGGGCTGAAGGCAAACCCTGCCGTGCCGACAAATCATCCATCCGTTTGCAGACCTATCCACACAAGGAGAAGAGACATGAATGCGTTGAGACATGTGACTTTCGCGGCAGGATTGGCGCTGGCGCCCGTCGATGCCGGCGGAGCCGAACCAACGGGCTGGCAAGCGCTCGCCGACGAGCGTGCCGTCATCCGCATCGCGGATGCCATCGACCGCGCCGTCGATGCGCAGGACTGGAAGCTTGCCCGCAGCTATTTCGCGGATCGCGTCACCGCCGACTTCAGCAGCCTTTCCGGACAGCCTGCGACCAACATCGCCTCCGACGATCTGATCGGCGCCTGGGCGGCCAACCTCAAGGGCAGCAAGACCAGCCTGCATTTGCGCACCAACCATCAGGTCGTCATCAAGGCCGACGCCGCGACCGTCCGTTCCAACGGCTATGCCTGGAACCGGATGGAGGGCAATGGCGATCCGCTCTGGGAAGTGTGGGGCACCTATGAGCACCACCTGATCCGCTCCGGCGCCGGCTGGGAGGTCGACGGCTTCACCTTCCGCATGACGTATGAGCGCGGCAATCCCTGGGTGAAAACGACTCCTGGTCAATAAGCCCACATCAACACGATCGGAGAACATCATGAGCATGACATATTACACGCTCGGCAACAGCGGTCTGCGCGTCAGCCGGCTGGCGTTGGGCACCATGACCTTCGGCACCGAATGGGGCTGGGGCGCTGACAGGGATACCGCCCGCGCCATGTTCGATGCCTATGTCGAGGCCGGCGGCAATTTCTTCGACACCGCCGATCTCTACACCGGCGGCATCGCCGAGACCTGGCTCGGCGAATTCGTCGCCGAGCGCGGCTTACGCGACAAGGCGGTGATCGCCACCAAATTCACCTTCAACTCAGATCCCGGCAATCCGAATGCCGGCGGCAATGGCCGCAAGAACATCATGCGCGCCGTGGACGCTTCACTGAAGCGGCTCGGGACCGACTATATCGACCTCTATCTCATGCATGTGTGGGACCGGCTGACGCCGGCCGAGGAGGTGCTGCGCACGCTCGACGATCTGGTGCGCGCGGGCAAGGTGCGCCATATCGGCCTTTCCGACGTGCCGGCCTGGTACGCAGGCCGGGCGCAGGCGATCGCCGAACTGCGCGGCTACGAGCCGATCTCGGCGCTCCAGCTCGAATATTCGCTGACTGAGCGCACGATCGAGCACGAATTCGTGCCTTTGGCGACACGACACGGCGCCGGCATCATGGTCTGGAGCCCGCTGGCCAGCGGGCTGCTGAGCGGCAAATACCGTCCGACACAGGCCGGGAACGCCGGCCGACTCGACGGTTTCCGCAACACCACGCATCCGGGTTTCCAGAAATTCAGCGACCGCAACTGGACGATCGTGGCGGAGCTCGAGAAGGTTGCCGCCGAACTCGACCGCAGCATGGCTGAGGTGGCGCTTAACTGGGTTGCGACGCAGCCCGGCGTCGCAACCGTCATCCTCGGCGCGACGAAGCTCGCGCAATTGCAGGACAACCTCGCGGCGCTGGATTTCGAAATTCCCGCCGCACTTCGCCAGCGGCTGGAAACGGTCAGCAGCGTTCCGGCGCCATTTCCTCATCCGTATTTCGGCTCGCAGATTCAGGTCAGGGTCACAGGCGGCGCCGTGACCGGCGACAAGCCTTCCGGCTATTCGCCGCCGGTCCTGGTCGAAGGCGAGGCGGTCAGCGTCAGCAGCAACTGATCGAAAAAGCCTGGGATTTTGCGCAAGGGCGCGGCGTGACATCGCCGCGCCCTTCGTGTATCGGGTCGATCCATCATGCCAGCGCCGCCAGGCGAAGCGGGGCAGCTTCGCCTCCAGATTTGCCGCGCCAAGATTTTCGAGGAACCAGATGACGGTGAAGCCCCTCTATCGACGTGTCTTGCTGAAAGCTTCAGGCGAAGCGTTGATGGGAGAACAGCATTTCGGCATCGACGTTTCGGTCGTCGACCGCATCGCCGCCGACATTGCCGAAGCCCGCGCGCTCGGCATCGAAGTCGGCGTCGTCATCGGCGGCGGCAACATCTTCCGCGGTGTGGCCGTCGCTTCCAAGGGCGGCGACCGCGTCACCGGCGACCATATGGGCATGTTGGCCACCGTCATCAATTCGCTGGCGCTGCGCACCTCGCTGAACAAGATCGGCGTCGACGCCGTGGTGCTTTCGGCCATCGCCATGCCCGAGCTCTGCGAGAGCTTCTCGCAGCGCCAGGCGACCGCCTATATGAATCAGGGCAAGGTGGTGATTTTCGCCGGCGGCACCGGCAATCCGTTCTTTACCACCGATTCGGCCGCGGCCCTTCGCGCCGCCGAAATCGGCGCGGACGCCCTGTTCAAGGGCACGCAGGTCGACGGCGTCTATTCGGCCGACCCCAAGAAGGATCCGAACGCGGTGCGCTTCGATCGCATAAGTCATGCCGAAGTCATCAAACGCGGGCTTACGATCATGGATACGGCCGCAATTGCACTTGCGCGCGAAAACAACATTCCGATAATCGTCTATTCGATCCACGAAAAGGGTGGTTTCGGCGAAATTCTCAGGGGCGGCGGCCGTTGCACGATCGTCGCTGATAACTGATCGGATCAGAACCGGCTAAACGAACGTTGGTTCCGGATGGGAACCTGAACACAAACAGTGAACCCGGCGAACGGGTCGAGGAGATGATCATGAGTGGCGAGTATGACGACCTCAAGCGGCGCATGGACGGGGCGATCTCGGCCTTCAAGCACGATCTCGCTTCGCTGCGCACCGGCCGCGCTTCCAGCAACCTGCTCGACGCGGTCCAGGTCCAGGCCTACGGCACGGCGATGCCGATCAACCAGGTGGCCAATGTGACGGTGCCGGAGCCGCGCATGATTTCGGTCTCGGTCTGGGACAAGTCGATGGTCAGCGCCGTCGACCGCGCTATCCGCGAAGCCAATCTCGGCTTCAATCCGATCGTCGACGGCACCAATCTCAGGATTCCGCTGCCCGAGCTCAACGAGCAGCGCCGCAAGGAACTGGTCAAGATTTCGCATGGATATGCCGAGAACGCCCGCGTCGCCGTGCGCCACGTTCGCCGCGACGGCATGGACTTCCTAAAAAAGGCTGAAAAGGATGGCACAATCAGCGAAGACGATCATCGCAAGCGCTCCGACCAGGTTCAGAAGCTGACCGACGAGATGATCAGCACCATCGATCACCTGCTTTCCGATAAGGAAGCGGAAATCATGCAGGTTTAGGGTCGGCTTCTCACCGGCTCGAAAGCGAGACCATGGCAACGCCCTCGCATGTCGCGATCATCATGGATGGAAATGGACGCTGGGCCAAGGCGCGCGGCATGCCGAGGCTTGCCGGCCATCGGGCCGGCGTCGAGGCCTTGCGCAAGACGGTGCGCGCCGCGCCCGAACTCGGCATCTCCTATCTGACGGTCTATGCCTTCTCCTCGGAAAACTGGTCGCGGCCGAAATCCGAAGTCAGCGACCTGATGGGTCTCTTGAAGCTCTTCATCCGCCGCGATCTCGCCGAACTGCACCAGAATGGCGTGCGGGTGAGGGTGATCGGCGACAGGGAGGGGCTGCAGCCCGACATCAGGGGCCTGCTGCAGGAGGCCGAATCGCTGACCGCGGGCAACCAGGCGCTGACGCTGGTCATCGCCTTCAACTATGGCGGCCGCGACGAGATCGTGCGCGCTGCGCGCAAGTTCGCCGATGCCGTGGCACGCGGCGAAATGACAAGCGACGCGATCACGATGGAGAGCTTTGCCGGTTCGCTCGACACCGACGGCATTCCCGATCCCGACCTGGTGATCCGCACCAGCGGCGAGCTCCGGCTGTCGAACTTCCTTTTGTGGCAGGCGGCCTACAGCGAGCTCGTCTTCCTGCCTTGCTACTGGCCGGACTTCAGCCGGGAGCATCTCGCCGACGCCCTGCGGGACTTTGCCGGCCGCGAGCGCCGTTTCGGCGGGCTCGCTGCCCGCGACGTCGCCTCCTAGGCTCCGTCCAAAATGAGCAATCTCCAGCAGCGCGTCATCTCGGCCATCGTGATGGCGGGCGTCACGCTCGCGCTCACCTGGCTCGGCGGGCTGCCGTTCCGCCTGTTCTGCGCGGCGATCGCGGCACTGATCTTCTACGAATGGACCCGCATGTCGCGCCCCGGGAACGGCGCGGCGCTCGGCTTTCTGCCGGAAGCGCTGATTCTGGTCTTCATCGGCGCGCTGATTGCCGGCCTGCCGGCCTTGTGGCTGCTGGTCCTTATCGCGATCCTTGTCGCAGTTGCTGTCATCGCCGCGCGCATTCGGGGTGGGGCGCAGTGGGAAGCCTGCGGGCTGGCCTATGCGGCTCTGTCCGGCCTTTCGCTCGCCTATCTGCGCGATGACAACCATTCAGGGCTGATCGCCATTCTCTTCCTGTTCGCGGTGGTCTGGGCGACCGACATAGCGGCTTATTTCGTCGGCCGCGCGGTCGGCGGCCCGAAGCTCGCGCCCTCGATCTCGCCCGGCAAGACGCAGAGCGGCGCGCTTGGCGGCGCCGTCGGCGGCATGATCGCCGGATTGCTGCTGGCAATCGTCAGCGGGGCCGGCAACCTCGTGCAGCTCGGATTCGTCGCCCTGGCGCTCTCGATCGTCTCGCAGATCGGCGACCTGTTCGAATCCTGGGTCAAGCGCCGGCACGGCTGCAAGGATTCGAGCAATCTGATTCCCGGCCATGGCGGCGTCATGGACAGGGTCGATGGGCTTGTCGCGGCGGCCTTTGCCCTGTACGTCATCGGTTGGATTGCGGCGGGCGCCGACCATCCGGCAATGGGGCTGTTTCCAAACTGAAGGCGTCGCCACTGGGCGAAAAACGACGCGTGCCACGGATTCGCCCGGATTGATGCCACAGTCGCGGCGGACTGTCGCGCTGGGCGAATTTGAGGGCATGACTTGAACGACATTCTTCACGCGCTCTTCAGCACTCAAGGCTTTGTCCTTGGCACCCTGGTGCCGTTCCTGTTCGTGCTCACCGTCGTGGTGTTCGTCCATGAGATGGGCCACTACCTGATCGGCCGCTGGTGCGGCATCGGCGTTAAGGCGTTTTCGATCGGCTTCGGGCCGGAACTCTTCGGCTTCAACGACCGCCACGGCACGCGCTGGAAGCTTTGCGCGATCCCGCTTGGCGGCTATGTCAAATTCGTCGGCGACATGAACGCGACGTCGAGCCAGCCGAGCGCCGAAGACCTCGAATCGCTGACCGAGGCCGAGCGCGCGGTCGCCTTCCACACCCAGCCGATCTGGAAGCGCGCGGCGACTGTCGTTGCCGGACCGCTGTTCAATTTCCTGCTGACGATCGCCGTGTTCGCGGTGCTGTTTTCGCTCTACGGCCGTCCGGTCATGGAGCCGACCGTGGCCGAAGTCACTGCCGGCAGCCCCGCGGCGCGGGCAGGCATCCAGCCGGGCGACCGATTCGTCAGGGTTGACGGCAACAAGGTCGAGACCTTCGCCGATGTTCAGCGCCTGGTCTCGGGCCGCGCCGGCGACGCCATCACATTCACCATGCTGCGCGACGGCAAGGAACTCACCGTCACGGCGACGCCGGAGCCGATGGAACAGCAGGATGCGCTGGGCAACAAGGTCAAGGTAGCGATCATCGGCGTCGCCAACAATGCCGAGCTCGGGCAGCCGCGGCTGATCTCCTATACGCCCGCGGGCGCGCTGGCGGCGGCCGTCGAGGAAACCGGGCATGTCATCGAGCGCACCGGCCAGTTCCTGAAGCGGTTTGTCGTCGGGCGCGAGGACAAATGCCAGTTGGGCGGACCGATCAAGATCGCAAAAATGTCGGGACAGGCTGCCAAACTAGGCTTCGAGTGGCTGGTGCAGCTTGTTGCATTCCTGTCAGTCGGGATAGGGATTCTCAATCTTCTGCCGATTCCCCCTCTCGACGGCGGCCACCTCTTGTTCTACGGCGTGGAGGCCGTCATAAGGCGGCCCGTGTCGGAGCGGATGATGGAGATGGCCTACCGGGCCGGTCTTCTTCTGGTGCTCGGGTTCATGGGCTTCGTTTTTTGGAATGATCTGTTTGGGTGCTGAAATCATGAAGGAATTTGGCTTCGGCTCCGACCATATTGAGACGCCGTTTACCATGCGTGGGGATATGCGTGACGCGAAAGCCACGCATCAGGGTTAAGTAAATACAAATTAACCGGGAGCCTTGCGTGTAGGGAAAATCCGGTTAATACGGTAAGGGAAAATACCGCACGTCCGGTTTTCTCGCCGTGGGGACTACGAGAAAAAGGTACAAAAGCCCGATGAAGGCAGCATCCAAGTTTCTGAGCGCCGCGTCCGCGGCGGCTTTGTCCGCCGCGCTGGTTTTGCCAGGCGCGCTCGCAGTGCAGTTCGTTGCCACATCGGTAGCCGAAGCAGCAGTCGTCAGCAGGGTCGAGGTCAGCGGCAACCAGCGTGTCGATGCCGAAACCATCCGCAATTACATTTCGATCAAGCCCGGCAAGGCGTTCTCAAGCGCCGACATCGACAGCGCCGTGAAAGCCCTGTTCGGCACCGGGCTGTTCTCGGACGTCCAGATCAACCAGGTCGGCTCGACCCTGGTCGTGAAAGTTTCCGAATACAAGGTCGTCAATCAGGTCCTGTTCCAGGGCAACAAGAAGCTCAAGGACAACGCCCTTCAGGCGGCCATCCAGCTGAAGCCGCGCGCGACCTTCTCGCAGCAGGCGCTCGATGCCGATGTCGAGGCGGTCAAGGCTGCCTATCGGCGCATCGGTCGCGACGACGCCGCCGTGACCACCCAGATCATGGATCTCGGCGACAATCGCGTGAACGTGGTCTTCAACATCAACGAAGGCGCGCGCACGCAGATCGCGGCCATCAACTTCGTCGGCAACAGCGCCTATTCGAGCCGCCGCCTGTCGGACGTGATCAACACCAAGCGTTCGACCTGGCTTTCGTTCGTGCTGCGCGACGACGTCTATGACGAGGACAAGCTGCGCGCCGACCAGGAGTTGCTACGCCGCTTCTACTACAATCACGGCTATGCCGACTTCCAGGTTGTCTCGGCCGTCGGCGAGTTGGATGAAGCCACCAACAAATACACGGTCACGATCACCGTGCAGGAAGGCGAGCGCTACACCTTCGGCGACATCAGCGTCGAGAGCACGATCCCCGAGGTCGACTCCAAGTCGCTGGAATCGGTGGTCGAGACTCACAAGGGCGATGTCTACAACGCCAAGGACGTCGAGGACACGATCGTCGCGCTCACCGAAAAGGTCGCGGGTTCGGGCTATGCTTTTGCCCAGGTAACGCCACGCGGCGACCGCAATTTCGAGAATCACACGATCTCGGTTGTCTACACCATCGACCAGGGCACCAAGGCCTATATCGAGCGCATCGAAATCCGCGGCAACGACCGCACGCGCGACTATGTCATCCGCCGCGAGTTCGATGTCAGCGAAGGCGACGCCTTCAACCAGGTTCTCATCCAGCGCGCGAAGAAGCGGCTGGAAGCGCTGGATTATTTTGAGAAAGTCGATATCTCGACCGTTCCCGGATCGGCTCCCGACCAGGTCGTCCTGGTGGTTGACGTGGTCGAGAAGTCGACCGGCGAGTTCTCGGTCGGCGCCGGCTATTCGACCGGCGGCGAAACGCCCGGTCCGTCCGTCGAAGGCTCGATCACCGAGCGCAACTTCCTCGGCCGGGGCCAGTACATCAAGGTGTCGGCCGGCGGCGGCAGGCACTCGCGCGACTACGCTCTCTCGTTCACGGAGCCATATTTCCTCGGTCGGCGCATCGCGGCTGGGTTCGACATCTACAAGTCGACCAGAGAATATAGCCACTACGACAGTGACGTGACGGGCGCGACCATCCGCTTCGGCCTGCCGATCACCGACAATATCTCGACGCAGCTGGCGTATAATATCTCGCAGGAGAAATATAAGCTTGACGACAGTTGTGATACCAATGGTGACGGCATTCCCGATGGCAGCTGCGATGTTTCGCAGGCGATTCTCGATGGCATAGCTGAGAGCCCATGGGTCAAGTCGTCAGTCAGCCTCGGTTTGGTCTACAACACCATCGACGACATGAAGAACCCGCATGAGGGTCTCTACATCACCGGCACGACCGAGGTCGCAGGTCTCGGCGGTGACGCCAAGTTCGTGAAACTCACCGGGCGGGCAAGTGTCTACCAGACCTTGTCCGAACAGCTCGACCTAGTCGGCCTGGTATCGGGCGGTGCCGGCTATGTCGCGGGCTATGGCAACGGCGATCTTCGCATCTTCGATCACTTCCAGAGCAACGACCGCATGATCCGCGGTTTCGCTTATGGCGGCATCGGTCCGATCGCCAACGACACCAGCGGCGACCATCTCGGCGGCACGACCTATTTCAATGCCTCGGCGGAAGCCCAGTTCCCGCTGCCGGTCATTCCGGAGAGCTTCGGCTTGCGCGGCGCGGTGTTTGCCGACGCGGCAACGCTCTATGGCAGCAAGCTTGATCCGACCTTGGTAAAGGCGGGATCGGCTGACATGCATTTGCGTGCTTCGGTCGGTGTCGGCCTGATGTGGGCTTCGCCGTTCGGCCCGATCCGCATCGACTATGCGATTCCGGTCGAGAAGCAGCCGGGCGACGACGTGCAGGAATTCAATTTCGGCATTGCGACCCGTTTCTAATCCGCGGGTTACGATGTTTCCGGGCCGCCTGACGGCCCGGAAGAGACTGATCCGACCGAGCTGGATATTATTTGTGGAATGACCGATCCGGTGTTCTTCGCGCCTTCACGCCGGTATACGGCTGGCGAGGTCGCGAATCTGACCGGCGCCAATCTCGTCGATTCCTCGCAAGCCGATATTGCCATCGAAGCGTTGGCGCCGGCCAATGAGGGCGGCGAGGGTGCGCTGGTCTTCGTCGACGGCAGGCGCAATTTCGCTTTGATGCAGTCGCTCAAGGCGGCTGCCGTCCTGTGTCCCGCCGACTTTGCCAGCCGGGCTCCGCAGGGGATCGCGGTGCTGGTTCATCCGCGCCCGCAGCAGGCCTTCGCCATGGTCGGGCGGCTGCTCTTTCCGCAAGCCGCGACTCCAGGGCCGATGACCGGCGAAACCGGTGTTTCGCCGCAGGCGTATATCGATCCGTCCGCGCATGTCGAAGCCGGTGCGATCGTGGAGGCGGGCGCCGTGATCGGTCCCGGTGCCTCGATTGGCGCAGGCACGGTCATTGCGCCGCATGCCGTCATTGGCCGCTCCTGCAAGATAGGCCGCGACGGCTATGTCGGCCCGGGCGCCAGCATCCAATACGCGCTGATTGGCAACCGCGTCATCATCCATGGCGGCGCAAGGATAGGCCAGGACGGGTTCGGCTTCGTGGCCGGCGCCAAGGGACCCGAGCGCGTTCCGCAGATCGGCCGCGTCATCATCCAGGACGATGTCGAGATCGGCTCCAACTCGACCGTCGATCGCGGCGCAATGTCCGACACCGTCATCGGACAAGGCACCAAGATCGACAATCTGGTGCAGATCGCCCACAATGTTCGCATCGGCCGCAATTGCATTATAGCCGGGCTTTCGGGTATTTCCGGTTCCGTCGTCGTCGGCGACAACGTCACGATGGGTGGCGGTGTCGGCCTCGCCGATCATTTGACCATCGGTCCGGGAGCCAAGCTTGCTGCGAGAAGCGGATTCATGAGCAACGTGCCGGCGGGCGAGGTCTGGGGAGGCTATCCGGCGCAGCCGATGGCGGAAGCCATGCGCGAGATCGCGATGCTGCGCAGGCTGGCCAGGACGCGCAAGCAGGGCGACGGAAATGGCTGACATGGTTGCGACGACACTCGAGGCGGTCGACATAATGGGGCTCATGAAGCTCCTGCCGCACCGCTATCCGTTCCTGATGATCGACCGGATCGTCGATATCGACGGCAACGACTCGGCCGTCGGCATCAAGAACGTCACCATCAACGAGCCGCATTTCCAGGGCCATTTCCCGGAGCACCCGGTGATGCCGGGCGTGCTGATCATCGAGGCGATGGCGCAGACGGCCGGCGCGATCTGCATTCGCAGCCTCAATACGGAAAAGCCATCGCTGGTCTATTTCCTGACCATCGACAACGCGAAATTCCGCAAACCGGTCGGTCCAGGCGACCAGCTCCGGATTCACGTCAAGAAAATCAAGATGCGCGGCAACCTGCTCAAATTCGCCTGCGAGGCCATGGTGGACGGCGCGAAGGCGGCGGAGGCCGAGATCTCGGCCATGGTTGCCGACTGACTGACGGTTCGAAATGCTTATGAAAATCCAGACATCAATCCACCCTTCCGCAATCGTCGAAGATGGCGCCGAAATCGGCGAGGGCGCCCGCATCGGGCCGTTCTGTCATGTCAGCGCCGACGCGGTGATCGGCGACCGTGTCGAAATGGTCAGCCATGTTTCGGTGATGGGCGCGACCACCATTGGTGCCGCGACCAAGGTCTATCCGATGGCGATCCTGGGTGGCCCGCCGCAAAACACAAAGCACAAGGGCGGGCGCACCACGCTGGTCATCGGCGAGAACTGCACCATCCGCGAAGGCGTCACCATGCATCTCGGCACCGATTCCAGCCGTGGCGAGACGACAGTGGGCGACAACGGCAATTTCCTGGCCTATGCCCACATCGCCCACGATTGCGTCGTCGGAAAGAACGCCACTTTCGCCAACGGGGCAACGCTCGGCGGACATTGCGAGATCGGCGACAACGTCTATATCGGCGGCCTAAGCGCCGTTCATCAATTCGTGCGTGTCGGCGACAACGCCTTTCTCGGTGGGTGTTCGGCTTTTGTCGGCGATGTAATCCCCTATGCCATTGCCGTCGGCAATCGTGCCAGCCTGCGCGGCCTGAACATCATCGGTCTGAAGCGCTCCGGCCTGCCGCGCTCTGAAATCTACCTGTTGCGCAAGGCCTACAGGACAATTTTCGACCGCTCCCGCACCGTCGCCGAGAATGTCGAGATCTCCAAGGCGGAATTCGCCTCCTCGCCGACGGCCATGAAGATCATCGACTTCATCACCAGCCGCGGCAAGCGGCACTATGCCGTCCCGTCGCTCAAGGGCGGCGGCGATGATGACAACGGCGATGACGAGGGCTGAGCCCGCCGGATCAGCGCTTGCACTCGCGCCGGGCTCCAGGGTCGGCATCATAGCCGGTGGCGGCAGCCTGCCGGTCGAGGTCGCCGACGGTCTCGCCGCGCACGGCCATCCGCCCTTCATTCTGTTGATGGAAGGCGAGGCTGACCGCAAGCAGCAGCTTAGCCGATACGAGCACGTCACCTTGGCGCTCGAGCAGATCGGCTCGTTGGTGTCGACGTTGAAACGCCACGGCGTCACCCATCTGGTCCTTGCCGGGGAAATCAAGCGCAGGCCAAGGCTGAGCAACATGCGTCCCAGCCTCGGATTGCTGGCGATCGTACCGTCGGTGATCGTCGCTCTGGCGCACGGCGATGACGGGCTTCTGAAGGTTCTGACGCGAGGCCTCGAAAGGCGGGGCATCAAGGTGGTCGGCGCGCACGAGGTCGTTCCCGAACTAACCGCCGGTGAAGGCCCGCTCACGGCAACTGAGCCAAGCAAGTCCGACTGGCGCGATATCGAGGCCGGCCGCGCGGCGGCCAAGGCCATCGGCGCGCTGGATATCGGCCAGGCGGCGATAGCAATCGGCGGCCGGGCCATTGCGCTGGAAGGCATCGAGGGCACTGCCGGCCTGCTGGAGCGGACGAAAGAGCTGCGCCATCACGGCCGGCTCGCCGGAAAGACGCGCGGCGTTCTGGTCAAATGCGCCAAGCCGGGCCAGGAACTGCGCGCCGATCTGCCTTCGATAGGCCCGCAGACGATCGAGGCGGCACATGCCGCAGGGCTTGCCGGCATAGCCGTGGAGGCAGGCCGCTCGCTCATTCTCGAAGGCCCGGCGACACTGGCGCGGGCCAATGCGCTTGGCCTGTTCATCGTCGGTCTCCCAGTAACGGAGCCGGCTGATGGCCGGTGAGAAGCCGCTCAAGATCGCCATCGTCGCCGGCGAGGAATCCGGCGACCTGCTCGGCGCCGACATCGTGCGGGCGTTGGAGAAGACCACCGGCCGCAAGATCCAGCTCGTCGGCACCGGCGGCCGGCATCTGCAGGAAATGGGGCTGACGCCGCTCTTCGATGGCAGCGAGATCGCGCTGATGGGCTTCAGCGCCGTCTTGCGCGACCTGCCGCGGCTGATGCGGCGGATCAGCCAGACGGCCGCCGCGATCGCAGCGGAGCGGCCGGATTGCCTGATCACCATCGACAGCCCCGATTTTTCGTTGCGCGTCGCTAAAAAGGTCCGCGCTGCCGCGCCCGCCATTCCGATCGTCCACTATGTCTGCCCCAGCGTTTGGGCATGGCGGCCGGGCAGGGCGGTGGCGATGAAGCCCTATGTCGATCACATCCTCTGCATCCTGCCTTTCGAGGTGAAGGCGCTTGCCCGGCTTGGCGGACCGCCCGGCACTTATGTCGGCCACCGGCTGACGCAGGATTCGGGCGTGCTTGGCGCCGCAAAGGCCCAAAGCCTGCCGCGGGACCTGTCGGAGGATCGCGTCAAGACGCTGCTCGTTCTGCCGGGCTCGCGCCGCGGCGAGGTGCGCCGGCTGATCGAGCCGTTCGGCAAGGCAGTGTCGGTCCTGCACCAGCGCGGCCATCGGCTGCGGCTGCTGTTGCCGACCGTGCCGCATGTCGCCGACCTGGTCAGAGCTTCGGTCGCGAGTTGGGACGAGAAGCCCGAGATCATCTCCGATGCGGAGCGCAAATGGCAGGCTTTCGGCAAGGCCGATGCGGCTTTGATAGCGTCCGGAACGGTTTCGCTCGAGCTGGCGCTTTCGGGCGTTCCGATGGTGTCCAGCTACAAGCTGGATCCGATCGCGCGCCTCATTTCCCGCTACCTGGTGACCACATGGTCGGCACTGCTGCCCAACCTGATTTCGGACCGCACGCTGGTTCCTGAATTCTACAACCAGTATGTCCGGCCGGAGAACCTGGCGCGTCAGTTGGAGGCCCTGTTTGCCGATACCGGCATGCGCGCCTGGCAGAAGGCGGGCTTCGCCGAGATTGCCAGGCGCATGGCAACCGGGAAACCATCGGGCGAGATCGCCGCCGAGGTGGTGATGGGGTGTATCAGGAAGGGAGTAGTGAGTAGTGAGTAGTGAGTGCGCTGCATTCCGCTACCACTCACTACTCCCTATTCACTACTCACTTCATCTCTTCGCAATCGGCACGTAGTCGCGCTCCGTGGCGCCGGTGTAGAGCTGCCGCGGGCGGCCGATCTTCTGGTGCGGATCCTCGATCATTTCCTTCCACTGCGCGATCCAGCCGACGGTGCGGGCGACCGCGAACAGCACGGTGAACATGGTCGTGGGGAAGCCCAGCGCCTTCAGCGTGATGCCCGAATAGAAATCGACGTTCGGATAGAGCTTCTTCTCGATGAAGTAGGAATCGGTGAGTGCGATCTTTTCCAGCTCCATCGCGATGTCGAGCAGCGGATCGTCCTTGATGCCGAGCTCGCCCAGCACCTCATGCGCGGTCTTCTGCATGATCTTGGCGCGCGGATCGTAGTTCTTGTAGACGCGGTGGCCGAAGCCCATCAGGCGGAACGGATCGTTCTTGTCCTTGGCGCGGGCGATGAACTCCGGGATGTGGTCGACATGGCCGATCTCGCCCAGCATGTTGAGGGCTGCCTCATTGGCGCCGCCATGCGCCGGACCCCACAGACAAGCGATGCCGGCGGCGATGCAGGCGAAGGGATTGGCGCCCGACGAGCCGGCAAGTCGCACGGTCGAGGTCGAGGCGTTCTGCTCGTGGTCGGCGTGCAGGATGAAGATGCGCTCCATGGCGCGCGCCAGCACCGGGTTGATCTTGTACTCCTCGCAGGGCACCGCGAAGCACATATGCAGGAAGTTGGCGGCGAAGTTCAGCTCGTTCTTCGGATAAATGAAGGGCTGGCCGATATGGTATTTGTAGGCCATCGCCGCGATCGTCGGCATCTTGGCGATCAGCCGCATCGAGGCGACCATGCGCTGATACGGGTCCGAGATATCGGTCGAGTCATGGTAGAAGGCCGACAGCGCGCCGACCACGCCGCACATGACGGCCATCGGGTGCGCGTCACGGCGGAAGCCGGTGAAGAAACGCGACATCTGCTCATGCACCATGGTGTGGCGCGTCACGCGATAGTCGAAGTCGTCCTTCTGCGCCTTGGTCGGCAATTCGCCATAGAGCAGCAGGTAGCAGACCTCGAGGAAGTCGCCGTGCTCGGCGAGCTGGTCGATCGGATAGCCGCGGTGCAAGAGGATGCCGGCGTCGCCGTCGATGAAGGTGATCGCCGACTCGCAGCTCGCCGTTGACGTGAAGCCCGGATCGTAGGTGAAGGCGCCGGTGGTGCTGTATAGCGCGCCGATGTCGATGACGTCAGGCCCGGTCGAGCCGCTTCGCACCTTGAATTCATGGGTCTTGCCGGCGAGCTCGAGCCTGGCGGTCGACTCATGCGCCTTGCCGCCCGGTTCCAGTTTTGTCGCAGCTTCGCTCATTCTCAAACTCCTTTATGTTTCCTCATGCCGGCAAGGCAATTCCTGCAAACGACACGTCGAAATCACCGGAATGCGCGAACTTACCACCGCATTTTAGGAGGTGCGTGCCAGATTGGGCCAAGGCCTAATGTTGCACTGCGAAACACACCTTTCAATGCCAATCTTCTTGGGCCAGTTCGCTCCTAATCGATTTGATCTCCGATCCGCGCCAGGCTCTCCTGGCGCCCCAAAACGGCAAGCACGTCGAACACGCCGGGCGAGGTGCTCCGGCCGGTGAGCGCGGCTCTCAGCGGCTGGGCGACGGCGCCAAGCTTGTGGCCGCCGGCCTGCGCAAAGTCACGGATCGCAGCTTCCGCGGTCGCGGCGCTCCATTCGCCGGGGATCGCCGCAAGCGCGGCATGAACACCGCTCAGAATGGCGCGCGCGTCACCGCCAAGCAATCCCGCAGCCTTCTCATCAAGCTGCAGGGGGCGCTCCGCGAACAGGAAGGCGGCTCCGTCCACGAGCTCGACCAGCGTCTTCGCGCGCTCCTTGAGGCCGGGCATAGCGGCCAGCAGCTGTGCCTTGCGCCTGTCGTCGAGCTTTGCCGCGAGCGCCGGTCCGCCTTCGAGATAGGGCAAGGTGGCGACGAAGACGTCGAAGAGGGCCTTGTCATCCATCTGACGCATATGCACGCCGTTCAGCGCCTCGAGCTTGGCGAAGTCGAAGCGCGCGGCGCCCTTGTTGACGTCGCCGATGTCGAACCACGAGATCATGTCCTTGATCGACATCACCTCGTCGTCGCCATGGCTCCAGCCGAGCCTGGCCAGATAGTTGAGCAGCGCCTCGGGCAGATAGCCCATGGCGCGATAGGCCTCGACGCCGAGCGCGCCGTGGCGCTTCGACAACTTGGCGCCGTCGGCGCCATGGATCAGCGGGATGTGCGACATCGACGGCACCGCCCAGCCCATGGCGTTGTAGATGACGGTCTGGCGCGCCGCGTTGGTCAGATGATCGTCGCCACGGATGATGTGGGTGACGCCCATGTCATGGTCGTCGACGACGACGGCGTGCATGTAGGTCGGGTTGCCGTCCGAGCGCAGGATGATGAAGTCGTCGAGATCCTTGTTCGGAAAGCGCACCTCGCCCTGCACACGGTCGTGCACGATCGTCTCGCCCTCGGTCGGCGCCTTGATGCGGATGGCGCCCTTGAGGCCGGCAGGCGCCTCGGAGGGGTCACGGTCGCGCCACTGGCCGTTGTAACGCGGCGGCAGTCCCTTGGCGCGCGCTGCCTCGCGCATCGCCTCCAGCTCGGCAGGCGTCTCGTAGCTGTAATAGGCCTTGCCCAGGCGCACGAGCTCCTCGGCCACCTCGCGATGGCGCGGCGCGCGCTCGAACTGCGATACGGCTTCGCCGTCCCAGGAGAGGCCGAGCCAGGTCAGGCCATCCAGGATGGCGGCCGTCGCCGCCTCGGTGGAGCGCTCGCGATCGGTGTCCTCGATGCGCAGCAGCATCGTGCCGCCGGTGTGCTTGGCATAGAGCCAATTGAACAGCGCCGTGCGCGCGCCACCAATGTGCAGGTAGCCGGTGGGCGAGGGGGCAAAACGGGTGACGACCTTGTCGGACATGGAACTCTCAGAGTGGCACTGAAACAGTCGTGGTTGCGCGGACTTTCGCGCGATCGCGGTTCATGTAGCATAGGAGGTCTGGGGCGCAAGGGGCAGACCCGATGGCTGGACGTGGCCGGGGCGCGGAGGAGGGCGAGGGGACGGCGGCTGGCGTCAGCGAGCGCCTGCTGTTTGCCGGCACCGTGCCTGCTGAAGCGACGCCGATTTCGGTTCCGATGCCGCGTCCGGCTGGTGAGATTTTGCCGCCGAACGGCGACGCCTCCTTGCAGCCGCCTGAGCGGGCAATCATCGAGCGGGTCCGCAAGCAGTTCCGCCGTGCCTCTTCTCCCGCGTTTCGTCGGAGCATCGCAACAGCAGCCACCACTGAGCTCGACCGAGGCATCGGCTTCCTGCTGGTTCCGGTGTTCCTGGCCGCCGGTGTGATCTTCTATTTTTCCCTGAACACGGAGCCCGATCTCTACAGGCCGCTGGCGGCGGTAGCGCTGATGGGGGGCTGTGCGGCCATTTCCCGCTCTTGGCCAAAGACGCATCTTCTCTTCATGGCGGCGCTGTTTTGCGCATTGGGCTTTGTCGCCGCGAAGGTCGAGACATGGCGGACCGCAACGCCAATGCTCGGCTCCGAGATCCAGACGCGGCTGACGGGGCGCGTCGTCATCGTCGAGGAAATGGCCAATGGCCGTGTGCGGCTGACCATCGACCTCATCTCGACCGCGCATCCGACGCTGCGCTACGCGCCGGATCGCGTCAGGCTCTCGGCACGCAGGATTCCGCCCGACATGAAGGCAGGGTCTCTGGTGACAGGCTATGCACGGCTCTTGCCGCCGACCGGACCGGTCCGCCCCGAAAGTTATGACTTTTCCTTCGACAGCTATTTTTCCGGCATTGGCGGTAGCGGATTTTTCCTCGGCGACCCGAAAGTCGTTTCGACAACCGATCCGGCCACTGAGGCGAGCATCGCCTCGGCGATCGAGAACGCGCGCGAAAACATTGCCGACCACATCAGAAGCACCGTCGGCGGACCCGAAGGCGAGATTGCCGCGGCGCTGATCGTCGGCGTTCGCGCCGGCATCCCCGAAGACATCAATGAGGCGATGCGGCGGACCGGCATCTACCACATCATCTCGATTTCAGGCCTGCACATGGCGCTGGTCGCCGGCACGATCATGCTCCTGCTGCGCGGCGCCTTCGCGTTGTTTCCGGATTTTTCCTCGCGGCGCCCGGTGAAGAAATATGCAGCGGCCATCGCGCTTATCTCGATCGCCGCCTATCTCGTCATCTCCGGCGTGGTTGTCGCCGCCGAGCGAAGCTTCATCATGCTGGCCGTGATGCTTGTCGCCGTGCTCTTCGACCGCGCGGCGCTGACGATGCGCAACCTGGCGATCTCGGCCATCGCCGTCATCCTTGTGTCGCCACATGAAGTGGTCGGTCCAAGCTTTCAGATGTCGTTTGCCGCGACCGCTGCCCTAGTCGGCGCCTATGCTGGCTGGGCCGACTACCGCGCCGACAAAGTGAGAGCGCCGCCGGCAAAGCGTTCGTTCCTGCGGTTCCTGTCGCGAAAGCTGGCGGTCGGAGCGGGTGGCGCCGCCATGACGTCGATCATTGCCGGAAGTGCTACGGCGCTGTTTGCCATCTGGCATTTCCAGCGCGTCTCGCCGCTCAGCTTATTGGCCAATCTGGCGATCATGCCGATCGTCACCGTCGTGATGTTCCTTGCCGTCGCCAGCGCGATCATGATGCCGTTCGGCTTCGACGGGCCTTTCCTCTATTTGATGGGCAAGGGTCTGACGGCAATGATCGCGATCTCGGCGTGGATTTCGCAATGGTCGCCGGTCGACGCCGTGGGGCTGATCTCGATCCAGTCGGTGCTGCTGGCGACCATCGCGCTCGTCATCGCCACCATGGCGACCACCTGGCTCAGGCTGGCGGCCGTTCCTTTCGCTCTGGCAAGCCTGTTGACGATCCCGCAGGTGCGCACGCCGGACCTGCTGATCTCCGAGGACGCACATCTGGTGGCCATGCCGATCGGCGGCGGCGAGCTCGCCGTCAACCGTGCCCGCTCCAACGAATTCACCACTGACAACTGGAAACGTGCGCTCAAGGCCGAAGCAATCGTGCCGCCAGAGACCTTCGCCGAAGGCGCGCTGGACATCGCCGACCCTGTCGACCTGCCGCCGGGGTCGCCGTTCTATTGCACCGGTGATCTCTGCATTGGCCGGCATCCGTCCGGCGCGATCGTCGCTTTGGCCGAGAATCGCGACAGTGCCAGGCCGGCCTGCGGCTTCGCCGACCTCATCGTCATCAACGACGCCACGGCCTATAATCCTTGCCGCGACCCGCGAGTCCTCGTCGTCACCAAGCGCCAGCTCGCACGTGACGGCAGTGCCGCCGTCTTCTTCGATCCGCAATCGGCAACGGCGCGGCCGGCCATTCGATATGCCGTCGAAAAGCCATATCGGCCTTGGCACGAGCAGCGAAAGTACTCACGTGAGGCAAGAGGCCTGCCGCCTTACCAGCGGCCTGAGAAGACCGATACGAAGCCGCCACAACCACTCAGTAGCGGCGGATGAGCCCGACCAGCTTGCCCTGAACCTTGACGCGGTCGGGACCGAAGATGCGGGTCTCATAGGCCGGATTGGCGGCCTCGAGCGCGATCGAGGCGCCCTTGCGGCGGAAGCGCTTGAGCGTCGCTTCCTCATCGTCGACCAGCGCCACCACGATCTCGCCCGGGCTCGCGGTATTGGCGTTGCGGATGATCACGGTATCGCCGTCGAAGATGCCGGCCTCGATCATCGAGTCGCCCTTGACTTCGAGCGCGTAGTGCTCGCCGCCCGCGATCATGTCCGGCGGCACTGTGATCGAATGCGTCTGGTGCTGGATGGCGTCGATCGGCACGCCGGCGGCGATGCGGCCCATCACCGGAATGGACACGGCCGAAACGGCATCGTCGTCATTGCTGGGCGTTGGCGTGCGCGAGGGCGCTGCCGGCTTGATCTGCCGGCCGAGATTGCCTTGGCCGCCCTGGATGACGCTCGGCGAAAACTTCTTCGCCGCGTTCAGGCCGGGCGCTATCGAATCTGGCAGCCGCAGAACTTCAAGGGCCCGCGCCCTGTTCGGCAGCCGGCGAATGAAGCCGCGCTCTTCCAACGCCGTGATCAGCCGATGGATGCCCGACTTCGAGGCAAGGTCGAGCGCCTCCTTCATCTCGTCGAAAGATGGCGGAATACCGCTTTCCTTGAGCCGTTCGTGAATGAACATCAGAAGTTCATGTTGTTTGCGCGTCAGCATGGCAACCCCCAGCGGGTCCTGAAACCAGAATCAGAAAACAAACCCAGAACAAACACTATCTGTTCCAGTTGTGTTCCGCAACCGTTTAAAGTTTAGTGAATGTGTTGACGTTTTGTTCAGCGTAACATCAGAACGCTGCATTCGGCGCCCGCTTCCGCTGCCGGGGCGAAGGGCTCGCGCACGATCAGGCCATTGGCGTTGGCCAGCGTCCTCAACATCGACGAATCCTGAATGCTAAACGGTGTCGCGACCAGCTGTCCGGCGTCCTCGCGCACGGCGGCCCGCACATAGTCTTGCCGGAGATCATTGGCGTGCATAGCGGCAGCCAATCGCGCGGTGCGGATGTCCTGCCGATGATCGCGGCCGCCCAGCCGTGCCAGAAGCGGCTTCAGGAACAATTGCGAGCAGACAAGGCTTGCCACCGGATTGCCGGGCAGGCCGATGCAGCGGATGTTGCCAAGCCGGCCAAACATCAACGGTTTGCCGGGGCGCATGGCGATCTTCCAGAAATCGAGCCGCATGCCTTCGCCGGTCAGCACGTCGTGGATCAGGTCGTGATCACCAACCGAGGCGCCACCGAGCGTCACGATGACATCAGCGCCAGCCTCGACTGCTTTCTTGACCAAGGCCGCGATTGCGTCGTGGCGGTCGGCCGCGATGCCGAGGTCGAGCGCGCGCGCCCCAACCGACTGGGCCGTAGCTGTGACGCCATAGGCATTGGACGAGATGATCTGGTCGGGGCCGAGCGCGCTGCCTGGGGGCAGCAGTTCATCGCCCGTGGCGATGATGGCGACCAGCGGCTGCCGCACCACGGTAAGGCTCGGATGATTGGCCGACGCCGCCAGCGAAAGCGCCGCCGGATCGAGCAGCCGGTCTTTTTCCAAGAGAACGTCGCCTTGCAAGAAGTCGAGGCCGGCTCGGCGGATGTTGCGTCCTGCGGACGTCGGTTCGGTCACCTCGATCCGGCCGCCGCCGAGGTCGCGGACATTCTCCTGGATGACGATCGTGTCGGCGCCTTCGGGCACGGGCGCACCGGTGAAGATGCGCACGGCCTCGCCCTTGCCGACAATGCCGGTAAAGCCGCGCCCCGCCGGCGCCATGCCGATCACCGAAAGCCGCGCCGGCGCCGAGGCCACGTCCGCAAAGTGTGCGGCATAGCCATCCATGGCCGAAGCGTTGAAGGGCGGCTGGGTGCGCAGCGCCAACACCGGTTCGGCCAGCACCCGGCCGGCCGCATCGGCCAGCGGCACGCTTTCGCCTGGCAGCGCAGTCGCGCCGTCCAGCAGGCGCTCGAGCGCCTCGGCGACCGGAAGCAGCGCCATCTTAGGAGCCCGCCTTGTAGTCGCCCGACTTGCCGCCGGTCTTCTCGACCAGCCTGATGCCGGAAATCACCATGGCGCGATCCGCCGCCTTGGCCATGTCGTAGATGGTGAGGCAGGCGACCGACGCCGCGGTCAGCGCCTCCATCTCCACGCCCGTCTTGCCGGTGACGCGGGCAAGCGCTGTGACCTTCAGGCCGGGGAGCGCGCGATCGGGCTCGATATCGACCGCAACCTTGGTCAGAAGCAGCGGGTGGCAGAGCGGAACGAGCTCATGTGTCTTCTTGGCCGCCATGATGCCGGCGATGCGCGCGGTGCCCAGCACGTCGCCCTTCTTGGCGTCGCCGGCCAGGATCATCTCCAGCGTTTCCGGCCGCATGGCGACAAAACCTTCGGCGATCGCCGTGCGCGTCGTCTCGGCCTTGTCGCCGACATCGACCATGTTGGCTTCGCCCTTGGCGCCAAGATGGGTGAGGGCGGCCATCTCAGATGGCCTTAGAGCGACGTGCGTCCGCTTGGATGCACAAAGTACGCTCTAACACTTTGAATCTATGCATCGTGCCCTCCGAAAATCGGAATCGATTTTCGGGCCGATGCATTGGCCGGCGCCTTGCCCGTCAGCAGCAGCTCAGTCGCGGCGGCCACATCGGCCTGCCGCATCAGGCTCTCGCCGACGAGGAAGGTGCCGATCTTGCTCTTCTCCAGCCGGCGGCAGTCCTGATGGGTGAAGATGCCGCTCTCGCTGACCAGCAGCCGGTCGGGCGGCACCATCGCCGCAAGCCGCTCGGAAACATCGAGGCTGGTCTCGAATGTCCGCAAATCGCGGTTGTTGATGCCGATCAGCCGTGACGAGAGGCGAAGCGCGCGCTCCATTTCCTTCTCGTCATGCACCTCGATCAGCGCGTCCATGCCGAGCTCGAATGCCGTCGCTTCGAGCTCGCGGGCTAGAGCGTCGTCGACGCTTGCCATGATGATGAGGATCGCGTCCGCGCCCCAGGCCCGTGCCTCGTGGACCTGGTACGGGTCGAAAAGGAAATCCTTGCGCAAAGCGGGCAGGCCGACGGCGGCGCGCGCGGCGGTCAGGAATGCGGGCGCCCCCTGGAAGGACGGAGCGTCGGTCAACACCGAAAGGCAGGCAGCACCGCCTTGCTGGTAGGCCCTGGCGAGCGCCGGCGGATCGAAGTCGGCGCGGATCAACCCCTTGGAAGGGCTTGCCTTCTTGATCTCGGCGATCAGCGCGAAGCCGCCGGCCTTCCGCTTGGCCTCGAGTGCCGCGAGGAAGCCGCGCGGCGGCTCCGCATCCTTCGCCTTCGCCTTGATATCGGCAAGCGGCACGCCGAGCTTCGCCGCGGCGATCTCTTCGCGCTTATAGGCTTCGATCTTGCGCAGGATATCGGACACAGTTCTAACCGTTCGAAATCTCGATGAGCTTGTCGAGCACCGCGAGCGCCCGGCCGCTGTCGATGGCCTGTGCGGCTGCTTCGATGCCGTCGGCGAGCGTCGTCGCCTTGCCCGCCACCACCAGGCCAGCGCCGGCATTCATGAGCACGGTGTCGCGATAGGCGCCGGCAGCACCGCCCAGCATATCGCGCAACGCCTTGGCATTATACGCCGCGTCGCCGCCGCGCAGCTCTTCTTTGCTGTGCCGCTTCAGGCCCACCGCTTCCGGGGTGAGCGTGAAGCTGCGGATCTCGCCGCCGGCGAGCTCGGCAACTTGAGTCTCGCCGGTGGTGGTGATCTCGTCGTAACCGTCGCCGTGCACGACCCAGGCGTGATCGGCGCCAAGCGCCTTCAGCGTCTCGGCCACCGGCATGATCCATTCCGGCAGGAAGACGCCGACCATCTGGCGGCTGACGCCGGCCGGATTGGACAGCGGTCCGAGCAGGTTGAAAATGGTGCGGGTGCCGAGCTCGCCGCGGATCGGGCCGACATGCTTCATCGCAGGGTGATGCGCCGGCGCGAACATGAAGCCGACGCCGGCCTCGTGGATGCAGCGGCCGATCGTCTCCGGCGAGATGTCGATCTTGACGCCGAGCGCCGTCAGCACGTCGGCCGAGCCGGTCAGCGAGGATAGGCCGCGATTGCCGTGCTTGGCGACCGGAACCCCGGCCGCCGCGATGACGAAGGCCGAGGCTGTGGAGATGTTGACCGAGTGCGAGTTGTCGCCGCCGGTGCCGACGATGTCGATGGCGCCCTGCGGGGCTTCGACGCGCAGCATCTTGGCGCGCATCGTGGCGACCGCGCCGGAAATCTCGCTCACCGCCTCGCCGCGCACGCGCAGCGCCATCAGGAAACCGCCGATCTGGCCCGGCGTCGCGTCGCCCGACATGATGATGTCGAAGGCCTCGCGTGCTTCCTCGAAGGAGAGCGCGCTACCGGTGGCGACCTTGGCTATGTGTGTCTTGAGAGCGCTCATCGGGTCTGTGCCTGGGAAACGGCGGCCGGATCGATGCGAACGTCATACTGCGACTGCAGTTGCGCCACCAGCTGGTCGAGCAGGTCGTCGGACATGCCGGCGCTGAAGGATTTCTGCGCATCGTCCGGAACCGAGCTGCTATCGGCGCCGGCCGGCTCGAAGACTTCGGCGACCTTGAACAGGATCTGGCCGTCGCCGGTGGGCGAGGGGATCAGGCCCGTGCCGCCTTCGCCGACGCCGAACATGGCCGCGGCACCTTCCTTGCCGAAGTCGGCATCATCGGCTTCGCGCTTGAGGCCGCGCTTGGTCTGCTTCTCGAGCTTCAGCTCGCCCGCAATCACGTCGAGCGTCGTGCCGGCCTTCAGGCGCTTTTCCAGCTCCCCAGCCTTCGTGTCGAGCCGCTTGTCGGTCTCGGCGGCCGTCCAGTCGGCCGCGACCTTCTGGCGAACCTCGTCCAGCGTGCGGTCGCGCGCCGGCGTGATCGACTGGTCCTCGTAGAAAACGAAGCCGTTGTCGGCGGTGGTCAGGCCTTCGTTTTCCTGGTTCGGCTCGGCCTCGAAGACCGCCTTGATGAGATCGGCCGATTGCGGCAGGTCGTTGACGATCGTGCCGTCCGGCCGCTGGCCGGTGCGGTCGATGGCGTCGATGGTGACCACCTTGAGCTTCAGCTTTTCGGCCGCCTGGGCAAGCGAGGCGCCCGACGCGCGGGTGTCCTCGTAACTGTCATGCACGTCGAGCAGGATGCGGCTAGCCTCGCCGAGCGCCAGGTCCTTGCGGATCTGATCCGACACTTCCGAGAGCGGCTTCACCACTTGCGGCTTGATCTCGGTGACGCGCAGCAGCACCGGGCCGAAAGCGCCCTGAACCACCGGGCTGACCTCGTTGGCGTTGAGCGAGAAGGCCGCGTCGGCCACCGCCTTGTCGGCGATCTTGTCCTTGGCCAGCGTGCCGAGCAGCGTATCGGCCTGGGTCTTGCCCTCGGCGGTGACGATCTTATCGAAGGTGGCGCCGGTCTTCAGGGAATCATAGGCCGCCTTGGCCGCATCCGGCGTCTTGAACACCAGCTGTTCGATGGTGCGCATTTCAGGCGTGGTGTAGCGCGCCTTGTTCTTGTTGTAGTCGTCGGCGACTTGGCTGTCGGTCACCGCCGTCGGGTCCATGATGTCCTGCGGCTCCAACCGGATATAGGAGAATTTGCGGTATTCCGGCGCGGCGTAGTTCTTCTTGTTGGCTTCGAAATAGGTTTTCAGCGCGCTGTCGGACGGCGCCTCGATCGGCTGCACCAATGTCTTCGGCAGCACGAGATAGTCGATCGTGCGGTCCTCGCCGCGATAGAGCGCGACCGCCTTCAGGAAGGTCTGCGGCGCCTTGAGACCGTCGGAAATCGCCTCGACGATCTGCTGGCGCACCGCCACCTGCGAGCGGTTCCTGAGATAGTCCTCCGGCCGCATGCCTACCTGGCGAAGCAGATATTCGAAGGTCCTGCGGTCGAACTGGCCGCCCGGGCCCTTGAAAGCCGGATCCTCGCGCGTCAGCTCGGCCAGACGGTCCTTGGAAAGGCCGAGCCCGAGCTTGCGGGCTTGCTCGTCGAGCACGGCGCCCGAAACGAGCTGCGCCAGAACCTGGTTGTCGATGCCGAGCAGCCTGGCCTGCTCCTGCGTGATGCGCTGGCCATATTGCTGCGACAAAAGGTTGATCTGGCGATCGTAGGCGAGGCGGTACTCGTTGATCGAAACCGTCGTGCCGCCTGCAGTGATCACGGAATGATGGCCCGCCAAGCTTCCCGACAAGCGCCCGGAAATACCCCAGACGGCAAAGCTCACCACCAGCAGGGACAGCAACGCCTTCGCGACCCAGGTGCCCGCCGCGCTTCTCAATAAACCAAGCATGCCTACTTCCGATTTATGCGCATTTTCGCATGCGCCGAGTCTGAAACAAGCGCAATAGCGTCCTTCCGGGCCACTGTCGATTGCTTTGTGGCCTGATTTTGGTAGTGAGGGCGCTGCCTTATGTCGCCTGGAGAACCCGACCCTATGACCCCTGGAATCCGTCCGCTCGTCGCCGGCAACTGGAAAATGAACGGCACCAGCGCCTCGCTCAACGAGTTGAGGATGATCGGCAACGGTTTCATGAGCGGGCTCGATGCGGAGACGGAAGCGCTGGTCTGCGTGCCGGCGACCTTGCTTCACCAGGCTGCCGAGATCCTTTCGCGCACGCCCGTTCGCGCCGGCGGCGAGGATTGCCATCCCAAGGAGAGCGGCGCCTATACCGGCTGCATTTCGGCCGAGATGCTGAAGGATGCCGGAGCCAGCCACGTCATCGTCGGCCATTCCGAACGCCGCGAGCAGGGCGGGGAAGACGACGCTATAGTCCATGCCAAGGCGTCGGCGGCCTGGCGGGCAGGGCTGGTGGCCATCATCTGCATCGGCGAGACGCGCGCCGAGCGCGAGGCAGGCGCGACGCTCGATATCCTGTCGCGCCAGCTTGACGGTTCCGTGCCGCCGAGCGCCACCGCCGCCAACACCATCATTGCCTATGAGCCGGTCTGGGCCATCGGCACCGGCCTGACGCCGACCGCGGCCGACGTCGCCGAGGCCCATGCGCATATCCGCGGCAAGCTCACCGCGCTGCTCGGCGATGCCGCAGCCAAGATGCGCATTCTCTATGGCGGTTCGGTCAAGCCGTCCAATGCGGTGGAACTGCTTGGCGTCGAGAATGTCGATGGCGCGCTGGTCGGCGGCGCAAGCCTGAAGGCGGCCGATTTCCTCGCCATCGCGGAAGCCTATATGAATATCTCATAGCCGCGGGCGCTCAGCCGGAGCGGCAGGGACGCGAAGCAAAGCGCTGCACGGGCTGGCCAAATCGTTGCAATGGCCGCATTGCTTCCCATATTCCCGGCCACGGGCTTGGAAATGCCGCCAAAGCATTGTAAGGAGCCGCCTCCAAATCACCGGTCGTATGCGCGGCCGCGCAAGGCCTCGCCAGGATAAATTATGGAAACCGTACTGATCGTCATCCACCTTATGGTCGTGCTCGCCCTTGTCGGCGTGGTGCTGCTGCAGCGCTCCGAAGGCGGCGGTCTCGGCATTGGCGGTGGTTCCGGTTTCATGACGGCGCGGGGTGCCGCCAACGCTCTGACCCGCGCGACGGCGATCCTGGCTGCGGCGTTCTTCGTAACCTCGCTCGCCCTGTCCATCATAGCCCGCTACGGCGAGAGGCCGATCGACATCCTCGACCGGCCGGCGGCAACGGACAATGCGGGTAAGGGCGTGCTAAACAAACTTCCGGGCGCTAACGGCCCCGTGGGCACCTCGCAGCCGGCCGCGCCGGCCGGCGGCACGACCCCGTCGAGCGGTACGACCACTACTCCGCTTTCGAATGGCGGCACCACCACGGCTCCAGCCACCGCTCCCGCCACCCCGGCGCCGGCGAATCCGACCGCGCCGCCGGCCACCAATGGCGTCACCTTGCCGGTCACTCCGCAGGTTCCGAACCAGTAGCCGGACAAGCATTGCCGCCGCGATCTGTTGTTCTTTGAACACAGTCGCGGCAAATGCGGCTTGATCACGAAGATTCAACCAAACGTAGCGCGTCGCTCAGCTTGAGCGGTGCGCGGCTAATCGATTATAGATTGCGCGCGGCACTTTTCGGCGTCCTTGGGGGGCGCCGGGCGACGCCGTGGGCAACTAGCATAGAAAATCGGATCTTCGCCATGCAGCTTCGCAGCTTCATCCTTTTGGGATTCTGTGCCGTATTCGGCATGGGGTCCGCGGCCTTTGCCTCACCGGCAAACCTGGCCGCTTCGCCGTCGGTCGAGAAGACCGACGCTATTCCCGTCGCAGCCAAGAGCGACGCATCGCAGCTGAAGCTTCTCAAGAAGAAGAAAAACCCAACCTCGGACGACCTCGCCCAGATCAGCAAGCTCGAGGCCAAGATCGCGGCCGACAAGGAAGCCGCCAAGGCCAAGGCGCTCGAAGCTCGCAAGATGGCGATGCGCGAGGCGGCCAAGGCCAAGGCCGACGCGGCCCGTCAGGAATGGCTTGCCAAGAAGGGTACGTCGGCGGAAGTGGCCGATGCCAGGCCGGTGAAGAAGACCGTCAAGATCATCGCGCCGCTTGAGCCGCTGGCCCCGATCGCGCCGCTCCAGACCGAGGAGCCCATCCCGGCCGAGGCCATGAACATCACGGCCACCGGCAACAACGGTGAGCTGCGCAGCGAGCAGCCCGGGCAGAAGCAAACGGAAAGCGGCGGGCTGTTCGCCGGGCTCTTTGGCGGCCAGTCGGTAAGCTCGATCAGCTATCTGCCCGAAACCCGCGCTCTCGATTCGGCTCTCGCCAAGAAGGACGCCAAAAGGCCGTTCAAGGTGAAGCCGGAATTCGTGCCGCAGGACGTCACCTTCACCGGCTATGAGCCGGGGACCATCGTCATCGACACCAGCGCCCGCCGTCTCTACCTCGTCGAGAGCTTTTCGACAGCGCGCCGCTATGCCATCGCGGTCGGCCGCGAAGGCCTGCAGTTCAAGGGTACCGTCGCCGTCGGCGACAAGCAGGAATGGCCGCGCTGGATCCCGACGCTCGACATGCAGAAGCGCGAGCCGAAGCACTATGGCCAGTACAAGGACGGCATGCCCGGCGGCGGCGAGAACCCGCTCGGCGCGCGCGCCATCTATCTCTATGACGGCAAGAAGGACACGCATCTGCGCATCCACGGCACCATTGCGCCAAACTCGATCGGAACCAGCGCTTCCAACGGCTGCTTCCGGATGATCAACGAGCACGTCATGGACCTCTACAGCCGCGTCAAGATCGGCACCAAGGTTGTTATTATATAACAACCAGTCGTTATTATCTGACGCGTTCAATCAAACTGCCGAAAGGGCCGGCACCGCCGGCCCTTTCGTTTTGACTGCCATTTCCTTGCCCTTCCGGGCGTCGCGCCATTTTGGGAAAAAGCCTTCGCGGCGGTTTTTTCTCTGGCGGAATCAATCAGGCCGCGTTAAGCGATGACTCCCATGGCGCGATATGTATTCATCACAGGCGGCGTGGTTTCCTCGCTCGGAAAAGGCATAGCCGCAGCAGCTCTTGGGGCTCTCCTGCAAGCGCGAGGCTATCGCGCGCGGATCAAAAAGCTCGACCCTTACCTCAATGTCGACCCCGGAACGATGTCGCCGTATCAGCATGGCGAAGTGTTCGTCACCGACGACGGCGCCGAGACCGATCTCGATCTCGGCCACTATGAGCGCTTCACCGGCCGCTCGGCCAACCAGCAGGACAACATCACCACCGGCCGCATCTACAAGAACATCATCGAGCGCGAGCGGCGCGGCGACTATCTCGGCGCCACCGTGCAGGTGATCCCGCACGTCACCGACGAGATCAAGCATTTCGTCCTCGACGGCAATGACGACTACGATTTTGTCCTGTGCGAGATCGGCGGCACGGTCGGCGACATCGAGGCGATGCCGTTCCTGGAGGCGATCCGCCAGCTCGGCAACGACCTGCCGCGCAACAACGCGGTCTATGTGCATCTGACGCTGATGCCCTACATCCCGACGGCCGGCGAGTTGAAGACCAAGCCGACACAGCATTCGGTCAAGGAATTGCGCGGCATCGGCATCGCACCCGACATCCTTTTGGTGCGCGCCGACCGGCCGATCCCCAAGGAGGAGCGCCGAAAGCTCTCGCTGTTCTGCAACGTGCGCGAAAGCGCCGTCATCCAGGCGCTCGACGTGCCGCATATCTATGACGTGCCGATGGCCTACCACCAGGAGGGGCTGGATTCGGAAGTGCTCGCCGCCTTCGGTATCGACCCGGCGCCGAAGCCGCGCATGGAGCCGTGGCAGGCGCTCTCCAACCGCATCCACAATCCGGAAGGCGAGGTGACGATTGCGGTCGTCGGTAAGTACACAGGGCTGAAGGACGCCTATAAATCGCTGATCGAGGCGCTCTCGCATGGCGGCCTCGCCAACCGTGTCAAGGTCAAGCTCGACTGGATCGAGAGCGAGATTTTTGAGAAGGAAGATCCGACGCCGTGGCTGGAAAAGGTTCACGGCATCCTCGTTCCCGGCGGTTTCGGCGAACGCGGCTCGGAAGGCAAGATTCTCGCCGCGAAATTCGCGCGCGAGCGCAAGGTGCCTTACTTCGGCATCTGCTTCGGCATGCAGATGGCCTGCATCGAGGCGGCGCGGTCGCTGGCCGGCGTCGAGCATGCGTCGTCGACCGAGTTCGGCCCGACCGGGGAGCCGGTCGTCGGCCTGATGACCGAGTGGTTGAAGGGCAACATGCTGGAGAAACGCAGGGCGACCGGCGACCTCGGCGGCACCATGCGGCTCGGCGCCTATCAGGCTGAGCTCGCAAAGGGTTCCAAGATCGCCGATATCTATGGCGACACGCAGATTTCCGAGCGCCACCGGCATCGCTATGAGGTCAACGTCGACTACAAGCAACGGCTCGAGGAATGCGGGCTGGTCTTTGCCGGCATGTCACCCGACGGCGTGCTGCCGGAGACGGTCGAATATCCCGACCATCCTTGGTTTATCGGCGTGCAGTACCATCCGGAATTGAAGAGCCGGCCGCTCGAACCGCACCCGCTGTTCGCGAGCTTCATCTCGGCTGCGGTGGAACAGTCGCGGCTCGTTTGAGCCGTTCGCTGGCGGATCAGCCATGCAGACCTACGTCGCGCTGCTCTACAGCATTCTCCTCGGCGAGGGGCGGCGGGTCGTCATGTCGGACCTCAAGGCGATGGCCGAAGGCCTCGGGCTGAAGAATGTCCGCACGCTGGTGGCGACCGGCAATCTGGTCTTCGAGGCGCGGACGACCAAAATTTCCGATCTGGAGCGGCGACTGGAAAAGGCGTTCGAAGAGACCTTCAGCCGCCATGTCGACATCATCGTGCGCGGTGCCGAGGACTGGCTGAAGCTTACGGCCGGCAATCCGTTTCCGGCCGAGTCCGCGGCCGCTGGCGACCAGGTCGCCGTGCGCGTCATGCGCGAGCCTGCGCCGACGGATGCCCTATCAGCGCTTCAGGCCCGTGCCGCCGAGGACGAGAAGGTGCTTTTGGTCGACGGCGATATCTGGCTCGTCTTTTCGCGCCAGCGGCCGAGCTCGCGGCTGCTCGCGGCCGCCAGTCACAAGCGCATGGGGACAGGCACCTCGCGCAACTGGAACACGGTGCGCAGGCTGGCCGAGATGGTGGGAAAACACGACTGACCTTCTCCCCTTGTGGGAGAAGGTGGATCGGCGCGCAGCGCCGAGACGGATGAGGGGTGTTGGAAGGATCGCGGCGCTGAAAATCAAAGGATTATAAGCGCTTACTCCCCAACGCCCCACTTCGTCCAACACCCCTCATCCGACCTCGCTTCGCGAGGCCACCTTCTCCCACAAGGGGAGAAGGGGGAGACCAGTTCAAGCCTTGACTGTCCGCGCACCCGCACCAAGCGCCATGGTGCGCAGCACGTAGTAGACGGCGCCTGCGATCGCCACGCCGAAGAACCAGCCATATACGCCCCACCAGGAGGGCAGCCAGCTGGTGAAGTTCGGCAGGATCGAGGAGAAGATCGCGCCGAAGCCGGCGGCGATGAAGGCGTTGACGTGCCAGCCCCCCTGGAAGCGGAACTCGCCGTCTTCGCGGTAGAGCGCCTCGACATCGACCTCGCTTTTGCGGATCAGGTAATAGTCGACCATCATCACGCCGAAGATCGGCCCCATCGTCGCGCCGATGATGTTGACGAAGGAAGCAGCACTGCCTTCCCAAGGCGCGAAGGGATAGAGCACAAGCGCGATAAGTGCTGCGATGTAGCCGCCCTTCTTGAAGTCGATCTGGCGCGGGAAGACGTTGGAGAAGTCGAAGGCCGGCGAGACGAAGTTCGCCACGACGTTGATGCCGAGCGTCGCCACCGCGAAGGTCAGCGCCGCGAGAGCCGCCAGGAACCAGCTGTCGAACTTGGCCGAGATCTGGTCGGGATGCAGCAGCACCTCGTGATAGACGTCGTAGGCGGCGATCGTGGTGACGCCGGCGACCAGCGAGAACAGGATGAGGTTGACCGGCAGGCCCCAGATGTTGCCCTTGCGCAGCGATGCCTTGTCGGGCGCATAGCGGGCAAAGTCGCAGAAGTTGAGGTAGAGCGCCGAGAAATAGGTCACCCAGATCGCCGCCACCGCGAACAGCGCGGTCCACGATCCCGGCTCGCCGGGCACCCCAGCGTCCTTGGTCTTGTCGAGCAGCACGTCCATCGGGATGTCGCTGGTGAAGGCGAAGGTGCCCGCCTTCACGCAGAGATAGATCGCCAGAATCAGCATCATGACCCACACGGCGGGGCCGGCCCAATCCTGGAAGCGGCGCACCGTTTCCATGCCCTTCTGGATGATCAGGAGCTGTAGCGCCCAGATGACGACGAAGCAGATCACTTCCAGGGTGGAATGGCCAAGGAGGTGCGAGGTTTGGTTGAATTCATTGAACCATGGCAGCCGCGTCAGCAGCGCGACGATCGCGCCCGATGCCGCGGCCGTCTGCGCGCCGTACCAGAAGCAGGCGACGACGGCGCGCACCAGCGCCGGGATGTTGGCGCCCCAGATGCCGAAAGAGGCGCGGGCGAGCACGGGGTAGGGAACGCCGGTCTTCACGCCGGCATAGCCGACAAGGTTCATCAGGAAATAGATGATCAGCGAGCCGATGCCGATGGCGATGATGAAGTTGACGAAGCCGCCGCAGAACAGGAACAGACTTGCGGCGAGATAGTAGCCCCAGAGGCTGTGGACGTCGGACGTCCAGACGTTGAAGATCGAAAACGGTCCCCAGTTCCTGACCGTTGCCGGAGCCAGATCCTCGTTGTAGAGGCCGGGCGATGCACCTTGTATGGCCATTGCAAGTGTTCCCCTTTTGCAAAACGCGCCCTCACGCGTTAACCGTGGAGGTTAAGCCTGCCGCAGGGGAACCGGCAAGCGACCCATTTGCCGGCTTTCACCTTAAAGACATTCAATGAGAATCGCCGTTATCGCTTGGCGCGAGCTTGCGTCATGGCTTAGTCGGTGCCAGCCTTTTTGCTGGAGGTCGGCGGCTACGAAATTTTCAAGAGGCAACCAAATTTGTTTGGAACTAATCCACAGGATATGCGTTTAATGCGGTTCGGCCGCTCTGCGGTCGACCGGGAGGAAACTATGGATCGCTTGCATTTCTTTACCCCAGTGCGGATTGCGCGTGGGCAGGGATACCCTTTGGAGGAAGTCGATAGCGTCTCCGAAGCGATGGTGTTCCTGCGGAAGTGGCCAACGGGGAGACGCGGCCCCGTTTATCAGTGCGCCGTGAATTGCTGTTCGGCGGCGATGTCGGGCACCATGTCGGCCGAGGAAGCGAGAAAGGCTTTCGTCGGCTTTGCCCGTATTACCCGCCTGCTCGATGACGACATGGCGCTGCCGCTAGGTGGCCCGTCCACGGACAATGTCTACGCCCTGAGGCGGTAGCTCCGTCGCCCCTGCGGCTGCTGCTGACAAATCCGGATGATGAGGCGTTGGCCTTAGGCCGACGCCGCGGTTCCCTTTTGTTTCCGTCGGCGTGCCGCTCTCTCGTTTCAGTTTTCCCTGAAAGAGCGCGTGAGGGACGCCTGAACCGGGGCCAGCATATAGTCGAGCAGGGTATGTTCCCCGGTCAGGATCATGACTTCCGCCGGCATGCCGGGCGACAGACGGACGTCATGCAGCTCTCCGAGATCGGCCTTGTCGACCTTGACCTTGGCGAGGAAATAAGGCTCGCCGGTCTTTTCGTCCGTGAGACGGTCGGCCGACACCGAGGTGAGCAGGCCATGGATTTGCGGCAGATGCCGGCTTGGATAGGCCGTCAGCACCACGCGGGCAGGCATGTCCGGGTGCACCACGTCGATGTCCGCCGGCTTGATGCGTGAATCGATGATCAGATTGGGCTCGTTGGGGACGATGTCGAGAAGCGGCTGGCCGCTGGCGATCACGCCCGATTCGGTCGTCACGCGCAGGTTCATCACCGTTCCGGCGATCGGCGCGACGATGTCGGTTCTGGCCAGCACATCCTCGCGCGAGGGCAATTGGCTGTGCAGTTCGGCGAGGTCCCCGCGTACCTTGGTAAGATCCTCATTGGCCGTCTCGCTGTCTTGTTGGCGCAGGTTGAGGAGCTGGAACTCGGTCTCGCCGATCTGCTGGTCGTTGTGCGCTACCTGTGCCCGGTTCGTCGCCTGATTGGCGCGAATGTCGGCCTGTGCGCGCTGCAGGGCCAATATCCGTGGCAGGCGTTCCAGGCCCTTCTTGTACATCTCCTGCGCGGAGGCAATCTCCTGGTCGATCAGGCCGAGCTGCTCGGTCTGGGCGGCGATCACCTCCCTCGATCCCGTGCTTTGCTCCTTGATCTGCGCAATGCGCTTTTCCAGGATGTGCGTGCGCCCTTCGCGGGTTGCGAGGCGGCTGTCGAGCAGCGCCTGCTCCTCGACGACCACCTTTCGCGCCAGATCGCTATTGGTCGACGTCAGCTCCTTGGGAAAGGCGATCCGGCTCTGGCCGGAAAGCTCAGCGACCAGGCGGGCCTCGGTCGCCAGAAGGCGGATGTAGTGTGTCTGCAATTCGTCGTAGCGACCCTGAGCCTGCGTTGTCTTCAAGCTGATGAGCACCTGTCCGGCGCCGACCCTGTCGCCTTCCTTGACATGGATCTTCCCGATGATGCCGCCCTCCAGGTGCTGGACGGTCTTGCGGTAGCCTTCCGGGCTGACGACGCCATTTGCGACGACGGCGCTTGCCAGAAGCGCAACGCTGGACCAAGCAGCGACACCGCCGACGAACACGATCGACGAAACGTAACCCAATATGCGCGCGGGCCGCGTCCGTCGGTTGAGGTCGCGCCTACTCGCCCGGACTGCAGGTGATCGCCGCCGAATCAGGCCTCTCATCAGGAGCAGGAACATCGCGCCCCCACCTACCGTCATAGCAATGCGCGTTGGCTGGTCCAGTCCGTCGAACCAAATCGATACGCTGGCGATCAGATCCCCGGCAGAGGCGGTCAACCTGTCGGCCAGCTCGCGCAGGCTGTCAGCCAGTCTGTCCAGCATCGCTTGGAAATTGCCAAATCGATCGTCCATGGCTCACTCCGCTGCCTTCAGGTTCGCTGGCGCATTGGCGGCGATCTTGTCCAGCATGGCCGCCGGCACCGGGATGCGCTTGGCCTGGCCTGCCAGCGCGCCGAGTACCTCGTCGCGCGTGCCGAACATCGAGACGGATCCGTCACGGAGTAGGACGACATGGTCGGCCGTGCGCAAAAGATTGGTCTGATGGCTGACGATAACGACCGTGCGGCCCCGTTCCTTCAACTGCTGGAGGACATTGAACAGCGCCACCTCGCCTTCGCCGTCGAGGCCGGTGTTCGGTTCGTCGAGAACAACCAGCGGCGGATCGCCGAACAGCGCGCGGGCCAGTGCGATGCGCTGTCGCTGGCCACGCGAGATCCGGGCTCCGTGCGGCCCGACCTCGGTCCGGTAGCCGTTCGGCAGCCGCAGGATCATCTCGTGGATGCCGGCGAGTTGCGCCGCGGCGATGACGGCTTCGCTATCGACGTCCCGCAGGCGCGCGATATTCTCGGCGATCGTTCCCGGGAACAATTCGATCTGTTGCGGCAGGTAGCCGACATGCTGGCCCAACTGATCCGAAGGCCAGTTGCAGACCTCGGCGCCGTCCAACCTCACATGGCCGAACGAAGGCCTGAGCGCGCCGACAATGAGACGGCAGAGCGTGGTCTTGCCGGAGCCGGACGAACCGATCACGCCGCAGGTTTGACCGGGCTCGAGGCCGAAACCTATCTTGTTCAGCAGTGGTTGCGACGTGCCCGGCGCGCAGTAGTGCAGGTTCTCGAGCTTCAGCCTGCCCTGCGGGCGCGGCAGGGTAACGCCAGCATTTTGCACCGAACCGGTGTCGGCGAAGAGCTTGATCAGGCTGCGGCGCGCGGCTCGCGCGCTGACCAGGCTGCGCCAGGCGCCGATCGAGCGTTCGATCGGCGCCAGCGCCCGGCTGAGCAGGATGGAGGCCGCGATCATCGAGCCCGGCGTCAATTCGCGGCGCAGCACGAAATAGGCGCCGAGTCCCAGCACGGCCACCTGCAGGGCAAGGCGCAGCGAGCGCGACAGACTGCCAATGATGGTGGTGCGTCGAAAAAGTCGGCACTGGAGCTCCATCAGCGACTGCTGGTTTTCCTCCCAGCGCCGCAGTGCCGGCTCGGACATGCCGAGCGAGCGCAACGTCTCGGCACCCTCAACGTATTGACCAACGACCGCCTGGCTGCGGCGCAGCCCCGCGGATGCCTCCTGGCCCTTGCGTCGGGTGAGGAAATCATTGGCGAGCGCTGCGCAGAACAGGAGCACGGCGCCGGCCAGGCCGACCACGCCCAATGCCGGATGCAGAAACCACATGAACGCCAGGAAGACCGGCGTCCATGGCGCATCGAGAAAGGTCAGCACGCCGTCGCCGGCAACGAAGCCGCGCAATTCCCCCACATCCTTCAGACCTGCTTCGATACTGCTGCCCGCCAGACGCACCTCCATGGCGCGCTCGATCACCGGAACGCTGAGCTGGTCGTCCAGCCATTGGCTTATATGGGCCAGCATCATGCGGCGGGCGTGTTCCAGCAGGCCGTAGACGGCGATGGAACCGATGACGGCAAGAGTGAGCCAAAGCAGAGTGTCAACGGAGCCGCTCGACAGCACCCTGTCGTAGATCTGCAGCATGTAGACGGTGCTGGCGAGCAGGAGGACATTGGTAAGCAGGCTGAAAAGGAGGAGGGCGGGCGCCTGTCGGCGCGCCAGATGCATCACCTCCTGGAATTGCGGTCTTGGTTGCATCACGGAGCCCCCGTTTCGATGCTTTAAGGTAAGTGCCCAGCCGGGCGCCAGGACAGGCGCCCGGCCGGATCGCGTCAGGCTATGACGCCGTCTACGTGGTTGTCGTTGAAGATGCCGGTTCCGTCGATGCCAATGGAGAAGCTGTCGCTCGCCGTGTCGCCGTCGAAATCGGCGATCTGCACGGTGAAATCGAGCTTCTCGTCGGGCGCTGGCTGCGTCTGGCTGAGGCTGAAGCCACCGATGTCGAAGGTGTTGTTGTCGTTGCCGGTAATGCCATCCGCGTTGCTGATGTTTTCGATCAGCACACGGTCATGGGTTCCGCTCGTCGTCCACTGCACCTTGTCGCCGGTGCTCAGGCCGGTGATGATCAAGTTGCCGTCGCCGTCGATCGAGGCGGCCGGAGTAAATTGTTTATTGCCTGACGTGACGACGAAGTCGGTGAGCGAGAACGACGTGATGTTCACGTGCGTGTCGTTGGTGAGACCGTCGACGAAATTCACCCCCGGCTCGGCGGCGGTGCTGAAGGCCGTGATCTTGACACTGACGGGTCCGACGCCTGGATTGGTCTGGTTGACGGTGAAGGACGCCGTGTTCGTATTAAACACGCCCGTGAAGTCGATGTTGGCTTCGACGTCGGCCTCGTTCTGGTCCAGATTTGGCACGAGGAAATTCGTGTTCGCGCCGGTGACAAAGGTGATGAACGCGCCTTCGTCGGGGTTGATCTGGTTGCCGTTGACGCCGAACGAGGTGGTGCTGCCGGCCTGGCTGATATTGAGCACATCCTTGGTCGTGATGTTCCCGCCTTGGGACTGGTTCAACGGGTCTTCCCCGATCACCACTATCTGGGTGGAGTTTGGATCGCCGAAGGTCATGAACAGATTGCTGCCGGAGGGTGCCCCGGCAAAGCTGAAGGTGAGCTCCGCGGGCGGAGGATTCTGGAGGACATCGAAGGTGTAGTTGCCGCCCGACAGGGTGAGCTTGAAGAAATCGATGTCTCCGGCATTGTGCGTGCCGCTGCCATCGACATCCTTGTAGTAGGTGGCGACGGTGTCGTTGTTGGTCAGGTCCCTGAGCAGGGTCAGCTCCGAGGACGTGCCGTCCAGTATGGTGAGGGTCGCCGGCGAGCTGGTGATGCTGAAGGTTGCCGGGCTATCGGCACCGGCCGAGCCGTTTAGCGACTTGGTCACGGTGCTGCCAGCTGCGAAATCCACCAGGCCGTCCGCGATGGCCGGGTTGATGGTAGGTGTGTCGTCGTCGACCGTGACGACCAGGGCGTTTGCCGCCGCCGCCACAGTGTCGCCGTCGGCGTCGGTGGCGCGCAGGATCGAGCTCAGATTGATCGTCAGGTCGTTCTCGGTATTGTCCCCCGGCAGGCCGTTCAGCGTCGGATGGTCGAGCTGATCAGCGAGCGTGAAGGTCCAGGCGCCGGTCGTGCCGTCGAGCGCGAAGGTAAACACCGTGTTCGCGCCGGCCGAAGCCGTCAGCGTGTTGCCGACGACGGAGTAGGTCACCGTCACCCCACCCGAGGTCAGCGTGGGTAGCCCGCTCGTGTTGCTATTCAGGCTGAAGGTCAGCGGCGCATCGGCGCCGGAGTTGAACAGCGGGGACACGCTGCCGGTGGCTTGCGTGGCCTCGCCGGCCACGTCGCCGACGCCGCCCGCGATGCCCCCGGGCACCCCGTCCTCGTCGACAGTGCCGGTCTGCTGCGCTTGGCTCGCCGTCGGCGTATCGTCGTCGACCGTAACGATCAGGGCGTTGGCCGCCGCCGCCACCGTATCGCCGTCAGCGTCGGTGGCGCGCAGGATCGAGCTCAGATTGATCGTCAGGTCGTTCTCGGTATCGTCACCCGACAGGCCGTTGAGTGTCGGATGGTCGAGTTGATCAACGAGCGTGAAGGTCCAGGCGCCGGTCGTGCCGTTGAGCGCGAAGGTAAACACCGTGTTCGCGCCGGCCGAAGCCGTCAGCGTGTTGCCGAGGACGGAGTAGGTCACCGTCACCCCAGCTGACGTCAGCGCGGGCAGCCCGCTGGTGTCGGTATTCAGGCTGAAGGTCAGCGGCACATCGGTGCCGGAGTTGAACAGCGGTGCCACGCTGCCGGTGGCCTGGGTGGCCTCGCCGGCCACGTCGCCGACGCCGCCCGCGATGCCGCCGGGCACCCCGTCCTCGTCGACCGTGCCGGTCTGCTGCGCTTGGCTCGCCGTCGGCCCGTCGTCCTCGATGACGATCTGTTGGCCTACGAACGTCGAGGAGCCGCTGGATGTTACGATGCCGAAGCCGCCAATGTCGAAAGTGTTGTTGTCGTTGCCGGAAATGCCGTCCGCATTGCTGATGTTTTCGATCAGGACGCGGTCGTGCGTTCCGCTCGTCGTCCACTGTACAGTGTCGCCGCTACTCAGTCCGGTGATGATCAAGTTGCCGTCGGCATCGATCGAGGCGGCCGGAAAAAATTGCGTGTTGCCTGTCTTGACGACGACATTGGTTAGCGAGAACGACGTGATGTTGACGTGCGTGTCGTTGGTGAGCCCGTCGACGAAATTCACCCCCGGCTCTGCGGCCGTGGTGAAGGCCGTGATCTTGACGGTGACGGGTCCGATGCCCGGATTGGTCTGGTTGACGGTAAAGGACGCCGAGGTCGCATTGACGACGTTCTGGAAGGCGATGTTGGCCTCGATGTCGGCCTCGTTTTGGTCCAGATTGGGCACGAGGAAATTCGTGTTCGTGCCCGAAACGTAGGTGATGAACGCGCCCTCATCGGGGTTGATCTGGTTGCCGTTGACGCCGAACGAGGTGGTGCTGCCGGCCTGGCTGATGTTGAGCACATCCTTGGTCGTGATGTTCCCGCCTTCGGATTGATTCAGCGGGTCTTTGCCGATCACCACGATCTGGGTGGAGTTTGGATCACCGAAGGTCATGAACAGGTTGCTGCCCGAGGGTGCCCCGGCAAAGCCGAAGTTGAGCGTCTCGGTCGCTGCGAGCTTGAGGGTATTGCCGAGATTGACCGCGTCATCCGGGTCGCCGGTGTCGCCATGGAAGATCGGCACATAGGTGACGATATTGAACGTTACCTGGTCGCTGGTCGCGCCGACGTTCACGACGTCCTGCTTGAAGATGACGAAGGCGATCGCATCGGCGCTGCCGTTGCCATCGCTGTCATATTTGCCGATCACGGTGTCGTTTCCGTCGGCGAAGAGGAAGATTTCCTTGCCATCGACGGTCTTGAGCAAGCTGTCGTCGCCGTCGAGGGCGCCGCCGCTACCGTCCGTAAAGGTGGTGCCAGCGAGCTGGGAACCGGCGGTGGCGTTGACGGTGACCGAGTTCGTCTTGGTCGCGACGCCCACATTGGTCGGGAACGCGGAGTTCAACCCGAGAGTGGTCTCCAGATAGGTCCGGAACGAAGCCGGCAGACTGGAGTACGCCACATCGGTATCGGTAAAGCCGTCGCCGCTGTCGCCGGTTTGCAAACCAGCGGTCTGATCGTTGACGGCCTCGTCGTTGAGAATGAAGCTGATCGTCATTGCAAAATTCTCCCTGGTTTCAATGCGACAGGCGCGATATCAGCCCCAACGCTGGCAACCGGCCGCATGGGCGCGCATCCGCCGGCAGGGCCGGCGCCACGCGCCATCGTTAAAAGAAACTGGAGCAGTGAGTTGACTTACCGGGGTAGAGGGTGTTGGGAGGAGCCGCCGCTTCCCCTCCGCTCCATGCCCCGTCAGGCATTTCTCGGGGGATGCGTCCTATGCGCATCGGCAACCCACCAACGGCGGGCGCCAAGGATCGACAATGAGGGCATACTCAACCCTCTTCACCAGGCATTGACTGCCTGTACGCCTCCTGCTCAGAACATGAGCACAAAAACTTTACTCTTATTTGTGGAAATTTGAAGTCTAACTATTGCTTTTTAACAAAAAGTGTGAATCAGAAATAGCCCCGCCGCGAGTGGGACCTTTGTCCCTCGCAATTTGAACTGTTTGAAAATAATAGCGAATTTGGATGATACTTATTGTCCAATTTGTACTGTGAGGCGGTCAGGAGTACTAAAAAAGGCGATGCGATCCAAACTTGCAGTAGCACCAATGATGGACTGGACAGACCGGCATTGCCGGTTTTTCCACCGTCAGCTGACGCGCCGGGCGCTACTCTATACCGAGATGGTGGTGGCGGACGCCGTCATCCATGGCGCGCGCGAGCGCCTGCTTGGCTTCGACGATACCGAACATCCGGTTGCCCTGCAGCTCGGCGGTTCGGATCCGCGCAAGCTCGCCGAGGCGGCGGCAATCGGCGAGGCGTTCGGTTACGACGAGGTCAATCTCAATGTCGGCTGTCCGTCCGATCGGGTCCAGTCGGGCACGTTCGGCGCCTGCCTGATGATGACGCCGCTGCTGGTGGCGGAATGCGTCGCGGCGATGAAGGCGGCGGTAAAGGTCCCCGTTACCGTCAAATGCCGCATCGGCGTCGACGAGCAGGACCCCGAACCCGCTCTCGATACGCTGGCCGACGGTGTGCTCGCGGCCGGTGCCGATGCCCTCTGGGTGCATGCCCGCAAGGCGTGGCTGGAGGGGCTGAGCCCTAAGGAAAACCGCGATATCCCACCGCTCGATTATTCGCGCGTCTATCGGCTGAAGGCCAGAAAGCCGAACGAATTCATCGGCATCAACGGCGGTATTCAATCGCTCGACGAGGTGTCGGAACATCTCGGCCATGTCGACGGCGCCATGCTTGGCCGTGCGGCCTATCACACACCGGGCATTCTCACCGGGATCGATGCCGCATTCTACGGCGAGCCAACGGCTGCCTTCGATTATGCGGCGCTGATGGACGCCATGGCCGGCTATGCCGCGCGCCATATCGAAAGGGGCGGGCGGCTCGGCCATGTCACGCGCCATATGGTTGGACTGTTCCACGGGCTGCCGGGCGCGCGCCGCTACCGGCAGATACTCTCCACCGATGCCAATAGACCCGGCGCCGGGCCTGAAGTGCTGAAGACGGCCTTCGCGGCAATAGACTTCGCGGCGGCGGAAGCCGAGGCAGCCTAGGGAAGCTGAGCGGCGCTCAGGTCTCGACCATACGGTCCGTATGAGCGCCATGGACCTCAGCAGCAACGATGCCGGCCCACAACGCCGGACTGCCGCTCTTCCTGTCTCGGCGGACAGAGATGGTCACCGTAAGAGCAGAATACGCAGCAATCTCCCGGCAGAGGCTTGAGGAGAGTCCCGCAGCTTTCGCATTCGTAAAAATATTGGCAGGCATCGGTAGGCATTGTCTCGGTCCTGCGGTGACCGCAGGCTGGACAGGTGATGGTGCTGGTGAGCTCGATCATTGCTCTTTCACCAGTGTCGCTGCATAGCCGGCGTTGGCGGAAGCATCGGCGATCGCGGCGGTACTCGTCTTGCCATCGTCGAAGACAACCGTTGCAGTCTTGGCATTGACGTCGGTTGAAACGGAGACAATGCCGTCGAGGCGCCTGATTGCGGTCGCAACGGTGATTGGGCAAAGCGCACAGGTCATGCCGGGCACTGAGAACGTGGCGGTGCGCTGTGCCGCGGCAACGGGCACGGTTGCCAGGAGCGATACGACAATTACCAGGGCGGTGCGCATGGCGGGATCTCCTACAAATTGAGCCGGCTGAAGACATCGACGGCGGCCGCCGACGCTGCAATCAGGCTCGCGGCCAACAGGATCCATCGGGTGGAGCGGCGATAGACGGGGTTGGCGCAGAGGGAGCCTGGAAGGCAGGCGGCCGCTTCGCTGCGGCGGTAGCGCCAGTATCCGAGAGCGATGGAGACGGCTGCGAGCGCGAGGAAATACGGCTGATAGGGCGCCAGCGCGGTGAGACGCGCGATCCAGGCGCCACTGATCCCCGCGACGGCGAAGGCAAGGGGAAGGATGCAGCAGGCAGAGGCCAGGAGACCTGCCGAGAGCCCACCAAGAGCGAGCGACAGGCCAGTCCGCGATGTCGTTGGGTTGCTGACGGGCAATGGTCCGCTCATTCCGGCATCTCCCGGCGGCTCGACACGAACAGGTTGATGGCGCCGCCCGACAACATGATCAGCAAACCGGTACCAAGATTGAACGTCAGAATCTCGATGCTGGCGTCGATTGGATGAAACAGGGTCAGCGCCGCTGCCGTGATCCCAGCGACGGAAAGACTTGCAGCGAAGATCACCGGCGCCGGGTTGAAACTGGCGGCATGGCGAAGCATGAGGCTCAGGGCGAGCGACAACGGCAGGCTGGTCAGCACCAAGGTGGCGATGCAAGAAGCCGTCTCCCCGGGAGCCGCGCTGCCCGGAACCATCGGGGTCCAGAAGCGCAGGCACTGATAGCCGATCGAGAAAAGCCACAAGGCAAGCGCCGGAAGCGGCAGCCACAGCCAATGACGTGAACGGCCGGGAAGGCTGATGAAGAACGCCGCGACCGCGGCAAGGATGCCGGTGAGGACAGCCCCTGTGAGGCTCAAGGCGAAGCGGATGTCGGCCAGGCGAACAAGGAGTCCTGGCCGCCAGCCATGGGCAGCGGCGATCATGGTGAGGATCAATGCGGCCAGAAGCAGGAAACCGGTGGCGCGCAGCAGCGGCGGGCGGAGCCGCCTGACCGGTCTCAGATTGGCCGCAAGCGCGGAAATGAGATCATCCGTGAGGATCATGTTTCACTCCCGCCATGGAAGAATCGCCGCAGACGCTGGATGGCGCGGTGAGTGGCGATTTTGAGCGCCGCCACGCTCGCACCACTCACCGCCGAGGCTTCCTTCAGCGACAGCCCTTCGATCTTGGTGAGCCGGACGGCTTCGCGCTGTCCGGCAGGAAGGCGGTCGAGGGCCGCCGCAATCTCATGGATATTCTTCATGCCCTCAAGGTTCGCGGGTGGATCGGCAAAGGTTTCGTGAGCAGGTTCAAATTCCGTTTCGAAGGCCCGGCGGCGGCTCTGGCGGCGCAGGCGGTCAATCAGCCTGCGCCGCGCAATGGCCGTAAGCCAGGGACCGAACGGCCGCGCCGGATCATAGGTCCGGCGCACGGTATGCAGGCTGAGCAGTATATCTTGCACCGCATCCTCGACATCGCTGGGATTGCGGTGCCAGCGTGCCGCGTGAGCGCGGAGATATGGAGTGATGCTCTCCAGAAGCCGCCGGTAGGCATCGGCGTCACCGTCCTGAGCCCTGGCCATGAGGATCGACCAATCCAGCTCCCGTACCTGGGGCGAAGGGACCGCTCCTCCTCTCACAATCTTCAGCACGGGAGAGGTGGTCATTGCCGATACACCTCCGACGCAAATCGTCGCGCGATCAGCCGATCGACGGAAACGGGCCCTGCGCCCAGGGCGATGATGGAGATCGCCATGGCGGCCCAGGGCAGGTGGAAGTTGGCCCAGCCATCGGGCACCACAAGCTGGATGACACCGGTCATGACGAGCATCGCCAGCGCGGCAAAGCGGGTGGCGAGGCCCAGAACCAGCAGCACCGGCAAAGTGAGTTCGGCTGTCGCGACCAGATAGGCCACGGCATCTGGCATGGGGAAACCATACTCGGCGCCGAAGATATGCAATTTGAACTCCTCCTCGAACAGATAGATAGTGCTGTCCGAGAGCTGCAGAAAGCCATCCCAGCGGGTGAGCCCGGAGCGGAAAAACGGCACCGCAAGTGCTGCTCGCAGAAACAGGGGCGCCACAGCCATGGCAATCGAGGAAAGCCACCTTGTCAGTGTACGGATCAGTTCCGGAGCTGACGTCATGACGGCCCACCTCCGGTATCGGGTCCAAGGCTCCAACCGATGAAAGCGCCGGCTTCAATCAGCCCTGCCAGTATCGCTCTGAGATCGAAGCACGTTGTGACGTTGAGTGCGGCGATCGCGGCGGCCACAACGGGCTTGCCGGCGCCCAGGGTCCTGACGAGGGCCGCTGCTCCTATCGGCAGTTGATGCACCAGAACTTCTGCGCTCGGGCGGATGATGAGTGCATCCTCGCCACCGCCTTCGAGATCGATCGCTGCGGGCTCGCCGCCCTCAATGTTCATGCGCCAGATGGTGAGAGCGGGAAACCGCGATTGCGTCACCCGGAGCGAAGGATGGAGCGCCAGCCGGACCCCGGCCAGGTCGTCCTGATCTATGGCTAGGAGGTCGTTGGCGGAAAGCGGCTCCGCGTCGGCCGCGTGATAGGCCTCATTCCATGCGCGCTCGATTCTCGCCACGTCGGCGAGGTAGGGGAGCGCTGTCGCGGGCTCGAACGCGTCAATGAATTCAGGGAAGCCTTCGCCGTAGCTCAGCATGATGGGAGACCGCGGCGGATGGGCGATTACAAAACGACCCGCCATCGCGCGGAAGAATTCACCCCCGACGATGCGATTAACCGCTGGGTAATTTTCCTTCAGCGTCTCGATCAGGCCGGCCACGACATTGTTGCGATAGACCGCAAAGCGACGCGGACTTGGTAAGCCGTCAGGTCCCAAAAGGCCGCGCGGCGTGGTGCGGGTAGCATCAAGCAGGGCCAGTGCGAAATCCTGTTGCCGTTCAGCCAGTCCTTGCAAGGTGTATCTCCTGCCCAGGCGCGTGAGACGTCATATACGCTTCGGCCCGCATGGCCTCGGCGTGCAGATCGCTCCATGCTGGCAAATCAGCATCCCATTCGATTAGCGTCGGCGTGGGACCGATTTTGTCGATCGCGTAGGCGTAGAGCTGCCAAACCAACGGATCGACCGGCCGGTTGTGCGTATCGATGAGCAGCGGCCTGTGTTTCTCGTCAGTTTCCGGGGTGAAGCCGGCTAGGTGTATTTCCTGTACTGCGCCGAGCGGGTAGGCATCGATATAGGCGAAAGGATCCCACTGCTGATTGGTCGAAGCGACATGGACGTTGCTGACATCCAGCAGCAGTCCGCAGCCGGTGCGTCGTTGCACTTCGGTGATGAAATCAGGCTCGGCATAGGTGCTTTCGGCAAAGGCGACGTAGGTGGAAGGATTTTCCAGCAGCATCTGGCGGCCGAGTGTTTCCTGCACCTCATCGATGTGCGAGGCGATGCGCTGGAGCGTTTCAGTCGTGTAGGGCGTCGGCAGGAGATCATTCAGGAACGCATCGCCATGGCTCGACCATGCAAGGTGCTCGGAAAAAAGGCCTGGCTGGTAACGGGCGATCAGCTCCTTCAGGCGCCTCAAATGGTCTTGGTCAAGGGGGGTGGCCGCGCCGATCGACAGGCCGACGCCGTGCAACGATAAGGGGTAGAGCGCGCGGATAGCAGCAAGGTAGCGGTGCGGCGGACCGCCAGCCCCCATATAGTTTTCGGCGTGAACCTCGAAAAAGCCGATGTCCGGCACAGTTTCCAGGATCTCGCGATAGTGCTGCGGCTTAAGTCCCACTCCGGCGCGTGAAGGAATATTCATGATGAGCTCCCGGAAAGGCTGAGGATGTGGCGGATGGCAAAGCCACCCGCCGAGGTTTCCTGAGAAATCAGGTGATCGGCTTCAGCGAGCCGTGACCTTTGGGGGTGCTCATGGCGGTGCAGGTCCCTTTCGCCACCAGCTTGAAGGCATTGCCCTGATAGTCCTTGGTGGCCGTGCCCGCACAAGTGGTCCCAGCGCCGGCGTAGCAGTCGTTGTGGCCCTTCAGCGCCACACCGAAACACTTCTCCATCTTGCCGGAAGCGACCTCTTTCTTGGTCATCTCCCGCATTTTCATCATCTCTGCCTCGCTCATCGCGGCGATTGCGGGGCTGATGGCGGCGGCGCCAATGGCTCCGGCAAAGGCACTGGCGACGACGGCGGAAATCAGGCGGTTTGACATGCTTATCCTCCATTGTTGGACGAACCTTCTCCCCGGCGATGCTGGAAGCGGCAGGTTCTTCTGGAGGTTCGCAGCGGCGCCTGCGGAGGTTACGGCGGTTCAGATCCCCTCGTTCACGAATTCGTGTAGTTGGGCTCAGGAATAGTCGGCAAAGAACGACGCACTTGAAGCACAGCCGTAAAGCAGTCGGCCTCAGCAAGGCGGCAGCCGAAGCGGCTTGAAGGTCTAGTCGCGCAGGATCATTCGGTCGCCGCGCACGTCAAAACCCGACAGCGAGCTGATAAAGTTCATGCCGAGCAGGCTTTGCTCGAGCATGCCGGGCGCCGCGACCATGACCGGCATATCCTTGCGCACGATGCCGCCGATCGCCATTTCATCGGTCCTCACGGTTGCAGCGCGCGCCATGCCGTTGGCGGTCGACACGTCCACGGTGAAGCTGAGCGCCGCCGGGTTGAACCCGGCCGCCTGGGCGTCCTCAGCCGTCAGCACCGTGCTGGTCGCGCCGGTATCGACCACGGTCCGGATCGGCGCGCCGTTGACCAGGATTCGCGCTTCGAAATGGCCGTTGTCGGCCTTGTCGAGCGTGACGGTAGCGCGGCCATTGTCGACGCCCAGCGCCAGCGGGCTTCCCGGAACAAGGCCGGCCGTGACGCGGCTGACAACGTCCTGCAGCTCGTAGCGGTATTGGTAGCCGGCGATCAGCGCCAGCACGATTGCCGCCCAGACGCCGATATTGCGCGCCATGTCGCCGAGCGGCCGGCCCGAGCGAACGAGGCTGGCGCCAATCACCGTCACCAGGACGCCGACCCAGATCAGCCGGCTGAAATCGTGGTTCTCGATGCCGAAGGTGCGGCCGGCGGAATCGTTCATCATCAACAGGATCACACCGGCGCCGATCACCAGCATGACGATCCAGAACAGGCGGTTCATGGCCGGCCCTTTCTCAGTCCTTGCTCACAACATACCACGCTCGCGCGCCATGCGGGTGCGCCGCGTTTCGCGGCGGGGCCGGCGTTCGACCGTCTCCAGCCGCGCCGGCAACTCGGCCATCACCGTCCGCCGGATTTCCGGCGTCATCGTGAGCCAGGTCGCGATTTCATCGCGCGTGCGCCCGCAGCCGAAGCAGAAGCCGGTTTTCATGTCGATCGAGCAGACGAGTATGCAGGGAGACTCGATGGCGGTCATGCTGTTCTCTTGCTTTCACTCCACATGGTGCAACCGCAAAGCCAATGCAAGCCCTCCGCAATGCGCCGCCGACCGACGCTTTCGTGGCATTGCCGGGCGGTTGTGCCGGGCAGCGAAGGCGGCTATGCCGCTGCCTGTTCCTGCAAAGAGACCGACATGACCGCCAAGCCTTTCGATGATTTCCGCACCCTCCTGACGAGCCTGCCGACGGCGAACGCCGCCGCCGAAACCCGCGTCCGCACGCTGTTCGCCAAGACCGACAAGCCAAAGGCCTCGCTTGGCCGCATCGAGGATATCGCGACCTGGCTCGCCGCCTGGAGCGGGCGTGCGCCGCCGGCGGTAAACCGGCCGCTCGTGGCTATCTTTGCCGGCAACCACGGCGCTGTCCGGCATGCGATCTCGCCGCGGCCGGTTTCGGCGACCGCCAGTGCCGTTGAACTCTGCGCCGCCGGCGGTGCGGCAATCAACCAGGTCTGCATCGCCAACGATCTCGGCCTGAAAGTCTTCGATCTGGCCCTCGACATTCCGACCGGGGACATCACGGAAGAAGCGGCGCTCGACGAGCGCGGCTGTGCCGCCACCATGGCCTTCGGCATGGAAGCCGTCGCCGGCGGCGCCGACCTTCTTTGCCTGGGCGACCTCGGCGTCGGCAATTCCACGATTGCGGCTGCCTTGTGCGCGGCGCTGTTCGGCGGCAAGGGCGCTGACTGGGTCGGGCCGGGATCGGGCGCGGATGCGGCAATGATGGCGCGCAAGGCGGAAGCGGTCGACCGGGCGCTGGCCTTCCACGGTGCCAGCCTCGGCGATCCGCTCGAAGCGTTGCGCCGGGTCGGCGGCCGCGAGTTCGCGGCGATCTGCGGCGCCATTCTCGCGGCCCGCATGCAGAAGATCCCGGTGTTGCTCGACGGATTCGTCGCGACGGCTGCCGCCGCGGTTCTGCATAGGGCCAATCCCAGCGCGCTGGACCATTGCCTGCTCGCCAGCCTGTCGCCAGAGCCCGGCCATGCCAAGGTCGCCGAGCAGCTCGCTATGTTGCCTCTGCTCGACCTCGGCCTTGTTCATGGCGAAGGGGTAGGGGCCGGGCTTGCCGCGGGTCTCATCAAGGCGGCGGCGCTCACCAGTTCCGGTATGGCGGTAGCAGTGCGCGGCTAAAGCATGTCTCCCGAAAGTGGTCCGGTTTCGGGACAAAGACATGCTTAAAATCAAAAACTTAAAGCAGGTCGCGTGAATCCTTTTTCGCGCGACCTGCTTTAGGGCAGGAGGACAGGAATCGGCTGTGGGCCGTCAGCGGCGAAGCTTGGGAATATGATACACTACCGAGATGTATTTTGGATTGGATCGGCTGCCGACCACCGAACCTCCGAGGCCTTTCGCAATTCTTCTGCTGGCGACGTTTTCTTCCGCCACGGGGTATTCGAAACCATCGGACCCCAGTTTCTCGGACGCCCACACCGCCACGGCGGCGATGGCCTCCTTGCCGATGCCCTTTCCCTGAGCTTCTTCCCTTATCCAGATTCCAAGTTCCGGGCACGGCGTTCGAGCAGCATGCAAGCCGACAAGTCCAAGGCAGCAACCATCCTGCGAAGAACGCGCGACGAAATGCAGGTCCGACCCGTCAAAGATCGGCTCCAGCCAGTATTGCCATACCTCGGCGAAGGCGGCTGGCGATCGAGGCGGCTCCCACTGCATGAAGCGGGTTATTGCCGGCGTGATGCAGGCGAAGACGTCCTCGGCGTCATCGGCCGTGAACAGCTTGAGTGAGAGGCGCTCCGATTTGATCTCGATGCTATCTGCATCCCAGTCAGTGGTATTCATAGCAGCGGGCAATCTCCCGTAACGACAGAGGCTCAGCGCCGGCGCGCCGCAACCGCCTTGGTCGGCAGCGCCGGCAATTCCTCCATCACCCGGCTCAGCGGGAAAATGGCGATCGCTTCGGTGCCTTCGCGCAGCTTGGAGTGAAGCTCGAACTCGCCGCCATGCATGTCGAGCAGCCCCTGCACGATCGGCAGACCGAGGCCGGTTCCCTGTTCGGCGCTCTTGATGGCGATCGAGCCCTGGCCGAAGGCGGAAAGCACCACCGGGATTTCCTCTTCCGGAATGCCCGGGCCGTTGTCCTTGACCGAGATGTACTGACCGCCGCCCGCTGTCCAGCCGACGCGCACGCGGACTTCGCCTCCCGACGCGGTGAACTTGATCGCATTGGACAACAGGTTGAGCGTGATCTGCCGGATGGCCCGCTCGTCGCCGAACAGGCGCGGCAAGGTCGTCTCGAACTCCTGGATGACGCGGATGTCTTTGTTGCGGGCCCTGAGCTCCATCATGTGACAGCAATCCTCGACGATCGTCACCAGCCCCACCGGCTCCTCGTTGAGTTGGTAGCGGCCGGCCTCGATGCGCGACAGGTCGAGGATCTCGTTGATCAGGTCGAGCAGGTGCTGGCCGGAATCGTGCACATCGTGCGCGTAGTCGCGATAGGTCGGGTTGTTCATCGGCCCGAGCACTTCGTTGGCCATCACTTCGGAGAAGCCAAGGATGGCGTTGAGCGGCGTTCGGAGCTCATGGCTCATCGAGGCGAGAAAGCGCGACTTCGCCAGATTGGCGTCCTCGGCGCGCCGCCTTGCTTCGTCGGACATCGATTTAGCCGTCTCCACCTCGGCGATCAGCGCGTCCTTTTCGGAACGGAAGGAGAGCACCATCCACGAAGCTTGGTTGAGGTGGCGCGCGACATAGCCGAAGAAGGGCAGGGCGGCGACCAGAAGTGCCGCCATGATCCCTTCGATCGGCATCCAAAGGCGCAGGACGGCATAGACATAGACCGCCACGGGGATGGCGAAGGTCGCGAGCAGGGCGCCGCCCAGCGACGACGCCATGACCGCTGTCGTCGCCATGGCAACCAGAAGCACCATGGCCTTGACGACCTGGAACTGGTCGACCTGGCATGTGTCGCAGCCGAGCCAGGCGAACCAGGCCCAGCCGAGGCCGCACAGCGAATGGCCGATTAGGAAGTCGCGGCGCGTCCGTACCGGATCGAGCTCGGCCGCCTCGGTGCGCTCGACTCGTCGCGCCATGAAGGTGACGATGGTGTAGCAAAGCAGCGTGAACAGGGCCCAGATGGCAACCAGATTGCCAACGCCGGAAAGGCGGCCGATCGCCGCCACGGCAAGCACCAGCAGTGGTATCACCGCCGCGCTGACCACCATGGCGCGCGCGTGCAGCTTCAACAGTTCGCGGTCGAAGTCGAGACTGCCGGCCTGCTGCGAAAGGCGGTCACGCGTCCTGCGCACCGCGCGCGCCACATCGCTGTTGCGATGCGGTCTCCTGCGGTCCACTATGAATTTGTCCGCTGTGTCCGAGCGTAGCAAAGGCATGCGAAGTTCAATTTCTGCGCGCAGCGATTTTTAGTTCGTTAAGCTACGTTCGAATGATTAAGAGACTGTTTGCCATATGAGCCGTTCCTGGTCGCGAGGACCGCGCCCGCGATACGCTCCGCGGCCTCCGCGAAGCCTCTTGCGCAGGCTGCTGGATTACGGGCTGACCGCGATCGTGCTTGGCCTGTTCATCCTGGTGGCGGCGCGCCTCGACCGTTTCGAGACGCGCAGGGAGCAAGGCACGGCGATCGTCAATGACGGCGATTCGCTTACGCTGGGCACCGAGCGCATCCGCATGCGCGGCATCGACGCTCCGGAATACACACAGACGTGCCGCAAGGACGGCGCCGACTACCCTTGCGGCAGGCTTGCGCGGCAGTCGCTGGTGAGGCTGATCGCGAACAGGCCGGTGTCCTGCAGCGGCTGGCAGCGCGATCGCTACGGCAGGCTGCTCGGCGACTGCAAGTCAGGCGACACGGACCTCAACCGTGCTCAAGTGCAGGCCGGATGGGCCGTCGCCTTCGGCGACTTCGAAACCGAGGAGGCCGTTGCGCGGGTCGCCAAGGTCGGCATTTGGGCCGGCTCGTTCGAGGAGCCGCGGGACTGGCGCAACAGCCATCACGATCAGCCGGTCGAAAGGAAGCATGGCGCGCTGGCTTCGCTTGGCGACGCGCTGCGCGAGCTTTTCCGCTTCTGGTGATGCCGCTTCTGGCGATGCTCTGTTCGATGCATGTCGTCTCCCCAAAACCGCTGCGCACTTTTGGGCGACATGCATTGAAGCGCGCCCTATGATCGAGGCGAAAGATCGGAGAATGGAATGAAGCTGTTCGATGGCGGCCGCGCGCCCAACCCCAGGCGGGTCCGGGTTTTCCTGGCGGAAAAGGGACTCTCCGTCCCGCTGGTGCCTGTCGATATGGGCGCGCTGGAGCATCGCGAGGAGCCGGTGGCGTCGCGCAACGCGCTGCGGCGGCTGCCGGTTCTCGAATTGGACGACGGCACCATCATCACCGAATCCATCGCCATCTGCCGCTATTTCGAGGAATTGCATCCGGAGCCCGCCTTGTTCGGCAAAGGCGCGCTCGGCAAGGCCATGGTGGAGATGTGGCAAAGGCGTATGGAGTTCAATCTCCTAAGCTGCGTCGCCGCCGCCTTCCGGCACATCCACCCGGCGATGAAGGACTGGGAGGTGCCGCAGATCCCGGAATGGGGTGAGGCCAACAAGCCCAAGGCCATCGAATTCCTGCATCTCCTCGATCGCGAGCTGGCGGACAGGGAATTCGCCGCCGGCGACACCTATTCGGTCGCCGACATCACCGGGCTGATCGCCATCGATTTCATGAAGCCGGCGCGTATCAAGGTGCCCGAGGAGTGCGTGAATGTGCTGCGCTGGCACGCGGCGCTCTCCAGCCGGCCAAGCGCCGCTGCCTGAGGCCGCATTTGGACGACTTGCCGAGCATGACCCCAGCGCTGGAAAGCCTCACCGCCAGGGTGCGGGCCTGCCGCATCTGCGTCGAGCAGCCGCGTGGCCGGTCCCTGCCGCATGAGCCGCGCCCGGTGCTGAGGCCGTCGTCGAGCGCGCGCATCCTGCTCGCCAGCCAGGCGCCGGGCACCAAGGTGCACATGTCGGGCATGCCGTTCACCGATGCTTCCGGGGATCGCCTCAGAAGCTGGCTCGGCGTCAGCAGTGACGAGTTCTACGACACGAAAAAATTCGCCATCGTGCCGATGGGTTTCTGCTTTCCGGGCCAGGATGCCAAGGGCGCCGACCTGCCGCCGCGCCGTGAATGCGCGCCGGCCTGGCGCGCTGATCTCATGGCGCTGATGCCGCAGATCGATCTGGTGCTGACGATCGGCGGCTATGCGCAGTCCTGGCACATGGGCGCCGCGCGGGGTGCTTCATTGACCGAGACGGTAAGGAACTGGCGCGCCATCTGGGATGCGGCGGCCAGCCCGAAAGTGCTGCCGCTGCCGCATCCGTCATGGCGAAACACCGGCTGGCTGAAGAAGAATCCCTGGTTTGAAATGGATTTGCTGCCTTTCCTGCGGTCGCAAATCCGCTATCGCCTCGATTAGGCATTCGGCAAGATATCACTCGCTTTTGCTGCCATTGGCAGAATTTCTTTCTTGTGAATGGCCCCGATAAAGGGGAATATAGCGAAACTATTCCCCTGGAGTCTCCCGATGGACCGCCTTGACCGAAAAATTCTCCGCCTCCTGCAGGAGGACGCGACGCTCGCGGTCGCCGATGTCGCCAAGAAAGTCGGCCTGTCGACCACGCCGTGCTGGCGGCGCATCCAGAAGCTCGAGGAAGAGGGCGTCATCCAGCGGCGCGTCGCCATTCTCGACCACGAGAAGGTCAATGTGCGCGTCACCGTCTTCGTGTCGATCCGCACCAATTCGCACAGCCATGAATGGCTGCGACGTTTCTCCGAGGTCATCCAGGAATTTCCGGAAGTGGTCGAGTTCTACCGCATGAGCGGCGACGTCGACTATCTGCTGCGCGTGGTGGTGCCCGACATCGCCGCCTACGACGCCTTCTACAAGCGGCTGATCGCCAAGATCGAAATCCGCGACGTGTCGTCGTCCTTCGCCATGGAGCAGATCAAGTACACGACGGAGATTCCGCTCGACTATATGGTGCTCGACAAGGAATCGGGCGCCAACGCGGCCTGATCTTTGGCGCTCGCCGCTTTCCACTATGCGCGAAGCGGCGAGATTTAGTTCTTCTTTTTGTTGAGGAAATTCCACGGCGAGTTAACCGGAAGGGTGACCGCATCCGGCACGCTGTCGACGCTTGCCACGTCGGCCTTGCGCACGGTGTAGCCGGATTGGACGATCAAGACGCCGTCGAGGATGAAGAGCTGGCTCTTCTCCATGCCGGGCTCCAGAACGCCGGTGACGGAGACCGGCTGGTAGGCCTCCGACATTTTGTAGGGATGCGCCGGCGTCACCAGCACGATCTGGTTGGGCGGCGGCGTCGGCATGTGGCTGCAGGCGCCCGTCCACGGCACCAGCAGGAACTGGTAGACGAGGTCGCCGTCGCGATCGACCGGCAATGCGTAGCCGGATAACTGAATGGTCTTGTCCTGCAGATCGAGCGACAGCGTCTCGCCGTGATCGGGCAGTTTCGCCGCGATCATCGGCAGGTTGGCGTCTTCGGCGACCGCCTGCGTTGCGGGGCGCAGATCCTTCCAGAAGATATGCGCGGCGTCGGCTGCGGCATTGGCTCCGGTGGCGGCGAGCACGAGCGCAGCCGCCAGCACCGCAGATGATATGACATGGTTTTTCATGGTCGCTCTATCCTCCGCCAGTCCATCTCCGGAATCGAGTAAAAGCGTTGTGACTGCTCCGGATCAACGGCTTAGCCGCACCACGTGCCGGCGCGTGCCGGCAGTGCCTACCTCCTCAAAGCCGCGCGCGATGAACATGTCGCGAAAACCCATGAAGCGATAGCTCGGCGCGGCCTCGTCGACCGGATAGGCCTCGATCGTGCGCGCGCCCTTGGCGAAGGCATGCTCGATTGCTGCATCGAGCAGGGCGGAGGCGAGGCCGCCGCCGCGCAATGCTCTCGGCACGTAAAAGCAGACGATCGACCAGATGCCGGTCTCGCTGTCGTCCTGCTGCTTCGACAGCTTGCGATAGGTTTCGCGCGGCGCGACCGAGCACCAGCCGACCATCTTGCCGTCGAGCTGGGCGAGGATGCCGACCGGCGTGCCTTCCTTGATCAGCGCCATCATCATGCGCTTCTTCTCGTCGTTCTGGATGTGCTCGCGGCTGGAGTGGCGCCAGGCCATGCACCAGCAATATTTTGGCGCGCCGGGCTGCTCGAACAGTTCCTCGAAGCGGCCGCGCGTCTCCCGCGTCACCTCGATGAAACGGATGCGGCCGGGATCAAGCCTTTCCGACTGCGAGCCGTTCGAGCTGTTTGGCATCCGTCAGTTCCTTGACCGCATCCTTGCCGATCCAGCGCGCCGTCCTCTCGGACGATGCCGCAAGCTTCTCCGCGAGCGCAAGGGCAGGGGCGTGCAATGTGATGGATCGCTTGCCGATCTGCCGCAGCGCCCAGTTCACCGCCTTGCGAACGAAGTTGCGTGGATCGCCGGCATGCTTCTCGATCAGCGGCAGATAGGCAAGAAAGGTCGCGTCTGGCTCCTTCTTGAGATGCACCGCGCCCCAGGCCAGCATGGCAAAGGCTGTGCGACGCACGAATTCGCGCTCGTCTTTGGCGAATTCCTCGATCAGCTCAGGCCAGAACGGCGTTTCGGCAAACAGGTCGGCAACGGTGTCGACGATTTCCCAGCTGTCGAAATCGACGGCCCAGCGCCGGCATTGGTCGATGTCGAGCTTTTTCGGCTCGCCGGTGAAGGCGGCCATCAAACGCGCCTCGCGGATGCCGGTGTCCCACAGAAGCAGCGCCCGCTCCTGGTTCTTCTTCAGTTTGCGCGCCAGCGGCCGCAGATCGGAATTACCGACCCCGAGCGCGGCTCTCGTGTTGATGCCGAACCGCGCCATGCCGGCGCGGTTCTCCTCGGTGCCGATCGAGCGCAAATGAGCGACGATATCGTCGACGCTCCAGCTCGGATCGGGCAGGGCCATCGCCGCCTATCTTTCCAAGCGCGCAAGCAGAGAGGACGTGTCCCAGCGCTTGCCGCCCATGTCCTGCACGTCCTTGTAGAACTGGTCGACCAGCGCCGTCACCGGCAGCCTGGCGCCGTTGCGGTTGGCCTCCGCCAGGCAGATGCCGAGATCCTTGCGCATCCAGTCGACGGCAAAGCCGAAATCATATTTTCCGGCGTTCATCGTCTTGTGCCGGTTCTCCATCTGCCAGGAACCGGCAGCGCCCTTGGAGATCACGTCGATGACCTTCTCGATGTCGAGCCCGGCTTTCTTGCCGAAATGGATGCCTTCGGCCAGCCCCTGGACGAGACCGGCAATGGCGATCTGGTTGATCATCTTGGTGAGCTGGCCGGCGCCCGCCGACCCCATCAGCCCGACCATGCGGGCAAAGGCGTCGATGACAGGCCTGGCGCTGTCGAAGGCGGCCTGCTCGCCGCCAACCATGACGGTCAGCACGCCGTTCTCGGCGCCCGCCTGACCGCCCGACACCGGCGCGTCGAGGAAGCAGAAACCGGCCTTTTCGGCGGCTTCGGCCAGTTCGCGCGCGACCTCGGCCGAGGCTGTGGTGTTGTCGATGAAGACGGAGCCTTTCTTCATCGCGGCGAAGGCGCCCTTGGCGCCGGTCGTCACCGAGCGCAGGTCGTCGTCATTGCCGACGCAGGAGAACACGAAATCCTTGCCTTCGGCCGCTTCGGCCGGCGTCAGCGCCAGCCTGCCGCCATGTTGGGCGACCCACTGCTCGGCCCTGGCCGTGGTGCGATTGTAGACGGTGACGTCGTGGCCGCCCTTGTTCCTGAGGTGGCCGGCCATCGGATAGCCCATGACGCCAAGACCGAGAAATGCAACCGATGCCATAGACCTGCCTTCCAACAAAAGAGAGATTTCAGTGGCGGAAGGTCTAGGCCATGCGAAAAATTCGTCAAGGCACGCAGAGCCGCATCGACTGGTGCAGACTGGAACGCGGCGCTCTATCGCTTGAGGTGAATGGTGATCCGGCGCTCGATCCATTCGACGCCGTGGCGCAGGATCTCGACCATCACCAGATAGACGATCGCCACCCAGATATAGGCTTGGATGTCGAAGGAGTTGGCGTAGGCGAGCTTGGCGTTGCCCATCAGGTCGTAGACGGTGATGATGGCAACGATGGCCGAGGCCTTGATCATCAAAACGAGCTCGTTGCCGTAGGGCCGTAGCGCGACGATGATCGCCTGCGGCAGGATTACCTTGCGCAGCGTCTGAAGCTTATGCAGCCCGAGCGAGGCTGCGCCCTCCCATTGGCCTCGGGGAACGCTCTCGATCGCGCCGCGCAGGATTTCGGCCTGGTAGGCGGCGGTGTTGAGCGAAAAGGCAAACACCCCGCAATAGAAAGCTTCGCGGAAGAACCACCAGAGACCGACGGATTGCAGTTCCGGCCTGAACGAGCCGATGCCGTAATAGACCAGATAGGTCTGCACGAGCAGCGGCGTGCCGCGGAAGAAATAGACGTAGCAATAGGCAAGTCCGGACAGGATCCGGTTCTTTGACATGCGGCCATAGGCAACGGGGAGCGACAGGATCGCACCGGTGACCATCGAGATGCCCACCAGCGCCAAAGTGGTGCCAAGTCCCCGCAGGTAGGCCGGCGCGTATCTGTCAAAGAATGTGCCACCCTGCCAGGCGTGGACCAGATAAGCCACGATGCCGAGGCCGAAGAGGATCCACACGCCGACCAGCGCGTAGCCTATGATGCGGGCGCGCGGCCAGCCGCGAGCCTGGGGCGGCGGCCTGTCGACGGCAATAGCCTGGCTGACGCTCATCGTGCCTCTCTCCGCCCGAGCGAGCGCAGGATATAGGCCGTGGCGATCGATGACAGGATGGCCAGCACAAGGAAGACCAGCGCCGCGACGCTGTAGAAGAGGAACGAATGCTTGGTGACGCGCGCCGCGACGCCGGCATTGCGCAGGGTTTCGGCGAGGTTGACGACGGAGACCAGCGACGTGTCCTTGAGCAGGCTCAGCCAGCAATTCTCGAGGCCCGGAAAAGCGATGCGCAGCAACTGCGGCAGGATCACCAGGCGCATCGTCTGCCATTTCGAAAGGCCAATGGCGTAGCCGCCTTCATACTGGCCCTTGGGAATGGCGCGAAAGGCGGAAAGAAAAACCTCGCTGGCGTAGGACGAGAAGATCAGCGACAGCACGATCATGCCGGCAATGAAGCTGTTCACGTCGATCGTGGCGTCCGGATTGAACAGCCGGACGACGTACTGCAGCAGCAGCGGCATGCCGAAGAAGAACAGGAACAGCGTCACCAGTTCGGGCAGGCCGCGAAAGACCGTCGTGTAGATATTGGCCGCGAGCCGAAGCGACGGTTCTTGCGACTGTTTGGCGAAGGCGACGAAAAAACCGATCACCAGGCCGATGGGGAGCGTGGCGAGCGCCAGCGCAATCGTGACCAGCACGCCAGAGGCGATATCGTCACTCCAGCCATCGGGCCCCCAACTGAGAAGTGTCCAAATGCTCTGGGCCGGCATTGGCGGGGCGTGTCTCCGTGGCGATCCCGGAACGAAAGAAGGGCGGTGAGGACGTCCTCACCGCCCTGAGCGCAATGATCAGGATTCGGCGCCGAAAACGTCGAACTTGAAGTACTTGTCGTTGATTTCCTTGTACTTTCCGTTGGCGCGGATGGCGTCAATCGCGGCATTCAGCTTGTTGACCAGATCGGTCTCGCCCTTGCGCACGGCAATGCCGGCGCCCGGTCCAAAGATCTCGACCGGTTGCGGCGAGGGCTGGCCAAGGATCTTGCAGCAGGCGCCGTCGGGCGAATCCAGCCACTGCTGCAGCACTACGATGTCGTCCTCGATGGCGTCGAGACGGCCGTTGGCGAGATCTGCCTGCTCCTCGGGACTGCTCGGATAGCCCTTGATGGTGCTGTCGGTATAGGTCTTCGAGGCATAGTTGAAATGCGTCGTCGTGGTGGCGACGCCGATATTCTTGCCGGCAAGGTCTTCCTTGGTCACGCCCTTGAGCGGCGAATCCTTCGGCACCGCGATCGCCGAGGGCGTGTTGTAGTATTTGTGGGTGAAGTCGACCTTTTCCTGGCGCTCGGGCGTGATCGACATCGAGGCGACGATGGCGTCGAACTTGCCGGCCTGGAGCGCCGGGATGATGCCGTCCCAATCCTGCGCGACGAAGGTGCATTTCACCTTCATTTCGTCGCAAAGGGCCTTGGCGATGTCGATGTCGAAGCCGACCAGCTGGCCGTCCGAGGTCAAGTTGTTGAAGGGCGGGTACGCGCCTTCGGTGCCGATCCTCAGGGTCTCTTCCTGAGCCTGGGCGACGCCAAGTGTCAGCAGCGCGGCCGAAGCGGCGAGCGCAATACGCAGTGCAATACGCATGATAATCCTCTCATATTGTCATGGCCGCTGTCCCATGCGGCTCTTGTGGACGGAGCTACTTGTCCGCCCGCTGGCCGGATACTCCCACTCTTTCCGAGAAAAGCAACCGCAAAACAACAGCAAACGACAATCGCCGAGTGCCGCTGCGTTACTTGGTCTGAGCAACGAGACCGGTCGCGCGCTCGATGAAGTCGGCTATCGATTTCGTGTCATTGAGGTCGAAAACTGGCGGGCTCTCGCCCTCGACCGCAAAGTCGGCGGCGACAGCGACGATGTTCGGATCGTTGGCCGCAAGCGGCGTCCGGTCCTTGGCCTCCAGCCGTCTCGCCTCGATCTTCCGGTGCGCCTCGCGCTTGTAGCCTTCGACGAGCACGATGTCCGACGGCGCCAGCCGCGACAGGATGTCGTCCAGCGACGGCTCGTCCTCGTCGCGCAGCTCGTGCATCAGCGCCCAGCGCCGGTCGGAGACGACCGCGACCTCCGTGGCGCCCGCCTGGCGATGGCGAAAGGAGTCTGCGCCCGGCTTGTCGATGTCGAAGTCATGATGGGCATGCTTGACCGTCGAGACCGTCCAGCCACGCCGGACCAGTTCGGCGACCAGCTTCTCGGTCAGTGTCGTCTTGCCGGAATTCTTCCACCCGGTGATGCCGAATACGCGTCTCATGGCTGGAGGCTTTGCAACAGACGTTCGGCCTCCGCAAGATCGTCCGGCGTGTTGATGTTGAAGAACGGGTCGATCCGCCGGCCTTCGGCTTCGATCATCGGAAACTCCACCTGGACAAAACCGTGCCGCTCGATGAAGGCGGAAACCCGGCGATTGTCCTCGTCGACCAGGAAATGGCGCAGCGCATCGCACAGGCCAAGAGGCCACAGCGCGAAAGTGGGGTGCAATCGGCCATCGGAACTGGCGACGGCGATCGCGCCTGGCCGTTGGTGGGCCGCTGCGGCCAATCGTTCGACAAGAACGCCGGGGAAGAACGGCGTGTCGCCGGCCGCGCTGACAAGCGACCGGCAAGCCGTGTTCGTTGCCGCCCATTCGAGGCCGGTCAGGATGCCGGCCAACGGGCCGGCATAGCCGGGCACCGTGTCGGCAAGCACCGGAAGGTCCGTGCCGGCAAACCGCGTGGGGTCGCCATTGGCATTGAGCGCCAGCGAGCCGACCTGCGGTGCGAGACGCGCGGCGACATGGTCGATCAGCCTGCCTTTGCCCAGCGAAAGCAGGGGCTTGTCGCCGCCGCCCATCCGGCGCGACTGGCCGCCTGCCAGGATGATTCCCGCAACGCTTCGATCCATCGGGCCTATATGCCGTCCGGCGCCATGTCGGGTCCAGCGCTTTCGGCGGCGGGCTGCAGCCTGCCGACGACGCGCTCGCGGTAGAGCGCGTAGAGGCCGGAACCGATGATGATCGTGGCGCCGAAGCTCATCGGCAGGTCGGGGACGTCGCCGAAGATGACGAGACCGAGCAGGATCGACCAGAGCAGCGCCGTGTAACGGAACGGCGCGATGAAGGAGATGTCGCCCGAGCGCATCGCCATGATGATGAACTGATAGCCGATGAGCACCAGCACCGCCGCCAGCGCCAGCAGCGCGGTCGCCTTGCCGCTCATCGGCGTCCAGCCACCCATCGGCGACAGCAGCAGCGCGCCCAGCACAGTCATGGCCAGCGCCGTCGCCGTCGACACCAGCATGGTCGGGATCGTCTGCGGGATGCGCTTGGTGGCGAGGTCGCGCACGGCGCAGCAGGCAACGCTTGTGAGCGCCAGCAGCGAATAGACGCTGAAGCCCTCGAAACCCGGCCGCACGATGATCAGTACGCCGGCAAAGCCGACGGCAATGGCCAGCCAGCGCCGCCAGCCGACGCCTTCGCCGAAGAACAGTGCCGCGCCCATCGTCACGGCAAGCGGCAGCGCCTGCAGCACGGCCGAGACATTGGCGATCGGCAGATGGGCAAGGGCGATCAGGAACGACACGGTGGCGCCGGCTTCGCCAGCGACGCGCACCGCCACCATCGGCTGCAGCATCGCTGCCGGATTGGCCAGCGCGCCGCGCCGCCAGGCGAGCACGCCGACGAAGAGCGACGCGAACGCCCCGCGCACCAGCATGACCTGCGCCATGTTCATCGATTCCGACGAGAATTTGGTGATCGCGTCGTTGAGGGTGAAGCCGATCATGGCCACGACCATGAACAGCGCGCCGCGCAGATTGGGCGAGAGAGGCAAGGGCGTTTCCGGATTCTATTTGGGGTCAAGCCTGTAGCAGGCAACCGGAAAACAGCAACGCCAAAGAAATGGGCCACGAATTTCTCCGCGGCCCGAACGATCGATTTGCGAACGCTACGCTTACTTGGGCGTCAGCACTTCGGTGCCGTTGCCGTTCTGGCCGGCGATGGTCCACAGCCCGTGCAGCGAGCCGTCTTTCTCGACCTTGTAGACGACGAGGCCGATTTCCTTGCCCATCGCGTAGCCGGCAGAAAAGGCATTGTCGTTGCGCATACAGATGCCGTCGGAGGTCGAGCCGCCGGTTTCCCAATGGATCGTGCAGGTGGTGTCGCTGGTCAGCGTGATGGTCGCCTCGCCGCTATATTTCGAGCCGTCGAAATTGGTGCCGGCGACGGTGTGGGTGCCGCCGATCGACTGGGCCGCCGCCGGTATGGAAGCAACACCAAGCATTGCAAGCGAAAGCATGAATGTGCGCATGAGAATTCCCCCTGGTGCGAAAATCGCCTCTGGAGGCTAGGCCGGAACGGGTCAGCGGTAAATCCGGCGGAAGCCCACGCGGAAGGTCATTTTCTATGGAGGCTGGCTTGCCTCACGGACCGCGCAGGCTCTTCGCGATGGCCCCGGCAAGCGGATCGTATTTCGTCTTGAGCGATGAAGGATATTCGATCCAGACGGTGCGAATGACGCCGTCCTTTCCGAACAGGCGCCGCTCGTAAAAGACCTTGTCGCCTTTGACGCCGGACAGCACCGCCCAATTCTTGCCGGTCTTGCTGTAGGTCACCTTGTAGCCTGGTCCAGTGTTTTGCTTTTCGCCGGCGACGAAGGTTTTTGGCGTGTCGTCGTCGATGTTGTAGATGCCGGAGCAGGTCAGGCTGGCGCCGTCGGCGCTGAGCCATTGTTGGCCATCGCCATTTTCGGGCTCGGGCAAGCGGTCGCTGAAAATCTCGTCGGGGAAGGTGCACGCGGTGCCGAAGCGCGCATTGACGTAGGTGAATGGCCTCGCGATGGCCGTTGCCGTCACGACCGGGAGAAACGACAAGGCGATCGCCAAAGGCGCACCCTGGATAAGGTGAAGACGCTTCATATTGCCCCCAAGTCAGTGACCGAAGGCGATCTTGCACCAATCCTGGGGAAAAATCAGCCGCCGGTGACGCTCATATGGCGCGACACCGATGGACGGCTGGTGCGGCGGTCGATGATGAAATCGTGCCCCTTCGGCTTGCGTCCGATCGCCTCGTCTATGGCCTCGCCGACCAGTTCGTTGCCTTCGGACGCACGCAACGGCGCCCTGAGGTCCGCGGCGTCCTCCTGACCGAGGCACATATAAAGCGTGCCGGTGCAGGTCAGCCTCACGCGATTGCAGCTTTCGCAGAAATTATGCGTCATCGGCGTTATGAAGCCGAGTCGTCCGCCGGTCTCGGCGATCTGGACATAGCGGGCAGGGCCGCCGGTCTTGTAAGGGATGTCGGTCAGCGTGAACTGGCGCTCCAGCGAGGCGCGCAGCAGCGACAGCGGCAGGTATTGGTCGGTGCGGTCGGCGTCGATCTCGCCCATCGGCATGGTTTCGATGACGGTCAGGTCCATGCCGCGGCCATGCGCCCAGCGCAGCATCTCGGGGATTTCGGCGTCGTTGAAGTCGCGCAGCGCCACGGCATTGAGCTTGACCTTCAGGCCCGCGGCCTGCGCGGCATCGATGCCCTCCATGACCTTGCCGAGATTGCCCCAACGAGTGATCTGGCGGAATTTGTCGGCATCCAGCGTGTCGAGCGAGACGTTGATGCGCTTCACCCCGCAATCTGCGAGTTCGGCGGCAAAGCGCGACAGCTGCGAGCCGTTGGTGGTGAGCGTCAGCTCCTCAAGGGCGCCGCTCTTCAGGTGGCGCGACAACTGGCGCACCAGATGCATGATGTTCTTGCGCACCAGCGGCTCGCCGCCGGTCAGCCTGAGTTTCCTGACACCCTTTTCGATGAAGACGGTGCAGAGCCGGTCGAGTTCCTCGAGCGACAGCAGATCCTTCTTCGGCAGGAATGTCATGTCTTCGGCCATGCAATAGGTGCAGCGGAAGTCGCAGCGGTCGGTGACCGACACGCGAAGGTAGGTGATCGTGCGACCGAATGGGTCGATCATGTCCATGTTCAAGCGCTTCCGTGGCCGTGAACGGGCTCGTTATATACGGCTATGTGATACGATCCGGGCCGGTATTCAAGATAGAAGGTCTTGATCTTTGGTAACAGTCCCCGACCGACATTGCATGTCGGCTGCCTCCGATGACCTTCCCGCATCGCACGAAGCGGCGTAGGGAAGGGTTCCACTCACGCAGGACCAAACATGACGGCGCCGAAGGAACTCAGGGTCTCGAAAGACCGCAAGCTGCTCACTGTGACCTTTCCGGATCACCAGCCATTCGAGCTGCCGGCGGAGTTTTTGCGCGTCGCCTCGCCCTCGGCCGAGGTGCAAGGCCATTCGCCTGAACAGCGGGTAACCGTGCCCGGCAAGCGCAACGTCGCGATCCTCAAGATCGAACCGGTCGGCAACTATGCGGTGCGGATCACCTTCGATGATTTCCACGACACCGGCATCTTCACCTGGAACTATCTGCACACGCTCGGCCACGAGAAGGAGGAACGTTGGAACGCCTATCTCGCCGAGCTTGCCAAGAAGGGACTAAGCCGCGATCGCTAGCCTGGCGCTTGGAAGTTCAACTTCGGTGCTGGGCCGTCGTCAAAGCGTCATGGACATAGAGTAGCGCCGGCAAAAGGTCAGGAGGCGAAAGAGATGTCGCTCATCACATCGGTCGAACAGCTCGAAACCCTTTACGGGTTGCCCGGCGAGGCCTCGATCGTCAAGGAACTCGACCATGTGATTCCCGAATATGCCGCCTTCATCGAAGCCTCTCCCTTCGTGGCGCTGGCGACCAGCGGGCCGGAAGGGCTGGATTGCTCGCCGCGCGGCGATCTTGCCGGCTTCGTGCGCCTCGTCGACGAAAAGACGCTGATGATGCCCGACAGGCGCGGCAACAACCGCGCCGATTCGCTGAAGAACATTATTCGCAATCCGCGCGTCGGGCTGCTGTTCCTGGTGCCGGGCTCCGGCACGACGCTCCGCGTCAACGGCCGCGCCCAGATCACCACCGATGCCGAGCTTTGCGCCTCCTTCACGGTCGACGGCAAACCGGCCCGGTCGGTCACCGTGATTTCGGTCGAAACGGTCTATTTCCAGTGCGCCCGCGCCATCGTCCGCTCGGAACTCTGGAATCCCGCAAGGCATGTCGACCCGAAGTCGCTGCCGACGCCCGGCCAGATCCTCGAGATCACCAGCCGCAAGAACATCGACGGTGAGACTTACGACAGGGAATGGCCGGAGCGGGCGAAGAAGACGATGTGGTGAGGATGTTCAGGTGAGGCCTGCAAACTCGGCCTGACCTGAACATAGGCGTGCCGTTGCTCAGGCTTCCTTCAGCACGTCGGCGATCTTGCGCATCTGCTCGCCGATCATGTCGCACTGTTCCGGCGTCGACTGGCTCATCGCCTTCTCGATCAACGCCATGTGCACTTTCAGCGCCCGCATCAGCAACGCCTCGCCGGCTTCGGTGAGGTTTAGCCGCAGCACCCGCTTGTCCTTCTCGTCGCCTTCGCGGCGCAGCAGACCGCGCGCTTCGAGCTGCGGCAACAGCATGGTGATGTTGGAACGGCCGACCAGGAGCTTGCGGGCAAGGTCGTGCTGCGACATGCCGGGGTGGCGGTAGAGGTTCATCAGCACGTCGAGCTGCGCCGGCTTGAGATCGAGCGGAGTGAGTTTAGTCGCCAGCGTTCGCTCCAGCACATGGCAGGCGCGCGCCACCGCAACCCAGTTGCGAAAGCGCGGATTGTCCCAGGGCAGCTCTTGCTTAATGTTCATGTTTGAACTATTATGTTCATGCTTGAACGAATGGATGGACCGCAACTATGGCATCATTTGGATTGAAGGTCATCCGGGGCGTGTTCGGTGCGGCCGAGCATGTCGTTCCGCGTCTCAGCGGCCGCGCCGCGTTCGAATTGTTTTGCCGCACACCCAACGTCAAGGCGTTGAGCGATGGCGAGCGCCGCGCCGTCGAGCGCGCTGCCGGTTTCATGGCCGAGGCGCGCCACCACCGGCTGAAAACCAAGACGGACTGCGTTGCGGTGCATGAGTTCCGGGCAGAGCCGGGTAGGGACTCTTGCGGCACAGTGCTCGTCATCCATGGCTGGCGCTCGCGCACCGAATATATGCGCGCGCTGATCGAAGGATTTCGCGGGGCCGGCTACAAGGTCGTCTCGCTCGACCTGCCGGGGCACGGCCATTCGCTCGGCAGACATCTCAACATGGTGACCGCGGTCGACGCGGCGCGAGTCGCCGGCGAATGGTTCGGACCGTTTGTCGCTGCCGTCGGCCATTCCTTCGGCGGCGCGATCGCCGCCAACGCCGTTGCGGCGTCGGTCAGAGGCATGCCGCCGCTTGCGGCCGAAAAACTGGTGTTGATCGCGGCGCCGAGCTCGCTGCCGGCAATTTTCGACGACTTCAGCCGCATGATGAACGTCGGGCCGCGCTCCCGGATCGCCATGGCGGACCGGGTGAAGCATCTGTCGGGTCGGCCGCTCAGCGAATTCACCGGCGACCGCCAGCTTGCCGAGGCGCCGGTGCCGACGCTGATCATCCATGCGCCGGACGATCGCGAAGTCCACGCCGATCATGCCAAGCGCTATGCGGGCGCCGGCAATCATGTCCGCCTGCATTGGGCCGATGGGCTTGGCCACCGCCGCATCCTTGCCGACAAGGATGTCGTCGCGCGCGCGGTCCGCTTCGTCACCGGGGAAGGCGAATCGACACTGCATTGAAATAGTTGCGGCGAAAGCGTGCTGCACCCGGTCAGTCGGCTTTCTTCTTTTGACCTGGCTCGACCGGCAGGCCGGCGGCTTTCCAGGCGGTGTAGCCGCCCAGGATGTGCTTGACCGGGGTGAGACCCATGTCCTGCGCCGTCTTGGTGGCGAGCGCCGAGCGCCAGCCGCCGGCGCAGAAGAAGACGAAGGTCTTGCCCGAGGCGAAGAACGGCTTGTGGTAGGGGCTTTCCGGATCGATCCAGAATTCGAGCATGCCGCGCGTGACATGCCTTGCACCGGGGATCTTGCCGTCGCGCTCGACTTCGCGAGGGTCGCGCAGATCGACGAAGATCGTGTCGTCATCCTCCAGCAGCCCGGCCGCCTCTTCGGGCGACACCACCTCGATCTCGGCATTCGCCTCATCGAGAAGTTCGCGATATCCCTTCTTCACGACACGTCCTCCGGGCCTCGCACTGGCCATTCGGATTTCGAGCATAATCCTCGCAGCTTGTCACGCCACCGCCAGTTCCGCCACGGTCTGGCGCAGCAACGCAAGCATGGCGGGAACTGGCGGGGTCACAGCGGCCGTCACGATGATGTGAAACCGTTCTGCAACAGACCCATCGAAATTTATGGAAGCTTAACGAAATCGGTATGAATCAGTATAGTTGCGCCTTACATCCGCCATGCGGTGGGCGAGATCGTTTTAGCGGCGCGGAACGGGAACCGGTGACAACCGGAGCGGGTGATTCATGAAATTCCTCGGAAAAAGACAAGCCGTGCTGCCAGTTGCGATCGCCGCAACGCTTGCTATCGGCATGTCGCAGGCCAGCGCCCAAGGGCTGTTCGACATGCTGTTCGGTGGCGGCATCCGGCACAATCCCCAAGGTGAATTTCCGCCGCCGCCCAAAACCCGCAAGGTTCAGCCCAACGCCGGCGGCGTCAGGATTAGCAGTCCGACCTACAACACCTACAGGGCCGATAAACTGGTGCGCGTCGACTTCAAGTCGCTGCTGCCGGCTCCCCAACCCGCGACCGCGCAGGACGCAGCCTTTGTGCCGTCCGTGACCGGAAGCGCTTTTCGCGATGCACTCACGAGCCTGAGCGACTATGAGCTCTTTGCCGAACCCGATATCGCCAAGGCGCTGATCGCCTACTACTCGGCCAATCCGGATTTCATCTGGGTGACCGGGGATGCACCCAACAGCAGGGCGCAGGATGCCGTGCGGGTGCTTGGCGAAGCCGCAAGCTACGGCCTGACGCCCGCCGACTACTCCGTCGATATTCCTGTCGTCACGACTGCCGCCACGCCGGTAGAGCGGACGAAGGAACTGGTCCGCTTCGAGATGGCGCTGTCGGCGCGCGTGCTGCGCTATGCCCATGACGCCCAGAGCGGCCGCATCGACCCGAACCGTATGACCGGATATTACGATTTCCCGGCCAAGCCGCTCGATCTCGAGGGCGTGTTGAAAACGCTGGCGCATACACAGGAAGTGCGCACCTATCTCGAATCGCGACACCCGCAGAACCCGGAATACCAGGCGCTGCGTGTCGAACTGGAATCGCTCCAGGCGAGCGAGGAGAACGATATCGTCGTCGATCCGAATCTGCTACTCAAGCCCGGCGAAAGCAGCCCTGAGCTGCCCAAGCTTATGACGCTCATTGCCCGCAATCTCGATGACGAGATGGGCGGCGACTATGGCGAGGTTCTCGCCAGGCTGGGCAAAAGCGAGGTTTACGATCCCGAACTGGTGTCGGTGATCAAGGCGGTGCAGCAGCGAGCCGGCATGAAGGGCGACGGCGTCATCGGCCCGCGCACGGTTGCCTCGCTTGCGGGAACCTCCAAGGCCGACAAGATTGAGAAGGTCAGGGTCGCGCTCGAAGAGCTGCGCTGGCTCCCCTCCGACCTTGGCAGCCCGCGCGTCTTCATCAACCAACCGGCCTTCACGGCGAGCTATATCGACAATGGCGAGGAGAAGCTGAAGACCCGCGCGGTCATCGGCAAGGTCACCAACCAGACCGCCTTCTTCTACAACCAGATCAAGCAGGTCGACTATCACCCCTATTGGGGCGTGCCGCAGTCGATCATCGTCAATGAGATGCTGCCGCGGCTGCGCAGCGATCCGGGCTATCTCGACCGCGCCGGCTATGAGGTGACGGATTCACGCGGCAGGCAAATCCCGTCCTCGGCGGTCGACTGGGGTGCCTATGGCTCCAAAATCCCATTCAGCGTGCGCCAGCAGCCAAGCGAAGCCAACGCGCTCGGCGAATTGAAGATTCTCTTCCCCAACAAGCACGCCATCTACATGCACGACACGCCGCAGAAGTCGTTTTTCGAGCGCGACATGCGTGCATTGAGCCACGGCTGCATCCGCCTGCAGGATCCGCGCGGCATGGCGGCTGCCGTGCTCGGCACCTCGGTCGACTATGTCGCCGAGAAGCTGAAGCATGGCCATTCAACCGAAAACGTCACGCGCGTCATCCCGGTCTATGTCGCCTATTTCACCGCTTGGCCTGACATGTCCGGCAAGGTCGAATATTTCGACGACGTCTACGATCGCGATTCAAAGCTGATGCAGGCGCTGGACGCGACCGAAGCGGTGCGCACGCCGTCAAGCTGAGCGCTGCTTATTTCTACGCAATTCCGGACAGAAAACCGCTCAACACTTTTCCTGGAATTGCTTAGACGAGCGGGCGGCGGAAGCCGGCGTCTCGCCCGGCGATCAGCCAGTAGATCAGGCCGGCGACGAGACCGGCGCCCGCGATGATGCCCATGTCGGCCCAGCGCTCCGGATCATCCGGTGCGTCTGGCCAGAGCAGCATGAAGCCGGCAGCCGCCGCGGCGGCGCCGAACAGCATGTGCAACCAGAAGCTCCGCAGCGAAAAGAACTCGGCAATCAGGGCAAAGACCAGGGTCTGCGTGCCGGTGACCACGATGGTCAGGAAATAGACGAACCTGCCGAGAGGCGGCACCACGAGCACAGCGACAGGCGTGAACTGCATCAGCTCGAAATAGCCTGGTGCGCTGGGCAGCGAGCTCAGCACCACGTAGATCACGACCAGCGCGATCAACCCGACGAGCACCGCGACCAGATAGCCCGCGAGCACCATCAGGACGCGCTTCAGGACGTAGCCAACCACTGCAATTCACCCCGTGCCCGCAATCGTGGCGCGCAGTCAGCCATCAAACACGCGTCGACGCAAGACTCGGATGGGTAGGGTGCTGCCTACCGATGCGCGGCCGTCTTCAGAGCCTACTTCGACTCTCCAGTCACCGGATCATAGGTGATTTGGACCTTGGCCTTGTCGGTCGTGTAGTAGGTGACGGTATAACCGTCGCTGCTCCAGTCGACCCCCTTCACATATTGGAAGTCGTTCCGCTTCTCGACCTTGGCGACGATTTCCGAGAGCTTCTTGGCATTTTGCGGCGGCATCGCTTGCTGGTCTGCCGCGAAAGCCGAGCCGCCGATAAGGAAGAACGCAATACCGCTTGCCAAAACAACAACAGCGCGCATGACTGCCCTCAATCTCGTGTAGGCGTGAGTGCGCTGGAAAACTCGAATCCCGGCCTGTTGGTTCCGCCACGGGCAACAACGCCTTGCTCCACGGGTCGGCCCGCTACGACTGGCGCCGCCTTGATTCACAGAAGCGGAAGTAAACAAAGCCTCGGGATTCCAATATGTAAGCAAGTTTCCACGATCTGGTGCTTCAGGTAACAAACGGCTAACCATGGGTCGGGCCGAAGGCGCGCTCTATTAGCTGTTCGTGGTAGAGCTTTTGGCAAGACCCTGTTAGAGTTCCAGACTGACAGGGTGGCAACGGCGCGCCGAGCCTGCCGGGGATTTTCCGTCGGCAAACGGCGAAGTGTTTTGAGAGCGGAAGTCGCCTGTTCTGGACCGAAAACAGGGACCGGGGGCTCTATCATGGCTGAACGGAACTATACCCGTCAGCTGGCGACAATCATTTCTATCGATGCCGTGGGCTTTTCGCGGCTGATGGGCATCGACGACGAGCTGGCCGTCGCTGCCTTCGAGGAAAGGCGCGATATCATCACCGACAGCTGCGGCGCCTTTGGCGGCCGCACCTTTGGCGTTGCCGGCGACAGCATCATGGCCGAGTTCGGCAATCCGATCGAAGCCTTGCGCGCGGCCTTTGATTTCCAGGATCGGATCATGGCGCTCAATGCCTCGGTGGACGAGGAGATGCGCATGCCGTTTCGGGCCGGGATCAACACCGGCGACGTCATCGTCCGCGAGGGCCGGCTCTATGGCGACGATGTCAACATAGCCGCCCGCCTCCAGGAATTCGCTCCCCATGACGGCCTCGCCATTTCGGAGACAACCTGGCACCACGTAAAGGACAAGACCGCGGCGGTCTTTACCGACCTCGGCGAGTTCATGCTGAAGAACATCGCCTTGCCGGTGCGCGTCCTGATAGCCGGGCGCGGCGGCAACGGCGCCACGATGGCGGCTCCCTTGGCCGCCATTCCCACAGCTCCCGGTCACTACAGGCCCTTCGCCAAGGGACCGCCGGCAATCGCGGTGCTGCCGTTCCATGGCGACGGAAGCGAGCCCGATGTCGGCTACATGGCCGACGGCATTGCCGAAGACATCATCTATGGCCTCTCCAACACCCGCTGGCTTTCGGTGATCGCCAAGGGCTCCAGCTTCCAGTTCCGCGACGACAGCCTCGGAACCAGGCTCATCGGCAATGCGCTTGGCGCGCGCTATATCGTCGGCGGCACGCTGGCACGCTACAGCGGGCAGATCCGCCTCAACGCCTCGCTCACCGATACGTCGAACGGGCGTCTCGTCTGGTCGCAACGCTTCGACCGCGACCTCGTCGACATCTTCAGCCTTCGCGACCAGATCGGCAGTGAGATCGTTTCGATCCTCGACAAGGAAGTCGACCGGGCCGAGCAGGTGCGGACCTTCCAGGTGCCGTGGGAAAGCCTCGAGACCTGGCAGTTGGTGCGGCGGGGCCGCTGGCACATGAACAGGCGCACGCGCAGCGACACCGAAATCGCGCTCGAATTCTTCGACAAGGCCTACCAGGAAGATCCGAATTCCAGCGCCGTGCTGAACGAGCTGTCATGGTGGTATTTCTGGCGCGCGTGGCTGCGCTTCGGCGACAGCGACGACCTGGACAAGGTCGAGGCGTTCGCGCGCAAGGCGCTTCTGATGGACAGCCTCGACGCGCGGCCGCATGCCAATCTCGGCGCGGCCGACATCATGCGCGGCCGGCCGGCATCGGCCGCGGAGCATCTCACCGAGGCGATCCATATCAACCCGAGCTTTGCCTTCGCCCGCTCGGCGATGGGCAGCGCGCGCCTTTTGCTCGGCGATGCCGCCGGCGCGATCCCGTTCTTCCTGGATACCGAACGGCTGAGCCCGTTCGACCTCTACCGCTTCCACAATCTTGGGGAACTGGCCGCCGCATACTGCTTCGTCGAGGACTGGCCGGCGGCAATTGCCGTTGCCGACCGCTCGCTCAACCTTTCGCCGGGCTATTTCTACGCCAGGTTCCTGAAAATCGGCGCCTTGATGCGGAGCGGCCGCCGCGACGAGGCCGAGCGCGAGCTCGCCATTTTCGCGACCAGACATCCCGACTTTTCCGAACAGAGGATTCGCTGGATACCGTTCGTCGATTCGGCGAAGAACAACTTCCTGATCGCGAATTTCGACCAGGCCAAGTCCATTGCATGATCACTGGAACCGAAGACAGACGACTGTGAAAAAAATCACATACGCCGGACCGATGCAAACCTAGGCCATTAGGTTGCCGGCATCGCATCGACTTGAACAGCCGGGGGGCTCGAACGCGCATGATCAAGTTGAAGTATTTCGCTGCTGTCCGCGCGGCTCAGAAGAGCCAGCGCCCTGTCGTCGAGATGCCGCCGTTCGATATCAACCGGCTTCGCGCCAAGGATGGTATTGCCTCCCGCATCGCCGGGTTCTTTCTAAGCGATCCGCGCTGGCTGCTGGCGCTGCTGCGCCGTTTTTGGCCGAACCTGGCCTTCGGCAATTTCCTGCTCGTCACCAAGGGCGTCGACGTGCGCGACATACTGGAGCGGGGCGACGAGTTCGAAACGCCCTACGGTCCGGAAATGGCGGAACTGGCCAGGGGCTCGAACTTCATCCTCGGCATGCAAGACGGGGCTGCCTACCGGCAGATGAAGTCGGCCGTGCTGAGCGCCTTTCCACCAGCGGAAGTCGAAGCCGCCGTCAGGCCGATCGCGGAGCGTCATTCACGCGACATCATGACCAGAGCCAGCCCCGGCTTCGACGCCATCGCCGGGCTGATGAAAATTGTGCCGGTGCGAATCTGCCGCGACTATTTCGGTCTTGAGATCGACGACGAAACCGAGTTTGCCGATTGGTCGATCGCGCTGAGCGCGCTGTTCTTTTCCGACCCGGCCGCAAACCCGACAACGCGCCAGCTCGCGGTCGTCGGCGGCGATCGCCTGATCAAGGTCATCGAGCGCTCGATCGCCGCGGTCAGGGACAAGGGAGGGAAGGACGGCCGGCCGCTGGCCCGCCTCGTCGCGCTCATGGATCAGGGGCGCCTGTCGCGGCCCGACATCCATTCGATCATGCTCGGCATGATTGCCGGCTTCGTGCCGACCAACGTGCTTGCCGGCGGCAATTGCCTGGACGTCATCCTGTCGAGATCCGATGCCCGCCAGGCTGTCGACGCGGCCATTGCAGCAGGCGATACCGGCAAGCTCGATCGGGCGATCCTGGAAGCCATGCGCTTCAAGCCGATCTGGGTCGGCCCGTGGCGCTACACCGCCCGCGATGCGACCATCGGCAAGGGCACGCGCCGCGAGCGCCTGGTGAAGGCTGGAACGGTGGTGATGCCGGCGACGCTGTCGGCCATGTTCGATCCGGAAATCGTGCAAAGGCCAGATGAATTCGACACCTCGCGTCCGCACCGCGACTACATGGTTTTCGGCCACGGTATCCACCTGTGCATCGGCGCCGAGATCGCCCGCATCCAGATCGGCGAATGCGTTCGCGCGCTGTTCAGCAAGCCCAAGCTCGATCGCGTCCGGGGCAGGGCCGGCAAATTGGCCTATGTCGGCGCCTATCCGGCGAACCTCAAGGTCGATTTCGAGCGCTCGCCGCTTTGCCGCACCGTCGACCAGTCGATGGTCACCGTGGTTTGCCCGATCAGGCGCGCGGTGCCGTTGGATGCCGTGCGCGACAAGGTCGGCGCCCTCGGCAATCCGGCAATCGGCGAGGTGGGCGGCGCGCTCGACAAGGTCGGCTCGATCCATTTCACCAGCCTGGCGGTCGCCGTCACCGGAAAGGACGAGAAATCGGGCCTCGAGATCGGGGCGCTCGTGTTCGAAATCTCCGGCGACGGCAGCGCCGACGATGTCATCGGCGCCGTCACGCAAGCCATAGGCCACCGGTTGCGGCCGATCTTCAGGGACGTTTGCGGTCTGTCCGACGGCGGCTCGCTGGACGGCTTCCTGAAGAAGCATCACATCGAAATATCGCCGTCCTTCGGCAGCACGGCAGGGTTGGTTTTTTCGGGCACGCCTGGCCATTCGGTGCGCCGCATCCTGGCCGAGGCCGAGCTTGCCGACAGTGTGCGCGAGATCGTCGAAAAGCCGCGCGCCGGTACCGGCAACGCCCTTGCGGTCCTTACCGAGGCGCGCCGGCACGCCCAGTCGATGGGGCAGTTCGGCTGGGCCTTCGAGCCGGCCGAAAGCCTGCTGGAGCAGCCGCCGGGCCGTTGGTGGCGGGCCTTGACGACGACGCTGCTCGCGCCGGCGATGCTCGCCACAGTCGCGATCGTCGTGCTTGCCTTCTGGCGCATGACCTATGTGCTTGTGTTCGGCAACCCGCACGGCATCACCTTCACCAACATAGCAATTGCCGGCGCCGCGCTTCTGCTGGCGGTGCTGGGGCTGCTGGCTATCGCAATGCTGTTCGTCGGCTTGTGCTTCCTCGGCCTGCGGCGCATCGAGGACAAGGACCGGCCGCAGAACACGCCGGTCGACATTGGCGCCCTGGACAGGATCCTCGCCAATGAGGATCACTGCGCGCAGAACCATCTCACCGCGATCTCGACGATGAAGACCGGCACCTTGCGGCGGCTGGCGCTGAGGCTTTCCTTCTACCTGATCTCGATATCGGCGCAGAAAGTGTTCAAGCCGGGGTTCCTCGCCACCATCAACACCATCCACTTCGCCCGCTGGGTGCTGCTGCCGGGCACCGACAAGCTCATGTTCTTCTCCAACTACGGCGGTAGCTGGGAAAGCTATCTGGAGGACTTCATCGCCAAGGCTTCCGAAGGCCTTACCGGAGTGTGGAGCAACACGGACGGTTATCCGCGCACGCGCTGGCTCTTCCTCGACGGCGCGCGCGACGGCGACCGCTTCAAGCGCTGGGCGCGGCGCCAGCAGGTGCCGACGCTGTTCTGGTATTCCGCCTATCCGCATCTCAACACTACGCGCATCCGCATCAACTCCAGGATCAGGCGCGGCATCGCTTCGGCCACCGGCAACGAGGCGCGCGACTGGGTGAGCCTGTTCGGCTCGTTGCAGCGGCCGCAGGCAAGGCCGGCGGAAATCGCCAGCCGTGAACCGGCGCCTTCGCCTCTCGAAGAGCTGGAAGCGGGCGAGATCCAATCGATCTTCTTCGGTCCGTTCGGCGCGCTCGGCCACGCGCATATGCTGGCGATCCGGGTGCCTGAAGATCTGCCGGCAATGCAACGCAAAGCATGGCTGGACTTCGTCATCGACAAAACGAGTTTCGGCGACGGCGTGCCTGCCGGACGAGCCATGACGGTGGCCTTCGGTCCCGAGGGCCTTCGCCGTCTCGGGCTGGAGGGTGGCGTCGACGACGATCCGCTGGGCACATTTCCAGCCGCCTTTCGCCACGGCATGGGCAATCCGGAGCGCAGCCGCATCCTCGACGATAGCGGCCCGGACGCGGCTGACAAATGGCAGTGGGGCTCGGCCAAGACGCCGGTCGACGCGGTCATCATCTGCTACGCTGGAGAGCCGGCGGCGCTCAAGGCAGAGGTCACGACGGCGAAGCGGAAGACGACGGGCGCCGGGATGAAAATCGTCGCCGAGTTGCCGCTCGTCGTGAACCGCGAGCCGAAAAAGGACGGCGCCAAATCCCAGCATGCCGGCAACAACGGTAAGCCGGAGCGATCGCGCGCCTATGAGCATTTCGGCTTCGCCGACGGTGTCTCGCAGCCGATCGTCAGGGGTACCTCGCGCGCCAACAAGGGCGCCGCGCCGATGCATCTGGTCGCGCCCGGCGAGTTCCTGTTCGGCTATCGCGACGAGCACGGGTTCTATCCAGCCTCGCCCTCCGTCGAGGCGGCGCAGGATCGCACCGGCATCCTGTCGCAGGTGCGGCGCAACCGGCAGATACCCGGTCAGCCTCCGCCGCCGCGCGACTTTGGCCGCAACGGCTCTTTCCTCGTCGTGCGCCAGTTCGAGCAGCATGTCGAGTTGTTCGACGACTACTGCAAGCACGCTGCCGCGCGGGCAGCGCGCGAGACCGGCGACGACGCCATCACGCCGCGCTGGGTGGCGGCCAAGATGCTCGGGCGCTGGCAGGATGGCAGCTCGCTGGTGCGCAACCCCGATGGCCGCCCGGGCCGCGGCGTCGACAACGATTTCGCGCTTGGCGCCGAGGACCCGCAAGGGCATCGCTGTCCGCTCGGCTCGCACATACGCCGCTCCAATCCGCGCGATTCGCTTGGCGAGGACCGCGAGACGCAGATCAGGATCGGCAAGCGCCATCGCATCCTGCGCGTCGGCCGCACCTACGAGAAGAAGGGCCGGAGCGGGAAGGTCGAGAAGGGGCTTCTCTTCATGTGCCTCAACGCCGACATCGAACGTCAGTACGAGTTCATCCAGCAGACCTGGGTGTCGTCGAGCTCGTTCCAGGGCCTTGTCGGCGAAAAGGATCCGACGATCGGCGCGCGCGACGGCGGCGGCCGGTTCTCGATCCCGTCCTGGGAAAAGGTCACGGTGCTTAAGGACATGCCACAATTCGTTACCACGAAGGGCGGCGGCTACTTCTTCATGCCGAGCCGGTCCGCGCTGCGCTACCTGATTTCGCGGCTCTGATTCGGGTCAAAAATCGCTCAGCCGTCGTCCTGCGATTCGGCGATCTGGTTCAGCGCGGCGGCGTTGGTGACGCGCAGCCCGCCGCGCCTGATGGCGATCATATGCCGGTTGCGCCAGTCGTTGAGCGTCTTGTTGACGGATTCGCGAGTCGCGCCGAGGAACTCGCCGAGCTCCGATTGCGAGATCGGGATCCAGCCGGTCGCATCGGCCATGACGCCGCTGAGGAACACCAGCCGCTTCGCCAGCCGGGCCTCGATGCCAAAGAAGGCCTGGTCGCCGAGCTCGCCGCTGACCCAGCGCAGCCGCGTGCACAGGAGTTCGATCATGGCACGCGCCAACGGCGGATTTTTTTCAATGCGATCAAAGAGTTGCGTTCTGCTGAGAGAAACCAGCTCGCATGCGGTGAGGCAGATCGCGGTTGCCGTTCGCGGGCGTCCGTCCAAGGCGCCGATCTCGCCGACAAGGCTGCGCGAGAGCTCGATATTGGCCACGAGCTTCTGTCCGCCCGGCGAATAGAGCGAGATTTCGACAGTGCCGTTCATCACGCCGTAGATGCGGTCGGACGCGTCCTCCTGCACGAACAGGTGCTGACCCGCGGCATAGCGTTCGATCTTGCAACCGCCGAACAGCAGATCGAACTGACGCGGATCGATCCGCGCCAGGCGCGGCACGGCGCCCCGGTCGTCTACGCCGGCTGTCGACATGATGCGATTCCGCCTCTCGTTGAGCGGAAATTGTATGACAAGTGCGTGCTCGATCAAGGCCTGGTCTCCTTTCGTGGCGATTACGGCAACACACGACGGCCTTGGTGAGATCGAGCGCCAGACATGTGCTGCCGGCATCAAATTAGCCGGCAACTTTCCCTGCGACGGGATCGGAGCGTGCTGGCGGACACGGACCGATCTTTGAACGCCGTCCGCGCGCGTGGCGGGAGGTGACCGACGCGCGCGGACAGCAAATCTGAAAATGGCTAGGTGATCGAAATTCCCTGCCGAGGACCGACCCATTTTCAGGCCCGGAAGCCATTCGAGCCCGTGCGTTGAAGCAGAAGCCAGTGCCACCCGGTGCGATATCTGTGCGTGAAGCTCGCGCGGCGTATGTGAAGGCGGTCACAGAAGCGCCTGCCGGCCGGCGCGATTGTCATTTGTCGCATGTATGTTTCAGACACCGAGCATAGTGTGCCGAAGCCGAGCTGAATCGGCCGGTTTCCTAGTTGGCAAACAGAACGATCGAAGCATGGTTTGGGACTTGGCTTGACTGGGATTGGCAGCTCACGCCATGGTTTCCACTTCCGAGGAGGGGCATGCCATGGTGCGGGGACTCCTTGTCAAGGTTCGCGGCGACGGCGCCGGGTTTGTTGCCCGTAGCCGGTCGCTTGGCATCGGAGGGATCGACGCCGAACCGATCCTGACCGTGCCGCCGGGTACTTCCGGCGCTGACTTCGGCGCTGCAACGGACCGCGGCGCGACCTGGCTGCGGCTTTCCGCTAAGGCCACGGACACGGACAATCCCTGGGACGACGCCCACGAACTGGTGACTCGGGGCGGAGATGTCGCGATTGCCGGCGCCGATATCCTGGCGATCGAGCCCGACATCGTTCAACAATGGGATTACAAGAACAGCAGTGGCGATCGTGGCATGGCGGCGAGCGCCAGCCCTGCCTGCACCTTCGACGACCAGGATTCCCATGGCGGCCAAGCGGTCGTCCAGGACGGCGTCGCCTGGAACGCCGGGCCGAACTTCAGCCAATTCGCCACTGCCCGCAGCAAGGTCGGCGCGAAGCAGGCCAACATCATCATTGCGCATCTCGATACCGGCTTCGATCCGGGCCACAGCACCTTGCCGGCGGGGCTTCTCACGGCAAAGCGGCGCAATTTCGTCGACGACGGCACCGGGCCGGACAATGCGACCGATCATGCGCCTGCCGGCACGCTCACCAGCAATCGCGGTCACGGCACCGGCACGCTCAGCCTGCTTGCCGGCAACAAGCTCGACGGCACGTCGCCGCACTGGCCGGGCTTCACCGATTTCGTCGGCGGCGCTCCGCAGACCAAGATCATGCCGGTGCGGATCGCCGACTGGGTGGTGCGGCTGACGACGGGCACGATGGTGCAAGGCATCGACTATGCGCGCCAGCAGGGCGCGCAAGTGCTGTCGATGAGCATGGGTGGTCTTACCTCACAGGCCCTGGTCGACGCCGTCAATCTCGCCTACGACCATGGCCTGGTGATGGTCACCGCGGCCGGCAACAATCTTGCCATCACGCCGCGCAGCATCGTCTATCCAGCCCGCTACAACCGGGTCTTGGCCGCATGCGGCGTGATGGGCGACGGCCGCGCCTATGCCGGGCTCGACTTCGGCACCATGCAGGGCAATTACGGCCCGCCATCGAAGATGAAGACGGCGCTCGGCGCCTACACGCCCAACGTGCCGTGGGCCGAGATCGACTGCGCCAAGGTTGTCGACATGGACGGCAACGGCACCTCGGCGGCGACGCCGCAGGTCGCGGCTGCCGCAGCGCTTTGGCTGGCCGAGCACTGGGACGCCGTGAAGACCTATTCGCAGCCGTGGATGCGCATCGAGGCGGCGCGCTTCGCGCTGTTCAAGGCGGCGCAGAAATCGACGCCGAAGATGAACGCCGCCGAGACGCTGGAGAAGATCGGGCAGGGGGTAGTGCGCGCCTTCGACGCATTGGCGGTCGCCCCGCCGGCGGAGAACCAGCTCCGGAAACTGCCGCCGGCGACCTATACCTGGAGCTGGCTCGATTTCTTGACCGGCGGCAATTCGCTTGCCGCGCAGTCGCCCGCGGCGTCGCAACGGCAAAGGATGCTGGCGCTGGAGCTGATGCAGATGGCGCAAAGCACGGCCGCCGTCGACCAGGCGATCGCCGATCCGGACGGCGACCCGGCCGCCATCTCGGCCGCGGCGCGCAACCGCTATCTCGAAGCCGCTCTCGACGAGGGCAATCCGTCGAAGCCGCTCAGAGCTTTTCTCGAGGGAGTGCTGGGCAGGGCGGGGACCAAGCCGGTGCCGGCCGCCGCTCCGGCAGCAAGCCTGGCGCCGATCAAGCGCAAGCCGCGTCCGTTGCCGCCGCCACAGCGGCGCCTGCGCATCTACGCGCTCGACCCTTCGGTCGCCAAGCGATTGGACTCGGTGTCGGTCTACCAGGCAACGCTCCAGGTTCCCTGGGACGACGAACCGTCGGCCGACAAGCCGTTGCTGCCGGGCCCGATCGGCGAATATCTCGAAGTGGTCGATGTCGATCCGGCATCGAACCGCATCTACGATCCGGTCGACCTCAACGACAAGACGCTCCTGGCGCAGGACGGCCTGCCGCCCTCGGAAGGCAATCCAAAATTCCACCAGCAGATGGTCTACGCGGTCGCCATGACCACGATCGGCCATTTCGAACGCGCGCTGGGGCGGCGGGCGCTATGGGCGCCGCACTATTCGCAGAGCCCGGGCCGCGCCGGCGACATGACGGTGAAGGCGCATTATGTGCCGCGCCTGCGCATCTACCCGCACGCGCTGCGCGCAGAGAACGCCTATTACAGCCCGGAGAAGAAGGCACTGCTGTTCGGCTATTTCCCGGCAACCGGAAATGAAGGAGACGTCACCACGCCCGGGACGACGGTGTTTTCGTGCCTCTCCAGCGACATCATCGCTCATGAAATGTCGCATGCGCTGCTCGACGGGCTGCATCGCCGCTTCCAGGAGGCGTCGAATCCGGATGTTCCGGCGTTCCACGAGGCCTTTGCCGACATCGTTGCGCTGTTCCAGCATTTTACGTTGAAGGAGTTGGTGAATTTCGAGATCGGCAAGGCGAGGGGTGAGTTGTCGGCGGCCTCGCTGCTCTCTGGCATCGCCAAGCAGTTCGGCGAGGGCAGCGGCAGGGCCGGACCTTTGCGCGAATATGGCGGCGCCGGCATGGCCGACCTCGATTACGACAAGACCGTCGAGGCGCACGACCGTGGCTCCATCCTCGTCTTCGCCGTCTACCAGGCATTCATCGCCATCGCCGATCGCCGCACCGACGATCTGATCCAGCTTGCCACCGGCGGCACCGGCATCCTGCCGGCGGGCACGTTGCATCCGAGCCTGATCGAGCGCCTTACCGACGAGGTCGCCAAGACCGCCAGTCAGATGCTGACCATGTGCATCCGCGCGCTCGATTATTGCCCCGCCGTCGACATCACCTTCGGCGAATATCTCCGGGCGCTGATCACAGCCGACCGCGACGCCTATCCAGACGATCCTCTACACTATCGCCTGGCGTTCCTGGAATCCTTCCGCAAATGGAAGCTTCTGCCGCGCGACGTGCGCACCATTTCGGAAGAGACGCTCGCCTGGAGCGCACCGGAGGATCCTTCGCCATCCTGGCTGAAGGGCTTGCTGAGCAGGATCGACCTCGGCTGGAACCAGAAGCTGAAACGCTCTGAGATCTTCGCCCTCAACGACAAGAACCGCTATGCGCTTTGGAAGGCGATGCACAAGGCTTTCGCATCCGATCCCGACCTCTACAAGCAGTTCGGCCTGCTTCCCGATCTGCCGCGCTACAATGACGACGGCACGGTCATGCACCAGCCGAAAAAGGGCGAAACGACGTTCGACATTTACAGCGTTCGCCCGACGCGGCGCGTCGAGCCGGACGGCTCGTTCCGTGTCGAGGTTGTCGCCGTCATCCAGCAGCGGCTTCCCGTCACCTTCGACGGCACGCCGGCGCCGCAAGGCGTCAACAAGGGCGACGGCTTCTTCTGGTTCCGTGGCGGCGCCACGATCATCATCGACCCGCGCGAAGGCTTTGAGGAGATCCGCTACGCCATCATCAAAAACACCGGCAGCGCGGACCGGCAGAAGCGCCAGGCTGAGACCGTGACAGCGAACTATCTGTCGCCGCTGCGGGCGCTCTATTTCGGCGGCGAGGTCTCTGAGCCCTTCGCCATGCTGCATGCCAGCGACGGAGACGGCGATCATGTCTAGGAAGCCGGTAGCAACAAGGCGGCCTCGCAGAGCCGCGACCTCCGCAACAGCGCGCGTTCCTTCCGTCACGGTCCGGCACTTTTGCCAGGGCATCGGCGACTGCCATCTGCTCACCTTCACGAAAGCCGACGGAGCGCCGTTCCGCATGCTGATCGATTGCGGCATCCACGTCTCGATCACGGGAGGTCCGGCGCTGGTCGCCGACATCGTCGCCGACCTCAAGAAGGAGACGGGCGGCAAGATCGATGTGCTCGTCGTCACCCATGAGCACTGGGACCATGTTTCGGGATTCCTGACTTCGAAGGACCTGTTCAAGGATTTTTCCGTCGGCGATGTCTGGATGGCCTGGACAGAAAACCCAGCCGACCCTGGAGCTATCGAGCTCGACAAATTCAAGGGCCAGGCGCTGGCCGCATTGCAGGGCGCCAGCCAGAAGCTCGACGGCATGCAAGGGCTCAATCCTTACATGGAACGTGTCCGCGACGGTCTTCAGGCCGTGCTCGGCTTCCAGTTCGGCGCCGCCGGGGAGCGGGTGCGTTCGGCGCGCAACGCCGCGGCAAAGCTGTCGGCAAAACCAACGCCCACCTATTTCGAGCCCGGCGCGGCACCGCAATCGATCGCGGAACTCCCCAATCTTCGGATCTATGTGCTCGGGCCGCCCCGCGACAAGGCGGCGCTTCGGATGGAGGAAAAGGCGAGCGAGATGTTCCCGCTCGCCAGCGGCGGGCCGTTCGCGCGGGCGCTCGCATCCGGGCTCAAGATGAACCAGGCCGACGATTCGACCTACATTGACGAGCTCAGCCCCTTCGAACACAATATCGGCACGCCGCTCTCGACAGCGCTGAACGGCGACAAGGGCAGCGATCCGGCCATCGATATCGGCGCCTTTACACGCAAGCACTATTGCGGGCCGGTCTCCGGCGCGGCCCCCATGGAGGACCGCGACCAGTCGTGGCGCCGCATCGACGCCGACTGGATGGGGATCGCCGCCGACCTCGCCATGCAGCTTGACCGCGGCGTCAACAACACCAGCCTGGTGCTCGCCTTCGAACTCATCGACAGCGGACGGGTGTTCCTGTTCCCGGGCGACGCCCAGATCGGCAACTGGCTGAGCTGGAAGGACCTGAAATGGCCGGTCGGGCAGGCGACCGTCACCACCGCTGACCTGCTGGCGCGCACCGTCTACCTGAAGGTCGCGCACCACGGCAGCCAGAACGCCACGCCGCAGAAACAGGGGCTCGACCTGATGACGAGCCCGGACCTTTCGGCCTTCATTCCGACCAACAAGCTGGATGCGGTCAAGGTGCATTGGGGCGAGATGCCCTATGATGCGATCCTGACCGCGCTCGAAGCAAAGACCAAGGGCCGCGTCATTCGCGCCGACGATCCCTGGCTGGCCGGCGCGGGTGGAAAGCCGGCTTTCGCTTCGCCCTCCGGCTCAATCATGGCCGTGCGCAGCGCGCCGCGTGATGCTGCTCGTGGGGCAGGTGGGCTGTGGGTCGAGGTGGATTTGGTTTAGAGAACCGGCAACGCGATGCGCACACGCGCGGCGCGTCGTCAGGGTGCATGCCAGGCGATTGCGGAAATCGAAAAATCGCTCTATTGAGCGCTTGGCTGATTGAGGGCGGCCATAATCATCTCGTTTCCATAGGTCGCCCCATGCCCGATGAATTCTCGCGCATAATTGCATTTCTTGCCGTGGTGATGGCCCTGCTGTTCGCGGGGATTCATTTCCACCACGGCAACATTGTGGCCACGCTCTATTTCATGACCGGCGCCATCCTGGTGACGGCGGTGACGCATTTGAGCGTGCGGCGAGGGCTGATCTGAGCACAGTTCGTCTTCGGATCGACATCTAGGACGAAAGTTAATCGTTCTTCGTCGCCTTCGAGGGGCGAAACGCCTTGTAGATTGCCCCGAGGATCACCCCGATGGCAATTCCAATGACGACGATTAGGAATGCGCCACCATTAGTATTTGGCGCAATAATTGTTACTCCGACAAGGCCGAGTAGCAGGCCGGCCAGAGCCGAGACTCCAAAGTTGGTAATAAGATCTATCATGATCTTATTCTACTCCGATCACTGATAGAATCATTGACCCATAATGATCGGCCCAGTCGCGAGCTGTCGCTATCAGGCTTCTATCAAATGCCCCAGATTTCCACAGCTCCGGTTTGTTCTCAATCTCAACTACCCAACGATGCATAATGTCGCTGGCTACTTTATAATTTTCTACCCCGGTCAGATCGGCTTTTAGAACCACTGCGCCTGGCTTGCCCATCTCGGTCGGAGGCGCCCAAGCTATCAAAAAAGGGCCATCGCCGTTCATTTCAACACCACTTGCGGCGGCGTCTTTGATTGCCTTCAACGAGGTCGCCAAACCGTAATTATGAAGCGCGCTTTCGCAGGTCTTGGAGATATCTGCTTTGGTGGTAGCCCGTGCATGATCGGCGCTATCCATCGGCCATACTGTTACCATCTGACTAGAGGTAGGGACGGTGAGCGTAGATGAAGGCAGTACCGCATTGACGAAAGCTTCGCAGAGCATCTTTTGTCGGTCTTGGTCGTATGAAGAGATTTTCGAACGAAATGCGATGATTCCATAGGCTGCGAAATTCGTGGGCGGGTATTCGTTTGGTCCGGCGAAAATCCGTGACGCATGTATCTCGTGGGACGTATCCGAGCTGGTTGAAGCAAGCACCTTGTTGACGACAAATACCATACCATTGGATTGGTGAACGTCCGCTACCGTAACACTTGCGACGTCACCCGAATTGTCACTCACCGACAAATCCGAGCCAGTGGCTCGGATTGTTAAGGGGCATCCTCCGATTGTATCCAATATCAGCGCGCCGTTGTTGGCGTTTACCTTGGCAAGAAGTTCTTCAGATGTGTAGCCTCCAGAAACCACGTGGCATCTAAGTATCTTGTTCAATTTTTCCTTCACGTCTGGTTTGAAAAGAGCCTGTACCGTGCCCGCGGGAAGCTCTGTGAACGCTTCGTTGGTCGGAGCGAACACCGTGTATGGCCCGGGTCCTTCTAGGGTACTGTCCAAACCGGCAGCCTTCAAGGCGGCAGCCAAAGTCGAGTGGTCTTGTGAAGCTAAAGCATTGTCAAAAATGCTTTTGTTTGAGTGAGTTTTACCGCCTCCAACTGCAGTTTCTATTTGAGCTATCACCTTTCCGCTCAATAGAATTAAGCATAAAACAACAGCAAGTACGCGACGCCCCATATCAGCCTCCGCCCCCTTTGGTCAGCGAATTTAGCACATCAATGGGTTTTGATAAGTGACCCGGCGAACGGATTCTTTAAGTTAATGCTGCGCGTCTGGCGGGCAATTCTCGGCCGCACTTCGGAGTAACAGGTCCTACTAAGGCAAATGGGAACAAACCCAAAAGTGCAGAGCACATTAGCCATCGCCTCGCAGTCGCACTGATTGAGCTTCTGCTTTTTTGTCAAGGCAGATGGTGGGCGATGCAGGGATTGAACCTGCGACCCCACCCGTGTGAAGGGTGTGCTCTCCCGCTGAGCTAATCGCCCGCCTGCGGCCCGAAGGCCAAAGCGAGCCGCGATATAAGGGAGGCGGGTGCGCGAAGTCAAGGTGATGTGCCGACGATCTCCTGGGGATTGATTTCGCGGCTCCGGGCGGCCCCGGCTGGGGCAGAAATTCAGCGCGCTGCTGCGATCAGCCTTTCGGCAAGAACCGGCGTCAGCGTGTCGAAATGCGAGATCACCAGCGTCGGTTCGAATTCGCGCACGTGGCGGTCCGTGTAACCGAAATCGACCGCCACCACCGGGATGCCGGCTGCCTTGGCGGTGTCGATATCGGTCTGCGAATCACCGACCATCACAGCGTTATGCGGATCGCCGCCGGCCAGCCTGATGGTCTCGCTCAGGTGGCGCGGGTCGGGCTTGCGGAAGGCAAACGTGTCCTGGCCGCAGATCGCCGCGAAGTAGTTTTCCAAGCCAAGCGCGCCGATCAGCGCCACCGAATTCGCTTCGTATTTGTTGGTGCAGACCGCCATCAGGTAGCCGGCGGCCCGGAAGCGGTCGAGGGCCGCGACGACGCCGGGGTAGGGGCGCGACTTGCCCGGAATGTTGATCGTGTAATGGTCGAGGAAGAGTTTTAGCAGCCTATCGTGCTCTTCCGCCACCAGTGCTTTGTTCTGCGCGGCATGCGCGCGTTCGATCATGACGCGGCCGCCATGGCCGACGAAGCGCCTGAAGCCGGCCTCGTCGACCGCTGCGAGTTCGCCGGCCGCCAGGCTGTGGTTAAGGCTGTCGAGCAGGTCCGGCGCGGTGTCGACCAGCGTCCCGTCGAGGTCGAACACGATGATCGGTCGGGTCATGGCCAGTCCTGGAGCGATTGATGTGCCGCAGCCGATACAAGCTGCGCGGTGGTCAAGCAAGCAGCCTCTATCGGTCCACAGGCAGAGCCTTTGACGGGACAGGCAAAAATGGTAGGACGCGCGCCAAATCGCGGAAATCGGGACAAGAGCGGCATGGATGCAAGGCAGTTGAAGGTCGAAGCCGCGCGCGCGGCCCTTGCCCATGTCGGTGACGGCATGCGGCTCGGCATCGGCACCGGCACGACCGCCGACGAGTTCGTCCGGCTGCTCGCCGAAAAAGTCGCGACCGGCCTCACCGTCATCGGCGTGCCCACATCCGAGCGCACTGCGGCACTCTGCCGCGAACTCGGCGTGCCGCTGTCGACGCTGGAAGAGACGCCTGAACTCGACCTCACAATCGACGGCGCCGACGAGATCGACGCGGCGTTGACGCTGATCAAGGGCGGCGGCGGAGCGCTGTTGCGCGAAAAGATCGTCGCGGCGGCGTCCAAGCGCATGATCGTGATTGCCGACCAATCCAAAATGGTCGAGACACTTGGCCGCTTCCCGCTGCCGATCGAGGTCAACAAATTCGGCCTGCGAGCCACCGAGATCGCGGTCGGCGCGGCGGCGGCAAGCCTCGGCCTTGCCGGCCCGGTTACATTGAGGATGACGGGGGAGCAGCCATTTGTTACAGACGGCGGCCACTTTATCCTCGATGCATCTTTTGGCCGCATTCCGGATACAAGAGCGCTTTCGAATGCTCTCTTCGCCATTCCAGGCGTTGTCGAGCACGGTCTTTTCATCGGGCTGGCGTCAGCGGCCATCATCGCCGGCGGCGACGGCATCCAAACCGTCCATGCCGCCCGAAAACCAGGGAGTTCTACCAACCATGATGTTGCATAAACGGGTTCGCCGCCTTTCGACGCTTCTGGCCGCCTCAGCGGTGCTTGCGCTGTCCTCGCCGGCGTTCTCGCAGGATATCAGCGAATCGCATCTCAAGGCCGCGCGGGCCGCGGTTGTGGCTATCCACGCCACCGACCCGTTCGACAATATCCTGCCGCAGGCAGCCGCCGCGCTTGAAAACCAGCTGATCCAGAAGAACCCCGACATGCAGGAGCTGATCGGCAAGACCGTCACCGAGAAAGCGATCGGCCTGGCCTCGCGGCGCGCCGACCTCGAGAAGGAAGCGGCGCTTGCCTACGCCAAGGTGTTCTCCGAGAAGGACCTCAACGATATCGCCGCCTTCTACAGCTCCGATGCCGGCAAGAAGCTGCTCGACAGCGGCCCGGCGGTGACGCGCGACCTGGTGAAGGCGGCCGACATCTGGCAGAACGGCGTCGCCCGCGACCTCGCCCAACAGGTCGGCGAGACGCTCGCCGCCGCCGCCAAGGCCGCGGCCCCGGCCAAGCCTGCGCAGGATGCGACTGCTCCCGCCGACGGCTCCGCTCCGGCTGACGGATCGGCTCCTGCCGACAATTCGCAGAACTGATCCGCACAGCCACTACAGCCGGTCACAGCGGCTGGATCAGAAGAGCCCGGGTTTCCCGGGCTTTTCTTTTGGCGCTTGGCAGCCTACCTCTGGCGCACCCTTTTTCATTTCCCAGGAGCCCATCCGATGGCCGGTTACGACTATGATCTTTTCGTCGTCGGCGGTGGTTCCGGCGGGGTGAGGGCGGCCCGTATGGCGGCATCCCTCGGCAAGCGCGTCGCAATCGCCGAGGAATATCGCTACGGCGGCACCTGCGTCATCCGCGGCTGCGTGCCGAAGAAGCTCTATGTCTATGCCTCGCAGTTTCCCGAGCATTTCGCCGACGCCGCCGGCTATGGCTGGACAGTGCCCGAAGCAAGCTTCGACTGGCCGACCCTGGTCGCCAACAAGGACAAGGAGATCGCCAGGCTGGAGGCGATCTACAGGAAGAATGTCGAGGGCGCGGGCGGCGAGACCTTCCATTCGCGCGCCGTGCTGGTCGATCCGCATTCTGTTTATCTCGCTGCCGAAGACCGCACCGTCAGCGCCGACCAGATCCTGATCGCCACCGGCGGCCGTCCGGCGCCGCATCCCGCGCTTTCCGGCCACGAATACTGCATCTTCTCCAACGAGGCCTTCGACCTCAAGGAATTGCCGAAGGCGATCATGATCGAGGGCGGTGGTTATATCGCCGTCGAATTCGCCAACATTTTCCATGGCTTGGGCGTGGAGACCACACTCGTCTACCGCGGTCAGGAGATACTGTCGCGCTTCGACATGGACCTTCGCCGCGCGCTGCACGAGACGATGGAGAAGAAGGGGATCAGGATCCTCTGCCATGCGGTTTCCGAATGGGTACGCAAGAACCCGCAAGGCAGGCTGGACGTGCTGCTCTCCAGCGGCCAGACGCTGACCGTCGACCAGGTCATGCTGGCGATCGGCCGCATTCCCAACACGGAGAATATGGGGCTTGAGGGCGTCGGCCTGGAGCTCGGCAAGACGGGCGCGATCGTCGTCGATGAATATTCCCGCACCAGTATCGACAACATCTGGGCGATCGGCGACGTCACCCACCGCGTGCAACTGACGCCGGTGGCCATTCACGAAGCGATGTGCTTCATCGAGACCGCCTTCAAGGGCAACCCGACATCGCCTGACCACGACACCATCCCGACGGCCGTGTTCTCGCAGCCCGAAATCGGCACCGTCGGCCTGTCCGAGGACGAGGCGGTCAAGCGCTTCCCCGATATCGAGATCTATCGCGCCTCCTTCCGTCCGATGCGGCATACGCTGTCGGGCCGCGACGAGAAGATGCTGATGAAGCTGGTGGTCGACGGCGTATCGAGGAAAGTGCTCGGAGCCCATATTCTCGGCCCCGACGCCGGCGAGATGGCGCAGTTGCTCGGCATTCCGTTGAAGGCGGGGCTGACCAAGGACGATTTCGACCGCACGATGGCCGTCCACCCGACCGCGGCCGAGGAACTCGTCACCATGTACAAGCCGACCTATCGCGTGAAGAACGGCGAGCGTGTCTGAGCCGTGGATTGGAGTCGCCGCCGGCAAGGCCGGCGGCGGTGGCGCCCAAGTTCAAAGCAGGGTGCCGCGCAGGATCACCAGCGCCACTGAGAAGTAGATCACCAGCCCGGTGACGTCGACCAGCGTGGCGACGAACGGCGCCGAGGCGCTGGCAGGATCGAAGCCGATCCTTTTTAGCGCGAAAGGCAGCATCGATCCCGACAGCGAGCCGAAGGTGACGATACCGACCAGCGCGGCGCCCACCGTTGCCGCGATCAGCATCCAGTGCGGACCGTAGTCGTAGAGGCCGAGATACTGCCAGAGCATGATGCGGCAGATGCCGACGACGCCAAGGATGGAGCCCAGCACCAGCCCGGTCGGCAGCTCGCGCAACGCCACTCGCCACCAGTCGCGGAGGTCGATCTCGCGCAGCGCCAGCGCACGGATGACCAGCGAGGTGGCCTGCGAGCCGGAATTGCCGCCTGAGCTCATGATCAGCGGGATGAAGAGCGTGAGCACGATCGCCTTTTCCAGCTCACCTTCGTAGCTTTGCATGGCGTTGGCCGTCAGCATCTCGCTGAGGAACAGCGCGCAGAGCCAGCCGGCGCGCTTCTGGATCATGGCGAGGAAGCCCATCTTCATATAGGGCTCGTCCAGCGCCTCCATGCCGCCGAAACGATGCACATCCTCGGTCGTCTCCTCGACCATCGTGTCGATGATGTCGTCGACGGTGACGATGCCAAGGATCCTGCCGTGATCCACAACCGGCAAGGCAAGCAGATCGTATTTGGAGATGGTCTGCGCCAGCGTTTCGCGATCCGTGAGCGGCGTGACCGTCACCGGAATGCGATCCGGCGCCACCGACAGGATCAAGTCCTCCGGCTCGCCGGTGATCAGCCGGCGCAAGCCGGTCGCCCGCAGCAGGAGCTGCGTTTCCGGATCGACGATGTAGATCGCATAGACCGTCTCGCGCGTCCGCTCGACCTTGCGGATGTAGTCGAGCGTGCGGCCGACGGTCCAGTCCGAAGGAACGCTGACGAATTCCGTCGTCATGATCGAGGCGGCGCTGCCTTCGGGATATCCTAGAATGGAAAGCAGCGTGGCGCGCAGCGGCGGGGCAAGCGCGCCGAGCAGCTCGGAACGGGCCGGCTCGTCAAGCTCGCGCAGGATGTCGGCCGCGCGGTCGACCGACATGGCGGTCAACAGCTTGCTCGCCTTGGCGCGCGGCAGGGCCTCGGCAAGCTCCGGAGCTGCTTCGAGTTCCGGCTGGTCGAAAATCTCGACCAGCCGCTCGAACGGCACCGCGCAGAGCAGCTCGATGGCCGTCTCACGGGGTTCGCGGTTGAGGGCTTCGACGACGTCGGCGACGTGATCGTTGGCAAGAACACGGGCGACGGCGATCGCTTCGTCGTCCAATACGGGTGCGAATTCGTTCATGGCTCACTCCTTGCCGTCCGGCAGGACGTGAGCCGTCAGGTCACGTCAAGGCGGACGGCGGTTGCGTTCGACTGTGACTGTCGCCAGGCATGGCGGGTTGACCTTTCTGCTCGCGGGTTTCGGGTTGGGAATTCTGCGAGCGGGCGCAACATAGGGGCGCGTATTGCCGAGTCAATTGCGGAAAGCTCGGAAAATGAGCGAAGGGACGCCGGCTCGCGAGACTGTGATCGACGGCTGCCGTCGCCACACCGCGGCGGCCGGTCAAAGGCTTGGTATGACTGCTATTTCTGCTTCAGCCGACGGAAGCGCAGCCATTTGTCCTCGGCAGGCCGCGGCGGCTGGGCAAGGATGGTGGTGAGCTCGCGCGGCAGGGTGGGGACCAGCGGCTTCTTGGTCGCGACGCCATCGGTGATCGCCACGACGCTGTGGTAGAATTCCTCGCCCGAGAGCGACCGCGGCGGCACGGCCTCGTGCATCACGCTGATCACCGTGACGTCGGGGCAGTTGGCCTTGATCGCCTCGTGGAAGGCGATCTTGCCTTCGGGGTCGAGCGCGCCGGTCGCCTCGTCGAGGAACAGCAACCCGGGCTGCTGCAGGATGATGCGGGCGACCACCAGTTTCTGCTTCTGGCCGCCGGACAGGACCTGATCCCAGATCTTGCCCTCGCGGCTCTCGTCAGTCAGGTGCTCGATGAATTCGCCGAGACCGGCTTTGTGCAGGGCGGCCGCCACCTGCATGTCGCTGTGGTCGTTCTCCGACCCCGGCAGGCAGACGAGCTGCTTCAGCGAGACGTGCTGCAGCTTCACTTCCTGGGCAGCGTAGAAGCTCGTCACCCCTTCAGGGAACACGATGGTGCCGCGGCCGTAGGGCCAGAGACCGTTGATCGCCTTGATCAGCGAGGTCTTGCCGCAGCCGGACTCGCCCTTGAGGAAGGTCCATTCACCGCGGCGGAAGCGCAGGTTGGCGGCGCTGAGGAAAGGCGTCGCGTCCTCGCCCTGATGCGCCAGCTCGAGCTTCTGGATGGTTAGGCCGAAGACAGGGTTTTGCGTGGCGTAACTGAAATCGGAGCGACCAGTCTGGCGATAGAATTCCTGCGGCTGCTGGACGTTCTCGATGGCATTGGCGAGTTGGGTCACGCGCTGGCTGTTGGCTCTGAGCGTCGCGATCGCCGGCATCACGTGGATGAACCACGAACACTGGCTGATCAGCTGGGCGACCATCTCGGAGCCGGTGATGTAGCCCTTGAGGTCGAAGCCGTTGTGAATGAACGGCACGAGACCGGGTCCGTAGGCAACGATACGGGCGCCGATGAAATTGTAGATCAGCTCGAATGATGTGTAGCTGGTGTTGACGACGTTCAGCCGTCCCCAGGTCTTGTCGATGTCGACATAGAGTTTGTCGTGCATCGACTTCTGCACATCCTCGCCATGCGAGGCGGCGACGTGGAAGCTGCGGCGCAGGAACGTCGTCAGCTCGCCGCGATAGCTACCCTCAGCCTGCTGCATGCGTATGTTGAGGCGTTCGAGCATGCCGCCGAGCTTGACCGCAATCCAGGTGTTGAGCGGCACGTAGGTGGCAACCGCCAGGAAGGCCAGCACGGCGCTGCCATAGCTGCCGAGAAACTCCAGCCCTTTGACCTCCACCGAGGCTCCAATGAGATTCTCGCCGACGAAATAGAGCGAGGTCGCGACACCCAGCACGCCCATGGCGAGGCCGATTGCGCCGCCCGTCATGTCCTTGATCGATTCCTGGATGCGCTGGTCGATGTTGTCGGGGGCGACGATGCCGCCGGCCACGGAACCATGCTGGGCATGGAAATGGGTATGGTTGCCGTCGAGCAGCGCTTGGTTGAACTGGCTGTTCAGCCAGCCGCGCCATTTGCGATGCAGGGTCGTCGAAACGAGGTTGCGCACGCCGGTGAAGCCGGCATCCTTGAGCACGACCAGCAGCACCAATATGCCGGCATTGGTGAGAAGCGCCTGCAACGGATTGGTGTTGGCGGCGTCGTGGAAGAAGGCGATCGAATTCACCAGCTCGCCCGATGCCATGGCGAACCACACGCCTGCCTTGCTGGAGAGCGCTGTCAGCAGCGCAATCACGAGGGTGAGGGTCCAGGCTTCCTTCCAGCGGTCGGAGAACCAGTAGGCTCGCATCAGCCCCCAGAAGGTACGCATCGACGATACCGGCGTCAGGGGCGAGGGCTTTGCCGCCTCGCTGGGTAGTTTTGCCGGTACTGAACGTCGCGGTCTGCCGACCCGAATCACGATCCCGCCCAAACCTTTCTTGTTTTGTTACATATGGTAACACCAATTGATCATTTTCCATTAATTTTCTGCCCCCGAATGTGAACAGGGTTACCCGCAGTGGCATGAGGGCAACAGAAAGGTCGCGCCGGCCAGGCTCTGCGGGTGCGGATTTTACGTTTTATTTCAGCGAGTTGGATGAAGGAGTCCGCAGGCGTTATGACTTTCCCCTAGGGAAAGCAAAAACACAGTTTTGTGAATGGAAATGACTTGCCGGTCGCCCGGTTTCGCTGCCGGGCGGTGACCGAAAGATGGAAAAACCGACGCTCTCCCTCTCTTCCGGCTCGCCTGAATCGCCCTTGCATGGCTCGCGAAACTTTCGGAAATGGGCTTGATGGCGAAGAGGCATTGTCGATTGCCACGCCGTTGCTGAAGTGGACTGGTCCAAACTGCGCGATCGGCGAGCGTTGACAATTTTGTCCCTCAGGAGTCGAATCTGCGCGGCGATTGCTTCGCATCGAGGGGGATCAGCGAATGTCTGTACGGATATTTTCGGCCGCGGTGCTCGCGGCCTTCGCCTGGCTGCCGCAGGCACACGCCGGCAATCAGACGATCCCGGCGAGCGCCGAAGGCCAGATCGAATTCAACACGCCGTCCGGCAATATCGGCTGTATCTACACGCCGAAGGGCGGCACGAGCACGTACCAGCCGCAGGATGGCGGGCCGGAGCTTTCCTGCTCCCGCGTCGAGCCGAGCTACGTGACGGTGATTTTGGGACCGAAGGGACCGGCGACGCTTATCAAGAACCCCGGCGAGCAGGGCTGCTGCAGCGACGCGACCAAGCTTGGCTACGGCAACAGCTGGAGCAAAGGGTCATTCACTTGCCTGTCGTCGACGAAAGGATTGACCTGCACGAGCAGCAGCGGCCACGGTTTCTTCGTCAGCAAGGCGAAGGTGACGGCAAAATAACGTCGGCTCAGCCCGCGGTTTCCAGCTCGCCGCGCGCCTTGGCCTGGGCGACCTGGCGAATGGCGTCGGCAAGCGTGTCGGCGTCCTGCGCGCCCATCACGGCATATTTGCCTTCGAGCAGGAAGCAGGGCACGCCGGTGATGCCCATGCGCGAGGCGGTAGCGATTTCGTTGCGAACGGCATCGACATCGGCGTCCGTCGGCAACAGCGTCTCGACGACCGAAGCGTCCATGCCCGCCTCGCGCGCGGCCTCGGCCAGAACGGCATAGTCGCCGAGATTGGCGCCTTCCTCGAAATTCAGCTGGAAGAGGCGGCGCACCAGCCGGTTCTGCACGTCCTCGCCGGCGGCGCCCGCCCAACGGATGACGCGATGGGCGTCCAGCGTGTTGGGCGCGACCTTGATGGCGCCGAACGCGAAACGGATGCCTTCCGCTTCGCCGAGCGGTTCGATGCGCGCATGGATCTGGCGGATGCGCTCCTCGCTGCCGAATTTGCCCAGCATGTATTCGCGGCGATCCATGCCTCCCTGCGGAATGGTCGGATCGAGCTGGAAGGGCCGCCAGCGCACCTGCACGTCGACATCGCCGACTGCGGCAATCGCCTTGTCCAGCCGCTTCTGGCCGATGAAACACCAAGGGCAGACGACATCGGACACCACATCGACGGTGATCGAGTTCTCGGCGCTCATGGTCGTCTCCCTCTTCATGTCGGTCGGGGTGTCAGTTGGGCTTTCGCCACCATGTCGGCAGCTGATAGCCGAATATGGGGGTCTTTTGCGGATGTTCCAGGTAGCTCCAGTAAGCCAGCCACTGCTGGGTGTTGTATTGCATGGGCACGATGTAGTTGCCGGAGATCAACAGCCGGTCGAGCACGCGCACCGCGGCGATATAATCCTCCTTGGCGCGAGCATTCAGCAGGGCGTTGATCGCGGCGTCGACCGCGGGATCGGCGACACCGGCGAGGTTGAACGAACCTTCCTGCTTGGCAGCGACCGATCCCCAGCGCCCAAGTTGCTCGCTGCCGGGCGACAGCGAATTGTTGAAGCCGCTCGTCCCAATCAGAACCTCGAAGTCGAACCGCTGCTTGCGTGACTGGATCTGGTCGCCGTCGAGGCTGCGGATGGTAACATCGATGCCGATCTTCTCCAGCGTGCGTTGATAGAGCGCCGCAAGCCGCTCCTCATCCTGCGATGACGTCATTATTTCGAAGCCGAAGGGATTTCCCTGCGGATCGAGCATCCGGCCATCCTCTACGTGATAGCCGGCGCCTTTCAGCATTTCGAAAGCCGCTCGCAGCACCTTGCGGTCCTGGCCGGAGCCGTCGGTGACCGGCGGCCGCCAGGTGCCGTCCATCACCTCGGCAGGCACGCGGCCGGGGTAGGGGGCAAGCAGCGCCTTCTCCCGCTCGTCGGCCGGATGGCCGAGCGCCGACAGCTCGGAATTCTGCCAAAAGCTCATTGTGCGGTTGAACTTGCCGGCGAAGAGGTTCTTGTTCGCCCATTCGAAGTCGTAGAGCATGCCGAGCGCGCGCCGCACGACCGGATCGGCAAATTTCGGCAGCCTGGTGTTGAACAGGAAACCCGTCACCACAGGCGGAATGCCGGTGTCGAAATATTCCTGCTTCACCTCACCCTTGCGAAAGGCCGGGAAGTCGACATCGCGGTCGCGCTTGACCGGATCGGTCTCGTCATCGAGAGCGCATATGCCCTTCTTGAAGGCTTCCGTCTTGGCGTTGGCGTTCAAGAAATACTCAATGGTGATCTGGTCGAAATTGTCGAAGCCGCGCTTCGAGGGGATGTCCTTGCCCCAATAATCGGGATTGCGCTTGAAGACGATGCGCTGGCCGGGCTGCACCTTATCAACCCTGTAGGGGCCGCTGCCGATCAGCGGCTTCAGCGTGGTCTTGTCGAAGCTGTCCTTGTCGAAGGCGTGCTTGGGGATGATCGGCGTCAGCGCGACGATCAGCGGAAATTCGCGGTTGGCCTTGTCGTTGAAGGTGAATTTCACGCTGTGGTCGCCGGTCTTCTCCAGCTTGGCGATCATGCTCATACGGTCGCTGTAAGGCGGGCGGCCCTTGTCGGTGAAAACGTCGTAGGTGAACAGCACGTCCTCCGGCGTGACCGGCTGGCCATCCGACCATTTGGCATTGGGATTCAAATGGAACTCGATGCTCTTGCGCTCCGGATCCATGTCGGCGCTGTCGGCGAGAAGGCCGTAGAGGCTGAAAGGCTCGTTGTAGTTGCGCTGCATCAACGGCTCGAAGACGAGATTGCCGTAGACCGTATCGATCATGCCGCGGGCGGTGGTGCGCAGGCTCTTCAGGATGAACGGGTTGAGATTGTCGAAGCTGCCGACGACGCAATAGGTGACGCTGCCGCCCTTCGGCGCATCGGGATTGACATAGTCGAAATGCTGATAGTCCGCAGGCAGCGCCGGCTCGCTCTGCATGGCGATGCCGTGCTTCGGCTCCGACAAGGCCGGAAGCGGCGAAAGGGCCAGAAACGAGGTCGCGGCGATCAGCCGAACGAGAACGCGGTCCATGACCGTCTCCTTGCCGGGCGGCTTTGGTGATTCGACACGCACCCTAGAGCATTTCGCCCCCCGATTGAATCGGTGCGCCAATGGGAATTGGGCTCAGCCGGTCCATCGCCAACCAGGGGTTCGTCAAGCGACACGAAACCAGGAAGAAATCGCGGAAACCGGGCTGGATTCGGCGCCGCTGGCAGTGTAACACGCGCTCCGAAGTCATGCTGTTGCCTCATTTGGGCAACAGGTAGCGGGACCGCACGGCACGAAGAAGCCGGTCCCCGGGATCATTTGAGAGGAAAGTGCACCATATGACGAGCAACGCGTATCGCCTTTCGGTGCTGGCCGCAGGCGTGGTCGGCGTTCTGGGCGCCGGGCTTTTCACCGCCTCGGCACAGCAACAGCCGCAGATTCCGCAGGGCTGGTTCAAGGCCTGCACGAAGCAGGAAGACGTCGACATCTGCAACGTGCAGAACATCGTCACCGCCGGCAATGGCCAGCTCGTCACCGGCGTCAGCCTGATCGAGCTCAAGGGCAAGGTGAACCGCAAGGTTTTCCAGGTGACGGTTCCGACCGGCCGTCTCATTCCCCCGGGCATCGGCCTGCAGATTGATGCCGGCAAGGCGCAGAAGCTCGACTATGTCATCTGTTTCCCGGATCGCTGCGTCGCCGAAGTGCCGCTGACCGACCAGCTGGTCGCCTCCTTCAAGAAGGGCCAGGCGATCTCGCTCACCTCGATCAATTTCCAGAATCAGCCGAACCCGATCAAGGTCGCGCTGACCGGCTTCAGCGGCGCTTATGACGGCCCGCCGCTGCAGCAGTCGGACATCGAGGATCGGCAGAAGAAGCTGCAGGACTTCGTCGCCAAGAACAACCAGGACTTCGCCAAGAAGCTCAAGGAAGAGCAGGACAAGGCGAAGACCGCCAACTGATCGCCGGAGCGTTTCTCCAGCATGCAAAAAGCGGGGCAAGCGCCCCGCTTTTTTGTTGCCGCCGCTTCAGCCTTCAGTGCTTCGAGTGGCGTTTCGGCTCGTAGCGCCCGTCGGGCAGCTTGTCGAACATCTCGCCGATCTGCGGATGTCGCACCGGCTCGCCCGACCGGTCCTCGAGCAGGTTCTGCTCGGACACATAGGCGATGTACTCGGTCTCGGAATTCTCGGCGAGAAGGTGGTAGAAAGGCTGGTCCTTATGCGGACGCATGTCCACGGGAATGGCTTCGTACCATTCCTCGCTGTTGGCGAACTGCGGATCGACATCGAAGATCACGCCACGGAACGGAAACAGCCGATGGCGAACCACTTGCCCGATCGCGAATTTGGCCGTCTTCATCGCACTCACCACCTAGGACCCGAGGCGCCGTCAGTGGCTTGCGCACAAGGCGCCTAAGGTCTTGAATTTACACATCACGCCGCCAAAAATCGACCCCGACTTTCGGCTTGGTACCATTGGCGTAGACATTGCCGCAATTCCATGCCGCAGCGCTGCCGGCGAATGCAATGGTTTCGGAAAGCGCAAGGTCCAAATGTATCGCTCAGCGCGCGGCCTGTTTCCTGAAGCCGCCGGCGAGCGCGCGAAAGCCGCTGCCGGGCCTCAGGCCTTCGCGCATGAAGAAGGCGCGCAACGGCGCGAAGCTGCCCAGCACGTTGAGGCCGGCGCTGCGCGCCAGCTGCGCCGGCAGCATGTCGGACAGCAGCGACATGTTGAGCAGGTTCACCGCGCTGCTGCGCGCAAAAATGTCGGGACGGCGCCTTGTGTCATAGGCGGCAAGACTTAGCCTAGATCCCGGATCGTCGCGATTTTCGCTGGCGATTCCAATCAGATCGTCAATATCCCTGATGCCGAGATTGAGGCCTTGCGCGCCGATCGGCGGAAAGACATGGGCGGCTTCACCGACGAGCGCCACGCGGTTTTGCGCGAAGCGGCCGGGCGAGGCCGCCGACAGCGGATAGACCTGGCGGCCGGGCTCGACCGAAACCCGGCCGAGCATCGACTGCATTTGCTCCTCGACCCGGACGGACAGGGTAGCATCGTCGAGTGCCGCGAGTTCCTTCGCCGTCTCCGGCTTCACCACCCAGACGAGGCTCGAGCGCTTGCCCGGCAGCGGAACCTGCGTGAACGGTCCGGTCTCGGTGTGGAATTCGGTCGAGATGAAGCCATGCTCGCTGCGATGGCTGAAATTGAGAACAAGCGCCGACTGGGGATAGGGCCGTGCGGACGCCCTTATGCCCGCGGCTTCCCGTGCTGGCGACAGGCGCCCGTCAGCGGCGACCGCCAGCGACGCGGAGATCTCGCTGCCGTCTGCGAGGATCGCATGTGCCTGGTTAGCGTCGAGCCGCCATGTCTCGACCATCGACTTTCGCCATTCGATACCGGCGTGAGCGGCAACCGCCTTGGCAAGCACCGGGATCAGGACCTTGTTCGGCAGATTGAGCCCGAACTGCTCCTCGCCGATCTCGCTGGCGCGAAAGGTCACGGTCGGGCTGCGGATCAGCCGGCGCGTCGCGTCGACGATGCGCATCACCTTGAGCGGCGCCGCCTGCGGCCTGAGCTCGGCAAGTACGCCCAGCCGGTCGAACACTTTCAGGGCAGGGTTCATGAGCGCTGTGGTGCGGCCATCGCTGCTGGTGGCCTCGGGGCCTGCCAGCGTCACGGCAAAGCCTGCCTCGGCAAAGCCGAGCGCTGCGATCAGACCGGCCGGGCCGCTGCCGGCAACCAATATGCGGGCTTTGTCGTTCTGTTCCACGCCAGGCTTCCACAGTGATGGGCGGCCCGTCGGACCTATCACCGGATATAGGGCAGATCGGCGGGCTTGATCAACGCGGCGATTCGGCCCATTCGATTGCCATGACCGGCCAGGAGCACGATTTCAGTCATCTCGACCGCGCTGGCCGCGCCACGGCGGGACTTGCGCGCAGCCCGCGCCTTGCCGTGACGTTCACCATTGGCGCGGGCATCGCGCTTGCCTGGTTCATCCTCGCTGCCATGGCGATCCGCGGCGCCGAAAGCCGACTTGCCGGCGGCGCTCCGGGCGATGCGCTGCTCAAAGACCTGCCGCGATTGCCGCTGCCGGAATTCATTGACCGCTTTTTCGCCCTGTGCCTTGCGCCGGCGCCGCTTGCGGGCTCCGTGGGTGCGCAGGCGCTGGCGCTCGTCCTGATGTGGTTCCTGATGGCAGTGGCGGCAATGCTGCCTTCGGCGGCGCCGATGATCCGCACCTATTGCGAGATTGCCGACACGGCTCGGATCAAGCGCGAGCCCGTCGTCCATCCGCTTGTTCTGGTCGCGGGATACCTCGCGGCCTGGCTCGCCGCCTCGGTGGCATTCGCCGCGCTGACGCTCGCGGTCTATAGCTTCGCCGCCGCGGGGCAGGTGCTCGATCCTGTCGTCGGGCTTGCCGGAGCCGTGGCCCTGGCGATTGCAGGCCTCTATCAGTTCAGCGGCCTGAAGCAGGCGTGCCTGAAGAAATGCCGCAACCCGTTCTCGATCCTGTTCGCCAACTGGAGCGCGGAGCCGGGGCGCATCTTTCGCCTGGGGATGGAGCAGGGCGTCTGGTGCCTCGGCTGCTGCTGGGCGCTGATGCTGGTGATGTTCGCCGTTGGTGCGATGAACATCTTCTGGATGGCGCTGATCGGCCTGTTCACCCTGATCGAAAAACAGACCACCGGCAGGGTGGCAAGCCGGGTAGCCGGTGCGATACTGCTTGTGTGGGCTGCCGCCCTGCTATTAGTTTCGGCGTGAGTGGAGAATTCGATGACCGATCAAAGCTGGGCGATGAAGGGAGAGCTGGTACTCTCCTGCAATTGCACGGTTTTCTGCCCTTGCGTGCTGTCGCTCGGCAGCCACCCGCCGACCGAGGGCTATTGCCAGACCTGGGCGGGATTCCGCATCGATGCCGGCCATTTCGGCGAGGTCGACCTCTCCGGCCTCAATCTTGGCCTGATCATGGAAATCCCGGGCTATATGAGCCGCGGCAACTGGACCGCCGGCCTGTTCATCGACAAGCGTGCCTCGGTCTATGCGGTGAAGGCGCTTACAAAAATCTTCACCGGCAGGGCCGGCGGCACCACATCGCTGCTGTCGATCCTGGTCGGCAAATTCCTCGGCGTCGAGCAGGTGCCGATCACCTACGAGACGCGCGACAGGACACGCGTCTTCCAGATACCGAAGGTCATCGACGGCGCGGTGACGCCGATACCCGGCAAGGATCGTGAGAAGGATACGGTAATCACCAATTCCGAATATTGGATTGCGCCGGAAATCATCGTGGCGAAGTCCGACAAGAGCAAGATGCGCGCCTTCGGCCGCAACTGGAATTTCGCCGGCCGCTCGGCCGAGATATGCAAGCTGGATTGGCGAGGCCCGTGAGCAAGAACACAGCGGCCCGGAAAGCGGCCAAGAAGATTGCGGAGCGGATCCCGCGACCGAAGAAGAAAGTGACCTGGCCGCAGGCGCGGGCTTTTTCGGTGCATCTGCTGACCGCGTCAGGCTCCTTCCTGGCCTTCCTGTCGCTGGTGGCGGCCAGCGAGGAGCGCTGGACGGCGATGTTCTGGTGGCTGGGGCTGGCGCTCTTCGTCGACGGCATCGATGGCCCGATCGCCAGGAAGCTGGAGGTCAAGGAGATCCTGCCGACATGGTCGGGGGAAGTGCTCGACAACATCATCGACTACGTGACCTATGTGCTCATCCCGGCCTTTGCGCTCTACCAGCGCGGCTTCATGGGGGAGAACCTGTCGTTCCTGTCGGCGGCCATCATCGTGGTGTCGAGCGCGATCTACTATGCCGACACCGGCATGAAGACGAAGGAGAACTTCTTCAAGGGATTCCCGGTCGTCTGGAACATGGTGGTGTTCACGCTCTTCGTCATCGAGCCGGGACCGTGGGTTTCGTTTGCCGTGGTCGTCGTCGCCGGTATCCTCACCTTCCTGCCGATCAACTTCATCCATCCGGTGCGGGTGGTCCGGCTCAGGTCGCTCAATCTCGGCATGATCCTTTTGTGGTGCGCCTTCGGCGCGCTGGCGCTGGCACAGGCCGCCCTCGCCAGCTTCTACAACCAGATCGGCGTCCTGGGTGAGCAGGTTAGCGACTTCACCAAGATCGGCATCAGCATCACCGGGCTCTATCTCGCCTGCATCGGAGGCATCATGCAGATGTTCCCCAATCTTGGCGCCAAGAAATCCCAACCCTAGATCCTATTCCTATTTCCTGTCCCGAGAGAGCTGAGCGATGTCCAAGGCAATCCGTATTCACGCCCATGGCGGTCCCGAAGTCCTGGCCTATGAGGATGCCGATCCCGGCCAGCCGGGCGCCGGGCAGATCCTGATCAGGCACACCGCGATCGGCCTCAACTTCATCGATGTCTATCATCGCTCGGGCCTTTATCCGCCGCCCGGTGGGTTCCCGCTGATCCCCGGCGGCGAGGCGGCCGGCGTGGTGCTGGCCGTCGGCGCCGGCGTCGACTGGCTGAAGCCCGGCGACCGCGTCGCCTATGCCGTCAATGTCGGCGCTTATTCCGAGCAACGTGTGATTACCGCCGACCGCGTGGTCAAGGTGCCGGACGGCATCAGCGACGAGCAGGCAGCCGCCATGATGCTGAAGGGAATGACGGCGGAATATCTGCTGCGCCGCACTTATAAGGTGAAGGCCGGCGACACGATCCTCTACCATGCCGCGGCCGGCGGCGTCGGCCTCATCCTCGGCCAGTGGGCAAAGCATCTCGGCGCGACCGTGATCGGCACGGCGAGTTCCGCCGACAAGATCGAGCTCGCGAAAGCGCATGGTTTCGACCATGTCATCAACTACAAGGAGCAGGATTTCGTCGCCGACGTCGCGGCCATCACTGCTGGCCGGAAATGCGATGTCGTCTATGATTCCGTTGGCAACGATACTTTTCCCGGCTCGCTCGATTGCCTGAGACCGCTCGGCATGTTCGTCAGCTTCGGCCAGTCGTCGGGGCCGATCCCACCCTTCAGCATATCGTTGCTGGCGCAGAAGGGCTCGCTCTTCGCCACCCGGCCGACGATCTTCGTCTACAATGCCAAGCGCGAGGATCTGGTGGCGTCGGCCGAGGCGCTCTTCGATGTCGTGCTGAGCGGCGCCGTCGAGATCAAGATCAACCAGCGCTATGCGCTGAAGGACGCGGCCCAAGCGCAATCGGATCTCGAGGGCCGCAAGACGACGGGCACAACCATCCTCATTCCCTAGAGCCGGACGATTTCAGGTCGAACCGACCTGAAATCTGAATCCGGTTCTAAGTCAAAGAGATAGAGCATGATGTCGCCCAAAAACCGCTTCACACTTTTCGGCATCATGCTCTGGCCGGATGCCTTGTTTTTCAGCGCCTTGCCGTACGCGAAGGCACGGTTGGCCTGAAAAGCTTTGCCGGTTTTCTCGGGCCCGCAACAGGCTTATCTTACCCCTTGAGTTTCCGCTGGAATTCTTGAAGCTCTTTCAAGTTGGGTGCTGCTTTCCGATGGGAGCTGGCCGCGCATACCATGCTTTCGGGAACACAGAACATATCCGGGAAACTGGATGGGAGGCACTGTGAGTGCAAATCATGACAGGGCGAACCTGCTGGAGGTTCGCGGCCTTACGAAGATTTTCGGCACGCTGACGGCGTGCGACCATGTCGACCTCAACATCGCGAAGGGCGAGATCCACGCCTTGCTCGGCGAGAACGGCGCCGGCAAGTCGACGCTGGTCAAGATGCTGTTCGGCTCGCTCGAGCCGAATTCGGGCGAGATCTTCTGGGACGGCCAGGCCGTTCAGATCACCAGCCCCGGCGTGGCGAAGAAGCTCGGCATCGGCATGGTGTTTCAGCATTTCTCGCTGTTTGAGGCGCTGACGGCGGCCGAGAACATCGCGCTGTCGCTCAACGACGGCTCGCCGATCAGCACCATTGCCGCAAAGGCGAGGGCGCTCTCCTACAGCTACGGCCTGCCGCTCGATCCGGAATCGCTGGTCGGCGATCTTTCCGTCGGCGAGCGCCAGCGCATCGAGATCATCCGCTGCCTCCTACAGACGCCGCAGCTCATCATTCTCGACGAGCCGACCTCGGTGCTGACGCCGCAGGAAGCCGACAAGCTGTTCGAGACGCTGGAGAGGCTACGCTCCGAAGGCAAGTCGATCCTCTATATTTCGCACCGGCTGGAAGAGGTCAAACGCATCTGCGACCGCGCCACCGTGCTGCGTCACGGCAAGGTGGTCGGCCATTGCAACCCGCGCCAGGAGACGGCCGCATCGCTTGCCCGCATGATGGTCGGCAATGAGGTCAAGGCGGTGGTGCGCGCACCGGCCGAAGGCATCGAGACCGCGCCGGCGCTGCTCGAAGTCCGCGGGCTTACCCGCAAGCCGGCGACGCCCTTCGCCGTTCCACTCAAGAACATCAACCTCAGCGTGCGCGCCGGCGAGGTGATCGGCATTGCCGGTGTCGCCGGCAACGGTCAGGGCGAATTCTTCGAATCCGTCTCCGGCGAAGTGCTGCAGCAGGATGCCGGCTCCGTGCGCATCCGCGGCAAGGATGCCGGCGCGCTTTCGATCACCGGCCGGCGACTGATGGGGGCGGCCTTCGTGCCGGAAGAACGCCTCGGCCATGGCGCGGCGCCCCGTATGAAGCTCTCGGAGAACCTGCTGCTGTCGCGCCACGCCACCGACGGCAAGTCCTTCGTCGGCTCAGGCGGCATGGTCAAGAACGCTTCGGTCTACGGCGCCGCCCAACGCATCATCGCCGCGATGGACGTGCGCAAGAGCGCGCCCGATCCTGAGGCGGCGGCGCTCTCCGGCGGCAATCTGCAGAAATTCATCGTCGGCCGCGAGCTCGACCGCAAGCCGAGCGTGATGGTGGTCAACCAGCCGACCTGGGGTGTCGATGCGGGTGCTGCCGCCCATATCCGCCAGGCGCTGATCGAGCTCGCCCGCAGCGGCTCGGCGGTTCTCGTCATCAGCCAGGACCTCGACGAATTGTTCGAGCTGTCGGACGCGATCGCGGTCATGCACAACGGCGAATTGTCGGCGCCGCTGCCCATCGCTGAAGCCACCTTCGAAAAGATCGGCCTGTTGATGGGCGGCGCCGAGCCCGGCCACGCCGAACACACCATGGAGACGGCATGATGCGCCTCGAACTGGTCAAACGCCCGCAGCGCTCGGCGCTGTTTTCGGTGCTCTCGCCTTTCATTGCCTTCGCGCTGACGGTGATTGCCGGCGCCATCATGTTCGCGTTGCTTGGCGTCAATCCGTTCAACGCCTTCAATGTCTACTTCGTTCAGCCGATCAGCGAGGTCTGGCAGTTGCACGAGCTGGCCATCAAGGCGGCGCCGCTCATCCTGATCGCCGTCGGCCTGTCGGTCTGCTACAAGGCCAACATCTGGAACATCGGCGCCGAGGGCCAGTTCATTCTGGGCGGCATCTTCGGCTCGATCATCCCGGTGCTGTTTCCTCAATTCGAAGGGCCTCTTGTCCTGCCGCTGATGCTCTTGCTCGGCATGGTCGGCGGTGCGCTCTACGCGGCGATCCCCGCGCTTTTGAAGACCCGCTTCAGCACCAACGAAATCCTGACCAGCCTGATGCTGGTCTATGTGGCACAGCTCTTCCTCGACTGGCTGGTGCGCGGACCCTGGCGCGATCCGCAGGGTCACGGCTTCCCACAGACCATCCAGTTCGGCGACTCGGCCATCCTGCCGGAGCTGATGCCGGATGCCGGTCGCGCCAATTGGGGTTTCGTCTTCGCGCTGGTCGCGGCCGTAGCGGTCTGGCTGATGATGAGCCGCATGCTGAAGGGCTTTGAGGTCCGCGTGCTGGGCTCGAGCCCGAGGGCAGGGCGTTTCGCCGGCTTCGGTTTCAACAAGATGGTCTTTTTCACTTTTCTTTTGTCCGGCGCGCTGGCTGGCCTTGCCGGCATCTCGGAAGTCTCCGGCGCCATCGGCCAGCTGCAGCCGGTGATCTCGCCCGGTTACGGCTTCACCGCCATCATTGTCGCCTTCCTCGGCCGGCTCAATCCGTTGGGCATCGTCGCCGCGGGCCTGGTGCTGGCGCTGACCTATCTCGGAGGCGAGGCTGTGCAGAGCGCACTCGGCATCTCCGACAAGGTGGCGCGGGTGTTTCAGGGCATGCTTCTGTTCTTCGTGCTCGGCTGCGACACGCTCATTCACTACCGCATTCGTCTGATCGGCTTTGCCGCGCCGAAACTCGAGGCCGCGCCCAAGCTGGAGGAGGCCCGCTGATGGACATCACCGTCAACATCCTTTTGACCATCGCCACCGCGGCGACGCCGCTCTTGATCGCCGCGATCGGCGAACTTGTGGTCGAGCGCTCCGGCGTGCTGAACCTCGGCGTCGAGGGCATGATGATCATGGGCGCGGTCGGCGGCTTCGGCGCCGGCTATCTCACCGGCTCGCCCTGGATCGGCCTGCTTGCCGCGATCATCGTCGGGGCGCTGTTTTCGCTGCTCTTCGCAGTGATGACGCTGTCCCTGGCCACCAACCAGGTGGCCACCGGCCTGTCGCTCACGCTGCTCGGCCTCGGCCTCTCCGGCATGATCGGCACCAGCTTCGTCGGCCAGCCCGGCGTCAGGCTGCCTAACCTCGACATTCCCGGCCTGAGCTCGATCCCGGTCGTCGGCAGGCTGATCTTCGGCCAGGATCCGTTGTTCTACGTCTCGATCGCGCTGACCGCCGCGGTGATGTGGTTCCTGTTCAGGACGCGCACGGGCCTGACGCTCCGCTCAATCGGCGACAGCCACGGCTCGGCGCATGCGCTCGGCATCAAGGTCATCCGCTACCGCTATCTCGCGGTCATCTTCGGCGGCGCCTGCGCCGGCCTTGCCGGGGGGCATCTGTCGCTGGTCTATACGCCGCAATGGGTCGAGAACATGAGCGCGGGCCGCGGCTGGATCGCACTGGCGCTGGTGGTGTTCGCATCCTGGCGTCCGTGGCGGGTGCTGGCCGGCGCCTATATCTTCGGCGCGGTGTGGATCGGCCAGCTTCATGCACAGGCTTTTGGCATTCCGGTGCCTTCGCAGTTTCTTTCTTCGCTGCCCTATCTGGCAACCATCGTGGTTCTCGTTCTAATCTCGCGCAACAAGCGGCTGACGATGATGAACACGCCGGCTTCGTTGGGGCAGCCATTCGTTCCGGATCGTTGACGACAACAAAAAGACGGGAAGCTCCAAGGCTTAATTCAGAGAGGTAACACGATGAAAAAACTGCTCATTGCGCTTATGACCACGACCGCGGCCCTGTCGCTGGCGGCGACCGCCGAGGCGGCCGACAAGCTCAAGGCCTGCTGGGTCTATACGGGTCCGATCGGCGACTTCGGCTATTCCTACCAGCACGACCAGGGCCGCCTCGAGGTGGAGAAGGCGCTCGGCGACAAGGTCGAGACCGCCTATCTCGAGAACGTCTCGGAAGGCCCGGACGCCGACCGCGCCTTCGAGCGCCTGGCGCGCGAGAAGTGCAAGATCATCTTCGGCACTTCCTTCGGCTTCATGGACGCCGAGGTGAAGGTCGCCAAGAAGTTTCCGAAGGTGATGTTCGAGCATGCCACCGGCTACAAGACCGGCGACAATCTCGGCATCTACAACGCACGCTTCTACGAGGGCCGCTATGTGCTCGGCCAGATCGCGGCCAAGGAATCGAAGAAGGGCCTAGCCGGCTACATCGTCTCCTTCCCGATTCCGGAAGTGGTGATGGGCATCAACTCCTTCATCCTCGGCGCGCAGTCGATCAATCCCGACTTCAAGGTCAAGATCGTGTGGGTGAACTCCTGGTTCGATCCGGGCAAGGAAGCCGACGCCGCCAAGGCGCTGTTCGACCAGGGCGCCGACATCATCGTCCAGCACACCGACTCCACTGCCGCCCTGCAGGTCGCCGAGGAGCGCAAGCTGCATGGCTTCGGCCAGTCGTCGGACATGATCAAGTTCGCGCCGAACGCCGCCTTGACCTCTCTGACCGACGAGTGGGGCCCGTACTACATCAGCCGCGTGCAGGCGGCACTCGATGGCACCTGGAAGCCGGACAATGTGTGGCTCGGCATCAAGGACGGCGCCGTCAAGCTCGCGCCCTTCACCAACATGCCCGACGACGTCAAGGCGATGGCCGAGGCCACCGCGAAGAAGATTGCCGACGGCTGGAACCCCTTCACCGGCCCGGTGTCCAAGCAGGACGGATCGCCCTGGTTGAAGGACGGCGAGGTTGCCGACGACGGCACGCTGCTCGGCATGAATTTCTATGTCAAAGGCATCGACGACAAGCTGCCGCAGTAAGCTGCGGCGCACTTCGAACCCGGAGGGCGCCGCGTGGCGCCCTCATACTGCTGACCACCCCGCCTGATTTGGGGCGGATGTTCGTTTCGCTTGCAAGATGGATTGGCAAGACTCTACTGGCTCAGGCTGAGGCTGTATCTGGCTTTACCAGTCGGCTAACGAACGTTCGGCGGACTTTGCGCCAAGTGTTTGAGGGTAAACCTCGCTCTAGATCTTCTGAATTCAACGCTATCACGTGACCGGCGCAATATCTGCGACCAGTTTCGTGACTGCTTTCACATACACCAATCACCTCTACTTCCATGCTGCTCATGCAGTTCGGACGAAATCAACTGGCGTGACAAGCGCCCGTAGAAGGAGGTCTTATGCAATTGAATAAAAAACTTTTGGCAATCATCGGGAAACGCATTCCTGCGATTTACGATGTCATTCCGCACGGGCCGCAGGGTCAGCTTATGCGGGTCGCACTCAATCCTCAGCCGCTGCCGCCGCATGAACTGGGCGCCGCAGTCGCCGACGAATTTGTCCGCTACGCGTGGGTGGCCGAGCGAGGCGGGCTGGATATGAAAGCGCTGTTGAGCGACCTTGACGATTGGTGCCCGACGCGACCGAAGATACCGAAGCTTCCTCCGTGGTGGGGACCGTTTCCGGAGCCGCACCCCGAGTGGTTCGTGGACTACCACCTGGGATTTGCCGCACGGCTGTCGGTGGTCGCAATCGGCTCTACCGGCACGCGCCTCGATGAGACCCTCGACAAGGTGATCGACCGTTCCCTGGCTGCAATCGAGGCAGTGAGGCTCTGACGACGCTGCCAGAGCCCTAAGAGCGGTTCATCGTTTCACGGAAACGCCGAACCGCTCTATCTCTTTGTTTTGACGCAATTCCGGACGGAAAACCGTTTCACACTTTTCCTGGAATTGCTCTAGGGGCTGTCGACGGCAGGAGGGCGCCGCATGGCGCCCTTTCTGCGACTTGCGATCCCGCCGGGATGTGGTGAAACCGGACCGGCCCTGCCTGCCAGGCCGGGTGTTGGTCTTTCGAAGATGTTTTGAATCTAAACCGCGGAGCCGTAGAGATCGTAAGCGTCGGCGCGGTCGACCTTGACGGTGACGATCTCGCCGGCGCGCAGCGGGCGGCGCGACTGGATGTGCACCGAACCGTCGATCTCGGGCGCGTCGTACTTGGTGCGGCCCTTGGCAGACGTGCCGTGCGCCTCGTCGATCAGCACCGGCAAACGCTTGCCGACTTTCTTGGCCAACTGCGTTGCCGAGATCTTCTGCTGGCGCTGCATGAAGCGATGCCAGCGGGCTTCCTTGATCTCCTGCGGCACCTGATCGAGGCCGAGATCGTTGGAGCGCGCGCCCTTGACCGGTTCGTATTTGAAGCAGCCGGCGCGGTCGATCTTGGCCTCGTCCAGCCAGTCGAGCAGCATCTGGAAATCGTCTTCGGTCTCACCTGGGAAGCCGACGATGAAGGTCGAACGGATGGCAAGATCCGGGCAGACCTCGCGCCAGCCGCGGATGCGCTCCAGTGTCTTTTCGCCATGGGCGGGTCGCCGCATGTTCTTCAGCACCTGCGGCGAGGCGTGCTGGAACGGGATGTCGAGATAGGGGAGGATTTTTCCCTCCGCCATCAGCGGAATGACGTCGGCGACATGCGGGTAAGGGTACACATAATGCATGCGTATCCAGATGCCGAGCTTGCCGAGCTCCTCGGCGAGGTCGAGGAATTTTGCCCGCACCTCGCGCTCGCCGAACAGGCTCGTCTGGTATTTGATGTCGATGCCGTAGGCGCTGGTGTCCTGCGAGATGACGAGGATCTCCTTGACGCCGGCCCTGGCCAGCTTCTCGGCCTCGCGCAGCACGTCCGCCGCCGGCCGCGAGACGAGGTCGCCGCGCAGCGCCGGGATGATGCAGAAGGTGCAGCGGTTGTTGCAGCCTTCCGAAATCTTCAGATAGGCGTAGTGCCGCGGCGTGAGCTTCACGCCCTGCGGCGGCAGGAGGTCGATGTAGGGGTCGTGGCTGGGAGGAGCGGCCTCATGCACCGCCGCCATTACGCTCTCATAGGCTTGCGGACCGGTGATCGCCAGCACGTTGGGATGTTTCTCGCGGATCACCTCCGGCTCGGCGCCGAGGCAGCCGGTGACGATGACGCGGCCGTTTTCCGAAAGGGCGGAGCCGATGGCGTTGAGCGACTCGTCACGTGCCGAATCGAGGAAGCCGCAAGTGTTGACAACGACGAGGTCGGCGCCGTCATGCTTGCGGGCGATCTCGTAACCTTCGGCGCGCAGCCGCGTGATGATGCGCTCGGAATCGACGAGCGCCTTCGGGCATCCAAGACTGACGAAACTGACACGAGGGGCAGACATAAGGTTTTCCGGGTTTTTCGGGATCGGCGGCGCCATACCACACTAATTGCGGCATTGGTATGGGCTGGCCGTTGCTGCGGCAAAACGCAGTGCGAAGAGCCGGGTCGTCGGCCAGTTGGAGCCCGCGCCAGGAGGCGGTGTCAGCTCACCGCATTGTTGACATGCGGCCAGACCTCCATCGCACCGCGGTAGACCATGTCGAGCGCGACGTAGAGGATGATCAGCAAGCCGATATAGGCAATCCAGCGGTAACGGTGCAGCAGCCGGGCAATGAAGCTCGCGGCAAGGCCCATCAAGCCGATCGACAGCACGAGCCCGATGATCAGCACCCAGAAATGATCCCGCGCCGCGCCGGCGACGGCCAGCACGTTGTCGAGCGACATCGACACGTCGGCAATGACGATCTGCAGCGCCGCCTGGCCGAGCGTCTTGCGCGGCGCCTTGCCGGCGATTGCCTTGTCCATATTGAGGTCGGAGTTGGCCAGCGCTTCCGTGGCCTCCTCCTCGTCCGCATGCGAGGTGCGAAGCTCGCGATACATCTTCCAGCAGACCCACAACAGCAGGATGCCGCCTGCCAGCAACAGGCCGACGATGGCGAGCAGCTTGACGGTGACAGCGGCAAACAGGATGCGCAGCACGGTCGCTGCAAGGACACCGACGAGGATCGCCTTCTTGCGCTGGTCGGAGGGCAGTCCGGCAGCGGCGAGCCCGATGACGATGGCATTGTCGCCGGCAAGCACCAGGTCGATCGCGATGACCTGAAGAAGGGCGCTCAGGCTTGCGGCGCTGAAAATGTCCATCGTCTGGAAGCCCTTTGCTGTTCGCCGAGTGCCGGTCGTCGAATATGCCGACGCCCTAACGTGTATCGTTCCCGCACGTCAAGAGAACCAGCCGGAGCAAGCGCTTGCGCATCGTGTTGTTCCACCGGAATCCATATGGAGTCTGCAGCCGAAAAGGCTGACTTTGGCGCAGCCTACCGACGGCAATCCGTCAGTCGTAAAGATTGTATTTTGCCCAGTCGGTTTCCGGGATTTCGTCGCCGATCTTGTAGCGGAACTGCAGCACCTGCATGTGGTCGGGCGCGGTCTGGCATTTGAACTTCAGCCGGTACCATTGACCTTTGCTGCGAAAGGCGGCGCCGGGACTCCTGATCGCATCGGCGCTCATCTGCGGCGTGGCGAAGGCGTAGGCCACGACGCGGTCGGCCTTGTAGTTGCGGTCGTCATGGCTGATCCGGTCGAGCACTTCCGCATCGCAACGCTGCTCGAGACGAGTCTGCGGATCGAGTTTCAGCAGGCCGGCGCGCAGTGCGTTGTCCATCGCCTTGGCCGGCCAGGCCAGCGTCAGGGACGCCAGAGCCATCAGGCAGAGCTTTTTCATGGGCGCGACAAGCAGCATATCTTGTCTGAGAAATCAACCAACCGCACGCGCTTGTGAGATTGGCGCCGACTTCAGCTCACCAGCATTTGTTCGGCGCCATAGTCGGGGTCGGCGCGGCCAGCGATTGCACCGACTGCCGGGCTATTCCAGGGCATTCTCACCGGCACTCTGGTCCGTCGGCCCATCGCTGCCGGTTCCGGTGTCCGGCGCCTGGCTATCCTCCGAACCGGGCGAGGGAAGCACCGTGACGTCCATCCGGGCGATTCTCGATGCTGCCCGACCTTGAGCGCCTGGCTCACTGTCTCCCGTCTCCAAAACAGAGGCTTTTGCAAGATGACCAACGCTCTCGGCGCTCTTGCCGGGAAAGGTTGCCTCGGGTGATGTCGGAAGCTTGGTCGTACGCTGCACGGCGCCAGCGCCGTGCTGGTTTCCAATGGGAGAAGTCATGACTGCGCTCCAGGTGGATGACCGCCGCCATTTAACACGGCTGGCTGGTGCCAACCTTGTGGAATTCAGTGGTTGCTAATTAACGTTGCCGCGCCGGCATCAGCCGGGTGAAACACAGGCAGAGATAGGCCAACAGGTGCCTCCGACTTCGAAAGGTCGACTTCGATTTCGTTTTTATCCTTGTCGAGGGAAATAACCCTTATGGTTTCTTGTTTCTTCTTAGATTTGGAGAGGCCAACGTAGACCCGATAGTTCCCCATCATGTGGCCTTGAACGACGCCCTCAAAGTTGCAGGTCTCTTTCTGGCACTTTGGGCAACTGGCCTTTTCAAGAATCCATGTCCCCCCAAGGCCTTCTGGGACTATATGTTCGTGTCTGCACAATAGATGCAGCGGCCGACGGCCTCGTATCGGATATGACCATGCGAAACTTTCGATTTGGGTAGTGGGATGGGCAAAACAGAATCACCGACACCGACGGACGACGAAGTGGCGCGCCGCCCCCAACCATGTCAGGGAAGACGGGCTTTTAGAGAGCCTTCAGCGCTAACAGGGTGATCGAGATCGCCATCGCCATGACGATCAAGGCCCATATCATTGCATTACTCGTCAGGCGCCAGCGGCGCCTGCGCGCCCGCTTCAGATTTTTCCGCCAACGATCAGCGTCGTCGGCACCGATGTTGAGTTGCATCGCCCTTCACTCCCTCGGAGTGAGAGTATGGCCGTCACGTTGCCTTGTCCACCAGGGACGTCTCGGTCTCAATCGCGGGAATCTGGTTCCAGCAGAGTCAGCGCTTTAGCAGATTGCGGTTGAAGGTGATGGCAGGAGGGCGGCCGCCAGTTGGCAGATCGGCTGCAGCCTGCCTGAAGCTGCGCTCGACGTCACCTGTATAACGCCCATCGTTTGCGTAGTGGTCCCATAGAAAAAAGCAGGCGGCGACGGCGATCAGAAGCAGGATCATGCGCATCGGAACCTTCCCCTTAAGTCCCGGTGCAATTATCCGCCTACTTCGTTCGCTTTACAAGCAATCGCTAATGTAATGGCAAACCCGCCAGGCGAGGCCCCGCCACCTCAAGCCCGACGAATTTGCAACCCGATTGGGAATGCGACCGGGGCCGGGACCAGCCGGCAAACTCGTCGATGCAAGACCGGTGCCAGCATTGCAGTCCTGAAATGAGACAGAGCGGGCTCTTAGCCGGTCAGCAGACGGCCCAACGCGATGCCAAAGCCGATTGCGACGCCTAACGCTGCATGTTCAAGCAGGCGCGTGGCAAAGGTTCCGTAGCGATCTCGCAGGCTTGTCTGTTGGGCCTTCAAAGCGCTGGCGATGTCATCGAAAATCGCTTCCACGGTTGCCACCTTGCGATCATTGATTGCTCATAGAGTAAATCAGATCTCGCAAGTTGTGAATCCCCTTCGCTCAGAGCAATCCATCAAAGTCGAGCGATCGGGAAAGCGTATTAGAAAGCACGTGTCGTAACCGTTCATTCAACCATTGCTGGTATATAGGCGAAAGGTGGCGGCTCCGACTTGGGGCGTTGCGGCAGAGGCGCCGGAGCCGCCTGCGCGGGCCAGTGGGTGGCTAGGACCGCGCTGTCCTAATATGAGACAGCGCGGTCAACGATTCGTTAAATTAGCAATCATGAATATTGGCATCGGCCATCCTGCCGGATGTGCGGACCGTGCCGCAGGGCCTTCTGTCCGAGGCCACCTATGGGAACATTAGCTCTGTCTAACGGTTCTATTTCCATCGGAGATAGGCGGAGCAAATGGCGGTGCTGGCATTTGATCTCGCGTACAATTTCGGTCTGACGGGCCAGGACCTATTAGGCGGCTTCGTGTCCCTGCTAGCGTACCTGCTCCTCTACCACGTCATGGCCGAGGACCCACTAAACCGATAGCCTGCAGGCCGGCGTGAGCTGAGGTGCTGTCTAAGGTAGCCCTGCGCCTTAATCTCGTTGGCGGCGGTAAACGAACCGGGCGGCCTGTTCAATTGTGCTTTGACTGTTTGGTTTCTCAGGCGCGTAAAATATCAGGTTCGCCCAGCCGGGCGGACTAACTCAGGGAGGATGTTATGAAGATGAATCGACGTAATGCTCTCGCCCTTGGTGCCACCTCGTTGGCCGTCCCGCTATTGGCCGCAAAGTCCACTCCGGTAGCGGCCAAGACCTACGGCCCGACCGAGGGCAAAGAGATTTTTCCTGGCGTTCGGCTAGTCGAACGGGGGACACGCGACTCCCATATCAAGGGGTACAAGAAAATCGTCATGGAAGACGTGATTTATCAGCCAAAAGGAACTAGCCCGCTGGGGGATGTGATGACCGACGACATGGTCTGCACGGTCACTGAAGGCGAGCTGGAAGTTACGGCCGGCGATATGAAGTTCACGGCCAAGGAAGGCGACGTTTGGAGCTGCGGCAAGGGCAGTACGAAAGAGGCTGCTACGAACAACGGAACAGTGGTCGCAGTGATGCGCGTCATTAACCTGAGGGTCGCATAAAGTCACACGCCGCGGGAGTTAGCGCTTGCCCAGGCCACAAGCGGCGTTGGACATGTCCATGAATGGGAGCGGCCCGGCAGCTAGCTTTCGGGTGGGCTGCCACCGGGCCTGACCGGGCGGGACTTGGAAGGAGAACGCCAAGAACCGGCCTGACGCTAAATATACGCCATTGCTAATATGCTCGTAACGCATCCAAAAGGACGAACCTGCTCTGCGCTTAGTCATAGATGATCTGGCTGCGCAGGCCCGCATCCTTACTGAGAAGATGCAAGCCATCCATGGCGCGGAATTCCAAGTCCTGATCAATCACGAGGTCGGGCACGTCGCGGTGTTGAGGCGCTGACCAAGTCGCAAATTTGCGATTTGAAAATGGGCTCTGAGGCTTCGGCTTCCGGGCCTTTTTAATTAGCCCACCCTCCGGCTGGACCGCCCGCGCGCGGTCTCAATGTCGTCACGGGAAATCCCGATGTCGCTGAGCATGTCGGCCGGTGACCCGCTCAGCTCGTCCATTGCCTTCAACAGCGCCTTCTGATCGGCTCGGCGACCGAGCCAATCGACAAGGGGACCAGCTACGACAAGAGGAAGGTTCATAAGCATAGGAAGGTTCACGAGCATCGGAGTTACTCCTTTCCTTCACCGCTGCAGGAACTAGACGCTGCAAGCTAGACCGATGCGTCGATGCGTCTGTGACAAAACTCACATTGGTTAGTGGTCTCTAAAATATCTCGGCTCGGTCTCGGCTGCTCAGGTGGCCGGGCTTTTTAGCGTTTATCGGAAGCTAGGCCCAGCCGAACCTTTTCACTGTTGGCGAACGCTTTGGCTTCTGTTTCTGACTTGAATGTCTTGATCCTTACAACCCCGTCCTCGATGACGCGCACGAACGCCGCATCCCCGACGTGGTCGAGTTCAACGGATGTCTTCCACGATTGATTGTGCATTGCTTCAACCCCCATTCCGAAACCCAATCAGGATGAGGTCGCAATGTATGTCAGACAGCTCACATTCCCGTCGGCGCCTTCGGCTTCCGGGCCCTTTTTGTCTCTGTGGCAGAAAGATCACGCAACTCGAATATGCAGCGTCTCAACTGACGCGTGCTTATTGTCCAGCAAGGCGAGGCCTACCGTCTTGTCGGCGAGGGGGGGCAGAGCGAGGCCACTGGAAGCGCCCGTTGCGGCAACGTAGCGGGCGCTTTCACGCAATCAGCGATCCTCAAAAGCAAGTTCAACAGCGGCTTCGGGCTTCCGGGCCTTTTCTACGACGAACACCGCCATGCATCGAGCATCGCTTTGTAGACGAGAATGACCGCCTGCATTTGTCGCTCCCCAGAGTGATCCGTAAGGTATTTGCAAGCTAGGTCTTTGATCTGACGACCGGTCGCGTGCTCGGGAATACAAATGAACTGCTTTGGCATGACGCTCCTGCCGCTTTGCGCGTCGATCACGCCCATGTTGAGCCCTTCCATGTCGCCGACGCCCATAACTTAGCCGAGCGCGACCTCCGGGCTTTCCGTGCAGAAGCCATAGAGTTCATTTCCGCTGAAGAAACCGGCCTGTGCCGCAGGACTCGATGCAGCTATGAGGGCAAAGGCCAATTGCCATTTCGCCATTCCTTCCCCCCTGTCCTTCATCCATTGATAGTTGCAGGAAAGCGTTGGCGCTGCAATTGGCCCGACTGGTTCAGCTACCGGTGTTTTTTGGGGAAGGGCAAAAGTTATGTCACGGCCCTAAAGCAGAACTTAAGTATTTGAATTTATTGCCATTGTGGCGGAGGGAGTGGGATTCGAACCCACGGTGAACTTGCGCCCACGCCGGTTTTCAAGACCGGTGCCTTAAACCGCTCGGCCATCCCTCCATCGTGGTATTTCAACCACTTAGGACTATCGCTATCGGTCGATCTCAAATGGTTGGCGCCGAGTTGGCGCCGGAGGCGTTCCCGACCGGTTCGCGCTTCTCCTGTAGTGCGGCGGTCAGGGCTGCGTCAACCATCGCGGCGGCGCCTTCCTGCTGTCCGGGCAGAAGATGTGCGTAAATGTTTCCGCGGGATCGAGAAGGATGTTTGCTGACGGAGCCAATCACCCCGGGAGCCGCTGTGCCGCGCCCTGGATGCTATGCTCCATTGCCGCGGTGTAGGCGCCGTCGTTCGCCAAACGATCCCATACGGCGAAGCAGGCCGCCAGCGCGATCAGGAACATGATCGTGCGCATCGAAAGCCCTCCCTCAGAGGTTCCCGATACATTGAACCTTCAATATGATCCTGCTTCGCTTCAAATACAAGCTATTGCTAATATAATGCGCAAGCCAACCTTGGGACGCCGTGAGCTGCACGGAACGCTGGAAGCGCGGCTTGGCCGACGCAACGCCGCGCGGCTTATGGATTATCAAAGCGATAGCTAATATAGATGAGCCGAATTATCCGTTCGATCTAGGAAATCCCTGCGCAGGCTCGTGCTAGGCTCTTGCTCGGCGCGGGGAATTCCAGCGCCATGAGCGCCGGTTGGAAAAAGGAAGTCCCCCCTCCAAAAAGCTGCCCCTCCATCCGGCGCTCATCCATGCAGGGTTCGTTCCGCGCTGGCAGGTCTCGCCATAATCTCGCCGGGTTCCGGCCATAATCGATTAACATCGTGATAAACAATTCCTGTGCACAAAGGGATTGGGGATCAAGGTGTTGCTGGCATTCGCGGGCGCTTTGGCCCCGACTGGTGGCGGCAAGACTGTAGGGGACAATCGAAAACATGCAGACCTCGGCGCGCCCGCGTCTTCGTCGCGCTCCTGCTTTTGTGCTGTGCGCCCTGTCGGCGGTGCTGCTTGCCGCCTGCACCTCCACGCCGCAACCTAAGGCGATGGTCGACAAGCGGCCGCGCTCCAAGGAATATTTCGCCGAATCCGAATATGGCGTGAAGGCGAGCCCGCGCGTCAACTTCATGCGGCGCGGCGGTGGCCGTGATCAGCTCGGCAAGCCGTATCAGGTGCGCGGCAAGTGGTATTACCCGAAGGAAGACAAGCGCTACGCCAAGGTCGGCCTGGCCTCCTGGTATGGCGATGCCTTCCATGGCCGGCTGACCGCCAATGGTGAAGTCTATGACACGGCCCAGCTCACGGCGGCGCATCCGACCATGCCGCTGCCGAGCTACGCCCGCGTTACCAACCTCGACACCGGCAGCTCGGTCATCGTGCGCGTCAACGACCGCGGCCCATATCATGAGGGCCGTATCATCGACGTCTCGGAGCGAGCCGCACAAATGCTCGACTATGACAAGGTCGGCACCGCAGAGGTGAAGGTCGAATATGTCGGCCGGGCACCGCTCGATGGCAATGACGACCAGTATCTGATGGCCTCCTACCATCCGGGCAATCGGCGGCCTGATCCGTCCGACGGCCTGCCGACCGGCGTTATGGTCGCCATGAATGGCCCGTCGCCCAGCATGCAGACGGACGCGCCTCCAGCCGCCGTGCCGTTCCCTGGCCAGTTGACCAATTCGGGCCAGGCGTTCACCGCGCAGCCGGGTCTGTCGGAGCAGCCGACCGCGCAACCGGCGATGTCGGCGCAGGCGCCGGGCGCCAGCGACGTCACATTGCCGGATTTCGGGCCGATTGTGCCGGAGCGGCCGGAGTTCAGGCTGCCGCCGAACTCGCCTTTTGCCATGGCCTCGCTGTCCTACGCGGATGAGCGCGTCAATCGCGCCGACGTCTTTGCCGCGCTCGATGGTAGCGGCATGTCGCCGGCCGACATCCTGCAGTCGTGGAAGAAATCGAACCGGCAGGAACAGACGTCGGCCTTGGACTATGTCGCGGCCGGCTCCTTCGACGACGCCGCCGAGGCAAAGCGCGTGGCGACGGCACTGGAGCCGTTCGGCAAGACTGAAATCCAGCGGACCGAGCTCGACGGCAACGACTGGTATGCCGTCAACGTCTATCCGGATGGCCATGGCAGCATCGACGACCTGCTGCAGGCGGCATGGTCGCACGGGGCGCCGGATGCATTGGTTGTGCGAAACTGATCAATTTCGAGCGCGCCGTTGATCCGGCCGAAAAAACCCTGATAGCTTGACCGGGCCAATGCGGCTAACGGGTCGATATTTCATGCAGTTCCGCGCTCTTCCGCCTTTCGCCGGACTTCTTCTGGGGTTGGCGTTGATGCTGCTTTGCGCCGTACCGGCGAGCGCTCAGCTTTTCGAGACCAAAGCCGCCCAGGCCTTCATGATCGACGCCGATACCGGCACGGTGCTGTTTGCCAAGGATGCCGACGAGCCGATCCCGCCGGCTTCCATGGCCAAGCTGATGACGATGGAAGTGGTGTTCAACGCCATCAAGTCGAAGCGGATCACGCTCGACGACACTTTCGTGGTCAGCGAGAACGCCTGGCGCACCGGCGGCGCGCCGTCCGGCACCTCGACCATGTTCGCCAAGCTCAAGTCAGCGGTCCGCGTCGAGGATCTGATCCAGGGCGTGACGGTGCAGGCCGCCAATGACGGCTGCATCGTGCTCGCCGAAGGCATGGCGGGCTCGGAAGCGAATTTCGCCGCGCAGATGACCGAGCGTGCCCGCGAGATCGGCCTCGCGAAATCGACCTTCGTCAACTCGACCGGACTGCCGGCTGACGGCCAGCAGACCACGGTGCGCGAGTTGACGATGCTGGCGCTGCATGTCTGGCGCGACTATCCGGAGTTCTTCCATTATTACGGCCAGCCGGATTTCACCTGGAACAAGATCTCGCAGAGGAACCGCAACCCGCTGCTGGCCATGGGCATCGATGCCGACGGCTTTGTGGCAGGCGCAAGCGAATCCGCCGGCTTCGGCATCGTCGGCACGGTCAGCCACAACGGCATCCGCGTGATCGCCGCCCTGAGCGGGCTGGCCAGCGATCGCGAACGCTCCGAAGAGGCGCGCAAGCTGCTCGATTGGGGGTCGCGGTCATTCCAGAAGACGGAGATATTCGCCAAGGACGAGGTGGTCGGCGAAGCCCAGGTTTTTGGCGGCGCCAAATCCGGCGTGGCCTTGAAAGCCAAGGGTCCGGTGGACATCTTTCTGCCGATAGCCAATCGCGACAAGCTGACCGCCAGGATCGTCTATGAAGGTCCGGTGGCGGCGCCGGTGGAGGAGGGGCAACCGGTCGGGGAGTTGCGCGTTTGGATAGGCGACACGCTGAGCCAGCGAACGCCGCTGTTCGCCGCGGAGTCGGTGAAAGTGGGCACGCTGCCGCAGCGCGCGCTCGACGCCGCCAAGGAACTGGCTGTCGGCTGGCTGCGTCAGAAGCATTTGTGATCGGGCAGGCGCGTGGACCTTTTGTCGGACGACAGCTATGACAGCGGCCAGCGCGGGCAAAGGCATTCTCGATTGGCGAGCGGATTTTTCATCACCTTCGAAGGCGGCGAAGGAGCGGGCAAGTCGACGCAGATCGAGCGGCTGGCGCGGCGCATGCGCGCCAAGAAATACGAGGTTCTGGTGACGCGCGAGCCGGGCGGCTCGCCGGGCGCCGAGGCGGTGAGACATGTGCTTTTGTCGGGCGCGGCCGAACCGTTCGGCCCCAAGATGGAAGCAATCCTGTTCGCCGCCGCACGATCCGACCATGTCGAGCAGGTGATCCGGCCGGCGGTCGAGCGCGGCTCGATCGTGCTTTGCGACCGGTTCATCGATTCCTCCCGCGTCTATCAAGGCGTTACCGGAGGGCTCGATCCGGATTTCATGGAAGCACTGGAGGCAGTCGCCATCAACGGTATGGTTCCCGACATGACGCTGATCTTCGATATCGATCCGGCCGAAGGCCTGAAGCGCGCGGCGGCACGTCGCGGCGCCGGCGACAGCGCCGACCGCTTCGAGAAGGAGACGCTCGCCGTCCACCGGCGCCGGCGCGAGGCCTTTTTGGCGATCGCCGAGGCAGAACCGGATCGCTGCATCGTTGTCGATGCGTCGGCCGATCCCGAAACGGTTGAAAACGTCGTCACCGCGGCCGTGTTCGCGGTGCTGGAAAAGCGGATGCCGACGCAAAGCAGGCAGACGGCGCCGGCATGATCTTCGAACGCATCGCTCCCGAACAGCACGACACGCTGGACGGCGTTCCCGAGCCATCGGAAACGCCGCGGCTTATCGGCCATGCGCAGGCGGCAGGCATGCTTGCCTCCGCCTACCGCGCCGGCAAGCTGCCGCACGCGCTGATCCTCGCCGGGCCGCACGGCATCGGCAAGGCGACGCTTGCCTTCCACCTGGCGCATCACCTTCTCAAACATCCGGACTTCGCGGCCGCGCCCGAAACGCTCGCGGTCCCCGATCCGGCGTCGTCGCTGTTTCGCCAGATCGCCACCGGCGCGCATCCTTCGGTGCTGCATCTCACGCGTCCCGCCAACGACAAGACCAAGAGCTTCAAGACGGTGCTCACCGTCGATGAGATCCGCAAGGTCAGCCGCTTCCTGTCGATGACCTCGCACGATGGCAGTTACCGCGTCGTCATCGTCGACCCGGCTGACGACATGAACACCAACGCCGCCAATGCCTTGCTCAAGAATCTCGAGGAGCCGCCGGCGCACACCCTGTTCATCCTCATCGTGCATGCGCCGGGTAGCCTTTTGCCGACGATCCGCTCGCGCTGCCAGATGGTGCGGCTGACGCCTCTTGCGCCTGACGAGCTGATGGCCGTGCTGGAAAATGTCGAGCCACCGCCGCCCGACGATCCGGCGGCGCGCGCGGCACTGGCCGAGCGGGCAGGGGGCAGCGCCCGCAACGCGATCCTGCTTACCCAGTATGGCGGGCTGGAGATTGCCGGCGCGCTCGATGCCCTGGTGGCAGCGAGCAAGCCGGATATTGCCAGCGCGCACCGCCTGGCCGAAGCCGTCGCCGGCCGCGACCAGGCGATCCAGTTCGATATCTTCAACCGCCGCGCGCTCGATCTTTTGTCGGCGGCGGCCAGCGAAGCGGCTTTAGCCGGTGATCTCGCCAGGGCCAAAACGCTGTCCGAGGCTTGGCACGAGGCGCTGAACACGATATCTGAGGCCGAGACCTACAATCTCGACAAGAAGCAGCACGCCCTGACCATGATCGACCGCCTGAATTCTGCGATGCGAATGTGACGGCTTCTCTGGTGCATGCAGTTGGCCCACTTTTGGGCGGCATGCATTGGCCTCGGGATGGCAATCGACGTTCCGATGCGATATCCACCGCCACAACTCACATTCAGATATTCATGACGGTTCATTCATGTCACGCGACACATTCTACATAACGACCGCGATCTCCTACCCGAACGGCAAGCCGCATATCGGCCATGCCTACGAGCTGATCGCCACCGACGCGCTTGCTCGCTTCCAGCGGCTGGATGGCAAGGACGTCTTCTTCCTGACCGGCACCGACGAGCATGGCATCAAGATGCTGCAGACGGCGCGCAAGGATGGGATTTCGCCGCGCGAGCTCGCCGACCGCAACGCGGCCGAGTTCAAGCGCATGGCGAGCGCGCTCAACGCCTCGAACGACGACTTCATCCGCACCACCGAAGAGCGGCACTACGCGTCCTCGCAGGCGATCTGGAAGGCGATGGCCGCCAATGGCGACATCTACAAGGGCGGTTATGCCGGCTGGTATTCGGTGCGCGACGAAGCCTATTACGGCGAGGAGGAAACCGAGGTCCGGGCCGACAATGTCCGCTACGGGCCGCAGGGAACGCCGGTCGAGTGGGTCGAGGAAGAGAGCTATTTCTTCCGGCTTTCGGCCTATCAGGACAAGCTTGTCGCGCTCTACGAAAGCCAGCCCGATTTCATCGGCCCGGCCGAGCGCCGCAACGAGGTGATGAAATTCGTCAAGTCGGGCCTGAAGGACCTGTCGATCTCACGCACCACCTTTGATTGGGGCGTGCCCGTTCCCGGTGATGAGAAGCATGTGATGTATGTGTGGGTCGACGCCTTGACCAACTACATCACCGGTATCGGCTATCCCGATGAAAATGCTGAGAAATGGCGCTTCTGGCCTGCGGACGCGCACATCATCGGCAAGGACATCGTGCGCTTCCATGCCATCTATTGGCCGGCCTTCCTGATGTCGGCGGGGATCCCGCTGCCGAAGCGCGTCTTCGGCCACGGCTTCCTGTTCAACCGCGGCGAGAAGATGTCGAAGTCGGTCGGCAACGTCATCGACCCGTTCACCATGGTGGAGCATTACGGCGTCGACCAGGTGCGCTATTTCTTCCTGCGCGAGGTGCCGTTCGGCCAGGACGGCAATTACAGCCATGAAGCGATCGTCAACCGCACCAACGCCGATCTCGCCAACGGCCTGGGCAATCTGGCGCAGCGCTCGCTGTCGATGATCGCCAAGAACTGCGGCGGCGCGGTGCCGCAGCGCGGCGAACTGGCGGAAGCCGACAAGGCAATCCTCGACCAGACGGTGGAAGCGCTTGCCGTTTCCCGCAAGGCAATGGCGGAGCAGGGCATCCATCTGGCGTTGGCGGCAATCTTCGGCGTGGTGGCCGAAGCCGACCGCTACTTCGCGTCGCAAGAGCCTTGGGCGCTCAGGAAGACCAATCCGGAGCGCATGGAGACGGTGCTGTGGACGACCGCCGAAGTCGTGCGGCGGGTGACGGTGCTCTGCCAGCCCTTCATTCCGGGATCGGCCGCAAAGCTGCTCGATCTCCTGGCCGTGCCCACGGACAAGCGCAATTTCGCGCATGTCCACGCGGAGCACGCGCTGGTGCCCGGTACAGCACTGCCGGCGCCCGAGGGCGTGTTTCCGCGTTACGTCGAGCAGGACACCAAAGCCTGATGCTCGTCGACAGCCACTGCCATCTCGACTTTCCAGACTTCGCCGAGGAGCGGGCGGCCATCGTCGCCCGCGCCCTCGCTGCCGGGATCGGCCGCATGGTGACGATCTCGACGCGTGTGAAGCGCTTTCAGCAAATCCTTGAAATCTCTGAAACTTTCAACGAGGTCTATTGCTCGGTTGGTACCCATCCGCACAATGCGGAGGAAGAACTTGACGTGACCGCGGACGAGCTGGTGCGGCTTTCAGGCCATCCCAAGGTAGTGGCGATCGGCGAAGCCGGGCTCGACTATTTCTATGACCGCGCGCCGCGCGAGGCGCAGGCACAAGGGTTTCGCACCCACATCGCGGCAGCACGCCGGACGGGCCTGCCGCTGGTCATCCATTCGCGCGACGCCGACGATGACATGGCGGCGATCCTCGAGGATGAGACAGGGAAGGGCGCCTTCCCCTTCATTCTGCATTGTTTTTCGTCCGGGCGCAGGCTGGCCGAGGTCGGCGTGGCGCTGGGCGGCTATGTCTCTTTCTCGGGTATCCTGACCTTCAAGAACTCGGCCGAATTGCGCGCCGTCGCCGCCGACGTGCCGCACGACCGGCTACTGGTCGAGACCGACGCGCCCTACCTTGCGCCGATCCCGTTCCGCGGCAAGCGCAACGAGCCCGCCTATGTTGCGAACACGGCGAAGGTGCTGGCCGAAACCATCGGCGTCAGCGAGACGGAGATTGCCGACATCACCACCGAAAACGTCTTCCGGCTGTTCACCAAGATGCCGCGTCCAGACGTGGCGACCAACTGAGATATGCCCGACCGGCTGCGCCTTACCATTCTCGGCTGCGGCTCATCGCCCGGCACGCCGCGCATCACCGGCGACTGGGGCAATTGCGACCCGACCAATCCGAGGAACCGGCGCATGCGCACGGCGGCCCTCGTGGAGCGGATTGCCGCCAATGGCGCCCGCACCACGGTCGTCATCGACACCGGACCGGATTTCCGCGAGCAGATGCTGCTCGCCTCGGTCAGGCGCATCGACGCGGTCGTCTACACGCATCCGCATGCCGACCACATCCACGGCATCGACGATCTGCGCGGCTATGTGCACGAACAGCGCCACCGCATCGACATCCATGCCGACGAGCCGACGATGGGACGGCTGCGCCAGGCGTTCGGTTATTGCTTCGAGACGCCGCCCGGCAGTTCCTATCCGCCGATCGTCAAGCCGCATCTCATCGACCATGCCAGGCCGGTGGTGATCGAAGGCGAGGGGGGTCCCCTCACCCTTGAGCCGCTGCCACAGATCCATGGCGACATCATCTCGCTGGGTTTCCGTGTCGGCAGCCTGGCGTATTGCCCCGACATCAGCGACTTTCCGCCCGCCACCGCCGAGCGGCTGCGCGACCTCGACGTGCTGGTGATCGACGCGCTGCAGTACAACACGCATCCCAGCCATCTGTCGCTCGGTGAGGCTCTGGCCTGGATCGAGAAGCTGGCGCCGAAAAGCGCCGTGCTGACGCATATGCATGTGCCGCTGGATTATGCCACGGTGATGCGCGAGACGCCGGACCACGTAGTGCCGGCTTATGATGGCATGGTGATTGAAGTCGCAGATCTTTCAATGGCTTGACCGCGAATTGCTAAAGCGTCGGCGGTCGTCCTTGCGGCGCCACCAATGTCTTCTTCACTCCGTCGCTGGCGAGCATCTGAAACAGCCTGTCGACCTCCTCCGGAGGAAGCCCGGTATCCGCTTCGAGCCACCAGTGCATCACCTCGAAGAATGCGCCGGTCATGAAGCGGGTAGCAAGCTCAAGCCGCCCCCCGTCTCCGCCGGCGATTTCCGCCAGTTCACGCCGAACCTGTCTGCCGATCCAATCACGGATCTCCGCCGGTATTTCGCGCTGGTTGCCACCCAGCAGCGCGCGGTGCATGTTCCGGGTGGCGGCAGCGTGCGCGAATGCGAACCCGCTGAATGCGAAGCCAGCGGCGTTCGGTCGCGGATTTTGCCTGCGTATGGCGTCGAGATGCTCCTCGATCGCCGCCTTTCTCAGGCAGTCCTTGTCGGGGTAGTGCGTATAAAAGGTCGAGCGGCCAACATCCGCTCGGCTGCAAATTTCCTCGACCGTGACCGGCGCATATCCTTTTTCCGCAGTCAGTTCGACAAGCGCCTCCTGCAAGAGCCGGCGCGTCCTGGCGACACGGCGATCAATCGATCCGGCAGCCATGGCTGCATCCTTTCCTGGTCAAGTGACGGACCAGCGTCCAGTAGCGGACGCAACTGCATGTCGCGGCTACCAAAAGCGATACTGGACACCCTGTCCAATATCTATGCTCCAACGACGGTCTCAGTCGAGACTGGCTGACAGGGAGAATCTGCAATGCACCGAGGTCCTCTCGCAACGCTTCACGGAAAGCGCGCCGCGCCCGCGCTCATAGCCGCCAAGTTGGCGCTCATGCTCGTGGCTCTCATCTTGCTCGCAAACGCCAATGCCTTGTTTTCCCTAGGGATTCCCATTGTGCTGATTCATGTTGCCGGGTTGGCGGCCATTGTGGGCCTGATGATATGGCAAAGCGCGCACCGTTCCATATCCGCCAAAACCCAGAAGCCGGAGAAGGACCGGCCGAAGACACCCCATATCGGCATCCTGCTTCACTCGGCCAGTGCCTTACAAGGATGAGGAGTTCGACGTCATCCTCAGTACGCTGATGTTCCATCATCTGCCGAAGGCAGGCCGCAAAGAGTTCGGCCGGGAAAGTTTCCGCGTCCTAAAGCCGGGCGGTCGTTGGCTCGTTGTCGACTTTGCAAAACCCCCGCGCCAGTCGCGCAGGTTCCGGCTCCACCGCCATGGCCATGTCGATCTGGACAAGATCGCAGCCGATCTCGCCAAATCCGGATTCGTCATCCTTGAGCAAGGCGACGTCGGAACCAAGGGCCTTGGCTACATAGTCGCGCGACGGAATGATGGCGCCAGCCTGCCGCATTAGTTCCATAATCTATCTTATGCGACTTATCCGCCAGCCAAACTGCTTGTGGCAAATGGGCGTCCGACACCGGCCAAGGAATCAGGCTTGGATCAGGCCCTTTGCCGCCAACGTTATCCGTGTGGCCGCGTTCAGGTCGTAAGAACCGAACTCGCCTGCCCGGACCCAGGCGTGGTCCTCGAATTCATCGTTGAGTTCCACCATCCGGTTGGCGGCACGGCAGTCGAAGATGAGGTAGATCATGTAGATCTCTTCGGTCGACCCATCCGCATAGGTCTTGACTCGGATATCGTCGCGAAAGGTCCAGGGGGTGGCCTGCGCGATCTCGAGCTTCTCGCCAAGTTCCTCACGTATCTCGCGGCGAAGCGCGTCTTCTATGTTCTCGCCGGCTTCCATTCCGCCACCGGACAGAGCCCATTGGCCGGGAAACACGCCACGGTCGCTCGGCATTTTGCAAAGCAGATATGCGCCGTCATTCTCGATAAGCGAACAGACGATAATCCTCTGCTTCATTGCGGTCCCCGGAATTTCTGACGATTGCCCACTCTAGCAAGCTCAATGCGTCAAGGCGACCGGATCACTGCAAATCCGATAGCTCGTCATCGAGGATGAGTGCCTGCCGGGCCGTCGCATCGAGCGCGCAGCTGACGATGATATTGCTCTGACGATCGGTATTGATGGTTTCGGCGGATGCTTCTGCCGCGCATCGCGCATCGCGGTAGGCGATCCAAGCGCGCTGCATCTTGCGATAGCTTTCCCGTGCCTTGGGTGCGGCCTTGGCCATCAGCGCCTCATAGGTCGTGTTGAGACGATCCTCCCACACACTTACCTCACGGTTGGCGCAATCGATCAACCCTAGCTGTGACTGGCCGTCGTCGCTTTCAAAAGAGCAAATCTCGGTCACGTAGTTGATGCACGAGGCGGGCTCGTGTCCGGCGAGCTTGATAGCGTTGTCGATATGGACGGCCGGCGTCGGCTTATCGTTCACTCCGGGAACGTCGCCAGGAAAATCGCTGACATATTTCAGGCATTCGGCAAGCGCCGCCTTGTCTGAGGCACGTACTTTCTCTTCGGCCACCGCAGACGACAAGGTGGCGAAGAGCAAACCACAAACCGCCAGCATTAGAACACTCTTCATCGCTGTAGCCCCATTTTGTTGCCCGAGACGCGAATTGTCGCAAAACTCCGGGCTGAAGTAACTACCCTGCCCCAAGCTGCCGTCGGGCTGGGACGCAACAATGAAGGCATCCAGAAAATGACCGCCTCGCCATCCTTTCTCGGCTTTCCCGATCGCCTCGCCGACGAGCGCATCCCGCGTGCGGTGATCTTCGGCGCCGGTCACGGCAGCACCTATCCGGGCAAGGACAGCGGCGGCTATGTCCTGGCCGCAGACGCCATCCGGGCCGCGAGCCAGGACGACGCTCCGCTGGTCGAGCATTGGGATTTCGACCTCGGCGGGCCGCTGTTCGACGGCAAGCCGGTCTGCTGTGTCGACGCAGGCGAGGTGTTGACCATCATGCATGACAATGCCGCCAACCGGGCCCGGGTCGAAGCGAAGACGCGCGAGGTCTTGGCGCTGCCGGCCGTGCCGATCCTGCTTGGCGGCGACGATTCCGTGGTCATCCCCTTCCTTGCCGGTTTTGCCGATCACCAGCCGGTCTGGATCCTGCAGATCGACGCCCATATCGACTGGCGCGACGAGGTGAACGGAGAACGCTACGGCTATTCGAGCCCGATGCGCCGGGCGAGTGAGATGCCGCATGTCGCCGGCATGGTGCAGGTTGGCCTCCGCAGCGTCGGCAGCGCGCGCCTTACCGAAATCGAAGCGGCAAAGCGCTATGGCAGCCGCTTCGTGACCGCGCGCGAGGTTCACGCCCAGGGCGTCGAAGCCGCCCTGAGCCATATACCGGAAGGTGCGCGGGTCGTCGTCACCCTCGACTGCGACAGCCTCGACCCCAGCATCATGCCAGGCGTGGCGGCGCGCACACCCGGCGGCCTCACTTACACGCAGGCGATCGATCTGATCGCGGGCCTCGGCAAGCGGGCCAGGATCGCGGGATTCGATCTTGTCGAACTCTATCCTCCCGCCGACATTGACGGCCTGTCGGCGCTGACCGCCGCCCGGCTTCTCGTCAATGCGATCGGCACCATCGTCCGACAGGCTTGAGCCCTGTCTGGTAGGCAACCCCTACCCTTTTGGAATCGTTCGATAACTCGACGCCATCGGCACCGATGTGGACGTGGCAACACTCGCCCTATCGTTGCCAGAAGGGCAACTTGGCGATCTCTTCCTCGGCCTGCCTTCTCGTCAGGCCGATATCGTCGATCAGATGCGGACTTGCCTCCGACATTCGCTTGATATCCCAGCGAAAGCGTGTCTGCTCGCGCCATGCCGCGATTGTGTTTTGCAGGGTCGCCAGGCTGTAGCGCCGAGGCGATGTCCGCCCTGGCCGCACTGCCTGATGCGGGGCTGATGCAAGGGTCTTGTTCATCGCAACCTCCATATGGGTTGAGGGTCCACATCGTTGGGAGTTGGGACCCGTCGACCTGAAAGAGGTTGAATTCTGCAGGACGCGGAGAGCGCCGTAATTAAGCCCGCCCAAATAGTTCTCAAAACTTCCAAATGGGTTCGAGCAGTTCATCGGTTTGAGGAGAACGACGAACCGCTCTATCTCTTTGTTTGACGCAATCCGGACGGAGGCTACGGCGAAGTCGCCGCGCCAAACCGTTTCACACTTTTCCTGGAATTGCTCTATAGATGCGCCGCATGCAGGGATCGCGCTTTGCCTTTGGTCCGTTCGTGCTTGATCCGGCTGCGGGAACGCTGCTTCGGGACGATGTCCCCGTTTCCGTCGGCTACCGCGGGACAAAGCTGCTTGCGGCGCTCGTCGGACGTCCGGGTGAAATCCTCGGCAAAGCCGAGCTGATGGACGCAGCATGGCCGGGCACGGCTGTCGAGGAAGGCAACCTCACCGTCCAGATCGCGCAGTTGCGCAAACTGCTCGGCCCGGCCGCCGACGGCGGTGAATGGATCGCCACCGTTCCGCGCGTCGGCTACCGCTTCACGGGGGTTATCGAACAGCTCGGCGAGGCGAAGCGAAAACCTTTGCCGCTGCCCGGCAAACCGTCGATCGCCGTGCTGCCCTTCGTCAATTTCAGCAACGATCCCGAGCAGGACTCCTTCGCGGATGGGCTGACCGAGGACCTGATCACCGATCTGTCCAGGAACGCTGGCCTGTTCGTCATCGCGCGCAACTCGGTCTTTGCCTACAAGGGAAAGGCGATGGATGTGCGCGAGATCGCGCAGGATCTTGGCGTGCGCTACCTTCTGGAGGGAAGCGCAAGGCGCGCCGCCGGGCGCGTGCGCATCAACGCCCAGTTGGTCGACGCGGTGACCGGCGAGCATTTGTGGGCGGAACGCTTCGATCGCAGCCTGGAAGATATCTTCGCCGTTCAGGACGAGGTGACGGCCAAGATCGTGGAGGCGCTGCTCGGCCGGCTGCGCACACCGCCGCCGCGCAATCGGCCGAAGAATATCGAGGCCTACGATCTCTGCGTACGGGCGCGCAAGCTTATAGACGACTCGCCGCAGACGGCGCGAGAAGCGCATCTGATGCTGACGCGCGCGGTTTCGCTCGATCCGGAATACGCCGAGGCCTATCGCTGGCTCGCCATGAACCACTGGATGGGATGGGTGCATTGGGGCGAACCCATCGAACCCAACCGCAACCTTGCCTTGGAACTGGCCCGCAAAGCCGTGGCGATCGACCCCAACGATGCCGGCTGCCACTGGGTGCTGGCCAACCTGCTTGCCTATGAGCGCCGCTTCGACGAGGCCGATGCGGAATTCGCCAAGGCGTTCGAGCTCGATCCGAACGACGCCGACGCCTGGGCGACATTGTCCGACATCGAGGTCCTGGCCGGGCGGATCGAGGAAGGCCTCGAGCACATTCGCAAGGCGTTTCGGCTGAACCCTTATCCGACAAGCTGGTACTATCTGACGCTCGGCCAGGCGCAATATGCCGCCGGCGATTACGAGGCCGCCGTCGAGACGCTGCGCCGGGACGAGACCTATCGCACAAGCTCGCGTCGTTTCCTGGCGGCGAGCCTTGCCCAGCTCGGCCGGTTCGACGAGGCGCGCGCGGAGGTCGAGCTGTTCCTCGTCAGCAATCCGCATTTCACGACCCGCCATTGGGTCTGGACCGAGCCGTTCCGAGACAACGCGACGCTCGAGCATTTCGTCGACGGCTTCCACAAAGCCGGCCTTCCGGATTGACGGCCGGCGCAAACTTCCAAGTGGGCATTCGATCCGGAAGCGGATGGTCGCACGCTACTCCTCGAAGCGGCCCTCGGCCTCACGATCGCGCTCGTATCGTCTCGTGAGCGGAAATGGCGGCAGCCAGGACTCGCGACGGATAATCCAGCTTTCATAAGTCGGCTTCAGCTGGTCAGGGGCGTCCAGGGAGCCAAGATGCACTTCGATTTCGTCCCCGGTGCGCGCGAAAACGGACGAGCCGCAGCGCGGGCAGAAAAACCGCCCGGCATAGTCGCGTGTTTCGCCATCGATCGTCACCGCATCCTGGGGGAATATCGCCGAAGCATAAAAAAGGGCGCCATGATGCTTGCGGCAGTCGAGACAGTGGCAAATGCCGACCCGGTACGGGCGACCCGACGCCACAATCCGGACGTCGCCGCACAGGCAACCACCGGTGAATCGGTCCATGTTGCGTCTCCTCCAAGATCAGGCGGGCCGGATGTTTACAACGAACCGCGCCGGGCCGTCCATGAAAGCTGCGTCAACCTCGCTTGCCTTGCCCACGAACCGAGATGCATAACGCATCTCATGGCTGCCGGGATCTCCGAGCGGATATCCGCCTTCGTCGAAGCGCTACCGTTGAAACCGGGACTTCGCGTCCTGGAGATCGGCTGCGGGCCCCGGCGTTGCCGCTCGCGCTGTTGCTCGCCGTATCGGCAACGGCTTCGTTCTGGCGATCGACCGTTCGGAAAAGGCAATCCGATTGGCGCGAGCGGGTTCGGCCGATGAGATGGCTTTGGGCAGTCTTGATTTCAGGCACGTGGCAATCGAGGACTTTGCATTGAGTTCCGGCGATGCCTTCTTTGACATCGCCTTTGCCATGCGGGTCGGCGCGCTCGACGGGCGTCACCCCGAGGCTGGCCGGGCGGCGTTGACGCGCATCAACGCGGCCCTGAAAGCAGGCGGCAGGCTCTTCATCGACGGCGGCGACCCGTTGAAGGAGATCGATTTGGGCCGTGACTTGCCGTCCTAGTCTAGAAAAATCCGTTGAGAAACGCAGCCGTCTCGTCCGAGATGCCGACGATCTTGTTCGTCGCCTGGCGATAGAATTTGAAGTTGAGCTCGGTCTCCGGCCGGCTATCCTTCCAGTCCTTGAATCGCTTGAGCTCGTCTCGGCCCAATCGCCGCGCGGCCAATGCGGTGCGACGGATCGAAACGCTGACGCGTGGCGTCTGCCGTTCGAGATCGAGCCTTCTGGGAACGGCCTCGGACGACGTGACGATGCCACGCGCGACAAGCCCCTGCCCGCCTTCGTTTTCGCTGGCGAACACGAAGATCGCGTCGCCATCGGCGATATGCTTGCCGCCATACATGGTTTTCTGGGCGGCGAATGAAAACGTCTCCGCGCGCGGATCCTTGACCTCGGCCTTGATCGCAAAGGCCATGCCTTACGGCTCCCGGTCGATGGCGATCCGGTAGGTCAGCGTGCGCGTCGCGCTCGGCTCGACCAGCATCACGCCCGGCTTGTCGGCAAATTCGCCGTCAAAATCGACCGGGCTGGCGATGCCATGCCAGGGCTCGATGCACAGGAACGGCGCGCCGCCCGGCTTGGACCAGATGCCCAACTCGTTGAAACCCTGCCACGACATTTCGATCGCGGGCCCGTGCTCGGCGGCATAGCGCACGCTGGTGCTGGACGGCCGGTCCAGAATGACGGCGTCGTCGTCGAACAGCCGCTCGGAGAGCGCGAGCGTCTTGCCTTCGATCGGCGTGGGTTGCGGCTGTGGCAGCATGAGCCCGTCTTTCAGGCGGCGGATCGGCGCGGTCTCATTGCCGGCAAAGGTCAACCGATACGCTTCCTTGGGCAGTTCCGGCAGCAGCGGCCAGTTGAAGGCCGGGTGAGCGCCGATCGAGGCCGGCATCACCTCGTCGCCTGTGTTGGTAACCTCGAAGGTCACGCCAAGCTGCCGAAGTGCGAGGCTGTAGCGTATGGCCAGGCGGAAAGCGAACGGGTAGCGGACACGACTGTCCGCGTCGTCGGTCAAGACCAGGGTGCAGGAGGAAGGCCCCTGCTCCGCCCAGTCAAAACGCCTGTCGCGGGCGAAACCGTGCTGCGTCATCGGATAGTTTTGGCCGCGATGGCGCAACTGGTCGCCCTTGAGCCGGCCGACGATCGGAAACAGGACCGGCGAATGGCGCCGCCAGGCGGGCCCTGCCTGCCACAAAAGCTCGGTCCCGTCGGCGTCGCGCAGCGAGACCAACTCGGCCCCCTGCCCGACGATGGTCGCGGAGATGCCTTCGCCGTGAAGAGTGAGGCTTTCCTGTTCCATGGGGTCCTCGCGGCTGGCTGTGTGGACGGCAGGCTAGCAAATGGCTTTGTGTGAACTCAAGAGCGGCAGGCCATGCCACGCTTCAAACGGGGTAATCCTTGCCTTGAGTTGTTGTCTCGAACGAAAAAAGTGGCCGGAGGTTTCCCTCCAGCCACGTCAAGGTCGGCAGTGTTGCCTGCTACGGTCCGGACTATTCGCGCTCGCCGGTGAAATTCAGCAGCAGCTGGAAGATGTTGATGAAGTTCAGATAGAGCGAGAAGGCGCCGAAGACGGCAAGCTTCTGCTGCGATTCCGCGTCGAAGTTCTCGGCATACTGCTCCTTGATCGTCTGCGTGTCCCAGGCGGTCAGGCCGATGAAGACGGCGATGCCGATCACCGAGATGGCGAACTGCAGCGCGGTCGAGCCGAGGAACAGGTTGACCAGGCTGGCGATCACCACGCCGATCAGGCCCATGATCAGGAAGGACGAGAACTGCGTCAGGTCGCGCCTGGTCGTGTAGCCGTAGAGGCTGGTGGCGCCGAACATCGTCGCGGCGATGAAGAAGGTGCGCGCGATGCTGGTGCCGGTGAAGACCAGGAACACCGAAGCGAGCGACAGGCCCATGACGGCGCAGAAGGCCCAGAACATGGCCTGCGCGCTCGCCGCCGACATCGTCTGCATCTTGAACGAGAAGAGCATGACGAAGGCGAGCGGCGCCAGCATCACCACCCATTTCAACGGGCTGGAGAAGATCGGCACATAGAGCGCCGGCGTCGAGGCCACGAAAAGGGCGACAAGGCCGGTAACGACAAGGCCGAGGCCCATATAGTTGTAGACGCGCAGCATGTGCTTGCGCAGGCCCTCGTCATAGACCGCTCCGGCCTGGACGCCGGTGCCCATTCGGTATCCGAGATTGGGGCTGTTCATTCGGGTTCTCCTTGGTTGGATGTCTCAGTAAAGCGTCCGGGCCAGCTTTTCGGCGGCACGATCGAGATCGCCGGCATCGCTTCGTCCGACGACGGCGTAAGCGACCTCGCCGATCTGGAAATAGGCGGATGAGATGTCGCCAGAGGGGGCGACGGTGGGCTTCACCACGTCGAACGTGCCCGGCCTGATCGCAAACAGCGACACCAGGCCGAGATCCTTCGTTTCGACCGCCATCTCGACGCTCGGCCCAAACCGCGACGGATAGACCTGCACGTCGCGGATCTTCCAATCGTCGGGCAATGAAGGCATGACGATTGCCGTCGCGGCGCGGATTTCGTCGGCATTGTAGCCCGGGGCTTCTGTCTGCGATGGCATCGTCTCGCGCACCAGCGTCGTCCGGTGCGCGCTCACCGCTTCCTCGACATAGGCGGGCGGCTGCGTCGAGGCGACCACCTTGGTGACGGCGATCGGCCCGAAGACGCCGTTCGCAAGCCAACCCGCCGCCACCAGCACGGCGGCGGCCGCGGCGCGCTGCAGCACGGAAAAGACACGATCCCTGGCAAGCGCCCTCTCCAGCCGCCGCGCAGCCTCGGTCGTTGCCGGGCGCGCCATGCCAACGGGGCTCGCAAGCGCCACCCGCAGCTCGTCACGCGTCCTGAGATCGGACATCACGCGGGCCGCCACTTCCGGGCGCGTGGAAAGAAAGGCCTCGACCTCTATGCGGCGGGCGACGTCGAGCTGATCGTCGACATAGGCATCGATATCCGCATCGGTCACGGGATCGACGATAGCGGTCATGATTCACCTCCCACGATCCTCAAGTGATTTTTGCCGCGCGCGGGAGCGCCCTCCTCCATCTCGCGCAGCGCAGCACGCGCGCGGCCGATGCGCGACATCAGGGTTCCAAGCGGCACACCGCTGACCTCGGCGGCCTCTGCGTAGCTCAGGCCTTCGATTGCGACGAGATGCAGGGCGGAACGCTGTTCTTCCGGCAGCGCCAGGAAGGCTTCCCGCACCTGCGCCAAGCGCACCGAATGGTCCTGGGATGCCGCTACGCTCTGATCGGCGAGATGGCCGGCCTGCTCGATGCGAGCCGCTTCCGACCGGCGCGAGCGCATGCGGTCGATGAAGATGTTGTGCACGATCGCCAGCAGCCAGGCGCGCGGGTTGCCGCCGGTGCGAAAGGTTGCGCGGCGCTCATAGGCGCGCACCAGCGCATCGTGCACCAGATCCTCGGCGTCGGCGCCGTCGCGCGTCAGGGAGCGCGCATAGCGCCTCAGCGACCCCAACTGCCCGACGATATCGAAGCGTGCCATCGACCGTTTCATGCCCTGTTTACGGAGCCGGGCAAGGTTTTAATCCCGACGACAGGTAGTTTTCTGCGGCGGCAAGCCCTCGCTCTTTGCGTCTAGTGCCGGCTGCCGGAAGGAAACCGCTGGCGCACCACGGCCGATTTGCGTATCACTCCGCCGCCATTGGAGCCTGATCGATGTTCGAAACCCTGCAGCCCGCGCCCGCCGACAAGATCCTCGCCTTGATCGGCCTCTATCGCGCCGACACGCGCCCCGGCAAGGTCGACCTTGGCGTCGGCGTCTACAAGGATCGCGACGGCAGGACGCCGGTGATGCGCGCGGTGCGCGAGGCGGAGAAGCGGCTGCTTGCAAGCCAGGACACCAAGACCTATCTCGGCCTTGCCGGCGATACGGGCTTCAACGCCGCAATGATCAAGCTTGCCTTCGGCGAGAGGGCCGACCTTTCGCGCATTCGCGCAGCGCAGGCGCCTGGCGGATCGGGCGCGCTCCGGCTTGTGGCCGAGCTTCTGCAGCGCACGCGTGCCGGCGCGACGGTGTGGCTCTCCGACCCGACCTGGCCGAACCATCTGCCGGTAATGCGCGCCGCCGGCCTGCAGGTGCGCGATTATCCTTATTTCGACGCCGTTTCCGGCGCCGTCCGCTTCGACGACATGCTGGCCGCGCTGAAAACCGCCAACAGCGGCGATGTCGTGCTGCTACATGGCTGCTGCCACAATCCGACCGGCGCCAACCTCGATGCCGCGCAATGGGCCAAGGTGGCCGACGTCCTCTTGGAACGCGGCCTGCTGCCCTTCGTCGACATCGCCTATCAGGGCTTTGGCGAAGGCCTCGATGCCGACGCCGCCGGCCTGCGGCTGCTTGCCGACAAAGTCCCGGAAATGGTCGTCGCCTCGAGCTGCTCGAAGAATTTTGCCGTCTATCGCGACCGCGTCGGCGCCGCGATGATCGTGGCCAAGGACGGCGCGCAGGCGGATGTAGCGATGAGCCAGATGCTGGCCGCGGCGCGCGCGCTTTATTCGATGCCGCCGGACCATGGCGCGGCGGCCGTGCGCATGGTGCTCGAAGACGCCGGCCTGAAGAAGGATTGGGAGACGGAACTCGAAGAGATGCGGCTGCGGATGCTCAGGCTGCGCGTCGCCTTCGCCGAGGCGCTGCGCCGGCAGTCCAACTCCGACCGCTTCGATTTCGTCGCCAGCCATCGCGGTATGTTTTCACGCCTGGGGCTGACGGAGGCACAGGTCGAGCGCCTGCGCACCGAGCACGCCGTCTATATGGTGGGCGACAGCCGCATCAACGTGGCCGGCCTGCCGGAGGACGGCATGGACGATCTCGCCAAGGCGATCGTCTCGGTGCTCGACTGAGAACAGCCCGCGCGGCTGTGGACAATAGGCTTTTGCCAGCCGGCGGGATTGGTCGCCCGCCGCTATGCGCGCTAGGGTTTACGGCATGAAACCCTCGAAAGACATTTCCCGGCTGATCGAGATCATGGCCGCGCTCAGGGCGCCGAAGACCGGCTGTCCATGGGACATCGAGCAGAATTTTTCGACCATCGCGCCTTATACGGTCGAGGAAGCTTACGAGGTCGCTGACGCCATTGCGCGCGGCGACCTCGACGATCTGCGCGAGGAACTGGGCGATCTGCTGCTGCAGGTCGTCTACCACGCGCAGATGGCTGAAGAGGCCGGCGAGTTCGCGTTCGGCGACGTCGTCGAGGCCATCACCACCAAGATGATCCGCCGCCACCCGCATGTCTTCGGCGAAGAGAAGGCGCGCAGCGCCGGCATGGCCAAGGGCATGTGGGAGAAGATCAAGGCGACTGAGAAGGCCGATAAGCGCAACGCCCGCATCGCGCGCGGCCTCGATCCGGAAGATCACGGCAAGGGTTTTCTCGACAGCGTGCCGGTTGCGCTCCCTGCCCTGACCCGCGCGCTCAAGCTGCAGGAGAAGGCAGCTCGCGTCGGTTTCGACTGGAGCGAGGCAGCACCTATCCTCGACAAAATAGAGGAAGAGATCGGCGAGTTGCGCGAGGCGCTCGCCACTGGCGATGCGGCACCGATCAAGGACGAATTCGGCGACATGCTGTTTGCCGTCGTCAATCTCGGCCGCCATCTGAAGCTCGACGCCGAAGCCGCGCTCAGCGGCACCAATGAGAAATTCCGCTCGCGATTCCACTATGTCGAGAGGGCATTGGAGGCTTCCGGCAGTTCTTTGGAAAAGGCGACGCTGGACGAGATGGAAGCGCTCTGGCAGCAGGCCAAAAGCGAAAAATAAGCAGCGGCTTAGCTGCCTGTCTTGCGGTGGAGCCGGCTCTCGATTTCCTGCCTCGCGCTGTGCGTTGCGGTCAACGAGATGGTGACGCTGCCATCCTCATTGTCGGCTCGCGAGACGACGTCGCCATTGCGGTAAAGCCAGTCGACCTGGCCAAGCTGGGCAGGGCTCAGCGTGACAGTCATCGTTTCAAGCTCGCCGGAAACCCTGGTTTCGATGAGCGCCTTCAACGCGTCGATACCCTCGCCGGTCGCCGCCGATATCGCGATCGGCGGTGCCTTGCCGCCGGCGCTCTCGGCAAGCAGGCGCTCGCGATTGCCTTCGTCGAGCAGGTCGATCTTGTTCCACACCTCGATCACGCGGCCGGTGTCGGCGGCATCGACGCCGAGATCGCCAAGGATGCGCTCGACATCCTCCGCCTGGGCGGCGGTGTCGGGATCGGAAATGTCGCGCAGATGCAGCACGAGATCGGCCTCGACGACCTCTTCCAGCGTCGCCCGGAAAGCCGCGACCAGATGCGTCGGCAGGTCGGAGATGAAACCGACCGTGTCCGACAGGATGACCGGCGTGCCATGCGGCAGCCGCACGCGGCGCAAAGTCGGGTCGAGCGTCGCGAACAGCATGTCCTCGGCCAGCACCCCTGCCCCGGTCAGCCGGTTGAACAGCGTCGACTTGCCGGCATTGGTGTAGCCGACGATCGCCACCACTGGGAATGGCACCTTCTTGCGCTTGGCGCGGTGCAGGTCGCGCGTGCGCCGAACCGTCTCCAGCTCATGCTTCAGCTTGGTGATCTTGTCCTGGAGGATGCGCCGGTCCGATTCGATCTGCGTCTCGCCGGGACCGCCGAGGAAACCGGCGCCGCCGCGTTGCCGTTCGAGGTGGGTCCAGCTGCGAACCAGCCGGCCCTTCTGGTAGTTGAGATGCGCCAGCTCGACCTGGAGCGTGCCTTCCTTGGTCCTGGCGCGCTCGCCGAAGATCTCGAGAATCAGCCCGGTGCGGTCGAGCACCTTGGCGTTCAGTTCCTTCTCGAGATTGCGCTGCTGCACCGGCGTCAACGGATGGTCGACGATGACCAGCTCCGCCTTGCGCTCCTTCACGATGTCGGCGAACTCCGCCACCTTGCCGCTGCCGAGCAGCGTTGCCGGGCGTGGATCGGCGACCGTCACCACAGCCGTGTGCACCGGATCGAGGTCGATGGCGCTGGCAAGGCCGACCGCCTCGTCGTGGCGGGCATCGGCCGAGCGGCTTAGGCGCGGACGACTCAAATCGTCATCGCCGCGCGGCTGGCGGGCAAGCACAGGCACAATGACAACGGCCCGGGTCGGATCCTTGGCTTCCGGCCCGAGCTGGTGTCCTTGTTTCCCGCGAACGCTGCGGTCCGCGTCCTTCTCACGTGCCAATCAGGCGCCCTGGCTTTCCTCGCCATCGAACATCTGAACCGGCTGGCTCGGCATGATCGTGGAAATGGCGTGCTTGTAGACGAGCTGGGAATGCCCGTCGCGCCGCAACAACACACAGAAATTGTCGAACGAAGTGACGACGCCGGTCAGCTTCACGCCGTTGATGAGGAAGATGGTAAGTGGATTTTTGCTCTTGCGAACTGAATTCAGGAACAGGTCCTGAAGATTTTGCGATCGTTCCGCCATTGTTTTTGTCTTTCGCCGATCCCCTTCGGTCTGCAGGCCAATGCGCCAAATTACGCGGCGACTGTCAAGCGCGCAAACCCCCTCTTGCCGCCTAAACGACAAGCAGAACGAGATAGTTGAGGTTCATTCCACCTTTGCGGTTATCAGGCTGGACTTTTTTCCGCAATGTCAAAAAATGCCTGCCGCAACGAAAGTGTCATGGAGCCGGGGTGGCCGTTTGCGATCGGCGCGCCGTCGATCTCGACCACCGGCATGGCGATCGTCGTCGCGGAGCTGATGAAAGCCTCGCGTGCGGCCTTGGCTTCGGCGACCGAAAACCCGCGTTCCTCGATCTTCAGACCGAGCTTGGCGGCGACATCGAACAGCGTCGTGCGGGTGATGCCGCGCAGGATGCCGTGCTCGGCCGGCCGCGTCACCAGAACGCCGTCCCCGGTGATGATCCAGGCGTTGGACGAACCGCCTTCCTTGACTGTGCCATCCGTATCGACGAACCAGGCCTCCTGCGCGCCGGCCTCCTTGGCCTTCTGCTTGGCGAGCACATTGGGCAAGAGGCCGGTGCTCTTGATGTCGACGCGGTCCCAGCGATTCTCAGGGACAGTGATGACCTTGATGCCGGTCTCGACACGCGTGGCAGCGGCGGCGGGATCGGCTTTCCGGGCGGTTATCACCAGGGCTGACCTGATACCGGCTGCCGGGAAGACGAATTCACGGCTGGCGACGCCGCGCGTCACCTGGACATAGACGAGGCCGTTGACGACATGGTTGCGGCGAACTACCTCGCGCAGAAGCATCGGCAGGACGCCTTCCGAGACCGGCCAGGCAATTGACAGCTCCTTCAGCGAGCGCTTGAGACGGGCAAGATGGCGCGGCATGTCGACGATAAAGCCGCGCGCCACCTCGCAGACCTCATAGACGCCGTCGGCGAACTGGTAACCCCGATCCTCGATATGGACGCGGGCTTCAGCATGGGCGACGTAGCGCCCGTTGACATAGGCAATGCGCGGCATGGAACACCTCAGGGGAAATGTCCGGCTTTCTTAGGCGATTCCGCCGCTGCCGTAATGAACAATCGGGTGGACCAATAGTCGCTGGAGTCTTTACGCAATTCCGGACGGAAAACCGCTGCGCACTTTTCCTGGAATTGCTTTAGACGCCCAGCGACTTCAGCTTGCGGTGCAAGGCCGAGCGCTCCATGCCGATGAACTCGGCGGTCTTTGAAATGTTGCCGCCGAAGCGGTTGATCTGGGCGATCAGATAATCCTTCTCGAACTGTTCGCGCGCCTCGCGCAGCGGCAGCGCCATGATGTGCTGGTCCGACTGGTTGGGCGTGCGCGGCATGACGTCGCCGATCTCGGAGGGCAGAAGGTCGGCGGTGATCGGCGCATCCGCGTCGCCGCCGCGCGCCAGGATCATCAGCCGCTCGACATTGTTGCGGAGTTGGCGGACGTTGCCGGGCCAGTTATGCGCCTGCAGCACGGCTAAAGCGTCATCGCCGATGCGGCGCGGCTTGATGCCGGCCTGGCGCGCGATCTGCTTCATGAAATTGTCGACGAGATACGGGATATCCTCGCGCCGCTCGGCAAGGCCCGGCACCGTCACCGGAACCACCGCCAGGCGATGATAGAGGTCCTCGCGGAAGCGGCCGTCGGCGATCATCGCCTCCAGGTTCTGCGCCGTCGAGGAGATGATGCGGACGTCGACCTTGACCCGCTTGGTACCCCCTACCCGCTCGAACTGCTGCTCGACCAGGACGCGCAGGATCTTGTTCTGCGTCTCGCGCGGCATGTCGGCGACTTCATCGATGTAGAGGATGCCGCGATGCGCTTCTTCCAGCGCGCCCACCTTGCGCTCGGTACCGTTCGATTCGGTGCCGAACAGCTCGATCTCCATGCGCTCGGGCGTGATGGTCGCGGCGCTCAGCGTCACGAACGGTCCTGCCTTGCGCGCCGACAGTGTGTGGATGGCGCGCGCCGTCAGTTCCTTGCCGGAGCCGGACGGACCGATGATCATGACGCGGCTGTTGGTCGGCGCGACGCGCTCGATGGTCTGCCGCAACTGGCTCATCGCCGACGACATGCCGATCAGGTCGAAAGTCTCGCCGCTGCGCAGCTTGAGGTCGGAGACCTCGCGCCGCAGTTTGGATGTCTCCAGCGCGCGTTCGGCGATCAGGATGAGGCGATCGGCCTTGAACGGCTTCTCGATGAAATCATAGGCGCCGCGCCGGATGGCCGAGACCGCCGTTTCGATGTTGCCATGGCCGGAGATCATCACCACCGGCATGTTCGGATGCATCGTCTTGATCTCGTCGAGCAGCGCCAGGCCATCGAGGCGCGAGCCCTGCAGCCAGATATCGAGGAAAATCAACCGCGGCGCCCTATCAGCAATTGCTGCAAGCGCGCTGTCGGCATCGTGTGCCGTGCGGGTTTCATGACCTTCGTCGCTCAGGATACCGGCGACGAGTTCGCGGATGTCTTCCTCGTCATCGACGATGAGAATGTCAGACGCCATTACCGACCTTTTCAGTTTCTCGTTCGTGTTCGTTGCGGCCTTCGCCGCGTGGCGGCGCGGCAACGACCGCCGCCGGCGGCAGGATGATCGAGATCATCGCGCCCCGGCCACCGTGGAAATCCGGCGGCGCGTCGTGCAATTCGAGCCGGCCGCCATGGTCCTCCACGATCTTCTTGACGATAGCGAGGCCAAGGCCGGTGCCTTTTTCGCGCGTCGTCATATAGGGCTCGAGCAGCCTCTGCCGATTCTCGCGCGGCAGCCCTTTGCCGTTGTCGATAACGTCGATTCTTATGGCGCCATCTTGGCGCCCGGCTTGAATCCGGATTGTGCCGTCGGAACGGTCTTTCGCATCAAGTCCGTCAATGGCCTCGGCGGCGTTCTTGATGACGTTGCCGAAGGCCTGCGCCATCAGGCGGCTGTCGAAGGTGCCCTTGAGCGGCTCATTGCCGAAATCGCGCTGGAAGGCAATGTCGGAGCGGCTGACTTCCACCAGGAACGATGCCTCGCGCAGCGATTCGCGCAGATCGATGACTTTCATCTCCGGCTTCGGCATGCGGGCGAAGGCCGAGAATTCGTCGACCATGCGGCCGATGTCCTCGACCTGGCGGATGATGGTGTCGGTGCACTGATCGAAGACCTCGCGGTCCTCGGTGATGACCTTGCCGTAGCGGCGCCTGATGCGCTCCGCCGAGAGCTGGATCGGCGTCAGCGGATTCTTGATCTCGTGAGCGATGCGCCGCGCTACGTCCGCCCAGGCCGACGAGCGCTGCGCCTGGACCAGATCGGTGATGTCGTCGACGGTAACGACATAGGATTTCTCTTCCGAGCCGTCGTCTCCGGCCTCGACGGTGATCTGGACATTGAACGTCCGTTCCATGCCGGTGCGGAAGAACGTCACCTGCTCGCGATAGACCGGTTTGCCGGATTGGCGGCCGATCTCGAAGACGCGGCCGACATGCGGCAGGATCGTCGAAAGATTCTGCCCGAGTGCCGCGCTTGCCGAGATCGCGAGCATGGTTTCGGCCGAGCGATTGACGATGGTGATGATGCCGTAGGGATCGACGCCGATGACGCCGGCCGTGACGCCGGCAAGCACAGCTTCCGAGAAGCGCCGCCGCTCGTCGATCAGATCCTTGGCCGAGAGAAGCTCGTTGCGCTGCGACTTGAGCTCGAGGATCATGTTGTTGAAGGTTTCGCCAAGCGAGGCGACGTCGCCGTCGGACTGACGCACGGGAACAGCGACGTCGAGATTGCCGGTCGCCACTTCGTCCGCCGCGCCGATCAGCTGGCGGATCGGCCGCACCAGCCGGTCGGCGACCGCAATGCCGGTCCAGATCGCCGACAGGATGATGATCAGCGTCAGCGACAGGTAAGGCAGCGCGAAGGCCACCTGGGAGGTGCGGCGGTTGTCTTCGAGATTGCGGTATTCGTCGGTGTTGGATTTGACGATCTGGCGCGCCCTGATCACCTCGGGGTCGACCAGCCGGATGGTATAGAGGTAAAGGCCCTCGATCTCGCGCAGCTTGACGATAGCGCCCATGATGTTGCGGGTGCGCGGCTCGATCAGCACCGGCTTGCCGTCGGCGGCGGTTTCGACAGCGCCCGGCGGCGGTTCGGGCATGGCGAAATCAGTGTCGGTCTTGGCGCTCATGACGAAAGAACCGTCGGGCTTGATCAGCGCCGCATGCGCCAACCCGCGGCCGACGGCTTCCTTGTTCATGAGGTCGAGGAACCCGGTGCGGTCGAGGCCATAGAGCGTGCGCGAGGCGTCGAGATCATAGGCCATCGACAGGGTCGTGCCCTGCAGGTTGCGCGCATTTTCCTGGACATAGGCGTCCGCGATCGACAGCGACGAATTGACGATGGTCTTGGTGCGGATCTCGAACCAGCGGTCGAGGCCGATATCGAGCGTTATCGAGGCGATGATCGCCACCATGATCGCCGGGATGGCGGCGACCAGCGCGAACATGGCGACAATGCGCACATGCAGCCGCGAGGCAGCCCTGCCGTGCCGCCGGGCCATGACGATGCGACGCACCTCGCGGGCGACCAGCGCGATTAGGAACAGGACGAAGACAGCATTGAGCGCGATCAGCGCCCACGTCGTATTGGCGTTCGGAGCGATCGGCGTCGCGCCGACCAGGATCGCGAACGAGATCGCAGCCGTGATCATGGCGCCCACGATCGCGACCACGCCGGGCAGCGCCAGCAACCGGCGACCGTCGCGAACGCCGGCCCGGCTGAAAAGCGGTTGGTTCAGTGTTGGAGCCTCAGCAGCCATATCGCCGTCTAGAGTCGGTCATTGCGTCGGATGTATGCAACGCATTGTGGCGATTATGCAACAAGTGTGGCCGCGACGGAAATCTTTCCCCGGCTCATCCCCAAAAGGTGAAGCCCAACAAAGCGCGTTACGCTGAATTAGGGCTGCCTGGCAGCCTTATAGACGTTGACGCCAAGCTCGCGGATCTTCTTGCGCAGGGTGTTGCGGTTGAGGCCCAAAAGCTCGGCCGCCTTGATCTGGTTGCCGCGCGTCGCCGTCATCGAGGCCAGCACCAGCGGGTATTCGACCTCGGCGAGGATGCGCTGGTAAAGCCCCGATGGCGGCAGTTCGCCGGCGAAGGAAGCAAAATAACGCTGCAGGAAATGCTCGACCGCCTGGCTGATCGACAGATCGTCGGGGATGAGCGGTCCGGCGCCCGGCACAACGGGCCTTTCGCCGGTCTTGAGCTCCGTCTCGATGATCTCGGCCGAAATCTCGTCCTGCGAATAGAGCGCGGCGAGCCTGCGCACCAGGTTTTCCAGCTCGCGCACATTGCCGGGCCACGGGTAGCGCTTCATCAGCTCGATGCCGCCCGCGGAAATGCGCTTGGTCTGCAGGCCTTCGCTGGCGCCCTGCTTGAAGAAATGCCGCACCAGGTCGGGAACGTCTTCAGAGCGCTCGCGCAACGCCGGCAGCCTCAGCGGCACGACGTTCAGGCGGTAGAACAGGTCTTCGCGGAACAGGCCCTGGTTGATCAGCGTCCGCAAATCCTTGTTGGTGGCGGCGACGATGCGCACGTCGGTCTTGATCGGCGTGCGGCCGCCGACCGTCGTATATTCGCCCTGCTGCAGCACGCGCAGCAGTCGCGTTTGCGCCTCCATCGGCATGTCGCCGATCTCGTCGAGGAACAGCGTGCCGCCTTCGGCCTGCTCGAAGCGGCCGGTGGAGCGGTTCTGGGCGCCGGTGAAGGCGCCCTTCTCATGGCCGAACAGCTCCGATTCGATCAGGTCGCGCGGGATCGCCGCCATGTTGATCGCCACGAACGGCCCGCCGCGGCGGCGGCCATATTCATGCAGCGCGCGCGCCACCAGCTCCTTGCCGGTGCCTGACTCGCCGCTGATCATCACCGTCAGGTCGGTCTGCATCATGCGCGCCAGCATGCGGTAGATGTCCTGCATGGCGGCCGAGCGGCCGACCAAGGGCATCGTCTCCGGCTGCTCGTCGGCGCGCGAATCGAGCTTCGGCCGCTTCGGCTCGGCCAGCGCCCGGTTGACGATGTTGAGCAGTTCGGTGAGGTCGAAGGGCTTCGGCAGATACTCGTAAGCGCCCGTTTCTGAAGCGCGGATGGCGGTCATGAAAGTGTTCTGCGCGCTCATGACGATGACCGGCAGTTCCGGCCGCGCCTTCTTGATGCGCGGCAGCATGTCGAAGGCGTTTTCATCCGGCATCACCACGTCGGTGATGACGAGATCGCCCTCGCCCGCCGCCACCCAGCGCCACAGCGTCGAGGCGTTCGAGGTCACACGCACCTCGTGGCCGACGCGCGACAGCGCCTGGTTGAGCACGGTGCGGATGGCCGCATCGTCGTCGGCGACGAGAATATTGCCGCGAACGGTCATTTGCGGTCTCCTTCTGCTTCGTCGCCGGCGCCGGGCGAAGTCTCCTTCCAGGCCGGCATCAGGACGCGGAACGTGGTTCCGCGCGGCGTCGAATCGCATTCGATGATGCCGCCGTGCTCGCCGACGATCTTGGCGACCAGCGCCAGTCCGAGGCCCGAGCCGTTCGGCTTGGTGGTGATGAACGGGTCGAACAGGATCGGCAGGATGTCCTCGGAAACACCGGGGCCGTTGTCGTGCACGCAGAATTCCAGCGGCAGCGAGACGCGGTCCTGCGTCCCCGGCACGGAAACGCGGATGCCGGGCCGGAAGGCCGTCGACAGCACGATCTCGCCCTGCGGGTCGGCGCCGATCGCCTCGGCAGCGTTTTTCACCAGGTTGAGGAACACCTGGATCAGCTGGTCGCGATTGGCGAAGACCGGAGGAAGCGATGGATCATATTCCTCCAACATCTTGATCCGCCTGGCAAAACCGTTCTTGGCGATCGCCTTTACATGATCGAGCACGACATGGATGTTGACGGGGAAGCGCTCGATCGGCCGCTCGTCGGAAAACACCTCCATGCGGTCGACCAGCGACACGATGCGGTCGGTCTCGTCGGTGATCAGCCGGGTGAGCGCGCGGTCCTCGTCGGAGGCTGAGAGCTCGAGCAACTGGGCGGCGCCGCGGATGCCGGAGAGCGGGTTCTTGATCTCATGCGCCAGCATGGCGGCCAGGCCGGTGACGGAACGGGCAGCACCCCGATGCGTCATCTGGCGGTCGATCTTGTCGGCCATCGACCGTTCCTGGAACATAACCACGACCGAGCCTGGGAACTCCGGCACCGGCGCGACATAGAGGTCGACCATCTTCTCGATGCCGAGGCGCGGCGACGAGACATCGACACGGTATTCGTTGACCGGCGCGCGGCGCTCGCGCACCTGATCGACCAGCGTCAGCAGCGGACTGCCGAAGGGCACCAGCTTGGAGAGCGTGTTGCGGGCAAGCATGGTGGCGCTGGAGCGGAAGAAATCTTCGGCGTCCGCGTTGGCGAAGGTGATGAACCCGTCGGGATCGACCATGATTACCGGCCGGCGGATCGTGTTCAACACGATGTTGGCCGCGTCCGCCATATCGGCCTCTTGTGGGACACTGGCCTTCATGCAGCGCTCCGGAGTTCAGTCGACAGGCCAATGTCGGCAAGGGCCTCGCGCAATCCACGGATGACTTCAGCCGGCTCGAAAGAGGTGAGGACGCGCTTGCGCTGCTCCGCCGAAACACCGGCCGCGTGTCGGTCGAGATACCAGCCGAGATGCTTGCGCGCCTGGCGCAGCCCGCTTTCGATGCCGTAGAGCGAAAGCATATCTTCGTAATGCGCAACGACGTAGTCGGCGATCGCTTGCGGCGTTTCGGGAATGCCTGGCGCAGATATGCCAGCGGCGGCGGTCGCGACGCCGCCCGCGGTCCACGGCGCGCCGTAATGGGCGCGGCCGATCATAACCGCGTCGGCGCCCGACTGCTCCAGGATTGCGGCTGCCTCTTGCGGGGAGCTGACATCGCCATTGGCCACCACCGGGATCGAGACCGCTTGCCTGACGCGCGCGATCGCGCGCCAGTCGGCCTTACCCTGGTAGAACTGGCAGCGCGTGCGGCCATGCACGGTCACCATCTTGACGCCGGCCTCTTCGGCGCGGCGCGCCAGCATCGGCGCATTGAGCGCGCTTTCGTCCCAGCCGAGCCGCATCTTGACGGTCACCGGCACTGAAACGACGCCCACCACCGCTTCGATCAGCGACAGCGCATGGTCGAGATCGCGCATCAGCGCCGAGCCGGCATAGCCGCCCGTTACCTTCTTTGCCGGGCAGCCCATGTTGATGTCGATGATGTCGGCGCCCTCGCCCGCTGCGATTCGCGCACCTTCGGCCATATGCGCGGCCTCGCGGCCGGCAAGTTGGACCATGTGGACGGGCAGCCCGGAATGGCGGATGCGCAAGTCGCAGCCTGCCCTGCCCTTGGCCAGTTCACCGCTCGCCACCATTTCCGAGACGACCAGCCCGGCGCCATGCGCATGGGCGCGCTGCCGAAACGGCTCGTCGGTGATGCCCGACATCGGCGCAAGGAACACGCGGTTGCGGATCCTCACGCTGCCGACATCAAGTGGCGAAGCCAATGTGGTCAATTCAGGCATGCACAAAAACCAAGCATGTTCGATTGCTGCACATTCTCTAGCCAGATGCAACCCATTGTGCAACGCGCAATGACGTCACATTAAGGCGCATTTTGGAAAATGCTGGCCTTCCCTTCGAGCCCCGACTAAGCCTCTCGCCATGACTAACGCAAGTGAAGATCAGGGTTCGGGTACGGAAGGCCAGGTCGGCGTGGTCATCGTCGCGGCCGGTCGCGGCGCGCGCGCCGGGCAGGCCGATGGACCGAAGCAGTATCAGCGCATCGGCGGCCGTGCCGTCATCGCGCATACGCTGGAGAGATTCCTGTCGCATCCCAGTGTCGGGCCGGTGGTCGTGGCGATCCATGCCGATGACCGCGAGCTGTTCGAACGCGCGGTGGGAGCCAATGCCGGGCGCGTCGTCGCGGTCACCGGCGGCGCGTCCCGCCAGGCTTCCGTCCGGCTCGGGCTCCTGGCGCTCAGGGAGCAGGCGCCGGCAAAAGTGCTGGTGCATGACGCAGTACGCCCCTTCGTCGACGACGGACTGATCGATCGCACCATCGAAGCCATTAGCGAGCGCCAGGGCGCGCTGCCCGCGCTGCCCGTCGCCGACACGCTCAAACGGGAATCGGTCGACGGCACGATCGAGGAGACGGTGTCGAGGGCAGGCCTTCACGCCGCGCAAACGCCGCAGGGCTTTCCGTTCTGGCCGCTGCTCGCCGCCCACGAGAAAGCACATCATCTGGGCAAGACCGAATTCACCGACGATGCGGCCATCGCCGAATGGGCGCATATTCCGGTCAAGATCGTCACCGGCTCGCCGGACAACATCAAACTCACCTGGGCAAGGGATATTGCGATGGCCGACCAGCGGCTTTCCAGCGGACTGCCGCGCTTTCCGGACATCCGCACCGGCAATGGTTACGATGTGCACGCCTTCGAGCCCGGCGACCATGTCACGCTGTGCGGCGTCGCCATTCCGTATGACCGAAAACTCTCCGGCCATTCGGACGCCGATGTCGGACTCCATGCGCTTACAGACGCGCTGCTCGCCACCTGCGGCGCCGGCGATATCGGCACGCATTTCCCGCCGTCGGATCCACAGTGGAAGGGCGTTGCCTCGAATATCTTCGTCGAGCATGCGGCCAGGCTGGTGCGCGAGCGCGGCGGCCGCATAGCCAATGCCGATGTCACGCTGATCTGCGAGGCGCCCCGCGTCGGGCCGCACCGCGCGGCGATGACGGCGGCGCTCGCGGCGATGCTCGGCATTGCGCCGGAGCGTATTTCGATCAAGGCGACGACCAACGAAAAGCTCGGCTTTGTCGGGCGCGGCGAAGGCATAGCGGCGATTGCCACCGCCAGCGTCGTCTATCCGGGAGAGGTGCCTGAATGAGCAACGCCGAACTCGCCGACGCCTTGCTCCAGGCCTGCCAGCAACGCGGCATCATGCTGGCGACGGCCGAAAGCTGCACCGGCGGCATGATCATCGCGGCACTGACCGACATTGCCGGCTCTTCCGCCGTGGTCGACCGCGGCTTCATCACCTATTCCAACGAAGCCAAGATGGAGATGCTTGGCGTCTCCGCCGCAACGCTCGATGCGCATGGCGCAGTCTCGCGCGAGACGGTGCTCGAGATGGCGGCCGGCGCGCTGGCGCATTCGCGCGCGAGCCTCTCCCTTGCCGTCACCGGCATCGCCGGCCCGAGCGGCGGGTCGGCGGAAAAGCCGGTCGGCCTCGTCTGGTTCGGCGTTGCGCTGGCCGGCCGGCCGGTCGTCGCCGAGCGCCAGCTGTTTGGCCACAAGGGCAGGGAGTTCATCCGCCACGAGACGGTTAGGCACGCGTTGCAGCTCGGGCTGCGCGCCCTCGCTTAGACTATCAAGGGATCAGGCCATCTTGGCGCCGTAGATCACGTCCGCCCGTTTCTCGAAGGCTTCGGAGAACATGCGGAAGGCACGGTCGAACATCGTGCCCATCAGCGCGCCGAGGATGCGGCTCTTGAACTCGTAATCGATGAAGAAGTGGACTTCGCAGCCGCCAACGGCCGGGTCGAAGCGCCAGATATTGCTTAGATATTTGAACGGGCCATCGATGTATTTGACGTCGATGGCGTTCTCGTCGGGCTTCAGCAGCACCTGGGTGGTAAAAGTCTCGCGGATCGCCTTGTAGCCGATGCTCATATCGGCGATGAGGATGGTGCGGCCGTCGCGCTCCTTGCGCGAGCGCACCGTCAGCGCCTCGCAAAGCGGCAGGAACTGCGGGTAGGCCTCGATATCCGCCACCAGCGCGAACATCTTCTCCGGCGTGTGGGCGACGCGGCGGGTGGCTTCGAATTTCGGCATCTAACCGGTCAGATGGCTTTCTTGAGCTGCGCCTCGCGCGCCGCGCGCAGCCTGGCGAAATCCTCGCCGGCGTGGTGCGAGGAGCGCGTCAGCGGGCTCGACGCCATCAAAAGGAAGCCCTTGGTCTTGCCAACCGTCTCGAAGGACTTGAACTCGTCCGGCGTGACGAAGCGGATCACCGGGTGGTGCTTCTTCGAAGGCTGCAGATACTGGCCGATGGTCATGAAGTCGACATTGGCCGAGCGCAGGTCGTCCATGAGCTGCAGCACCTCGTTCCGCTCCTCGCCGAGGCCGACCATGATGCCGGATTTGGTGAAGATCGACGGATCGAGTTCTTTCACGCGCTGCAGCAGCCGGATCGAGTGGAAGTAGCGGGCACCCGGCCGAACCGTCAGGTAGTTCGACGGCACCGTCTCGAGGTTGTGGTTGAAGACGTCGGGCTTGGCCGCCACGACGATCTCGAGCGCGCCGTCCTTGCGCAGGAAGTCGGGCGTCAGGATCTCGATCGTCGTCAAAGGCGCCGCCGCGCGGATGGCGTGGATGACCTCGGCGAAATGCTGCGCCCCGCCGTCGGCAAGGTCGTCGCGGTCGACCGAGGTGATGACGACGTGACTGAGGCCCATCTGCTTGACGGCGTGGGCAACGCGCGCCGGTTCGTCCGGATCGAGCGCGGTCGGGATGCCGGTGGCGACGTTGCAGAACGCGCAGGCGCGCGTGCAGATCTCGCCCATGATCATGAAGGTGGCGTGCTTCTTGTCCCAGCATTCGCCGATATTCGGGCAGCCGGCCTCCTCGCACACCGTCACCAGCTTGTGCGACTTCACGATCTCGCGCGTCTCCGCATAGCCCTTCGAAACCGGCGCCTTGACGCGGATCCAGTCCGGCTTGCGCAGCACTTCCTGGTCCGGCCTGTGCGCCTTTTCGGGATGCCGAGGGCGCGGTGCATTGGCGGTCGTGTCGAGAACAGTAACCATCTCAAACCCTTCGCGGCCGCTGGCATCGCGGCCGCCTGTCTGCGTCATCTAGGACTTTTCGGAGTAAAGAAAAAGGCCGCGCCGGTGCATGTCGCCACGGCCATTTTCGCATAACGGCGTTCGCTAGGGTTCAGCGCCGCACCAGCCGGCCCACGAAGATCAGCAGGCAGGCGCCGATGAAGCCGGTGATCAGATAGGCGACCCAGCCGACGCCGAAAGACTGGATGTTGAGAGCCTGCAAGATGGCGTTCAGCACCACCGCACCGACGATGCCCATGATAATGTTCATGAAGATGCCGGTGTTGCTCTTCATGACCATCTCGGCGAGCCAGCCCGCCAGACCTCCGATGATGATGGCTGCGATCCAGCCGACGCCATTCAAGTGCATATGCCAACTCCTCCTGTGTCAGGTGAACAAGCATCCGGATATGAGCGACCTTGCCGTCAGGATTCTCCGGCTGCCGAATGTGAGTCTCGCGCAGCCAATCTATCACCGATTGGCGATTTATCATGCGTTCAAAGCGCGGCCATAGGCGTCGAGCACGCTTTCCTTCATCATCTCCGAGAGCGTCGGATGCGGGAAGATGGTGTGCATAAGCTCTTCCTCGGTGGTCTCCAGGTTCATCGCCACGACGAAGCCCTGGATGAGCTCGGTCACCTCGGCGCCGATCATGTGCGCGCCGAGAAGCTGGCCGGTCTTCTTGTCGAAGATGGTCTTGATGAAGCCCTGGTCCTCGCCAAGCGCGATGGCCTTGCCGTTGGCGCCGAACTGGAAGCGGCCGACGCGGATGTCCTTGCCTTCGGCCTTGGCCTTGGCTTCGGTCAGGCCGACCGACGCAACCTGCGGGCTGCAATAGGTGCAGCCCGGGATCTTCAGCTTGTCGGTGGCATGCACGCCGGGGAAATTGGCGATCTTTTCGATGCAGACCACGCCTTCGTGCTCGGCCTTGTGGGCAAGCATGGGCGGCCCGGCAACGTCACCAATGGCGTAGATGCCGGGCACATTGGTCTTGCCATAGCCGTCGACGACGATGCAGCCGCGATCCGTCTTCACGCCAAGCGCCTCGAGGCCGAGTCCCTCGATATTGCCCTGCACGCCGACGGCCGAGATCATGCGGTCGGCGGTGATCTTTTCGACCTTGCCGTCCTTCATCTCGACATGCGCGGTGACCGAATTGGCTGATTTCTCGACCTTCGTCACCTTGGCCTCGAGCAGGATCTTCATCCCCTGCTTCTCGAACTGTTTTTGCGCGAATTTGGAGACCTCGGCATCCTCGACCGGCATCACCGCCGGCAGCAATTCGACCACGGTCACATCGGCGCCCATGGTGCGATAGAAGGAAGCGAACTCGATGCCGATGGCGCCCGAGCCCATCACCAGCAGCGACTTCGGCATTTCCTTCGGCACCATCGCCTCGAAATAGGTCCAGATCAGCTTGCCGTCCGGCTCGATGCCGGGCAGCGCGCGCGGCTTGGCGCCGGTCGCGAGGATAATGTGTTTGGCCGTATAGGTGCCGTCGCCCTTGACGCCCTTCGGCACCGGTGGCTGCGGCTCCATCGGCTTCTTGGCGGTCTTGGAGACGACGATCTCGCCGGGCTTGGTAAGTTTCGCCTCGCCCCAGATGACGTCGACCTTGTTCTTCTTCATCAGGAAGCCGACGCCGCCGTTCAACCGCAGCGACACTTTTCGCGAGCGATCGACGACGGCGGCCGTATCGGGGCTGACCTTGCCGTCGAGCTTTAGGCCGTAGTCCTTGAGATGATCCGAGTAGTGCATGATTTCGGCCGAGCGCAGTAAAGCTTTGGTCGGGATGCAGCCCCAGTTCAGGCAGATGCCGCCGAGATGCTCGCGCTCGACGATCGCCGTCTTGAAGCCGAGCTGGGCGGAGCGCACGGCGGTGACGTAGCCGCCGGGGCCAGAGCCGATAATGATGACGTCGTAGTTCTCAGCCACGGGTTTTTCTCCCTGATCTTTCTCGGGGTTAGAGTGAGAGCATCACACGCACGAGCGGGGCCAGCGCCTGGCCAATCCGTCGCGTGTTTTCGGCATCGAGATGGACGCCATCGAGCGGCGTGGTGACGGCAACAGTGCCGGCGTCGAAGAAGCCGCAGCCGGCCTCGTCGGCAAGTGCCGAATATTGCGGCGCCAGCCGCTTCGAGGCGTCGTCGCCGCCGGCGAACATTTCCTTGAACTCGGCATTGTCGGTGCGCGTGACCGCCGGCGGCGCGACGATGAGGATCTGCGGCGCCGGCCAGTCGAACGGATAGTCATGGCCGCGCACGATGTCGATCAGGCGCTGCATGCCCTGCTTGGCTGCGACGGGATTGCCGTGGATCCACGGCTTCATGTCGTTGGCGCCGAGCATGAAGACGATCAGGTCGAGCGGCGCGTGGCTCGTGAGGATCGTGGGCAGCATTCGCGCGCCGTTGCGGTCGGCTCCGGCGAGATGATCGTCGAAGGCGGTAGTGCGGCCGTTCAGCCCCTCCGCGATGACCTCGATGCCGTCGCCCAGCGCCGCCCTGAGCACGCTCGGCCAGCGGTCATCGAGCGCATGGCGGCCAAGGCTGGCGGCGTCGTAGCCCCAGGTCAGCGAGTCGCCATAGCAGAGAATTGTCTTCATGCGCTTGCCCCATCCCTGCCAAACCCTGCCAACGAGCGCTTGAGCCGCCAGCGCACGAACAGCCATTGCACGATGATCGCCACGACGCCGGGCAGGATCAGCCCGGCAACGATCGAAAGGTCACTTGCGGCCGCCCGGTTCTCGGCCGGCACCGAAAACGTCCAACCGGCGAGCGCAACCAGAACGATCGCGAAGATCGCAAGCAGCCACCACAACATCCGGTCGACCGCGCGGATCGGCTCAGCCCGGAACTGGACCAGGAAGAAGGCGATCGTCACGACGATGATGATCATCACCGTCGCGGCAAAGACCAGAATGTATTCTTCGGTCGCGCCGGTAAGCACGGCCAGTTCTTGAACGACCAGTCCGCCAGCCAGACTGGAGAGGATGAAGGCGAAAAGGCTGGTGAAGAATGTCCGCACCGCCTCTTTTCCTTCCTAGACCAGCATGCCCATCGGGTTTTCGATCATGCGCTTGAAGGCGCCGAGCAGCTCGGCGCCCAGCGCGCCGTCGACGGCACGATGATCGGTCGACAGCGTCACCGACATCACGGTGGCGATTTTGATCTCGCCTTTCTTCACCACCGCGCGCTCTTCACCCGCGCCGACCGCAAGAATGGTCGCATGCGGCGGGTTGATGACGGCGGCGAAATCCTTGACGCCGAACATGCCGAGATTGGAAACGGCCGTCGTGCCGCCCTGGTACTCCTCGGGCTTCAGCTTGCGGCTGCGGGCGCGGCTCGCCAGATCCTTCATCTCGTTGGAGATGACCGACAGCGTCTTTTCGTCGGCATGGCGGATGATCGGCGTGATCAGGCCGCCGGGGATCGAGACGGCGACGCCGACATCGGCGTGCTTGTGCTTGACCATGGCGCTGTCGGTCCAGGAAGCATTGGCGTCCGGCACCGCCATCAGCGCCATCGCCATCGCCTTGATCACCATGTCGTTGACCGAGAGCTTGTAGGCTGGCACTTCGCCCTTCTCGGTCTTCTTCATCGGTGCTGCCGCATTGAGCTGCGTGCGCAGCGCCAGCAGCGCGTCGAGCTCGCAGTCGAGCGTCAGGTAGAAATGCGGGATGGTGCTCTTGGCCTCGACCAGGCGGCGCGCGATGGTCTTGCGCATATTGTCATGTGGGACGAGCTCGTAGGAACCCTCCGCGAACAGTTTCAGCACCTGATCGTCCGACATCGGCTTTGCTGCCGGGGCTGCTGCCGGTGCACCCGCAGGCGCCTTGGCGGCGGGCGCCGCCTTGGCGCCGCCGGAGGCAATCGCCGCCTCGACGTCGACCTTCACCACGCGGCCATGCGGGCCGGAGCCGGTCAGCGCCGCCACGTCGACGCCGGCATCCTTGGCGATGCGGCGGGCAAGCGGCGAGGCGAACACGCGCTCGCCGCCGGCGTGGCCGTTGGCGACCGGAGCGGGCTCGGCCTTCGCCGGTGCGGGCGCTGCGGCTGCCGGCTTCGGCGCCTCCTTGGGCGCTTCGGCCTTCGGCGCTTCCACTTTCGGGACTTCCGCCTTGGGCGCCGCGCCGCCGTCGGCTTTTGCGGCGGCGCTGGCATCCTCGCCTTCGCCAGCCAGGATGGCGATCACCGCGTTGACCTTGACGCCTTCGGTGCCGGCAGGAACGACCAGCTTGGCGACGGTGCCTTCATCGACGGCTTCGACCTCCATCGTCGCCTTGTCGGTTTCGATCTCGGCGATCACGTCGCCGGGCGAAACCTTGTCGCCCTCCTTGACCAGCCACTTGGCGAGATTGCCCTCCTCCATCGTGGGTGAAAGAGCCGGCATGGTGATGTTGATTGGCATGTTGTCCTCCCGACCGGCTCAGCGATAGGTGACGGCTTTGACCGCCTCGACGACCTCGCCGACATTGGGCAATGCCAGCTTCTCGAGATTTGCCGCATAGGGCATAGGCACGTCCTTGCCGGCGATGGTGATCACCGGCGCATCGAGGAAGTCGAAGGCACGCTGCGACACTTGGCTGGCGATGTGGTCGCCGACCGAGCTCTGCGGGAAGCCTTCTTCCGCCACCACGAGACGGTTGGTCTTCTTCACCGAGGCGATGATGGTGTCGAAATCGAGCGGCCGGATGGTTCTCAAATCGATGATTTCGGCATCGATGCCCATGCCGCGCAGCTCGGCTTCCGCCTTGACCGCGTAGGTCATGCCGATGCCGAAGGAGACGATGGTGACGTCCTTGCCCTGCTTGTGGATGCGGGCCTTGCCGATCGGCAGCACGAAATCGTCAAGCTTCGGCACGTCGAAGGAATGGCCGTAGAGGATCTCGTTCTCGAGGAAGATGACCGGGTTGGGATCGCGGATCGCGGCCTTGAGCAGGCCCTTGGCGTCGGCCGCGGTGTAGGGCATCACTACCTTCAGGCCCGGGATATGGCTGTACCAGGCGGCATAGCATTGCGAGTGCTGCGCGGCGACGCGAGCAGCAGCGCCGTTCGGCCCGCGGAACACGATCGGGGCGCCCATCTGGCCGCCGGACATATAGAGCGTCTTGGCGGCCGAGTTGATGATCTGGTCGATCGCCTGCATGGCGAAGTTGAAGGTCATGAACTCGACGATCGGCTTCAGGCCGGCCATCGCCGCGCCGACGCCGACGCCGGCGAAGCCGTGCTCGGTGATCGGCGTGTCGACGACGCGACGCGGCCCGAACTCCTGCAGCAACCCTTGCGTGATCTTGTAGGCGCCTTGGTACTCCGCAACTTCCTCGCCCATGACGAAGACGTCGCCGTCGCGGCGCATTTCCTCGGCCATCGCGTCGCGGAGCGCCTCCCGCACCGTGGTCGAGACCATCTCGGTGCCGGCCGGGATATCCGGATCGGCGGCAACTTCCGTCTTCGGCGCAGCCGCGACGGGCGCCGCAGCTTCGCTCTTGGCCGCGGCAGGCGCCGCCGCCGCCGCTGCTGATTCAGCCTTGGCAGGCTCTTCGCCGATGCCTTCGCTGGCCATATCGACGTCTTCACCGTCGACCGCAAGCACGGCGATCACGGCGTTGACCTTGACGCCTTCAGTGCCGGCAGGAACCACGATCTTGGCAAGTGTGCCTTCGTCGACGGCTTCGACTTCCATCGTCGCCTTGTCGGTCTCGATCTCGGCGATGACGTCACCGGCGACGACCTTGTCGCCTTCGTTCTTCAGCCATTTGGACAGATTGCCCTCTTCCATCGTCGGCGAGAGCGCGGGCATGAGAATTTCGATCGGCATGTCCTTGCCCTCCCTTAGAGTACGATGTCGGTCCAGAGCTCGGACGGATCCGGCTCGGCGTCGTTCTGGGCAAATTCGGCGGCGTCGGCGACGACGTCGCGGACCTCCTTGTCGATGGCCTTGAGCTCGTCCTCGCTCGCCCACTTCTTGTCCATCAGCCGCGCTTTGACCTGCTCGATCGGGTCGTGCTCGGAGCGCATCTTCTGCACTTCCTCCTTGGAGCGGTATTTCGCCGGGTCGGACATCGAGTGGCCGCGATAGCGATAGGTCTGCATCTCGAGGATCAGCGGACCATTGCCGGCGCGACACCATTCGGCGGCGACATCGCCGGCTGCCTTGACCGCGCGGACGTCCATACCGTCGACCTGCATGCCGGGGATCTTGAAGGAAGCGCCGCGGTTGGAGAAGTCGGTCTCGGCGGACGAGCGCGAGACGGACGTGCCCATGGCGTAGCGGTTGTTCTCGATGATGTAGATCACCGGCAGCTTCCACAGCGAAGCCATGTTGAAGCTTTCGTAGACCTGACCCTGGTTGGCGGCGCCGTCACCGAAATAGGTCAGCGACACGTTCTTGTTGTCGCGGTAGCGGTTGGCGAAGGCAAGCCCGGTGCCGAGCGACACCTGCGCGCCGACGATGCCATGGCCGCCATAGAAATGCTTCTCCTTGGAGAACATGTGCATGGAGCCGCCTTTGCCCTTCGACAGGCCGCCGCGCCGTCCCGTGAGCTCGGCCATGACGCCGCGCGGCGAAAGCTCCATCGCCAGCATGTGGCCGTGGTCGCGGTAGGCGGTGATCATCTGGTCGCCCTCGACCAGCGCCATCTTCATCCCGGTGACGACGGCCTCCTGGCCGATATAGAGGTGGCAGAAGCCGCCGATGAAGCCCATGCCGTAGAGCTGGCCGGCCTTCTCCTCGAAGCGGCGGATGAGCAGCATGTGCCTATAGGCAGCAAGCTCTTCTTCCTTGGTGAATTCGACTGGTTTGGGGGCGGAAAGGTTCGGCGATTTGCCGTCGGATTTGGATTTGGATTTGGCAGGCGCTTTTCTGGCGGCGGTGGCCATGCATCACTCCCTGTTGGCGTCTCTTCGCGGACATTCAGGGAGAGCGATCGCCTCCCCACCGATTTGAGCGAGGCTAACACGCAAGAATGCATTGCGCCATGCTGAAAAATGCATGGCTGGCATGCATCTAAGCGATTAGAATCATTGCAAATAAATACGATTAACCGAAATTCGGTTATTTCGTGGAGGCGGGCAGCATGATGGTGATTTCGTCGGGCTGAGACAGATTGAGCGCCTTTCGGGCCTGCTCGTCAAGCATGTCCTTCTCCAGCGTGCCTTCATGCATGAGCTGGACGCGGCGCTCGAAATCGACCCGGCGCGCCTTGACGGCGTCAAGCTGGGCCTGCAGTTCGGCCGCCCGGGCCTGCAGCCGGTACTTGGAATAGATGCCGAATTCACCGTGATAGGCATGGAAGCCGAAATAGGTCAGGAACAGCACGCAGAGCGACGGAATGATCAGTCTGCCGGTGTTTCTCTGCTTGTGCTGACGTGTCCACATGACCCGAACCCTCGCGGCCGCGAACGCAAGCGGCTGTTCGAATCTTTTCGCCCAATTGTGCTTAATGGACGGTTACGAGCCGCCCAATCCGAGACGGCAGGAATCAAAAAAGGGCGGGAAGGCCCGCCCTTTCTGATGGTTCGGAATGGGCCCGGATCAGCCTTTGACCACCGACTTGCCGGCGTAGCACGCCTGCTTGCCGAGCTCTTCCTCGATGCGGATGAGCTGGTTGTACTTGGCCATGCGGTCCGAGCGCGACAGCGAGCCGGTCTTGATCTGTCCGCAATTGGTGGCGACCGCGAGGTCGGCGATGGTCGAATCCTCGGTCTCGCCCGAGCGGTGCGACATGACGGCGGTGTAGCCTGCCTTGTGCGCGGTCTCGACCGCGTCGAGCGTCTCGGTCAGCGAGCCGATCTGGTTGACCTTGACCAAGATCGAGTTGGCGACGCCCATGCGGATGCCGTCGCGCAGCCGCGCCGTGTTGGTGACGAAGAGGTCGTCGCCGACGAGCTGGGTCTTCGTGCCGATGAGGTCGGTCAGGATCTTCCAGCCCTCCCAGTCGTCCTCGGCAAGGCCGTCCTCGATGGTGATGATCGGATAGTCGGAAGCGAGCTTGGCGAGGTACTTGGCCTGCGCCTTCGGATCGCGCGTCTTCTTCTCGCCTTCGTAGACGTAATTGCCGTCCTTGAAGAACTCGGTCGCGGCGCAGTCGAGGCCAAGCGCCACGTCCTCGCCAGGCTTGAAGCCGGCCTTCTCGATCGATTCCATGATGAAATCGAGCGCCGATGGCGCGCTCTTCAAGTTGGGGGCGAAGCCGCCCTCGTCGCCGACATTGGTGTTGTGGCCGGCATCCTTCAGCTTCTTGCGCAGCGTGTGGAAGATTTCCGAGCCCCAGCGCACGCCGTCGCGCAGCGTCGGCGCGCCGACCGGCAGGATCATGAATTCCTGGAAGTCGATCGGATTGTCGGCATGGGCGCCGCCATTGATGATGTTCATCATCGGCACCGGCAGGACGTGCGCCTTGGTGCCGCCGACATAGCGGTAGAGCGGCAGGCCGGCAGCCTCCGCGGCAGCCTTGGCGACCGCCAGCGACACGCCGAGGATGGCATTGGCGCCGAGCCGGCTCTTGTTCGGCGTGCCGTCGAGCTCGATCATCGTCTGATCGATGTGGATCTGGTTCTCGGCCTCCATGCCGCCGATCGCCTCGAACAGCTCGCCGTTCACGGCCTCGACGGCGCGCTCGACGCCCTTGCCGAGATAGCGCGGCCCGCCGTCGCGCAGTTCGACCGCCTCATGCGCACCGGTCGAGGCGCCCGACGGCACCGCGGCCCGGCCCATCGAGCCGTCTTCCAGCACCACATCGACCTCGACGGTCGGATTTCCACGGCTGTCCAGGATTTCACGCCCGACTATGTCGACGATGGCGGTCATTGCGATGTCCCCGATTGATCGATTGAAGCGTCGCGCCCCTCTTAGCCAAAGCACCGCAAAAGGCAATCGGGCCGCCCGCAAATATTGCCGGCGGCTGGATTCACGAAGCGCAAATTTCTGTCATCATAAGTCATGCCCGCCAGGCGGGGTTCTGATTTATGTTCGAGTCTGCGCGGGGCGAAACAGGAGGAGTTTCGCCATGTCCCAGTTAAGCGGTATCGTGAGTTTGTTTCTGATCGCGGCGGCGTTCCTGACGTCATGCGACAGCCAGAAACCCCAGCAAAGCTCCATGGAGCTTTCTACTCTCCACGCGGCGGAGTAGAGGCCCAGAAACACAGAGGCCCCCTGCTTTCCGGGGGCCTCTCGATTCCGATCTGCCGACTAGGCAATCAGTGCCAGTAAGGCGCTACGTGGTAGTATTCGAAGGACGCATCGCGTGCCGCTTCGCATGTCTTTGTCCCGAAACCGGTTCCCACTTTCGGGAGACACGTTCTAATCGGTGAGGATGAAGGTGACCTTCATGTTGACTCGATAGGCGGCAATCTTGCCGCCCTGGACGTCGATCTTCTGGTCCTGGATCCAGGCGCCCTCGACGTTCTTCAGGGTCTTTGCGGCGCGCGCAATGCCCTTCTCGATTGCGTCCTGAAAGCTCTTCGAGGACGACGACGTGATTTCGGTGACGCGGGCGACAGACATTGGCTTCCTCCTGCCAAGGCGCTCAGTTGCGCAGGCGAGCCTACAGCCGGCGGTTGCCTGCGACAAGCCAGGAGAAGTTGAGGCTCGTCGCCATTGTCACCCGGTCGCACTGCATGGCATTGTTGCATCAGGGGGCTGGGATGAGCCAAAAGCGCAATCGGCAGCAGGCTACGGGGCAAGCGCCAACGGCTGACGCCAACGCCGCCAATGCGTCCAGCGGATATTTCTTTGCCGGCGCCATGGGCCTGATCGGCATCTTGATCGTCTGGTACTTCGAGCTTCCGCTCAACTTCGACGTCACAGATCGTGAATTCAACCCGCTGATCTTCATCCCGGTTCTGTTCGTCCTCATCGCGCTTTACGCACTGCTGAAGGCGATCCGCGACACGTTGCGGGTTCGCAAGTTCGGCGCGACGACACTGGTCGCCGGAGCGGCGACGCCTGGCAAGCGCTTCGAAGGTTCGCTGCGATCAGGCCGCGATCTGGCTCCGGACGGCGACTACAGGGTGCAACTGCGGTGCATCCGTACCTACCGGGTCGGCGGACCGATTGTGAGCACCAGCGGGACGCAAAAATCGACCTACAAGGATGAGCTGAGGTGGCAGGAAACGGTCGTCGTGCCATGCGCGTCGGTCCGGTCGAGCGCAGGCATTCCCTTCGCCTTCCAGATCCCGCCCGACGCGCTGCCGTCCAAAGGGCCGTCCGTATATGAGCGGGTGCATGACAATGTGCGATGGATCCTGACCGTCAGCGCTCCCATGCGAGGGCTGGATTACTACGCTGTCTTCGCAATCGACATGCGTGGCGCCGGCCGTAGCGAATGACGGGGACGAGACTTAGAGCGCTTCACCGTTTCACTGAAACGGCGAGCCGCTCTATCTCCTTGTTTTGGCGCAATTCCGGACGGAAAACCGTTTCACACTTTTCCTGGAATTGCTTCAGCGCCCCTTGGCGACGCGGTCGAACGCCATCAGCTTTTCCAGCAGGGCCGGCATGTCCTTGAGAGGCACCATGTTGGGACCGTCGGAAGAGGTCGAGTTGTCAGGATCATGGTGGGTCTCGATGAAGACGCCAGCAACACTAACGGCGACGGCCGCGCAGGCCAGCGTCGCGACGAAACGGCGTTCGCCTCCGGAGGACCCACCCTGCCCGCCTGGCTGCTGCACGGAATGGGTGGCATCGAAAATCACTGGAGCGCCGATCTCGGCCATGATCGGCAGCGCGCGCATGTCCGACACCAGCGTGTTGTAGCCGAAGGAGGCGCCACGTTCGGTGACCAGCACATTGGCGTTGCCGGAACCGGTGATCTTGGCGACGACATTCTTCATGTCCCACGGCGCAAGGAACTGCCCCTTCTTCACATTGACGACCTTGCCGGTTCGCGCCGCGGCGACAAGCATGTCGGTCTGGCGCGAAAGGAAAGCCGGGATCTGCAGGACGTCGACATGCGGCGCGACGATCGCGCACTGCTCCTCGGTGTGGACGTCGGTCAGCACGGGCAGCGAAAACGTCTTGCGCAGATCGTCGAAGATCGGCATCGCCGCGTCCAGCCCGGCGCCGCGCGTCGCCGACAGCGAGGTACGGTTGGCCTTGTCGTAACTGGTCTTGTAGACAAGGCCGATGCCAAGCTTGGCGGTTAACTCCTTCAGCGCACCAGCCATGTCGAAGGCATGCTGGCGCGATTCGAGCTGGCAGGGGCCGGCGATCAGCGACAGCGGCGCATTGTTGGCGAAGACGATCTTGCCGACGGTTACCGAAGCATTTGGCGCCAGGGGCTCGCTCATGGGATCTCCCGAAGAATGAAGGCCGCGCCCTGACCGGGCGCCGGCGGCACGACGATATCGTTGCCGCTCATGTTGTGTTCGATTGCGTTGGCTGCAAGCAGATGCGTGGCGGCGGCAATGCTGTGAACCGCAAAAATGATGGCCGTAAAACGCAGGTCCGAGGAGGCCCCTGCCGAAATATCGAAGCGCGAGGCGAAAGCGTCGGGCGTCAGAACGGTCAGGGTAGCGTTGGGCAATTGAATCTTGTCACCGTCGTGTGCGTCCTGGCCGGCAGCGGTCGACACCAGTCCGGCCTGGCCCGACGGCCTGTCGCTGACCGCGACGATCTCGGCGATGCCGGTCACCCCGTTGGCATGAGCCTGCAGCGCCGTGCGGTCGATCTTCGGCGCATTGATGCTCTGGCAGGCGAAAAGAAAAGCGTCCGTTGCTTTTCTATCGGCCACGAACGCCAGTTTGAACGATGCCGTGTCGCTTTTGCCCGCGGCGTCGGTGAAGGCGCGCGAAAAGCTCAGCATGTCTCCCGCCGACAATCCAGCCTCGACAAAGCGCGCATGGTCGGCATCGGCATCGGTGGTCCCGAACACAACGGCGGAAAAACCCTCGTCGCCAAGCTTATTGCGGTAGAGGCGGTCGCGCGCGACAAAGACGTTGCCCTCGCCTATCGCCTGCCCGGCTGTTTTTTCATCGCCGATGGCCAGCGGCTCCAGATAGGTGCCGTCGGCGAAAAAGACGCAAGCGTTCTCGGTTCCGAAAGGATGGATGCCGGTCGGCGCGACGACAAAGCCGAGCGACGAAAGGCGCTGCCTCGCGATCTCCAGGCCCTGCGTGGGCAGGACGAGATGATCGAGCGGATGGGGCGAAATTTTGATCATACAGGCGCGATGTGCCTCATTCCGGAAACCGGTTCAAGCCCGGTATTGGCGAAGCGAGGTGGATTGCCTCTGGCTCAGGCGGCGGCCACGACGTCCGCCGAATAGCGCAGCTCGCGCAAAGGCTTCACCTTGCTGGTCGTCTCCGCATAGACAGGATGTGCTTTATAAGCGGCGAGCGCTGCCTCGTCCTCGAACTCGGCGTAGACGACCACGTCGATCGCGTTGGAGAACAGATCGACCTTGGTGTTGAGCGTCACCTCGAAATGTTTCGAATGCGGGATCTTGCCCAGTGCCTGCAGGCCCGACCGCACGGCCTCGACATCCTCCTTGCGCCGCACGCTGAAGAAAACGATGTGCCGGATCAATCCAGCCTCCTTGATCGACGGATGAGCGCGTTTTTGTGGGAGCAAGGCGGTCGCGTCAACCCGCAACGATGTCGCGCCCTGCCGTCGAGGCCTCACGCCGCGCCGGTGACGTAGCGCACGATGCGCGATATCTCCCTGACGGTCGCATCGAGGTAGTGGCCCTGGTTGTAGAGGCCGTCCCAGATCAGGAAGAAGGTGATGGCGACGATGACGATCACATAACGCATGGCTAAAGCTAACGCATGTCCCTAGCTGGAACTAGAGCCGCCTCCGCGGCAATTGTCCGAGGTCACCGCTTTTTGTTCTTTCACGCATTCCAAGCGGTCATGATGCGTCAGCCGAGCAGGCGATGCCGGCGGACCTCGGCCCTTGACGATTCCGCCCTGGCCGCGGAGGTAACCGCGTAGCGGAGAGGATTCGGCTTCACAGCATGATGCGGTATTTGGCGAAACCCGCCTCACCCTCACCCGCGGCCTCGATTTTCAGCGATTTCACTTGATCGAAGAAGTCCTTCGCCTTGGGTCCAGTCTCGAAAACGACGCTGGTTCCAGGCAACGGCGCGAACGACCAGTTGTCGTCAGCCGACGGATTGATCGTGCCCTCGCTGATGACGTAGCGCACGATCACGTCGCGGTTGGTGTCCGGCGCCTCGTAGATGATCTTCGAGGCGTTGATGTCGGGGAAATTGCCGCCGCCGCCGGCGCGGTAATTGTTGGTTGCGACAACGAATTTCGCCGCCGGATCAATTGGTTTGCCGTCGAACTTCAGGTCGACTATGCGGTTGGAGCCGGCGTTCGCTACGCCGCCCTTCGAATCGTATTTCGGCGGTTGCGACAAGTCGATCCTGTAGCTGACGCCGTCGATGACGTCGAAATTATAGGACGGGAAATCGGTGTTGATCAGCGGCTGATCCGCCTTGCCCGGCTCGATCCTGTTGAAGATGCCGGCCGACATCTCCAGCCATTCCTTCACCTGCGCGCCGCTAATTTCCACCGCCCGCACCGTGTTCGGGTAGAGGTAGAGGTCGGCGACATTCTTGATGGCGATGTCGCCGACCGGAACGTCGGTGTAGTAGTCGGCGCCATTGCGGCCGCCGGCCTTGAAGGGCGCTGCCGCCGACAAGAGGGGCACATCCTTCCACTGGGTGCTCTTCAGTATGTCCTTGAGATACCAGCTCTGCGCCTGGTTGACGATCTGCACCGATGGATCGTCGGCGACGAGAGCGAAGTAGGAATAGAGCGGCGCGGACGTCTTGCCGACCGGGCGCCGGACATAGGCGAGCGTCGCCTCATGGTCCTGCTCGAGCGCCGCGATGATGCGCTTGTCGTCGCCGACCGTCGCCTTGTTCTTGTTGTCGACCCGTTCGTAGATCGGCCGCGCCTCGGAGGTCGCCGAGACGACCCGCCATTTCGGGCCGTCGCGCTCCAGCAAAAGGTCGATCAGGCCCATATGCGAGCCCCAGAAGCCGCCCATCACAGCGGGCTTGCCCTGCAGCGTGCCCTTCCCGGTGTCGACACCTTCGAGCGCCTGGAAGTCCTTCTTGCCGGGAAAGACAAGATGCTGGTGACCGGTGAACACCGCATCGATGCCTTCCACGCCTGCGACGAAGAACGAGGCGTTCTCCATCTTGTCGCCCTGCTTGACGTCGATGCCCGAGTGCGAGAGCGCGATGACGATGTCGGCGCCCTCTTCCTTGATCTGCGGCACCCAGGCCTTGGCCGCCTCGACGATGTCGCGCGTCTGCACATTGCCTTCGAGGTTCTTCAGATCCCAGACCATGATCTGCGGCGGCACGAAGCCGATGACGCCGATCCGGATCGGCTGCTCGGCGCCTGACCCGTCCTTGATCTTCTTGTCGAGGATCACATAGGGCTTGAGGTAGAGCTTGTCGTCGCGCGGGTTGGTGGCAAGCGTGGTGCCGCGGATCAGGTTCGCGCATACGAACGGAAAATTGGCGCCGGCCAGCACCTTGTCCAGGAAGGACAGGCCGTAGTTGAATTCGTGGTTGCCGAGCGTCGAGCATTCGTAGCCGAGCAGGTTCATGCCCTTCATGATCGGATGCAGATCGCCATCCTTCATGCCCTTCTCATAGGCGATGTAGTCGCCCATCGGATTGCCTTGCAGAAGGTCGCCATTGTCGATCAGCATCGCGTTGGTAGCTTGCTTGCGCACCGCGTCGATCAGCGAGGCTGTGCGCGACAGGCCCAACGTGTCGTTCGCTTTGTCGGCGTAGTAATCATAGGGCAGCAGATTCACATGGATGTCGGTCGTCTCCATGATCCTGAGATGCGCCTGATTGGCCTGCGCTCGGGCGGAGAACGGATGCAGCATGATCAGCGCTCCGCCGGCGGCGGCGCCGGCCAGGAACTCACGGCGAGAAACGAACGGTTGTGACATTGCTTCCTCCTCCTCGACAACCCCTGCCCCGAGCGCCGAGCATGGCGTCCAAGGCGCTGCGAGTCCACGTCCGTTGGAAGCCTGTTGATCACGACAAGGTGACGCGTCGATGAAACAGGCGCGGCGAGCAATCAGCCCTTGTCGCCGTCGCCCTGGGTGATCAGCCGGGCGCTGCGCTGGCCGGTGAAATAAATCCATAGCCAGCTAAGCGTAACCGCGAGCCGGTTGCGGAAGTCGATCAGGAAATAGATGTGTGCAATCCCCCAAAGCCACCAGGCGAGCCAGCCGGTGAGCTTGATCCAGCCGAAATCGATCGCGGCGGCGCGCTTGCCGATCGTCGCGAGATCGCCGTCATGCCGGTAGCGGAACGGACGCGGCGCCGTATCGCCGGCCAGCCGCGCCTTAATGGTCGCGGCAACATGCTTGCCCTGCTGCTTGGCGGCGGGTGCCACGCCCGGCACCGGCTTTCCATCCGGCCGCAACAGATGCGCCGTGTCGCCAATGACGAAGATCTCGGGGCTGCCCGACACGGTGAGATCCGGCTCGACCAGCACCCTGCCCGCACGGTCGGCTGTCGCTCCCAGCCATTCCGCCGCTGGAGAAGCGGCGACGCCTGCTGCCCACAGGATCGTCCTTGCAGGCAGATGGGTATCGCCAAAGACGACGCCTTCGGCGTCCAGATGCGTTACGGGACGGCCGAGTTCGACCGTCACGCCAAGTCGCTTCAGCGCTTTCTGCGCATAGGCCGAGAGTTCAGGCGCAAAATTGGCAAGGATCCGGTCGCCGGCTTCGATCAGCACCACGCGCGCCTGGCGCGTATCGATGTTGCGGAATTCGCCGCGCAGCGTGTCATGCGCGAGCTCGACGATGGTGCCGGCCAGCTCCACACCGGTTGGCCCGCCGCCGACGATGACCAGCGTCAGCAGGGCCTGGCGCTTGGCGGGATCGGTCTCGCGCTCGGCCTCTTCGAACGCGAGCAAGATGCGGCGCCGGATCGTGGTGGCATCCTCGAGCGTCTTAAGCCCAGGCGCGAAAGGCTCCCATTCGTCGTGGCCGAAATAGGCGTGGCGCGCGCCGGTGGCGAGCACCAGCGTGTCGTAGGGAACCGCGCTGCCGTCATCGAGCAGAACGCGCTTGGCCTGCCGGTCGACGCCGATGACGTTGCCGAGAAGCGTCGTCACGTCCTTGCGCCTGCGTAAGAGATGACGGATCGGCCAGGCAATCTCCGATGTCGCCAGCGAGGTGGTCGCCACCTGGTAAAGCAGCGGCTGGAAAAGATGATGATTGCGCTTGTCGATCATGGTGATGCGAACTGGTGCGCCAGCCAGCGCGCGGGTGAGTTCGAGGCCGCCGAACCCTGCGCCGACGACCACGACATGATGCTTGGCTTCGTCCATTTTCAATCACCTCGCCAAACCAACCTGACTAGATGTAAGCATTTTTGTGCACTGCAACAACACTGCTGCCGGCCTGCCCCGGAGTCGTCGCCCGGTGTCGTGAACGCGCATGTCGCTCCCGGAGCGCCAGGTATAGCGTGGGGCAAAAGGATAGGAGTGACGCATGACTGACAATCGCGATGACGAAGGCCCGGCCCAATACGCGTCGCCGCCTTGTTTCATGCACGAGCTCGACTCGTCCTATCAGATGCCGCTCACCGATTGGACCGATGTCAGGCGCTGGCGCAAGGCGGAGCGCGAAAGGCTGATCGGCGCCCGACTTACCGTCTCGGCAGATGCACGTGCGGCGATGTCGACGCGCATTGCAGAGGGCCTCGACGCGCTGATCGGCGACATTGCCGGCCGCATGGTCAGCCTCTACTGGCCGTTCCGCGGCGAGCCGGACTTGCGTTCCTGGATGGCGTCGATCAATGCGCGCGGCGGCCGCACGGCGCTGCCCGTCGTCATCGAGAAGGCGCGGCCGCTTGTATTCCGCGCCTACAAACCGGGAGACCGGCTGGAGAAAGGTGTCTGGAATATTCCGATCCCGGCCGAGGGCGATCCGGTGCTGCCGGACATCGTCATTTCACCGGTCGTTGGCATAGATCCCGGCAACTACCGGCTGGGCTATGGTGGCGGTTTCTATGACCGCACGCTCGCCGCGATACCGTTCAGACCGCTGGTGATCGGCGTCGGCTACGAATTGCAGCGCATTCCCACCATCTATCCGCAGCCACACGATATTCCGATGACGACGGTGGTGACCGAAGCCGCTGGGGGTAACTGACGGCTAGGCCATCTCAGGCCGCAAGCCGACCGCCGTGCGATCGACGATTTCGCGCAGGGCGAAGGACGAGTTGATCTTCGTCACATGCGGCATAGCCGACAGCCATTCCTTGTGGATGCGCTCATAGTCGGCGAGGTCCTTCGCCGCGATGCGCAGGATGTAATCGTATTCGCCCGACATCAGGTGGCAGGAGAGCACGTTCGGGCAGCGTTTGATCGCCGCCTCGAAATCCGACAGCGTCTTCTCGAACTGCCCCGACAGCGATATATGCACGATCGCCGTCATCTGGTGGCCGAGCGCGGCGTTGGAGAGCCTGGCGTGATAGCCCCGGATGGTTCCGGATTTCTCCAGATTGTCGAGGCGCCTGGAGCAGGCCGATTGCGACAGCCCTACCTTCTCGGCAAGTGCCGCGTTGGGTATCCGGCCATCCTTCTGCAAAGTCTCCAGAATGGCGATATCAATCCTGTCGAGCGGCATTTTTCGTGAATCCTGCGAAGATACGAGCGTTTCTCGCAACGATTATCGAAGATAGCCCCTCGCCGCAAGTGCATTCGCAAACACATACGGAACGATTCGTGATTGACTGCGTCTACTGCATGTCGCCCGAAATCGCGCGGCGTTTTTGGTGCTAGCTGCATGCACGAAATGACAGGGAGAGCGCCCTTTCAAGGGCCGGACAGGAGAAGAAAATGCGCGTCGGCTGCCCCAAGGAAATCAAGAACCATGAATACCGCGTCGGCCTGACGCCCGGCTCGGTCCGCGAATATGTCGCGCACGGCCATGAAGTGCTGGTCGAGACCGGCGCCGGTGCCGGCATCGGCGCCGACGACAACGCCTATCGCGCCGCCGGCGCGACGATCGCCAAGACGGCGGCCGACGTGTTCGCCAAGTCGGACATGATCGTCAAGGTCAAGGAGCCGCAGCCCAACGAATGGGTGCAGTTGCGCGACGGCCAGATCCTCTACACCTATCTCCACCTCGCTCCGGATCCGGAACAGACCAAGGGCCTGCTCGCTTCGGGCGTCACCGCTGTCGCCTATGAGACGGTGACCGACGACCGCGGCGGGCTGCCGCTGCTGGCTCCGATGTCGGAAGTCGCCGGTCGCCTGTCGATCCAGGCCGGTGCGACGGCGTTGCAGAAGGCCAATGGCGGCCGCGGCGTGCTGCTCGGCGGCGTCCCCGGCGTGCTGCCGGGCAAGGTCACGGTGCTGGGCGGCGGCGTCGTCGGCCTGCATGCCGCCAAGATGGCTGCGGGCCTCGGCGCCGACGTCACCATCATCGATCGCTCGATCCCGCGCCTGCGCCAGCTCGACGACATTTTTGGCGGCCGCGTCCATACGCGTTACTCGACCGTCGAGGCGCTGGAGGAAGAGTGCTTCTCGGCTGACATCGTCGTCGGCGCAGTGCTGATCCCGGGCGCCGCCGCGCCCAAGCTCGTCACCCGCGAGATGCTGTCGGGCATGAAGAAGGGCTCGGTGCTCGTCGACGTCGCCATCGACCAGGGCGGCTGCTTCGAGACCTCGCATGCCACGACCCATGCCGATCCGACCTATGAGGTCGATGGCGTGATCCACTATTGCGTCGCCAACATGCCAGGCGCCGTGCCGGTCACCTCGGCGCATGCGCTCAACAATGCCACCCTGCATCATGGCCTGCAGCTCGCCGACAAGGGACTGAAGGCGCTGGTCGACGACCATCACCTGCGCAACGGCCTCAATGTGCACAAGGGCAAGATCACCAACCGTGCCGTCGCCGAAGCGCTCGGCTACGAAATGGTCGAGCCGAAGGCGGTGCTTGCCGCCTGATGCCAGGAAAAGTGTGTAACCGTTTTCCGTCCGGAAAAGCGTAAAACAAAGAGATAGACAAAGAGTTTCCTCCTGTCGCGCCCGCCGGTCCTTCCGGCGGGCTTTTTTCTTGTTTGGAAAATCCGGGCAACAAAAAAGCGGAGCCAGGGCCCCGCTTCCTCGAAGTTGCGACGTGCCGCCGGTCCATCCGCGGTCGGCAATCGATCAACAATTGCCTTTTAGCGCGTTTATACGACGGGAGTACGACAGTTCTTGTCTTGCGAGCGCATGTGGGGCTCGGCCACGCCGGCCAATCGATATCTTTGTGTGAAATACTTCACATTCGGCCCTTGAGAAACATGCCTAGACAGGCGTCGTTACCTGATGGCTGCGGCCGCTTCGCGTCGCCGGTGAACACGGCCCGCCAGCGGCTCTGCCGAAGGCTTCTGTCAGACTTCCAACAGCCCGCCAGACCATCGGCGGGCATTTTTTTGCCCCTCTCATGCCCGCTCGATGCGGCACTGGTAGCAATTGTTCCGCGCCGAGCGGACGTGGATGTAGGCGATGTCGTCGCGTTCGAACAAAGTCTCGGCGCGGGCCGCGATATCGCCGGTAGGGATGACGGCGCCGCTGCCGTAGACGATGCGATCGTCCCTGCTGTAACCGCGCACGATGTAGTCGCTGCTTTCGAGCATCTCGGGCAGCGCATCAACCTCCGCGCCGCGTTCGCATTCCTGCGCATGCAGGAAGATAGGGCCGGTCTCGGCGTATGGCTGAAGCTCCGGGAACGGCCGATACGCGAGGATCAGATAACCATCACCGGCGGCAACGTTCTTCATGCAATGCCGGCACGGCACGCCGTCGCCATCGGAAATCCTTCGTTCGGGCGTGTGGCCGTAGGCGTCGGGCCCTCCGCGCTGCAAAGCGCGCACGGCTTCGGTCGGCAAGGCTTTGAACTGGATGCTCATGGCAAATCTCCGGTGTCGTTGCCCCGAGATATGCCTGGGCGGCGGCGTCTCCCACCCGATTCCTGCCAAGCGACTCGTGCGCATATCGCTATATGGAAAGAAGCCCGGCTTTGCTGAAGCCGGGCTCCTCAATCATCGAGCGGCTTGCGCTGGCGTTAGCGCACGAAATCGTCGAAGCGGCGCAGCGTGACGCGGCGGTTGCGCCAGTTTTCCTGCTGGGTCGGCACCAGTAGGAATTCCTCGCCGTAGCCGACGGTCTCCATCGCATAGGCCGGCACGCCGAATTCGCGGACCAGAGTGCGCTTCAGCGATGCGGCGCGCTGCTCCGACAGGATCTGGTTCGATTGGAACGAGCCCACCGCGTCGGTATGGCCTTCAATCAGGATGCGGGCGCCGCGGTCGCGCCGCAAGATGCGGTGGAGCGCATCGGCGATGATCTCGACCTTGCCATATTGCGAAGGGGCGATGGCGGCCGAGCCGAATTCGAAATTGATCGACTGGATGTCGATCGAACGCGCCATGCGCCTCAGGTCCGGCTGCTTCTTGAACTCGCGGATGGTGACGCGCTGGTTGGGGCGCAGCTTGACCCGGGGTGCCGCTTCGAGCTGGCGTTCGATGGTCGCGGCCGAGGGCGTGGTGGCCTGCGCAAAGCCAAGGCTCGGCATGGCAAGCGCCGCTACCATCGCCACGGCAAATGTACGTCGGGTCAGCATGTCTATCTCTCTCCTTCAGGCCTCGGCCGTTGTCACTGGCCGAACCATGGCAAAGACAATCTGAAGCGCCGATGAACGGCTGGTAACGCATTGGTTCTATTTCGCTTCGATCTCAAAATTCGCGTCGAGCGATGTCGAGATATTGCGAAGTTGGAAATCCAGGCGCTGGAGTTCCCACTCGCCAGACAAATCGCTCTGCGCCATGATGATGATCGCAGCAGAACGCGATGGGCCGCGGGTGGCTGAGGTTTGGCGATGGATCCGAGCATGATCACCGGGGGATGCCTGTGCGGCGCAGTCCGCTACGAGAGCCGCGCGGAGCCGATCACAGCGCGTATGTGTTGGTGCCGCTTCTGCCAGTACATAGCTGCCGGCAACGCGGCGGTGAGCGTCTGCTTCCTGACGGCGCACATCAAGATTGCCGGCGAGACGCGCGATTACGAAAGCGTGGCCGACAGCGGCAACAGGATGCACCGGCGCTTCTGTCCAGCCTGCGGCGTGCATCTCTTCAGCGAAGCGGAGGCGCGCCCGCATCTGATCTTCGTGCGCGCCGGCACGCTCGACGATCCGAACGTGATCAGGCCCGCGGCGACGATCTGGACGAGCAAGGCACCCCCGTGGGCCTGCATCGATACCTCGCTGCCGACCTTCGAGGGCCAGCCGCCGCCGGTGGCGTAGGCGGCGTCAACCGGTCGACCGACCAACGGCTTGTTATCGCGTGCTAGAACTCCAACTACGGCCGCATGACGCTTGCCGAGCGTTCGGCGAATGTGAGCGGATGCACGACTTCCTTCTTCTGCGCCACCGGCGTAAAGCCGAGCTTCTGGTAAAGCGGAAGTGCCGCTGGATGGTCGAGCGTGCAAGTCTGGACCGTGACGCGCTTCGGCTCGTGCGCCCAGGCAGCCGAAATCGCAGCGCCGAGGAACCAGCGGCCGATGCCCTGGCCGTGCGCATGCTCCATCATGCCGAAATAGGCGAGCTCCACTTCATCCGGCAGGTGCGGCTTGAGATCGAAAAAGCCGGCGGGGGAGCCGTCGAGGTAAAGCACCCTGATGTCGCGGTCCTCGCGGTGCAGGCCGGCGGCCAGTTCCTCGTCGCTCAGCCTCAGCACATTGACCCAGTGCCATTTGCGCCCAACCCGGTCGATCAGGTAGCGGTAGAAATGCAGCGGGATGTCCTTGGTCTTCAGCAGCGCGATCTGCCGGTTGTAGGGCAGCGGCGGCGACGAGGCCGGCGGCGCATGCATTTCGAGGAACGTGACCGTGACCTCGATATCCTTGGGCACACCGTTTTCCATCGCCGTCATTCCTTGCCCGTCACGACAGGCGTATCGGAGAGCCCGCCCCATTCGGTCCATGAGCCGTCGTACAGCCTGTTGTCGGTATGGCCAAGCGTCTCCAGCGCCAATGTGATCGCCGCCGCCGTGATGCCCGATCCGCATGAGGTGACGACTGGCTTGGAAAGATCGATGCCGGCATCCTCGATGACCTTGCGCAAGCGGTCTTTAGGCAGCAATTCGCCATTGTCGGCAAGCGCGGCGACCGGAACATTGTGAGCGCCCGGCATATGGCCGGAACGGACACCAGGACGCGGTTCCGGATCGGTTCCCGCGAAGCGCCCCGGAGAGCGCGCATCGGCGATCTGGCTTTCTCCGCTTCCAACGATCCGGCGCATCTCGTCGAGGCTGACGACCCGGCCTGCATCGAAATCGGCGTAAAAGACGCAAGGCGCAATCTTGGTCTGCTCGGCCGTCACCGGCCGCCCTTCCGCCTTCCAGCGATCGAGGCCGCCGTTCAAGATGTAGACCTGGAAGACACCCATGACGCGGAACATCCACCAAGCGCGCGGCGCAGAAAACAGTCCCGGACCATCATAGACGACGATGGTGTCGTCGGCAGAAACGCCCATGGAGCCGGCATATTGCGCGAAGTATTGGGGCGACGCCAATGTATGCGGCAGCTTGGAATCCGGATCGGAAACCTCATCCTGATCGAGGAAGAGCGCTCCCGGAATATGCGACGCAGTATACTCGGCGTGGGCATCACGCTTCTGCGCCGGCAGGTACCAGGAGGCGTCTATGATGGTCAGCCCGGGTGTGCCGAGCCGCTTCTCGAGCCAGTCCGCGTCGACGATAAAAGGGCTGTCTTCGTCCATTTTCCTGCTCCTGCCCCGCCTCTCGCGACTTTATCCGTCTTGGCCCGTCAGTTCGCCGGCATCGGCCCGAAGCGGATGCGGAAGCGTCGGTTCTCGCGGCCCTTCTTCTCGATCTTGCCGATGTGGATCTCACCGACCTCACCGGTGCTCTTCACATGGGTGCCGCCGCAAGGCTGGCTGTCGATCGATGCGTTCTCGCCGATGCAGACCAGACGGATCCTGCCGGTGCCGACCGGCGGCCGCACGTTCTTCGATTTTACAAGCCCTGGATTGGCCGCAAGTTCCTCGTCGGTGATCAACCGGGTAAAAATCGGATGGTCGGCCCGCACCAGCTCCATCAGCCTCGCCGTCACGTCGTCCTTGGTAAAGCCGGCATCGGGAATGTCGAAGTCGACGCGGCTGTCGTCCTCGGCAACCGCCGCCCCGGTGATCGGAAACGGGCAGACAACAGTGAGCAGGTGGCAGGCGGAATGCATGCGCATCAGAAGATGCCGCCGCTCCCAGTCGATGGCGAGCCTCAGCTTTTCGCCGACCGCCGGCAAAGCCTGCTCAGGCGCCGGCACATGGATGATCTCGTCCTTGGTCTCGCCGGTGATCGCGGCTGCGATCGGGATGCGGCTCCCGTCGGCGCGTTCGAACAGGCCGGTGTCGCCGGGCTGCCCGCCGGAGGTGGCGTAGAAGATAGTCCGGTCAAGAAGAATGCCGCCGCGGTCGTTGATGGCAACGACTTGCGCATCCGCGGTCCTCAGATAAGCGTCGTCGCGAAACAGCGCTTCGGTCCTTTGCGCCATCACGCCACCTTTTCGAACGGCACCGAGATATCGGCTTTCTCTTCCATCCAGCCGGGCACCGGCAGGTTCTTGCCGCGCAGGAATTCGGGATTGAAGAGCTTCGACTGGTAGCGCGTGCCGTAATCGGCGAGGATCGTCACGATGGTATGGCCAGGGCCAAGCTCGCGCGCCAGCCGGATCGCGCCGGCGATGTTGATGCCGGTCGAGCCGCCGACGCAGAGCCCCTCCTCCTGGATCAGGTCGAAGATGATCGGCAACGCCTCCTCATCCGGGATCTGGTAGGAGAAGTCCGGCGTAAACCCGTCGAGATTGGCGGTGATGCGACCCTGGCCGATGCCTTCGGTGATCGAGCTGCCATCCGCCTTCAGCTCGCCGCTGGTGTAGAAGCTGAAAAGGGCGGCGCCCAGCGGATCGGCAAGCGCGATCTTGACGTCGTTGCTCTTGCCCTTCAGCCCGATCGCGACGCCGGCGAGCGTGCCGCCAGTGCCGACGGCCGACACGAAGCCGTCGACCTTGCCGCCGGTCTGGCTCCAGATTTCCTCCGCCGTCGTGCGGATATGGCCGTCGCGGTTGGCGACATTGTCGAACTGGTTCGCCCAGATCGCGCCGTTCGGCTCCGACCGCGCCAGTTGCTCGGCGAGCCGTCCCGACAGCTTCACATAGTTGTTGGGGTTCTTGTACGGTACGGCCGGCACTTCGATCAGCTCGGCGCCCAGGACCTTGATCGTGTCCTTCTTCTCCTGGCTCTGCGTATCGGGGATGACGATGACGGTCCGGTAGCCGAGCGCCTTGGCGACCAGCGTCAGGCCGATGCCGGTGTTGCCGGCGGTTCCTTCGACGATGACGCCGCCCGGCCGCAGCAATCCGCGCTGCTCGGCGTCCCTGATGATGAAGAGGCCGGCACGGTCCTTGACCGATTGTCCCGGATTCATGAATTCGGCCTTGCCCAGGATCTCGCAGCCGGTCGCGTCCGAAGCCTTGTTGAGCCGGATCAAGGGTGTGTTGCCGATCGCTTCGATCACATTACGGGGCATGAGAATTCCTTTATGCGTGCGGCGAGACCCTAGAAACCGGAAGCCGCGGTTTCAAGGCAAGATTTTGCCTGGTCCAGTCGCATTCCGGACGCTGCAATGCTCTCCATCATTTCTACGATGAGCCAAAAGCGCTCTTTTCATCCGATTTCTTCGCCGCTAGAGCACTAGCCCAGACAATTCGCAGGACTTTCAATGACACTCTACCGGGCCAACCCGAAAGACGGTGTCGCCTGGATCACGGGCGGCAGCAGCGGCCTCGGCCGTGCGCTGGCCAAGGATCTCGCAAGGCAGGGCTATGCCGTCGCCGTCACGGCGCTGCCGGGCGATCCGGTCGACACGCTGCTGGTCGAGACGGCGCAGATGAGCGGCCATGTGAAATCCTTTCCCTGCGACGTGACCGACGAAGAAGGGATGGCACGGACGGCCGCCGCGATCGAGACGGAGATGGGGCCGATCGTGCTTGCCGTCTTCAACGCCGGCAACTACATCGCCACCCCCGGCGAGCACCTCGTGGTGCGCGATTTCCATCGCTCCTTCGCCGTCAATTATTTCGGCATCGTCAATGGGCTGGTACCGGTGGTCGACTATATGCGCGCGCGCGGGCGCGGGCATGTCGTCCTTGTCGGATCGGTCACCGCCTATTCCGGCTGGCCGACAACCGCGGCCTATGGCGGCACCAAGGCGGCGATCAACATCCTGGCGGAGTCGCTGAAATACGACTTCGACAAGATGAACATCCGCATCCAGGTGATCAACCCGGGCTTCGTCGACACGCCGCTGACGGAAAAGAACACGCTGCCGATGCCAAGCCTGATGCCTGTGCAACGCGCGTCGCGCCGCATGGCGCGCGGCATCAGAAAGGGCGGCTTCGAAGTCACCTTCCCCTACCACATAAGCTGGCCGTTGAAGCTGCTTAGTCTGTTGCCGCGGCCGATCGGCCGCCTGGTCATCAGCCTGACGACCAGTTGGAAGGCACGGCCGCTGTTTTTCGATCGCAAGACACCGGGCGAAACGGGCCCATCGTCGGACAGGGCGAAGTAAGCCGACGAAACCGCGATTGCTTGCCGGCGGATGCGGCCATAGGTTGAGGATTGTTGCTTGGAGTCGGCGATGGGGCGACGGATCGTGCTTGGGGTACTGGGTCTCGCCCTCCTTCTGGTCGCCGGTTTCGTACTCGGGCCACGCATTGCGGTCGACACGACGATCCGCTTCGATCCTTCGGTGATCGGCGACGATCCGCAGGCCTATCTGGCGCGCGAAGAAGCCGCCGTGCCCAATATCCGCGACGGGCTGGATAAGGAAATCATCTGGGCGAACCCGATGATTCACGCCAGGACCAAGCTTTCGATCGTCTACATCCACGGCTTTTCGGCCTCCAAAGGCGAGGTCCGCCCGCTGCCCGACGATGTCGCCGACGCGCTCGACGCCAACCTCTTCTACACCCGCCTGACCGGCCACGGACGGGACGGTGCGGCGATGGCGGAAGGCAGCGTCAACGCCTGGATCAACGATTATGAGGAGGCTCTCGCCATCGGCCGCGCGATCGGCGACAAGGTGATCGTGATTGCCACCTCGACCGGCGGCTCGCTGGCGACTTGGGCCGCAACACAGCCAGGCGCCTCCGACGGCGTCGCGGCGATCGCGTTCATCTCGCCGAATTTCGGCGTCAAGGCGTCCGGCGCCGAGGTGCTTACCATGCCATGGGGCAAGCAGATCGCCGAGCTCGTCGGCGGCAGGGAACGCAGCTTTCCCGCGCGCAACGCGCTGCACGAAAAATTCTGGACCACCAAGTATCCGATATCGGCGACGCTGCCGATGGCAGCGCTCACCGATCTCGCCTATGGCGCGCCGGTCGGGAAGGCGACCGTCCCTGCCCTGTTCATCTTCTCGGATGCCGACAAGGTGGTGCGGCCGGATCGCACGCGCGAGATCGCCGGCCGCTGGGGCGGCCCGCACGAGCTGGTGCCGGTCGACGACACCGGCGACCCGGACAACCACGTCATTGCCGGCGATGTGCTGTCGCCGCAGACCACAGGTTTTCTCACTCAACGGATCGTTGTGTGGGTGAACGCGCTGATGCAGCAGCAATCTAGCCAGTGAAATGAAAAACGGCCGGAGCAAAGGCTCCGGCCGTGGTTTTTTTTTATATGAATACAGGTAGGGTCTTAATCCGCCCGGTTCGCCGGCCGCTTACCGCCGAAGCGGCGCTTGTTGTTGCCCTTGAAGCGCTTGAAGCCGTCAGGCTTGCGCTCGCCGTTCGGCTTCGCGCCTGCCGGACGTTCGGCTTGCGGCGCGAATTGGCGCTCGCCATTGGGGTTGCCGCCAAAGCGTTTCTTGCCGTTGTTGCTATTGCCGGGACGACGTCCGTCACGACGGCCGCCATGATGCTCGCGGTCGTTGGCGGGCTCGAAATGACGCTCGGTCTTTTCCTTCGGATCGCGCTGCGGATCAGGGCTGCCGAGATGGTCGGCGATGACCGGAAGCTTCATGCGGATTATGCGTTCGACCTGCCTCAGCTTGCCGTTCTCCGAGGGATCGCAAAGCGTGATCGCTATGCCATCCATGCCGTTGCGGCCGGTGCGGCCGATGCGATGGACATAGCTCTCCGCCTCGTCCGGCAGGTCGAAGTTCACGACATGGCTGATGCCGGGCACGTCGATGCCGCGCGCGGCGATGTCGGTCGCCACCAGGATGCGCACCGAGCCGTCGCGGAAATCGTTGAGCGCTTTCTGGCGCGCGTTCTGCGACTTGTTGCCGTGGATGACGGCGGCGTTGAAACCGTCGCGGGCAAGATCCTTGGTGACGCGGTCGGCGCCATGCTTGGTGCGCGAAAACACGATCACCGAGCGCATCGTCTCATCGACCAGCATCTTGGACAGCACCTGGCGCTTCTGCTTGGTGCGGGCGAGCACCACGCTCTGCACGATCTCGGCCGCCGTCGTGCTCTGCGGCGAAACCTCGATGCGAACCGGGTCCTTCAGCAGACCTTTGGCAAGCTCTGCGATCTCGTTCGGCATGGTGGCCGAGAACAGCGCGGTCTGGCGGTCCGGCGCCGTCGCCTTGGCGATGCGCTTGACGTCGTTGATGAAGCCCATGTCGAGCATGCGGTCGCCTTCGTCGAGCACCAGCCATTTGGTGTCGGCAAGGATGAGGTCGCCCTCGCGCACAAGGTCGGTCAGCCGGCCGGGCGTGGCGATAAGGACGTCGACGCCGGGGCCGATCTTCTTCACCTGGCTGTAGCGGGAGACACCGCCCAGCACGAGCGCGGTCGAAATATGCGCGCCCTTGGCAAGCAGCTTGATCGTATCCTCGATCTGCACGGCGAGCTCACGGGTCGGCGCCAGGATCAGCGCGCGCGCCGTCTTCGGCCGGCGCTTGGTGCCGAGCCCGATGATCTTCGACAGGATCGGCAGCGCGAAGGCCGCGGTCTTGCCCGAGCCGGTCTGGGCGATGCCGAATATGTCGCGGCCTTCAAGCTGCGGCGGGATCGCCTGCGTCTGAATCGGCTTCGGATCGGTAAAACCGGCCGCATTGGCGGCCTTGAGCAGCGCGCCGGTTATTCCAAGGGCTGCGAAACCGTTCGGTTCCGCTTGGTTTTCGTTGGTCAAAATACTCTTCTTTCATGCGGCGCGAGGCCGCAAATATCAAATCACGGCAGGGCGCAACCTGCCGTCGAAAAATTGTCAGGAAACGACAAGGCGGCGGACGGGAGCGTCCGCGCGGCTGCGCTGTCGTGCCCGCGAGCGTCATGCCCCGGGGCTTTTTCGCCACCTTGTCGGGCTGCCGGACAGGGACCGACTTGCCGGAAAGAGGGAAAACAGACGCAACCAGTCTCATGCGTGGAGAAAGCCGGACGTCCCGGCCCAAGCGCCTATGCCGCCGCATATGGCCGAGTCCGGCCTGAAATGCAAGAGGCTATGTTGCGGCGCAGCAAAATCAGGATGATTGCAGCGCTTGCGCTCCCCTGCCCGCACCATTACCACAAACCATCCATCCGTTGTGGGGACCGGCGATGAAGGACGTGCTGAAGGAACTCGAGCGCCGCCGCGAGATCGCCCGTATGGGCGGCGGCAAGGAACGGATCGAGGCCCAGCACAAGAAAGGCAAGCTCACCGCTCGTGAGCGCATCGAGGTGTTCCTCGACGAGGGTTCGTTCGAGGAGTTCGACATGTATGTCGAGCACCGCTCCACCGATTTCGGCATGGAAAAGACCAAGATCGCGGGCGACGGCGTCGTCACCGGTTGGGGCACGGTCAATGGGCGCCCCATCTATCTGTTCGCCAAGGATTTCACCGTCTTCGGCGGCTCGCTGTCGGAGGCCCATGCCGAGAAGGTGGTCAAGATCCAGGAGATGGCGCTGCGCAACCGCGCGCCGATCATCGGCCTCTACGATGCCGGCGGCGCCCGCATCCAGGAGGGGGTGGCCGCGCTCGGCGGCTATGCCGAGATTTTCCAGCGCAATGTGCTCGCCTCCGGCGTCATCCCGCAGATTTCGCTGATCATGGGTCCGTGCGCCGGCGGCGACGTCTATTCGCCCGCCATGACCGACTTCATCTTCATGGTGCGCGACACCTCCTACATGTTCGTCACCGGGCCGGATGTGGTGAAGACGGTGACCAACGAGACGGTGACGGCCGAGAGCCTGGGCGGCGCCACGGTGCACACGACCAGATCCTCCATTGCCGACGGCGCTTATGACAACGACGTCGAGGCGCTGCAGCAGATGCGCCGGCTGATCGACCTTTTGCCGGCGTCCAACACGGCAGAGATTCCTGAGATCGAATGCTACCAGTCGGTGATGGATCACGACCTGTCGCTCGACCGGCTGATTCCGGACAACGCCAACAAGCCTTACGACATCAAGGAACTGATCCTCAAAGTCGCCGACGAAGGCGACTTCTTCGAGATCCAGGCGAGCTTCGCCAAGAACATCGTCACCGGCTTCGGCCGAGTTGACGGCCGAACCGTCGGCTTCGTCGCCAACCAGCCGATGGTGCTGGCGGGCGTGCTGGATTCCGACGCCAGCCGCAAGGCGGCGCGCTTCGTGCGCTTCTGCGACTGTTTCTCGATCCCGATCGTCACCTTCGTCGACGTTCCAGGCTTCCTGCCGGGCACCGCGCAGGAATATGGCGGGTTGATCAAGCATGGCGCCAAGCTGCTCTTTGCCTATGCCGAGGCAACCGTGCCGAAGATCACCGTGATCACCCGCAAGGCCTATGGCGGCGCCTACGACGTCATGGCGTCAAAGCACCTGCGCGGCGACATGAACTATGCCTGGCCGACGGCGCAGATCGCGGTGATGGGCGCAAGAGGCGCGGTCGAGATCATCTACCGCAAGGACATCGGCAATGCGGAAAAGATCGCAGCCCACACCAAAGCTTACGAGGATCGCTTCCTGTCGCCCTTCGTCGCGGCCGAACGCGGCTATATCGACGAGGTGATCATGCCCCACTCGACCCGCCGCCGTATCGCGCGGGCATTGCGCATGCTGCGCAACAAGGACATGCAGAACCCCTGGAAGAAGCACGACAACATTCCGCTGTGAGGGCGTTCCGCCCAAGTCTCGCATCAAGTCGGCCAGCCACCAGCACTTCCATCAGAGATCTGTGCTTTCCAAAATCATCGCCGGCTTTCGAAGGTTGACAATTAGCATCTCCTAACGCCATTGGTGCGGGAATGCTAATAACCCTTGCAACAAAGGGCGTTATTCCGTGCAAAGGCTATGGCGGGATAGAACGTCAGGTCGACTGGCTGGCCACTGAACTGGTCAGGCAGGGGCACCGTGTCGTTCTCGTCGCCGGACCGGGATCTTCGCATCCACTGTGCGAGGTGCGGCATGCGGTGAGCGACGCCGAATGCCGCGCAGCGATCCCGCAGGACACGCAGATTGTCCACTTTCATGCGTGGAAGGTCGAAGTCCCCTTCCCGACCCTCAACACCGAGCGCGGCCATTTGCCGGACTATCCGCGGCAGCAACCGAACTGGAGCTTCATCAGCGCCCGGCATGCGCAGCTGCACGGCCGCAAGACCTTCGTCTACAACGGATTTCCGGTGGACGACTATCGGCCCGCCAAATCGAGAAACGACCGTCTCCTCTTCATGGCGGCCATCGCGCGTGCTGGAAAGGGCCTGAGCCGGGCAGTCGACCTTGCCAGGAAATTCGACTTCCCCCTCGATATCGCCGGCGGCTCGCGGTGGAAGCTGCTGGGCCGAAGCCAAACCCGCCGCGAGGGCGTCTTTTTCAAAAGTCTTCCTCGCCGCTATCGCTTCAACGGCGTCGTTGACGGCGAGGACAAGCTGCGCCTTCTCAGCGAATCGAGGGCCTTCCTCAATCCGATTGCCTGGGAAGAGCCTTTCGGCAACGCGCCGGTCGAGGCCATGCTGTGCGGCACGCCCGTTTTGACCACCCGGCGCGGCGCCTTGCCGGAAACGGTGGACCCGGACACGGGCCGATTCTTCGAGAGCGACGAGGAGTTTGCCCACGGTCTTGCCGAGATTGCAGACCTGTGCGCGGGGAAATGCCGTGAATCGGCCGCCGATAGATTTCCGATCGCGAAAACCGCGAAGGCCTATCTGGAACTCTACGCCCGTATCCTTGATGGCGAAGCGCTTCCGTGACAAGGAACCGCCGTGCTCGCCGTCGGCGGCGACCGTGTCGGATCGAAAAGGTATCGCGCATTGCGCCCCATTCTCGTCTTCTGCTTGCCGGCAATCGGCGACTTCATCCGTTGCCATTCGGCAATCCAGATCATAGCAGCGAGGTTTCCCGGGCACCCGATCGATGTCGTCACCTCGCCGCTCGCCGCGCCGCTGGCGCGATTGATGCCACACGTCCGGAAGGCCTGGACCGTCGAGAAACAATGGAATCCCGGCCTCAGGGAGCGCGCGCATCTGGCAAACAAACTGCGCCAAGAGAACTATCAGGCAGCCTATCTGCTCACCAGCAGCACCAAGGCGGCCCTGGTGCCATGGCTGGCGGGCATTCCCGAGCGTATCGGCTACCCGCGCGAGTTCCAGTTCGGCATCGTCAACCGGCTGCCGGCCGGCTGGTTGCGAGCCATGGTGGCCTTCGGACCGCGCAAGACCAGGTTGTTCGAACAGGCCTGCGCCGTCGCCATGCTGGGTGAGCAGCCCGGCGGCGATATGCAGTTGCCGCAGCCGCGAATGGTGGTTCCACCCGAGGATCTCTCGGCTTGGCAAGTCCGGCATGGGATCGACGCTGCAAGACCGGCACTGGCGCTCTACACGTCGGAATTCAGCAACTTCCGCTCATGGCCGGCGGAGCGCTTCATCTCGATCGCCAAGGATCATGCCGAGCGTGGCTGGTCGGTATGGATCGTCGGTGGTCCTCGCGAGCGCGAAGCCGCGGCCCAGATTAGAGCAGCGCTTCCGGAGGCAGTGGATTTCACGTCGACCCCCGACATCACCGACGCCATGTGCCAGATCGCCGCCTCGACCGTCTTTCTCGGCGTCGATGGCGGAATCTGCCACACCGCAGCGGCTTTGGGGGGACCGTGTGTGCTCATCTTCGGATCGAATCGGTCTTATGAAACCGGGCCAGTGAACGACCATGTCCGGTTCTTGGAGCCGCCGATTTCGACGCCGAGTTGGATCCGCCATACGCGCGGCGTCAGCGAGGAACGGGTGCTTGCAGCCTTGGCGGACGCTGTGGCGCACCGCCTGCAAGGCGTCTGACCGGTCTACTCCTCTTCCGACGCGCCGAAGCCCGCGCTCATGCCCGCGCGGGCGGTGTTTGCCCATGGCGTCGCATGGTTGTCGATGCGCATCTGGAACAGAAAGTAGGTCGGCGAGCAGAAGCCGATGCCTTTGACCTTGGCCGCGCCCGGCGTGTCGGACGGCAGCGACTGGCACATATAGTCCTCGCGGCAGAAATGCTCGGCCGAGCAGGCCGGGCGGTTGCCACGATTGACGGCGCCGCCGAGACACTGGTCGAAATTGTTGGTCGCCACGCAGATGTCGAACTTCTTGCCGCCGACCAGGCCGCAGATTTCGCTTGGCATCGGCCTGCCGGCCTTGAAGGCGGAGAAGGCCAGATCCTTGGCGTCGCAACCGCGATAGGCGAAGCCGCCTGGAACGCCGATCTTGGGTGGACGGCAGGTATAGGCGGTGCGTGAAATGGCCGGCGCGAAGGCCGCGAACTGGCCGGTGATCTTGTAGCGATCGTTGAAGGGCTGCGTCGCGTTGCTGGCAATCGTGCCGGTGAGGCAGGGATGGCCGGAAAACATCGCGGGACTATCCTTGGGCAGCAGGCATTGCGCGAGTTTCGTCCTGACCCCTGAAGCGGTCGCGATCGGCGTGCAGGTCGTGCCGCCTCCGCATTGCCAGTTGCTGCCGAACCGGGCGGCATCTTCCGGCATCAGGCACGGCATCGCCGTCTCGGCCGGCGTATAGGCGACCTCGCCGGTATCCTTCCAGGCGGCCGGCGGCGCGAAGGACAACGGACGAAACCGGTTGGGCTCCCTGCCTTCCACAATCGCCCGCAGCCACGCCTCACGGCGCGGAATCTCGGCATGGAGATGCGGCGAGACACCGACCTCGATGCGGTTGAGCGGCGAGGTTGTGCCGTCGTCGAGGCCGATGAAATGGAACCCGGCGGTCGAGCCCGTCTGATGGCAGCCCTGGCAAGCGCCGTTGTCGAGCCGTTCGACAAGGGCTTCCGGGCTGCGCGCCAGTGAAAACTTCGAATAGTCGAGGTCAGCAAACTCTTTCGGGTCGATGAGCGGAGTGAACGGATGGTTGGCCTGCCTGGCGCTGCCGAAGGTCGACCAGGAGATGACCTTCTTCGCCAGGAATTCATCCGGGATTTCGTAAACGCCGAGATCGATGGCGGCGGCGTTGGCGCGGACATAGTCGGCCAGCCTCGTCTTCAGCGCGGCGTCCTCGGCAAGGCGAATCGTGTCGGGCGCGTTCTCCAGCGGCTTCTCGCTGACGGCTATGCCGTCGATGCCAAAAATCCGCATGAGGTAGGCGGCCTGCCCGCCAAACTCGGTTTCCTGGCCGGAGGGAAAGCGCACCACCTGGGCATTGAGCTCGAGCTGCTTGAAGGAGAGGCTCGCTTTTTCCAGCGGTCCGCCGGCCAGCCAGCCGGCATCGACCGCACCGTCGAGCTGGGGCGTCCAGCGTCCGGCAGCACCGGTACAGCCGCCATCGGCGTCCGGAGCAACGCGGTAGACGGCATTGAAATTGAACGGCAGCCGCGAGGCCAAAACCTTGCCGTTCTTCTTGAAGCTGTAGGCCAGGCGATAGATGAAGCGTACCTCGCCGCAGCCAGGCTCGTTGCCGAGTTCCGCGAAATCGCACCGGTCGAGCCGGTTGACGACGCCGACCAGGCGGAAGCGCGCGGCATTGGTCTTCAGCCAGCGCATGTCGATGATGCGGCCGACATTGCCGTCGGTCATTTCATAGAGCTGCCGGCCGCCGGCCTTCATCTCGGCGCGGAGTGCCGCTACGTCGGCGGACACCGTCTCGACGATGGCGTGGTAGACCGGCGCCGCGTCATAAAGCGTTTTCAGGTCGTCCTTGCCGCTGACGCCGAAGATGCCGGCGAAGCCGAAGCCCTTGGCATCGAGCGCGGCGAGCAAGCGTGGATCGTCGACGATTGTAACCGGATGATCAGTGGCATGCGCCGTCTGCGCGCCGAAGAGGGCAATGGCGGCGACCGCGATGAGAATCGCCAGCCGCATCATCGGACAGCCATCGCTTTTTCCATCAACTCGCGCAGCACCGGCGCCATGGCTAAAGGCAGATCCTCGGCGATCAGGCCGGGTCCGAACCGGCTGCCGGCTTCGGCATGAATCCAGACACCAGCGCAGGCCGCTTCAAAGGCAGGCATGCCCTGCGCCAGCAGCCCGGCGATGATCCCGGCCAGCACATCGCCGGAACCCGCGGTGGCAAGCCAGGGCGCGCCGTTGCCGTTGATGGCGGCTCGGCTATCTGGCGCCGCGATCACCGTGTCGGCGCCTTTGTAGACGATGATGGCATTGGCACGCGCCGCCGCCGCGCGGGCCTTGGCCAATTTGGAAAGCGCCTTGTCGTCCGCAACGTCGGGGAACAGCCTGCCGAATTCGCCCTCATGCGGCGTCATCACCAGCGCCGGCGCGCCGGACCTGCGGGCCGCCTGAAACAGTGTCTCGGGCTCGTCGCGAAACGAGGTGATGCCGTCGGCGTCGAGCACCAGCCCTTCGACGCCCGCGCTCCGCCCTTGCCCTGCGCCGAGCAGCGCAAGGGCAAAATCGCGCGCCCTTTCGCCGATGCCGAACCCCGGACCGAGCACAAAGGACGAGGGACGGCGATCGGCGAGGAATGCGCCGAGGTCGGCAACCGTTTCGGCCTTGCGCAGCATGATCGAGGTGAGATGCGCGGCATTCACCTGCATGGCATTCGCCGGCGACAGCACCGTCACCGCCCCTGCCCCGCTTCTCGCGGCCGCCAGCGCCGACAGCCGCGCGGCGCCGGTCGCCGAAGGTCCACCGGAAAAGACACTCGTATGGCCCCGCCTGTATTTATGCGCATCCACAGCCGGGACCGGAAAAGCAGGCAGCCAGAGTGCCGGCTCGTTCTCGAAGGTTCGCGGCGCGATCCGGGCGATGACTTCGTCACCGATGCCGATGTCGGCAAGCACGACCTCGCCGCACATTTCGCGCCCCGGCAGCAGCACATGCCCGGGCTTCTTTCGCGCGAAGGTCACGGTCGTGGCCGCGCGGAACGCGCTGCCGAGGATGTCGCCGCTTTCGCCGGAGACGCCGGAAGGCAGGTCTATGGCGACGACCGGTAAGCCTAGATCCGTCACGATCTGCACCGCCTTGGCGGCGTCGCCCGAAAGCGGCTTTGAGAGTCCTGCGCCATACAGCGCGTCGACCACGAGCGAGCCGGGCTCGGCGGCGAAGGCGGGCAGCGGTCTACGCTCGAGCGGGCAGTCGGCCGCGGCAAGCGCGGCATCGCTGCCTGCCCGCGGCTCGCCCGACACCCACATCGCGACGTCGACGCCGCTCTCCTGGAGCAGGCGCGCCACGACATAGCCGTCGCCGCCATTGTTGCCGGGACCGCACAGCACGTGCACCCGGGTCGCTCCCGGGTAGCGCGCCAGCACCACGGCCGCGACCGCCTCGCCGGCGCGCTTCATCAACCCGTAACCGTCGAGCGGACCTTCGGCGATCGCCAGCCGGTCAGCCTCGGCCATTTCGGCCGGTGAAAGAAGTTCATTGTGCATGGGATTGCCGATCTCCATCCGATCAAGCATTGTCCGATTTGCGGTTCGAAGCAAACGGCGGCGGCCGAATGCCAGTCCAAAGTGGCGGCGCCTGGAGGGGAATCTGCCTGCAAATTGCGCTATCTGCCCAAATTTTGCGCAGACGGATGGAGGAGCGATGTATAGGCTTTGGGCGTCGATGACGCATCCAATGCAGCCGATGACGCGAAATTGCATCCAGGTGCGGCATGGCATCTGAATCGCCCGATACCGCCTCCAACCTCCCGGATTTGGCACGCTTCGTGCTTGATGGAGGCGCAAGCGGGGTACACAACCCGTCTCTTTGGCAGTGGAGGCCACTTTCTACATGAAAAAGATCGAAGCGATCATCAAGCCATTCAAGCTGGACGAAGTGAAGGAAGCGCTTCAGGAGGCCGGACTGCAGGGCATCACCGTCACCGAGGCCAAGGGCTTTGGCCGGCAGAAAGGCCACACCGAACTCTATCGGGGTGCCGAATATGTCGTCGACTTCCTGCCCAAGGTGAAGATCGAGGTGGTGCTCGGCGACGACGCCGTCGAAGGCGCCATCGAAGCCATCCGCAAGGCGGCGCAGACCGGCCGCATCGGCGACGGCAAGATCTTCGTCTCCAACATCGAGGAAGTCATCCGCATCCGCACCGGCGAGACCGGCATGGACGCCGTCTGACGCCACCCACCTTTCTGAACCGTCATCATCAAAAAACGTCATCACACAGGGATACATGACATGACGACAGCCAAAGACATCATGAAGCAGATCAAGGACAACGACGTGAAGTTCGTCGACCTGCGCTTCACCGATCCGCGGGGCAAGCTGCAGCATGTGACGATGGATGTCGTCGAGGTCGAGGAAGACATGTTCGCCGACGGCGTGATGTTCGACGGCTCATCCATCGCCGGCTGGAAGGCGATCAACGAGTCCGACATGGTGCTGATGCCGGACACGGACACCGTCCATATGGACCCGTTCTTCGCCCAGTCGACCATGGTCATCCTGTGCGACATCCTCGATCCGGTCTCGGGCGAGGCCTATAACCGCGACCCGCGCGGCACCGCCAAGAAGGCCGAGGCCTACATGAAGTCGGAAGGCATCGGCGACACCATCTATGTCGGCCCGGAAGCCGAGTTCTTCGTGTTCGACGACGTCAAGTACAAGGTTGATCCCTACAACACCGGCTTCCGCCTGGACTCGACAGAACTGCCGTCCAACGACGACACCGACTACGAGACCGGCAACCTTGGCCATCGTCCGCGCATCAAGGGCGGCTATTTCCCTGTGCCGCCGGTCGATTCCTGCCAGGACATGCGCTCCGAAATGCTGACCGTGCTTGCCGAGATGGGCGTGCGCGTCGAAAAGCATCACCACGAGGTGGCGGCCGCGCAGCACGAGCTTGGCATCAAGTTCGACACGCTGGTGCGCAACGCCGACAAGATGCTGATCTACAAGTATGTCGTGCACCAGGTCGCCAACGCCTACGGCAAGACGGCCACCTTCATGCCGAAGCCGGTGTTCGGCGACAACGGCTCAGGCATGCACGTTCACCAGTCGATCTGGAAGAGCGGCAAGCCGACCTTCGCCGGCAACGAATATGCTGGCCTGTCGGAGACCTGCCTGTTCTATATCGGCGGCATCATCAAGCATGCCAAGGCGATCAACGCATTTACCAACCCGCTGACCAACTCCTACAAGCGTCTGGTGCCGGGTTATGAAGCGCCGGTGCTGCTCGCCTATTCGGCGCGCAACCGCTCGGCCTCCTGCCGCATTCCGTTCGGCTCGTCGCCGAAGTCGAAGCGCGTCGAGGTCCGCTTCCCCGATCCGGGCGCGAACCCCTATCTCGGCTTCGCCGCCATGCTGATGGCCGGCCTCGACGGCATCAAGAACAAGATCCATCCGGGGCAGCCGATGGACAAGGACCTTTACGACCTGCCGCCGAAGGAATTGAAGAAGATCCCGACCGTCTGCGGCTCGCTGCGCGAAGCGCTGCAGAGCCTCGACAAGGACCGCGGCTTCCTGAAAGCCGGCGGCGTCTTCGACGACGACCAGATCGACTCTTACATCGAGCTGAAGATGGCGGAAGTCATGCGCTTCGAAATGACCCCGCACCCGGTCGAGTACGACATGTACTATTCGGTCTAACGCTTTGATCGAATAGAAATTCAGCCCTTGGAAGGGAAACCTTCCAAGGGCTTTTCATTTGCTCGGATCTATTCCGCTGCCCCATGGCGGCAACCGCACTCCTGGCATGCCACACGAGATCGTAGTGGCGTCATCGCCGGCTGACGACTGCGCGGCGGAACTTCTCGCCGATCTCCACGCAAAAAGCCCCGGCGTTTTTCCCGCCGGGGCTTTTTGTCATTCACGTCACGCCGCGGGCCTGCAGCCCGCGCCGAGAAAGGGATCAGGCGGCCGCCGAGACCTTCGCGTCGGTCGAGACCTGCGAGATCGTCTTCAGCACCTGCGAGGCGATCTGGTAGGGGTCGCCCTGCGAGTTCGGACGGCGGTCTTCCAGATAGCCCTTGTAGTCGTTCTTGACGAAGGAATGCGGGACACGGATCGAGGCGCCACGGTCGGCGACGCCGTAGGAGAACTTGTTCCACGGCGCGGTCTCGTGCTTGCCGGTCAGGCGCTTGTCGTTGTCCGGACCGTAGACGGCGATGTGATCCATCAGGTTCTTCTCGAACTGCGCCATCAGCGCCTCGAAATAGGCCTTGCCGCCGACTTCGCGCATGTACTTGGTCGAGAAGTTGCAGTGCATGCCCGAGCCATTCCAGTCGGTGTCGCCGAGCGGCTTGCAGTGGAACTCGATGTCGATGCCGTACTTTTCGGTCAGGCGCAGCAGCAGGTAGCGCGCCATCCAGATCTGGTCGGCGGCCTTTTTGGAGCCCTTGCCGAAAATCTGGAATTCCCACTGGCCCTTGGCCACCTCGGCATTGATGCCTTCGTGGTTGATGCCGGCGGCGAGGCAGAGGTCGAGATGCTCCTCGACGATCTGGCGCGCGACATCGCCGACGTTCTTGTAGCCGACGCCGGTGTAGTACGGGCCCTGCGGCGCCGGATAGCCGCTCTCGGGGAAGCCAAGTGGACGGCCGTCCTTGTAGAAGAAATACTCCTGCTCGAAGCCAAACCAGGCGTCCTCGTCGTCGAGGATGGTGGCGCGGCTGTTCGATGCATGCGGGGTGACGCCATCGGGCATCATGACCTCGCACATGACGAGCACGCCGTTGGTGCGAGCGGGATCCGGGTAAACCGCAACCGGCTTCAGCACGCAGTCGGAGCTGCGGCCTTCGGCCTGGTTCGTCGAGGAACCGTCGAAGCCCCACAGCGGCAGCTGCTCGAGCGTCGGGAACTCGGCAAACTCCTTGATCTGGGTCTTGCCGCGCAGATTGGGGACCGGGGTGTAGCCGTCGAGCCAGATATACTCGAGCTTGTATTTGGTCATTCTAGAGCCTCTCGTTGCTTGATCACCGCCAAACGGTAGCGACGCACGGCCGGGTCGAGCCGGCCTGCCGGTCGTTAAAAAGCAATTCGTGTGCCACTCTCCCTTCCCGGGGTGCGGCAAAATGATCATCGCAAAGCGTTGAATCTGCTGAGCCGGCTCGGCAATGCGCGGCAATCGCCCAGGCATGAATTCTGCTTTAAAAATAGGCAAATACTGATCTTTATGTAGGCATATTGCCTAAATGAATCGCAGAACCTATCTTGGGGGAAAGCTGAATCGACAAGCTCCTGAAGAAGAAGGGAGGCCGCCAATGGAAGTCACCACGTCCCGTCCGTCGGCAAAGATTCTGATGTTCCCGCTTGCAGGCCGGACGCCTGCCTCAAATTTAGGCGCGAAGGCCAAATTCGCGGCAGAGCTTGCTTCACTGCGCAATACGCACGCCGATTTCGACGGCTGGTACCATGAGGCGGCGATCGAGGAAGAGAACCAGCAGCGCAAGAGCTGACCAGCTCTTTCCAATTCTGCATCAAAAAGGCCCGGCGCGATCGCTCGCGCCGGGCTTTTCATTTGAGGGGATCGATCGTCTTACTGCTTGGCGTGCAGGTCGGTGCCGAGCGTGTCCTTGACGAAGATCATGCCGATGATGAGCGACATCGCCGCGATCAGCACCGGGTACCAGAGGCCGTAGTAGATGTCGCCCTTATAGGCGCTCAGCGCAAACACCGTCGCCGGCAGCAGGCCGCCGAACCAGCCATTGCCGATATGGTATGGCAGCGACATGCCGGTGTAGCGGATACGGGTCGGGAACATCTCGACCAGGATCGCGGCGATCGGCCCGTAGACCATGGTCACGAACACCACCAGGATGAACAGGATGCCGATGGTCATCGGCCAGTCGATGCCTGCCGGATCGGCAACCATGGCGAAGGGACCGCCGCCTGGAATGTTATAGGCGGTGATCTCGGCGGCGCCGGCTGCCTCGTCCTTGGTCAGCAGCTTGTCGGCAACCGCCTTGTCGGTCGGGATCGTCGTCTTCTCGCCGCCACGGATAGCTGCGGCGTCAAGCTTCAGCTCCGGATTGGCCGCGACGAAGGCGTCGAGCTTCTGGTCCGGCACCTTGGCGGCGGCGCGCTTCAGCGGGTAGCCGCCGTCCTGCAAGGACATGTTGACGGCCTTCTGGAAGGCGGCCTCCTTGGCCTTGGCCTGATCGCCGGCGGCGACGGCGTCATAGGACTCAACCGTCTCGTTGCCGATCTTGACCGTTGCCGCCGTGCCGGGTGCTGCCGTCGTCACGACGTCGTAAGGCACCGAGTTCTTGGTCAGGAACGAGGTCGCGATATCGCAGGACGTCGTGAACTTGGCGGTGCCGACCGGGTTGAACTGGAACCTGCAGTCGCCGGGCGCTGCCGTCACGGTCGCGCGGGTGGTCTGCTGCGCGGTGGCCAGCGCCGGGTTGGCGGCCCAGGTCAGCGCCTTGAACAGTGGGAAGGTGCAGACGATTCCCAAAGCGAGACCGGCCATGATGATCGGCTTGCGGCCGATCTTGTCGGACAGCCAGCCGAACACGACGAAGAAGATCGAGCCGACGGCAAGCGCAATGGCGATCATGATGTTGACCGACTGCGCGTCGACCTTCAGCACGTTGGTGAGGAAGAACAGCGCGTAGAACTGGCCGTTGTACCAGATCACGGCCTGGCCGGCGGTCAGACCGAGCAACGCCAAAAGCGCGATCTTGGCGTTCTTCCATTGGCCGAAGGCTTCCGACAGCGGCGCCTTGGAGCCCTTGCCCTCCTCCTTCATGCGCTGGAAGGTCGGCGACTCCGAGAGCGACAGCCGAATCCAGACCGAAACGGCGAGCAGCAGGAAGGAAACGACGAAGGGAATGCGCCAGCCCCAGTTGGCGTAGGCTTCCTTGCTGAGCGACCCCTGTACGATCAGGATGACGATCAGCGACAGGAACAGGCCGAGCGTCGCGGTCGTCTGGATCCAGGAGGTGTAGTAGCCGCGGCGGTCATCGGGCGCATGCTCAGCGACATAGGTCGCGGCGCCGCCATATTCGCCGCCGAGCGCCAGGCCCTGCAGCATGCGCAGCCCGATCAGGATCACGGGTGCTGCTATGCCCCAGCTTGCGTAGCCAGGCAGCAGGCCGACCAGGAAGGTCGACAGGCCCATGATCGTCATGGTGACGAGGAAGGTGTATTTGCGGCCGACGAGATCGCCGATGCGGCCGAACACCAACGCGCCGAACGGGCGGACGAGGAAGCCGGCGGCGAAGGCCAGCAGCGCGAAGATGTTGCGCGTCGCCTCGGGGATGGTCGGGCTGAAGAAGGTCGCGCCGATGAAGGCGGCCAGCGAGCCGTAGAGATAGAAATCGTACCATTCGAAAACGGTGCCGAGCGAGGAGGCGAAGATGACCTTCTTCTCCTCCCGCGTCATGCCGCGGCTGGTTCTGCCGGCGGTCGATACCATTACCATTGATATATCCTCCCGTGGATCCCGTCTGTCCTCGATGGCTGCGCGCCAGCGTCCGCAATTCCTCCGAACGCGGACTCAAAAAAACGCAACCAACGAAGGAAAAATGGCAGAAAGCGCCGGCGAAAGGCACCGCGACGATGGGATTATGACTTTCGTATTAGGTGCAATGCGAAGTGGAGCGCGGCGCTTGGAGTGGTTCAGCTCCGGTAGATTGCCGGTCCACTCCAAGTTTGTCTTACGCAATTCCGGACGGAAAACCGCTGCGCACTTTTCCTGGAATTGCTTTTAGGCTTGCAATGCTTCGAGAAGACTGACCGCCGCCATCATGTCGCGTTTACGCGCCAAGCGGCGCGCGACCGCCTCGGCATCCTGGCCCCAATGCTCGATCTGCCACTCCTCATCGACATGGCCGGCCGCCCAAGCCTCCTCGCCGTCGAGCTCTCCGAAATCGACGGCTAAAGCGAGCAGAGCCGAGCCGGTCAGCGAGGTCATGACATGGATGGCGGCCAGACGCAGCGGCTCAGCGCGCTGGGCGAGATGAGCGCCAAGCACGGCGATCGTCTCGCGCGGCTGCTCGACATGGATGACGCCTTCGGCAAGGTTGAAGCGCGCGCCAAGGCGGCTCCTCGCCCAATCGAGGACCGGGTCCCAGAGCTTGTTTTGCCGATCGACCAGTCCTTGCGGGCCATCGGCGCGATAGCAGAGCAGGTCCGACGAGGCAAAGCGCAGGACATCCTCCAGCACCGCTTGCGGGTCGCTGGCGACGCCGTCTATGGCGGTGTTGGCAAGCCGCATGACCGGCATGGTGACGGGGTCGATGAGTTCGCTCTGCGCGGAAAACTCGTCAGCCACCAGCGTCGCCGCTCTTTCAGTCGGCAGCACCAGCAGCGCCTTTCCCGGCGTGCGGACCGGCCTGCCGTCGAGATGGACGGCAAACCCACTTTCGACCGGCACGACCGAAACGGCCTTGTAGAAGCGCTTCGGCAGCGGCGTCTTCATCTGGATCTGGGCGCGGCGCACCGGATCCGGATCGGAAAGCAACTTTCCTGCTTCAAGGTCTTCGAGGATATCGCGCATGCCGAACTCCTTACACCGTGGGCTGCCTGCGCGCCGGGCGATTGACGATGATCAGCCCGGCGGCGATCAGCGCCAGCGCCAGGAAAATCCTGATCGTCAGCGGCTCGCCCAACAGCACCGCGCCGCACAGAACGCCGAACACCGGCGACAGGAAAGCGAAGCTCGACAAGCCTGCCGCGGGATAGCGCGTCAGCAACCAGAACCACAACACATAGGTGAAGGCGACGATATAGAAAGACTGGAACATCAAAGCCAGTGTCGGCAATGCAGCGAACGCGCGGATCGGCGGTCCGGCGAACGGCATTACCAGGGCGCCGACGACGGCGGCGCCCGCCAATTGATAAAGCAAGAGCTTCTCGGCGGTGGTCCCGACCAGCTTCGACCGCTTGATGACGATGCTGGTCAACGCCCAGAGGACGCCAGAGCCGAGACTGAGCAGGTCACCTGTCAGCGTCGCGTCCTTGCCGGCAACGATGCCGTCGGAGAACACCGCCAGCAGGCCGCAAAAGGCCAGCACGAGACCGCCAAGCTTGCGTGCGTTGATGCGCTCGCCGAGCAGGAAATGGCCGCCGACCAGCACCAAGAAAGGCATGGTGTTGACCAGGAGCGTGTTGCGGGCGACGGTCGTGTATTCGAGCCCGATATAGAGGAACAGGAACTCGACACCGAAGAGCACCCCGACGGCGGCCCCGACGATCAGTGTCCCGTCCGCTTCAAACAGCTTGATGCCACGCAACCAGCACCAGCCGAAAACGCAGAGACCGCCGAGGATCGAGCGAGCGATCGAGACGAAGACAGGATCATAGCCGGCATAGGAGACCTTGGCGGCGACGTAGTTCAGTCCCCAGGACAGCGTCAGCCCGACCATCATGGCGGCCGCGGTCATATCGACCGCATCGCGACGGTCGAGCGTATCGGTGGCGCCGCTCAATTGTCGTCCTCCGCGCTCTGCTCGTCGAAGCCGAGCAGGTTCCAGCTCTGGCGCATATGCGGCGGCATCGGCGCGGTGACATCGATGACACCCTGGTCCGGATGCGGAATGACGATGCGCCGCGCATGCAGATGCAGGCGGTTCTGGATGCCGCCCGGGAATTCCCAGTTGGTATCAGCTTCGAAATATTTGGGGTCGCCGATGATCGGGCAGCCGATATGGGCGGCATGGACGCGGAGCTGGTGGGTGCGGCCGGTGTAGGGTTCCATCTCAAGCCACGACAGCGACTGCGCCGCTTGCTCGACGACGCGGTAATAGGAAACGGCGTGGTCGGCGCCCTTCTCGCCATGCTTGGCGATGCGCACGCGGTCACCATCCGGCGTTGCCTCCTTGACCAGCCAGGTCGAGATCTTGTCCTCGCGCTTCGGCGGCACGCCCTTGACCAGCGCCCAATAGGTCTTCTTCGTCTCGCGCGCCCGGAACGCTTCCGACAGCTTCATCGCCGCAAGGCGGGTGCGGGCAACCACCAGCACGCCGGAAGTGTCGCGGTCGAGGCGGTGGACGAGGCGCGGCTTCTCGCCCTTCTGGTTGCGCCAGGCCTCCAGCATGTCGTCGACATTGCGCGTGACGCCGGAGCCGCCCTGCACGGCAAGCCCGGCCGGCTTGTTGAAGACGAAGACTTTCGGATCCTCGTGCAGAAGCATCTTGGCCAGCACATCCGCATCGCCCTGGTTGCGGATCGAATGGCCGGTGAGCGGGGCATCGCCCTTCTTGTCGACGTCGAGAGGTGGGATACGAACGGTCTGGCCGGGCTCGACGCGCGTGTCGGCTTTCACACGGCCACCATCGACACGGACCTGGCCGGAGCGCAAAAGCTTCTGCAGGTGACCGAAGCCGAGGCCCGGATAGTGGACCTTGAACCAACGGTCGAGCCGCATGCCCGCTTCGCCGGCCTCCACCGTGATTTGTTCAACACCTGCCATGACTTCGCTTTTCCGTTTGAAAGCGGCGCCATAGCATTAAGGAGGGCGGGTTGCGAGCCAAAGACCCAAACAACAGCAAAGATCGCGCCAGGGAGCACGTCCGGTATGACCGGCGCCGGATGTTTCAGTTGGCGGCTGCCTTCTTGGCCTTGGACGAACCGATCATCTTCCAGTTCTTGTAGAACATGGAATTGATGCGCTCGACGCTCACCGAGACGATGGCGAGAAGGCCGGCGATGAGGCCGGGGAATGGCGATGGACGGATGATGTCCATGAACACGCAGTAGCGGCGCCCGTCATACTCGTTGACCGAACGGTGAAGCAGAGTGTCGTCGAAAATGTAGAGCGGATTGTCGTGCCAGTAGTTCCTGGCGTTGTTGCACTCGACGAAAATTTCGGCCTTCACCGGCAACAGGTTGTAGAGGATGCGCAGGCTGAGTCGCAGCGGCCCGAAATGCCAGGAAGTCGATTCCTTGCCCCTGAAGACCGAGACCGCGATGGTCTTGATGTATTTGTAGTCCTTGTTGAATTCCGCGACGTTATCGATCTTGTGCTTGCCATACCACTGATAGACGTACATGCCGCGCCGGCCGGTGCCGAAATTGGCGTCGATATCGGCGATAATCTCGTCCTTGCGAGCTTTGAAGACGTCGAGAACCTCGTTGACCTCACGCTGATAGTCGGCGGGAAACTGCTCCAGCTTCCACACGCCCGGATTCCGGTAGCAAAGCAAGTCAACCAACAGGTTGAAGGGCGACAGCAGCCAGGTGAAGATGCCGTTGCCAAGGAAATAGCCGCGGAACAACGACAGGTCCTTGTTTGCATTGCGCAGCACGTCGATCAGACCGCAGACGATCCAGATCGTCGTCAGGATCGGGATGAAGTAAAAGCCGAGCGCGAGAAGCGGGACTGCGATCGCAGCCTGACGAAGGGTCTTACGGGTTTGCTTTGTCATAGTCTTTCGCGCGGGAGCGCGATCCTGTTCGCATGAGCCAAATCACGGCGACCCCCGTCGGCCGTGCGCCTTGATAGGATTTTTTGTTTCCCTGCACAATCTGGGTCACAGTAGGTATGCTCACGATTGCACAAGCATTGCGCATGCCAAGCCGCTACTCCCGCTCTTTACGCAGCTTTGCCCAATATTCCAGCCGCTTGCGGATATCGCGCTCGAAGCCGCGCTCCGGCGGGTCGTAGAAAGTGCGGCGGCCCATCTTCTCGGGGAAATAGTCCTGACCTGAAAACGCATCCGGCTCGTCATGGTCGTAGCGATAACCGGCGCCGTAGTCCTCCTCCTTCATCAGCTTGGTCGGCGCGTTGAGGATGTGTTTCGGCGGCAGCAGCGAGCCATGCTCCTTGGCCGCTTGCGTCGCCGCCTTGAAGGCGGTGTAGACGGCGTTCGATTTCGGCGCGGTGGCGAGATAGACGGTGGCCTCGGCGAAAGCGAGCTCGCCCTCGGGAGAACCGAGATAGTCATAGGCGTCCTTGGCGGCATTGGCGATGACCAGCGCCTGCGGATCGGCAAGGCCGATGTCCTCCACCGCCATGCGAACCAGCCGGCGCCCGAGATAGAGCGGGTCCTCACCGGCATCGAACATGCGGGCGAGGTAATAGAGGGCGGCATCGGGGTCCGAGCCACGCACCGATTTATGCAGCGCCGAGATCAGATTGTAATGACCGTCCTGGCCCTTGTCGTAGATCGGCGCGCGGCGCTGGATGACGCGCTGCAGGCCCTCCGGCCCAAACACCTCGCCGGGCTTGGCGGCGCGCCAGACTTCCTCTGCCAGCGTCAGCGAGGCGCGGCCGTCGCCGTCACTCATGCGGATCAGCATGGCGCGCGCCTCGTCGTCGAGCGGCAGCGCCCTGCCCTCGGTTTCTTCCGCGCGCGCCAGCAGCTTGGCGATGCTCTCCTCGCCGAGCGAGCGGAACACCAGCACACGCGCGCGGGACAAAAGCGCCGCATTCAGCTCGAAGGACGGGTTCTCCGTCGTGGCGCCGACCAGCACCACCGTGCCGTCTTCCATGACCGGCAAAAAGCCGTCCTGCTGGGCGCGGTTGAAGCGATGGATCTCGTCGACGAAAAGCAGTGTCTGGCGTCCATTGGAGCGGCGCAATTTTGCCGCCTCGAACACTTTCTTCAGGTCGGCGACGCCGGAAAACACCGCCGAGATCTGTTCAAAGGCAAGATTGGTCTCGCCGGCAAGCAGTCGTGCTACTGTCGTCTTGCCGGTGCCGGGCGGCCCCCAGAAGATCATCGAGCCGAGCGAGCCTGAATCGATCAATCGCGTCAGCGCGCCGTCCGGCCCGGTCAGATGCTCCTGACCGACAACCTCGCCAAGGTTTTTCGGGCGCAGCCGGTCAGCCAGCGGCCGGCCGGGCGGCGCCTTCTCCGATTCGTCTAAGCTGAACAGATCGGCCATGCATGTCTTCTGGTTGGAGCGCGATCTTCAGAGATGGGGAGATCGTCTCAGTAACGCAACACTTGGCGCAGTGTCTGTCCGCCGCGCTCGACGGTAAAGCGCCACCAGCGCGTGTCCTGCTGGGCGACCTGTGCCAGCGTTGTCGCCGTATCGATGCTCGTGCCGTTCACCTCGCGCACGATGTCGCCCGGCTGGAAGCCGAAATCGGCGGCCGGTGAATCGCGGTTGATGTCAACCACGGTGACGCCCTTCAAATCGGTGCGCAGGCCAAGCCGCTGGGCAAGACGCGGAGACAGTTCCGCCACCTTGGCACCCGAGAACGGGCTGCGGCCGTGCAAAGTGACTTCCGCGGCCTTGGCGCCCTCAGGCGCGCGCTCCAACGCGATCTCCAGCGTCGCCTGCTGGCCCTTGCTCAGCACGGCAAAGGTCGCCTTGGTGCCGATCGACAGCGTCGCCATGCGGTAGTCCAGCGCCTCGGTGCTTTCGACCGGCGTGTTGTTGAGCGACAGCACGACGTCGCCGGGCTTGAGCCCGGCCTTGCCGGCCGGGCCGGTTGCGTCGACCGAGGAGACCAGTGCGCCAGTCGGCTTTTCCATACCCAGCGATTCCGCGATCTGCGGCGTCACGGCTTCAAATTCGGCGCCGATATAGGGCCGCTCGAAGAAATCCAGGCCGGCCTTCGCCGCATCGGCGAAGGCGCGCACCATGTTCGACGGGATGGCGAAGCCGATGCCGATCGAGCCGCCGCTGCGGCTGTAGATCGCCGTGTTGATGCCGACCAGCTGGCCGCCCATGTTGATCAGCGCGCCGCCGGAATTGCCGGGATTGATGGCGGCGTCGGTCTGAATGAAATAGCCCGAATCCGAGACGCCGATATGGCTGCGGGCAAGTGCTGAAACAATGCCGCTGGTGGTGGTCTGGCCGACGCCGAACGGATTGCCGATCGCCAGCACCAGGTCGCCGACCTCGAGCGCGTCGGAATCGCCGATGGCGATCACCGGGAACGGCTTGTCGGCCGAGATCTTGAGCACGGCCAGATCGAGCGTCTCGTCCTTCAGCATCACCTTGCTGGCGAACTCGCGCCCGTCGGCGGTCGCGACCTTCACTTCGTCGGCGTCCTTGATGACATGGTAGTTGGTGACGATGACGCCGCTCGGATCGACCAGCACGCCGGAACCCAGCGAGGACTGCGCGCGCGGCTGGGCGCGGCCGAAAAACTCCTCGAAGAAGGGATCGCCTTCGAAGGGCGAGGTCACCTTGGCGGTCTGCGAGGCATAGACGTTGACCACGGCGGGCGCCGTCTGCTTGACCAGCGGGGCGAATGAAAGCTGCACCTCCTCGCGGCCGAAGGGCACGCGCTTGTCCGGGCCCGAGGTGGCGTTCTCGCCTTCCACGCCATGCAAGAGATCGGTCAGCACGTCGGAGAGGCCGGGGTCGGCCGGCTTGGCGGCGTCCTCAGCCAATGCCTGCCTGACGCTCGGTGCCGCGGCGAAGGCGGCGAGCGCGCAAACTGCAATGAGAAACAGCCGTTTGAGGTGCATTCCGAATCCTCCAAATCAGGCGCCATTGTCCCGACGATTGTGCAGAATGAAAGGCTAATGCACGGAAATCAGGCACTTGTCGCGCAAAAGCATGAGCCTGCGTGCGAAAATCCGCTCGCTCCGAGGCTTCACCCCCGAAATGCAAAAGGGGCCCGCAGGCCCCTCGCAACCACTTCCGAAACCGAGGCCTCAGGCGGCCGCGGCTTCCTCGTTGCCGCCTTCGGCCTCGAGGCGGGCGCGATCGGCGGCGCCCTTGGCCGAGATGTCGCGGTCGACGAACTCGATGACCGCCATGGCGGCGTTGTCGCCCTTGCGGAAGCCCGCCTTCATGATGCGCAGATAGCCACCGTTGCGTTGCGCATAACGCGGCGCAATCGTGTCGAACAGGCGCTTGACGACCGGCTCGTTGCCGATCTGTGCGATGACCTGGCGACGGGCGTGCAGGTCGCCGCGCTTGCCGAGCGTCACCAGCTTCTCGACGATCGGACGCAGGTCCTTCGCCTTCGGCAGGGTGGTGACGATCTGCTCGTGCTCGATCAGAGACACGGCGAGGTTGGCGAACATCGACTTGCGGTGGCTTACGCTGCGGGCGAAGCGACGGCCTTTGAAACCGTGGCGCATGGCTCTTTTCCTTCTTCAGTTATTCAAGAGGCCACGGCCTCTGATGGTTTTCCGCATGACCGTCGGATCGAGCGGCTCTCGCCGCCGATCCTTGGAATTCATGCTCAATACTGGTCTTCGTAACGCTTGGCGAGGTCTTCGATGTTTTCCGGCGGCCAGTCCGGCACTTCCATGCCGAGATGGAGGCCCATCGCCGCCAGCACTTCCTTGATCTCGTTCAGCGACTTGCGGCCGAAGTTCGGGGTGCGCAGCATCTCGGCTTCGGTCTTCTGGATCAGGTCGCCGATATAGACGATGTTGTCATTCTTCAGGCAGTTGGCCGAACGCACCGAAAGCTCGAGCTCGTCGACCTTCTTGAGCAGCGCCGGGTTGAAGGCGAGCTCGGTGACGGCTTCGGCCGCGACTTCCTTCTGCGGCTCGTCGAAGTTGACGAAGAGCGCGAGCTGGTCCTGCAGGATGCGGGCGGCGAAAGCCACCGCGTCCTCGCCCGAGATCGAACCGTCGGTCTCAATCGTCATGGTCAGCTTGTCATAGTCGAGAACCTGGCCCTCGCGGGTGTTCTCGACCTTGTAGGAGACCTTCTTGACCGGCGAGTAGAGGCTGTCGACCGGGATCAGGCCGATCGGAGCGTCCTCGGCGCGGTTGCGCTCGGCCGGCACATAGCCCTTGCCGGTGTCGACGGTGAACTCCATGCGGATCTCGGCGCCCTCGTCCAGCGTGCAGATCACGTGGTCGGGGTTGAGGATCTCGACGTCGCCAACGGTCTGGATGTCGCCGGCGAGCACGGCGCCCGGGCCCTGCTTGCGCACGACCATGCGCTTGGGACCATCGCCTTCCATGCGGATGGCGATTTCCTTGATGTTGAGGACGATGTCGGTCACGTCCTCGCGCACGCCGGCGATGGACGAGAATTCATGCAGCACGCCGTCGATCTGCACGGCGGTGACGGCCGCGCCGCGCAGCGAAGACAGAAGCACGCGCCGCAGCGCGTTGCCGAGGGTGAGGCCGAAGCCGCGCTCGAGCGGCTCTGCCACCAGCGTGGTCAGCGTCTTCTTCTTCGACGAGAACTCGATCTTGTTCGGCTTGATCAGTTCCTGCCAGTTTTTCTGGATCATGGTGTCTTCCTTCCTTTGACCCGCCACCATCCAATCGTGGCGGGCAGCCTGGAATTACCGCGTGAGCAGCGTTTTTGGCGCTCGTGCGGCGTTTTCTAAATTAGACGCGGCGCTTCTTGCGCGGGCGGCAGCCATTGTGCGGGATCGGCGTCACATCACGGATCGAGGTGATGGTGAAGCCGGCGGCCTGCAGCGCGCGCAGCGCCGATTCGCGGCCGGAGCCGGGTCCGCAGACCTCGACCTCGAGCATGCGCATGCCGTGTTCCTGCGCCTTCTTGGCGACGTCCTCGGCAGCCATCTGGGCGGCGAACGGGGTCGACTTGCGCGAACCCTTGAAGCCCTGGGCGCCGGCCGACGACCAGGCAATCGAATTGCCCTGCGCGTCGGTGATGGTGATCATCGTGTTGTTGAAGGTCGAATTGACGTGGGCAACGCCCGACGAGATGTTCTTGCGTTCGCGACGGCGAACACGAGCGGCTTCCTTGGCCATGGTAGTCCTTTCAGTTGATCTCTACACCGCCGTAGTGCCAGCGGCTCCACCTTTGAGAGCGAGCAGTGAGTAGGGAATAGCGAATAGGGGCCCTACTCGCTAATGGCTACTCGCTATTCGCTTACTTACTTCTTCTTGCCGGCGATCGCCTTGGCCGGGCCCTTGCGGGTGCGCGCATTGGTATGCGTGCGCTGACCGCGGACCGGCAGCGAGCGGCGATGACGCAGGCCGCGGTAGCAGCCGAGGTCCATGAGCCGCTTGATATTCATCGAGACTTCGCGGCGCAGGTCGCCTTCGACCTGGTAGTCGCGGTCGATCGTCTCGCGGATCTGCAGCACTTCCGCATCGGTCAGCTGATTGACGCGGCGGTCTGCCGGGATGCCGACCTTGTCGACGATCTCCTGGGCAAACTTCTTGCCAATGCCGTGAATATATTGAAGCGCGATGACGACGCGCTTGTTGGTCGGAATGTTGACGCCGGCTATACGAGCCATTTCTTCTCTTCTCCATATGGGCCGGACGAGCCGGCGCTATCCTAGTTGCTCCGCGTCCGGTGGAGGCCGGCCCTTGCGGGAGTTTCCTGGTTCAAAACGACTGCCCTGCCCTTGCGGGCAAGCAAAGTCCATGCCTGACAGGAAGACGGGCCGCCATACCCCAACGGCTCCCTCCAGTCAAGCGCAATCGTTACTTGTCGGAACGGCCTACTTCGCCGTCGCCGCGAGCACGTCCTCGATCTCCGCGGTCACCGCGTCGATGCTGGCCATGCCGTCGACGGTTTTCAACCTGCCTTTGGCGTAATAGTAGCCGGTCAGCGGAGCCGTCTTCTTGTAATATTCGCGCAGGCGCTCCTCGAACACCGCCGGATTGTCGTCCTTGCGCACCGGCTGGCCGGCCGCCTTGGCGTCCTCGGCCCGCTTGACGATGCGCCCGACCAGCGCCTTGTCGTCCACGACGAGCTCGATGACGCTGTCGAGCGCAATGCCACGCTCGGCAAGCATCGCTTCGACAGCGTCGGCCTGCACCAGAGTGCGCGGATATCCGTCGAGGATGAAACCCCTGGCGCAATCGGGCTGGTCGATTCGCTCGGCGACGATCGCGTTGACGATCGCGTCCGACACCAGCTCGCCGGCATCCATCACCGCTTTGGCGCGCTTGCCGACTTCGGTTCCGGCCTGGACGGCGGCACGCAGCATGTCACCCGTCGAAAGCTGGGGTATGCCGTGTTTTTCTACCAGTCTCTGTGCTTGCGTCCCCTTGCCCGCTCCTGGCGGCCCAAGCAATATCAGCCTCATCTGCTCCTCTTACCCCCGCGCAACTTCGACTTCTTGATCAGGCCCTCATACTGGTGCGCGATCAGGTGACCCTGAATCTGCGCCACCGTGTCGAGCGTGACACTGACCACGATCAGAAGCGATGTGCCACCGAGGTAGAAAGGTACGCCAGTCGCTGAAATCAGGAACTCAGGCAATAGACACACCAGCACCAGGTAGATGGCGCCGATGACCGTGACACGCGTCAAAACATAGTCGATATATTCGGCGGTGCGCTCACCCGGCCGATAGCCCGGGATGAAGCCGGAATGCTTCTTGAGCTGGTCGGCCGTGTCCTTCGGATTGAAGACGATCGCCGTGTAGAAGAAGGCGAAGAAGATGATCATCGCCGCGTAGAACGCCATGTATAGCGGCTGGCCGTGACCGAGCGAGGCCAGCACCGTGCTTGCCCAGGCCGGCAGGTTGGTCGTCTGCGAGAAGCCGGCGACCGTTGCCGGCAGGAGCAGAAGCGAAGACGCGAAGATCGGCGGGATGACGCCCGAGGTGTTGAGCTTCAGCGGCAGGTGCGAGGTATCGCCCTGGAACATGCGGTTGCCGACTTGCCGCTTCGGATACTGGATGAGCAGGCGACGCTGCGCGCGCTCGAAGAACACAATGACGCCGATGACGACGATGGCGAGCACGATGATCGCCAGGATGAGGCCCGTGGACAGCGCGCCCGTGCGGCCGAGTTCCAGCGTGCCGGAAATGGCGCGCGGCAGGCCGGCGACGATGCCCGAGAAGATGATCAGCGAAATGCCGTTGCCGATGCCGCGCGCAGTGATCTGCTCGCCGAGCCACATCAGGAACATGGTGCCGCCGACCAGCGTGACGACGGTCGAGATGCGGAAGAACATGCCGGGATCGTTGACGATGCCGTTGCCGCCCTCGAGCCCGATCGAAATGCCGTAGGCTTGCACCAAAGCGAGCAGCACGGTGCCGTAGCGCGTGTACTGGTTGATGATCTTGCGACCCTGCTCGCCTTCCTTCTTCAGCGATTCCAGCGACGGGATGACCGATGTCATCAGCTGCATGATGATGGAGGCGGAGATGTAGGGCATGATGCCCAGCGCGAAGATCGCCATGCGCTGCACGGCACCGCCGGCAAACATGTTGAACATGCCGAGCACGCCCTTGCTCTGCGAGGAGAAGGCGTGCGCGAAAGCGTCGGGATTGATGCCGGGAAGCGGGATATAGGTGCCGAGGCGGTAGACGAGCAGCGCGCCGATGGTGAACCAGATGCGCTTCTTCAGGTCCTCGGCCTTGGCGAAGGCCGCGAAATTCAGATTGGAGGCTAGTTGTTCAGCAGCCGAAGCCATGCCTGATTCTCCGCTAGGTCACGCTCGATGCCCGCAGCTCAGGCGGCGCGTGTCACCGAAGCCCACGAGATAAGCTCCGGACCGTCAACATGCAAGCGGCCGCGTTGACGCGGCCGCCCAATTGATCAGATCGAAACGCGGTTCGCCGGCAAAAACGAAGTCATTCCCGCCGGCCGCGCTTCAAATCGCCGTTACTCGGTGGCGGCTGCTTCCGGCAGCTTCACCGAACCGCCGGCCTTTTCGATCTTCTCGATCGCCGCCTTGGAGGCGCCGGCGACCTCGAAGGTGAGCTTGGCCTTGAGCTCGCCATCGGAGAGCACGCGCACGCCATCCTTGGCGCGGCGGATGACGCCGGCAGCGATCAGGGCCTCAGCCGTCACGGTCGCCTTGGCGTCGAGCTTCTTGGCGTCGACAGCGGCCTGGATGCGGGCGAGCGACACGACGGTGAAGCTCTTGCCAAACAGGTTGTTGAAGCCGCGCTTCGGCAGGCGACGATAGAGCGGCATCTGGCCGCCCTCGAAGCCGTTGATGGCGACGCCGGAGCGCGCCTTCTGGCCCTTGACGCCGCGACCGCCGGTCTTGCCGGAGCCGGAGCCGATGCCGCGACCGAGGCGCTTCCTGGAGTGCGTGGCGCCGTCCTTGTCACGCAGATCGTTGAGTTTCATCTTCTTTCTCCTGCGCTTCCGTTCAGGCCTCGTCCACGACGCGGACGAGGTGCTGGACGGCGGCGATCATGCCGCGCACGGAAGGGGTGTCCTCCAGCGTGCGCCGCTTGTGCATCTTGTTCAGGCCGAGGCCGACCAGCGTCGCGCGCTGCTCCTTCGGCCGGCGGATCGGCGAACCGACCTGCTCGACGGTGATGGTCTTGGTAGCTTTCTTGGCCATGGTCAAAATCCCTGGTCAGCGTCGACTATTCTTCAGCCGTGACGGCAGTGCCGCGACGAGCCTGAAGGGTCGAGTACTTGATACCGCGCGCGGCAGCCACATCCTTCGGATGCATCTGGCTCTTCAGCGCGTCGAAGGTGGCGCGAACCATGTTGTAGGGGTTCGACGAACCCATCGACTTGGCGACCACGTCATGCATGCCGAGCGTCTCGAAGACGGCGCGCATCGGGCCGCCCGCGATGATGCCGGTACCCTGCTTGGCGGCGCGCAGCAGAACGCGTCCGGCGCCCCAGCGGCCCTCGACGTCGTGATGCAGCGTACGGCCCGAGCGCAGCGGCACGAAGATCATGTCGCGCTTGGCCGACTCGGTCGCCTTGCGGATCGCCTCCGGCACTTCGCGCGCCTTGCCGTGGCCGAAGCCGACGCGGCCCTTCTGGTCGCCGACGACGACGAGAGCGGCGAAGCCGAAGCGACGGCCACCCTTCACCACCTTGGCGACGCGGTTGATGTGGACGAGCTTGTCCACCATGCCGTCGTCACGCTCTTCGCGTTCACGATCGCGGCCGCGGCCGCCTTCCCTACGTTCCTGTGCCATATCCTAGTCCTTGTTCTTTTCCGGAAGCACGGGTTGCTGAAATGCCGGCGCCTCTTATCGGACGCCGACGGTTTAGAAATCAGAAGCTCAGACCACCCTCGCGAGCGGCCTCGGCCAGCGCCTTGACGCGGCCGTGATAGATGTAGGCGCCACGGTCGAAGATGACTTCCTTGACGCCGGCCTTGACGGCGCGCTCGGCGATCAGCTTGCCGACCGCGGCTGCCGCAGCGGTGTCGGCGCCGGTCTTGAGCGAACCCTTGAGATCCTTCTCAAGCGTCGAGGCGGCAGCCACCGTGTGGCCTTTCGCGTCGTCGATGACCTGGACGTAGATGTTCTTCGAGGTGCGGTGCACCGAAAGCCGCGGACGCTCGCCGGCGACCTTCTTGAGCTGGCGGCGTACGCGCTGCGCGCGGCGCTGGGTGGTTTCCTTGGGGCTTGCCATAATGTCAGTTCCTTGCCTTCAGAAAACGGGGGCAACCTTGTGCGGTAGGCTAGGCCTCCCGCGGCCGCTCCCCGCGGCGTTACATTTCTCCGACTTGGCCCTTTCCGAAAAGTCTGCAACTTTTCGGGGCCAAGCCTATTACTTCTTCTTGCCTTCCTTGCGGACGATCCGCTCGTCGGCATAGCGCACGCCCTTGCCCTTATAGGGCTCCGGACCGCGATATTCGCGGATCTCGGCGGCGACCTGGCCGACCTGCTGCTTGTCGATGCCGGAGACCGTGATTTCGGTCGGCTTCGGCACCGAGATCGTGATGCCCTGCGGCGTCTCATAGACAACGTCGTGGCTGAAGCCGAGCGCGAGCTGCAGGTTCTTGCCCTGCATGGCGGCGCGATAGCCGACGCCGGTGATCTCGAGCTTCTTCTCGAAGCCGTCCTTAACGCCCTGCAGGATGTTGACGATCTGCGTGCGCGACATGCCCCACTTGGCGCGAGCCACCTTGGTCTGGTCGCGCGGCTGGACGGAGATCTCGTTGTTCTCCATCTTGACCAGCACTTCGTCGTTCACCACGAACTTCAGCTCGCCCTTGGGGCCTTTCGCCGTCACGGTCTGGCCGTTGACGGACGCGGTCACGCCCTGAGGCAGCGAAACGGGTTTCTTTCCGATACGAGACATTTTGTTGTCCTCGTCACTTCTTTCGTTTCAGGTTCCAATTCCCGGGCGCGATCCCGAGAACCGAAGCCCATTTCTCAATCTCGTGCCGGATCAGAAGATCTGGCAGAGGATCTCGCCGCCGACGTTCTGCTCGCGCGCTTCGTGGTCGGCCATGACGCCCTTCGGCGTCGAAAGGATGGCGATGCCGAGGCCGTTGGCGACCTGCGGGATCGACTTGGCCGAGACATAGACGCGGCGGCCAGGCTTCGAGACGCGCTCGATTTCGCGCACGACCGGCGCGCCGTCGAAATACTTCAGCTCGATCTCGATTTCCGACTTGCCGTTGTCGAAGTCGGTCTGGCTGTAGTCGCGGATATAGCCTTCCGACTTCAGCACTTCGAGGACGCGGGCGCGCAGACGCGAGGCCGGGGTCGAGACGCTCGACTTCTTGCGGCCATAGGCGTTGCGGATGCGGGTCAGCATATCGCCGAGAGGATCGCTCAATGACATCTCAGTGTCTCCTTACCAGCTCGACTTGACCAGGCCCGGGATCTGGCCGTTGTTGCCCAGATCGCGAAGCGCGATACGCGAAAGCTTGAGCTTGCGATAGTAGGCGCGCGGACGGCCGGTGACTTCGCAGCGGTTGCGGATGCGGATCTTGGCCGAGTTGCGCGGCAGCGCCGAAAGCTTCAACTGGGCGCGGAAACGCTCTTCCATCGGCTTGGACTGATCCATGACGATTTCCTTGAGCGCCTTGCGCTTGGCGGCGTACTGGCCGGCGAGCTTGCGGCGCCGGTTGTTCTTCTCGACTGAGCTGGTCTTTGCCATTTCAGATTTTTCCTTTTTCGCTGCCGTTACTGGCGGAAGGGGAAGTTGAAGGCCTTGAGCAGTGCTCTCGCCTCGTCGTCCGTCTTCGCCGTCGTACAAACGATGACGTCCATGCCCCAGACCTGATCAACCTTGTCGTAGTTGATCTCCGGGAACACGATGTGCTCCTTGATGCCCATGGCGTAGTTGCCACGGCCGTCAAAGCTCTTCGGGTTCAGTCCGCGGAAGTCGCGAACGCGCGGCAGCGCGATGTTCACGAGGCGGTCGAGGAACTCGTACATGCGTTCCTTGCGCAGCGTGACCTTGGCGCCGATCGGCATGTTCTCGCGCACCTTGAAGCCCGCGATCGAGTTGCGGGCGCGGGTGACGACGGCCTTCTGGCCGGCGATCAGCGCGAGATCCTCGGCCGCGACCGAGGGCTTCTTCGAATCGCCGGTCGCCTCGCCGACGCCCATGTTCAGCACGATCTTGTCGATACGCGGAACCTGCATCTCGTTGTCGTAGCCGAACTGCTCCTGCAGCGCCTTGCGGATGGTCTCCTGATAGACCTTCTTGAGGCGCGGCTCGTTCTTGGCAGCCGCCTGCTTGGTTTCAGCCTTAGCCATTGATGACTTCTCCCGAACGCTTGGCGACGCGCACCTTCTTGCCGTCCTTCTGGATGGCGAAGCCGACGCGGGTCGGCTTACCGTCCTTGGGGTCGGCCAGCGCGATGTTCGACAGGTGGATCGGCGCTTCCTTGGTGATGATCCCGCCCTCTTGGGACTGGGTCTGCTTCTGGTGACGGCGAATGAGGTTCACGCCGCGCACGAGCGCGGTGTCTTCCTTCGGCTGCACCGACAGGACTTCGCCCGAACGGCCCTTGTCCTTGCCGGCAAGCACGACAACCTTGTCGCCTTTTCTGATCTTTTGCATTGGTCCGGCTCCTTACAGCACTTCAGGCGCGAGCGAGATGATCTTCATGTGGTTCTTGGCGCGAAGCTCGCGCGGAACCGGTCCGAAGATACGGGTGCCGATCGGCTCTTTCTTGTTGTCGACGAGAACGGCCGCGTTCTTGTCGAAACGGATCACGCTGCCGTCCGGGCGGCGGATGTCCTTGGCCGTGCGAACCACGACCGCCTTCATCACATCGCCCTTCTTAACGCGGCCGCGCGGAATGGCTTCCTTGATCGACACCACGATGATGTCGCCGACGGAGGCATACTTCCGCTTCGAGCCGCCCAGCACCTTGATGCACATGACACGACGGGCGCCGGAATTGTCCGCGACGTCGAGGTTTGTTTGCATCTGAATCATGACTGGCCGCCTTCTTCTTTTCTAACGGGACGGGTTCTTCACCCCTCCCCGGTCTGTCCAAAATTCGTTTGTTTACGCCCTAGGATCAGGCTTGGTCCGAGGACACGACGATCCAGCGCTTGTCCTTGGAAATCGGCTTCGATTCCTGGATGAACACCTGGTCGCCGACCTTGTGGGCGTTGTTCTCGTCATGCGCCTTGTACTTCTTGGTCAGGCGCACGGTCTTCTTCATCACGGGGTGCGTGAAGCGCCGCTCGACCTTGACGACGACCGTCTTCTCGTTCTTGTCGCTGACGACGGTGCCCTGCAGGATGCGCTTTGGCATGGTCTTAACCCTTCTTGGCCGCGGCTTTTTCCGCGGCGATGGTCTTGATACGCGCGATGTCCCTGCGGACCTGCTTCACGCGCGCGGTCTTCTCGAGCTGGCCGGTGGCCTTCTGGAAGCGCAGGTTGAACTGCTCCTTCTTCAGCGCGGCCAGGTCGTCGGTCAGCTGATCCTGGGTCTTGGTCCGGATGTCTTCGGCTTTCATGGTTCAGCCCGTCCTTATTCTGCGATGCGCTGTACGAAGCGCGTCTTGACCGAGAGCTTGGCGGCGCCGAGACGCAGCGCCTCACGCGCGGTCTCCTCGCTGACGCCGTCGATCTCGAACATGATGCGGCCAGGCTTGACGCGCGCCGCCCAATAATCGACGGCGCCCTTGCCCTTACCCATGCGCACTTCGGTCGGCTTCGAGGTGACCGGCAGATCCGGGAACACCCGGATCCAGACGCGGCCGGCGCGCTTCATCTCGCGGGTGATCGCACGGCGGGCCGCCTCGATCTCGCGCGCGGTGACGCGGTTCGGCTCAAGCGCCTTCAGCCCGAAACCGCCGAAATCCAAGTTGGTGCCGCCCTTGGCGGTACCGTGGATACGGCCCTTGAACTGCTTACGGAACTTTGTGCGCTTTGGCTGCAGCATCGTTCTAACTCCAAATTCTCAAATGTCTCAGGCGTTCTCGCGACGACGACCGCGCTCGCGCTCGCCGCCGGTCGCACCGCCGTGATCGCCTTCGGTGGCGCGACGCTCGGATGCCATCGGGTCGTGCTCGAGGATCTCGCCCTTGAACACCCACACCTTGACGCCGCAGATGCCGTAGGCCGTGTTCGCCTCGGCAACGCCGTAGTCGACGTCGGCGCGCAGCGTATGCAGCGGCACGCGGCCTTCGCGGTACCACTCCATGCGCGCGATTTCGGCGCCGCCGAGACGGCCGGAGCAGTTGATGCGGATGCCTTCGGCGCCGAGGCGCATGGCCGACTGAACGGCACGCTTCATGGCGCGGCGGAACGCGATGCGGCGCTCGAGCTGCTGGGCGATCGACTGGGCGATCAGCGTGGCGTCGATTTCCGGCTTGCGCACTTCAACGATGTTGAGGTGCGTTTCGGACTTCGTCATCTCCATCAGCTTCTTGCGAAGCTTTTCGATGTCGGCGCCCTTCTTGCCGATGATGAGGCCCGGACGCGCGGCATGGATGGTGACGCGGCACTTCTTGTGCGGACGCTCGATCACGACCTTGGAGATCGCGGCCTGCTTGAGCTCCTTCTCAAGATACTTGCGGATCTTGATGTCCTCATGCAGCAGCTGGCCGTACTCGCCTGTGTTCGCGAACCAGCGCGAATCCCAGGTGCGGTTGATGCCGAGACGCAGCCCGATCGGATTGACTTTCTGGCCCATTATGCGGCCTCCCCTTTTTCCTCGACTTCACGAACGACGATCGTGAGGTGCGAGAACGGCTTTTCGATACGGCTGGCGCGACCACGGCCACGAGCGTGGAACCGCTTCATGACGATCGACTTGCCGACATAGGCTTCCGATACGATCAGCGAGTCGACATCGAGATCGTGGTTGTTTTCCGCGTTGGCGATCGCCGATTCCAGCGTCTTCTTAACCGTGCCGGAAATCCGCTTGGCCGAGAATTCGAGGTCGGAAAGCGCTGTCGCGACCTTCTTGCCGCGGATCAGCGCGGCAACCAGGTTCAGCTTCTGCGGGCTGATACGGATCGTGCGCAGAACGGCGCGCGCCTCGTTGTCAGCAAGCCTGCGCGGAGCTTTGGCCTTGCCCATGATTATTTCCTCTTCGCCTTCTTATCCGCACCATGACCGTAATAGGTCCGGGTCGGAGCGAATTCACCGAACTTGTGACCGACCATGTCCTCGTTCACCGAGACCGGGACATGCTTCTGGCCGTTGTAGACACCGAAGGTGAAGCCGACGAACTGCGGCAGGATGGTGGAGCGACGGCTCCACATCTTGATCACCTCATTGCGACCGCCTTCACGAACCTTGTCCACCTTCTTGAGAAGGTAGCCGTCGATGAAGGGGCCTTTCCAAATCGAACGAGTCACTTGGCGTTACCTCTTCTTAGCTCTTGCGCTGATGGCGCGAGCGCACGATGAACTTGTCGGTCGCCTTGTTGGACCGCGTCTTCTTGCCCTTGGTCGGCTTGCCCCAGGGCGAAACCGGATGACGGCCACCCGAGGTGCGGCCTTCACCACCGCCGTGCGGATGATCGACCGGGTTCATGGCCACGCCGCGATTGTGCGGGCGCTTGCCGCGCCACACCGTGCGGCCGGCCTTGCCGTCGTTGATGTTGCCGTGGTCGGGGTTCGACACGGCGCCGACGGTGGCCATGCAGGAGCCGTGCACGACGCGCTGCTCGCCCGAGTTGAGGCGCAGGATCGCCATGCCCTGGTCGCGGCCGACGAGTTGGGCGTAACCGCCCGCCGAACGGGCGACCTGACCGCCCTTGCCCGGCTTCAGCTCGATGTTGTGGACGATCGTGCCGACCGGCATCGAGGCCAGCGGCATCGCGTTGCCCGGCTTCACGTCGACCGCTTCGCCGGCCACGATCTTGTCGCCGGCAGCCAGACGCTGCGGCGCCAGGATGTAGGACAGCTCGCCGTCGTCATACTTGATCAGCGCGATGAAGGCGGTGCGGTTCGGATCGTATTCGATACGCTCGACCGTGCCGACGACGTCGTACTTCTTACGCTTGAAGTCGATGATGCGGTACGAACGCTTGTGACCGCCGCCGATGAAGCGGGCCGTGATGCGGCCGTAGTTGTTGCGGCCGCCCGACTTGGTCAGGCCTTCGGTCAGGCCCTTGACGGGCTTGCCCTTGTAGAGGCCCGAGCGGTCGACGATGACCAGCTGGCGGGTGCTCGGCGTTACCGGGTTGAATTTCTTGAGTGCCATTGTCCTGTCCTCGCGGCCTTGCTCAGAGACCCGTCGCGACGTCGATCGACTGGCCGTCGGCCAGCGTCACAACCGCCTTCTTGACGTCGCCCTGGCGGCCAACCGTGCCGCGGAAGCGCTTGATCTTGCCCTTGCGGACGAGCGTGTTCACGGCCATCACCTTGACGCCGAAGAGCGCTTCGACGGCGGCCTTGATTTCCGGCTTCGACGCCTTCTTGGCGACGTTGAAGACGACCTGGTTCTGCTCGGAAGCCATGGTCGACTTTTCAGTGATCGCCGGCGAGACGATCACGTCGTAGTGACGAAGGTCGGTCATTTGAAGCGCTCCTCGAGAGCCTCGACGGCGGCCTTGGAAAGGACCAGCGTGCCGCGGCGCAGAATGTCGTAGACGTTGATGCCCTGGATCGGCAGCACGTCAATGTTCGGAATGTTGGTCGCCGCCAGCTTGAAGTTCTGGTCGAGCTCGGCGCCGCCGATCACCAGGGCGTTGGTGAGCCCCAGCGTCTCGAGGCTCGCCGCCAGCGCCTTGGTCTTGGCTTCGGTGAGCTTCAGCTCGTCGACGATGATCAGCGAAGCGCTCTTGGCCTTGGCCGAGAGCGCATGCTTGAGGCCCAGCGCGCGCACCTTCTTGGGCAGCTCGTGCTCATGGCTGCGCACGACCGGGCCGTGCGCCTTGCCGCCGCCGCGGAACTGCGGAGCGCGAGCCGAGTGGTGACGGGCGCGGCCCGTACCCTTCTGCTTGTACATCTTGGCGCCGGTGCGCGCGATCTCGGCGCGGCCCTTGGCCTTGTGCGTGCCCTGCTGCTTCTTGGCGAGCTGCCAGCGCACGACGCGCTGCAGGATGTCCTCGCGCGGGTCAAGGCCGAAAATCTCCTCGGAGAGTTTCACCTTGCCGGCGTCCTTGCCGCCGAGCGTTGTGATCTTGAGGTCCATTATTCCGCTCCCTCAGTGGCCGGGGCTTCGTTCTTGGCGGCAGCGGCGCGGATCGCGGCGGGCTTCGGCGCATTGGCCGGCAGCGCAACCTTGGCAGCGTCACGAACCAGGATCCAGGCGCCCTTGACGCCGGGAACCGCGCCGCGGATCAGGATCAGGCCGCGGTCGGCATCGGTCGAGACGACCTCGACATTCTGCGTGGTGACGCGAACGTCGCCCATGTGGCCGGCCATCTTCTTGCCCTTGAACACCTTGCCGGGGTCCTGGCGCTGACCGGTCGAACCGTGCGTGCGGTGCGAGACCGAGTTACCGTGCGTGGCGCGGCCACCACCCATGTTGTGCCGCTTAATCACGCCCTGGAAACCCTTGCCGGTCGAGGTGCCCGTGACGTCGACCTTCTGGCCGGCGACGAAGTGCTCGACGGTGAGCTCGGCGCCGACGTCGATCATGTTGTCGGCGGAGACTCGGAACTCGGCGAGCTTCGCCTTGGGCTCGACGGAGGCGGCAGCGAAATGGCCGCGCATCGCCTTCGACGTGTTCTTCACCTTGGCAAGGCCAACGCCGAGCTGGACGGCGGTGTAGCCGTTCTTCTCCTGCGTGCGCTGCGCCACGACCTGGCAGTTCTCCATCTGGAGAACGGTGACGGGAACGTGTTCCCCGGCATCGTTGTAGATGCGGGTCATTCCCACCTTCTTTGCAATCACACCTGAACGCATCGGTTCAATTCCTTTAGAGTTCCCTGTCGGGGCTATCGCCCCTCCACGCCTCTTGTTCCTTCAGAGTTCCGGGTCGCCCCGCCCTCTTGTTCCTTAGAGCTTGATCTCGACGTCGACGCCGGCGGCCAGATCGAGCTTCATCAGAGCATCGACCGTCTGCGGGGTCGGATCGACGATGTCGAGCAGCCGCTTGTGGGTGCGCATCTCGAACTGCTCGCGGCTCTTCTTGTCGACGTGAGGCGACCGGTTGACCGTGAACTTTTCGATCCGCGTCGGCAGCGGAATGGGGCCGCGGACGTTGGCGCCGGTGCGCTTGGCGGTCGACACGATTTCGCGCGTCGAGGCGTCGAGCACCCGGTGGTCAAACGCCTTAAGGCGGATGCGGATATTCTGTCCGTTCATGCGTCAATTCCTTGTTCTGGCGCGGCGCGGGCATCCAGCGCCCGCGACAGATCGTTTCGGTCCAATTACTCTTTGATGGTGACGACGATGCCGGCACCGACGGTGCGGCCGCCTTCACGGATGGCGAAGCGCAGCTTCTCTTCCATGGCGATCGGCACGATTAGCTCGACGTCGACGGTGATGTTGTCGCCGGGCATCACCATCTCGGTGCCGGCCGGCAGCGTCACGATGCCCGTCACGTCGGTGGTGCGGAAGTAGAACTGCGGACGGTAGTTGGTGAAGAACGGCGTGTGACGGCCGCCCTCGTCCTTGGTCAGGATGTAGGCTTCGGCAACGAACTTCTTGTGCGGCTTCACCGAGCCCGGCTTGGCCAGAACCTGGCCGCGCTCGACACCCTCGCGATCGATGCCGCGCAAGAGCGCGCCGATGTTGTCGCCGGCCTGGCCCTGGTCGAGCAGCTTGCGGAACATCTCGACGCCCGTGCAGGTCGTCTTGGCCGTCGGACGGATGCCGACGATCTCCAGCTCCTCGCCGACCTTGACCACGCCGCGCTCGACGCGGCCGGTCACAACCGTGCCGCGGCCCGAGATCGAGAACACGTCTTCGATCGGCATCAGGAACGGCTTGTCCAGCGGACGAACCGGCGTCGGGATGTAGGCGTCGACCTGAGCCATCAGTTCGCGGATGGCGTCCTCGCCGATGGTCTTGTTGGAGTCTTCAAGCGCAGCCAGCGCCGAGCCCTTGACGATCGGAATGTCGTCGCCGGGGAACTCGTTCTTGGTCAACAGCTCGCGGACCTCGAGCTCGACCAGCTCGAGCAGCTCGGCGTCGTCGACCTGGTCGACCTTGTTCAGGAACACCACGATCGAGGGCACGCCGACCTGGCGGGCCAAGAGGATGTGCTCGCGGGTCTGCGGCATCGGGCCGTCGGCGGCCGAAACCACCAGGATCGCGCCGTCCATCTGGGCAGCGCCGGTGATCATGTTCTTCACATAGTCGGCGTGGCCGGGGCAGTCGACGTGGGCATAGTGACGGTTGGCCGTCTCATACTCGACGTGCGCCGTCGAGATCGTGATGCCGCGCGCCTTCTCTTCAGGTGCTGCGTCGATCTGGTCATAGCGCTTGTATTCGCCAAAATACTTCGTGATCGCCGCCGTCAGCGACGTCTTGCCATGATCGACGTGCCCGATCGTGCCAATGTTCACATGCGGCTTGGTGCGCTCGAATTTACCTTTTGCCATGTGATGTCTCCATTCCTGCTTGCCCGTGCGGGGCTCAAATTAAGGTGCCGTGCAACCCGCTCGAGTTACGCGTATTTCTTCTGGACTTCCTGGGCGACCGCGGTCGGAACCGGCTCATAGTGGTCGAACTGCATCGTGTACTGGGCGCGGCCCTGCGACATCGAACGCAGATTGTCGACGTACTTGAACATGTTGGCCAAAGGCACCATGGCGTTGATGACAACCGCCACGCCACGCGCTTCCTGGCCCTGGATCTGGCCACGACGGCCGTTGAGATCGCCGATGACGCCGCCGACATAGTCTTCCGGCGTCACGACCTCGACCTTCATGATCGGCTCCAGAAGCTGCACGCCGAGCCGGGGGGCGGCTTCCTTGAAGCAGGCGCGGGACGCGATTTCGAACGCCAGCACCGAGGAGTCGACGTCGTGGAAGGCACCGTCGATCAGCGTCGCCTTGACGCCGATCATCGGGAAGCCGGCGAACGGACCGGAGCCCATGACGCTGTTGATGCCCTTCTCGACGCCGGGGATGTATTCCTTCGGCACCGCGCCGCCGACGATCTTGGACTCGAACACGAACTCCTCGCTCTCGGTGTTCGGCTCGAACACGATCTTGACGCGGGCGAACTGGCCGGTACCGCCGGTCTGCTTCTTGTGCGTGTAATCCTGCTCATGGGTGCGGGTGATCGTCTCGCGATAGGCCACCTGCGGAGCGCCGACATTGGCTTCCACCTTGAACTCGCGGCGCATGCGGTCGACGATGATGTCGAGATGCAGCTCGCCCATGCCGGCGATGATGGTCTGGCCGCTTTCCTCATCGGTCTTGACGCGGAAGGACGGATCCTCGGCCGCCAGGCGATGCAGCGCCAGGCCCATCTTCTCCTGGTCGTTCTTGGTCTTCGGCTCGATGGCGATCTGGATGACCGGATCGGGGAACTCCATGCGCTCGAGGATGACCGGGTGCAGCGGATCGCAAAGCGTATCGCCGGTGGTCGTGTCCTTGAGGCCGGCCAGCGCGACGATGTCGCCGGCATAGGCTTCCTCGATGTCGGCGCGCGAGTTCGCATGCATCTGCAGCATGCGGCCGATGCGCTCCTTCTTGCCCTTCACGGTGTTGTCGAGCGAGGCGCCCTTGGCGAGCTTGCCCGAATAGATGCGGGCAAAGGTCAGCGAACCGACGAACGGGTCGTTCATGATCTTGAACGCCAGCATCGATAGCGGCTCATTGTCATCGGCATGACGCTCGATCTCGGCGTCGGTCTTGGCGTCGACGCCCTTGATGGCCGGCACGTCGATCGGCGACGGCAGGTATTCGACGACGGCGTCGAGCAACGGCTGCACGCCCTTGTTCTTGAAGGCCGAGCCGCAGAACATCGGGAAAAACTTGACCGCGATGGTGCCCTTGCGGATCAACGCGCGGATCTCGTCGTTCGACGGCATCTTGCCTTCGAGGTAGTTCTCGAGCGCGGTCTCGTCCATCTCGACGGCCGCCTCGATCATCTTCTCGCGATACTGCTCGGCCTTCTCCTTGAGGTCGGCCGGAATCTCGACGACGTCCCAGGCAGCGCCAAGGGTCTCGTCGCGCCAGACGAGCGCGTTCATCTCGACGAGGTCGACGACGCCCTTGAACTCGGTCTCGGCGCCGATCGGCAGCTGCATGACGACAGCCTGCGCGCCAAGGCGCGAGCCGATCATTTCCTCGGAGCGGTAAAAGTCGGCGCCGATCTTGTCCATCTTGTTGCAGAAGATCATGCGCGGCACGTGGTACTTGTCGGCCTGGCGCCACACGGTCTCAGTCTGCGGCTCGACGCCGGCGTTGGCATCGAGCAGCGCGATGGCGCCGTCGAGCACGCGCAGCGAACGCTCGACTTCGATGGTGAAGTCGACGTGTCCGGGGGTGTCGATGATGTTGAAGCGGCGCATCTTGCCGTCACGACCCTTCCAGAAGGTCGTGGTCGCGGCCGAAGTGATGGTGATGCCGCGTTCCTGCTCCTGCTCCATCCAGTCCATGGTGGCAGCGCCGTCATGAACTTCGCCGATCTTGTGCGACTTGCCCGTGTAGTACAGGACGCGCTCGGTCGTCGTCGTCTTGCCGGCGTCGATATGCGCCATGATACCGAAATTACGGTAGTCTTCGATTTTGTATTCGCGGGCCATGGGAGGTGCCTCTCAGTCTCGTTCGCGCTTTACCAGCGGTAGTGCGCGAAGGCGCGGTTGGCTTCCGCCATCTTGTGGGTGTCTTCACGCTTCTTGACGGCGGTGCCGCGGTTGTTGGCCGCGTCCATCAGCTCGCCCGAGAGGCGGTCGATCATGGTGGTCTCGTTGCGGTTGCGGGCCGCGGCGATCAGCCAACGGATCGCCAGCGCCTGACGGCGCTCGGGGCGCACGTCGACCGGAACCTGGTAGGTGGCGCCGCCGACGCGGCGCGAGCGCACTTCCACATGCGGCGCGACATTGTCGAGCGCCTGATGGAAGACGGTGACCGGCTCCTGCTTGGTCTTGGCCTGGACCTGGTCCAGCGCGCCGTAGACGATCGTCTCGGCAACCGACTTCTTGCCGTCATACATGACGGCGTTCATGAACTTGGTGACGATCAGGTCGCCGAACTTGGGGTCCGGATTGATCTCACGCTTTTCTGCACTGTGACGACGGGACATGGCTCTTGTCTCTCAATCTCGTGGCACGGCGCAGTCAAAAAAAGCGCCGAAGCCGGAAACCCTTACTTCGGACGCTTGGCACCGTATTTCGAACGGCGCTGCTTGCGGTTCTTGACACCCTGCGTGTCGAGCACGCCGCGGATGATGTGATAGCGGACGCCCGGCAGATCCTTGACGCGGCCGCCGCGGATCATGACCACCGAGTGCTCCTGAAGGTTATGGCCTTCGCCCGGGATGTAGCCGATCACTTCGAAACCATTGGTCAGGCGGATCTTGGCGACCTTGCGCAGCGCCGAGTTCGGCTTCTTCGGCGTCGTGGTGTAGACGCGCGTGCAGACGCCCCGCTTCTGCGGGTTCTGCTGCATGGCCGGGACCTTGTTGCGCTTCACCGGCGCCAGGCGCGGCTTGCGGATCAGCTGGTTGACGGTAGGCATTAAACCCTCTTGTCTCTCAATTCCGTGTCTTGCCCTGTCAGGGCCGCTCAAAGCGTCATTTCCATACGCAAATTCGGGCAACACACCGCGCCTCGCGGTCCTGCCCGAACAAATTGCAGAGGAAGCGAAAGCCGCTTCATGCGCGCCGGAAATGTCTTTTCGCTCGTAAAACGAACCCTGTTTGAGACAAACTCCAAAGCGCGTCGCCTCGGAAAGGCAAGTCTCACATCGGTTCTGACGGGGCGGCTTCTACTCGCAAGGTCGATATCCGTCAACCCCGGAGCGGCAAATATTGCGCCCAAATCGGAGCTTGGCAGCCATGCGGAAAACGCATGTAATTTTCTTGCGTCTTTTTTCAAGGGCGAGGAAGAAAGTGACCGGCTTTCGGCTGTCCTATGCGCCGGCTTCGTGCCAAAAGGCGGCATGAAGAGGAAAATTCCCTTCGCCCAAAGGAATCAGCCCGTGAACGACAATGAAGAGCGCCCGGTCACCATCATCACCGGCCGGGTTTGGCGACGCAAGGGCGGCAAGCCGGAAGGCGTGCATGTGATGCTGGTCGCGCCTGACGATGATTCTGCCGTGCGCCGCGCGCTCGAATCGCTCGCGGCCGAAGGATTCGCGGAAGCCGAGCTAGACCAGATCGGTGACATGGAAGGTGTACCCGACGAAGAGCCGCATCTGTCGGCCTATCAAGGCGCGCTGGAAGGCGAGGTTTCGATCGTCACTTTCGACGAACCGGTCTGATCCACCGAGGCGACCGGAACGCCTCCCACTCCTCCTGGCTTGCCGGGCACCATTGTCCTGCCTAGAAACACCCACCTCTTCCAATCTCTCGGAGCCTCCATGACCGGCAACCCAATCAAGCTCGGTATCGTCGGCGTGGGAAAGATCGTCCGCGACCAGCATCTCCCCGCCTTGGCGAAGGACGCCAACTACCAGCTTGCGGCCGCCGCCAGCCGCCACGGCAAGGTCGACGGCATCCCGAACTATCCGACGATCGAGGCGATGCTCGCGGCCGAGTCCAGCCTGGAAGCCGTCTCGCTCTGCATGCCGCCGCAGTTCCGCTACGACGCGGCGCGCACGGCGCTCGAGGCGAGGAAGCATGTCTTCCTGGAGAAGCCGCCGGGCGCAACCGTCAGCGAGGTCGAGGACCTCAAGGCGCTTGCCGCGAAGAATGGCGTTTCGCTTTTCGCCAGCTGGCACTCGCGCTATGCGCCGGCGGTCGAGGCCGCGCGCGCTTTCCTCGCCTCGGCCAGGATCAGCTCGGCCGCCATCAACTGGAAGGAAGACGTGCGCCGCTGGCACCCGAACCAGGAATGGATCTGGGCGCCGGGCGGCTTCGGCGTGTTCGATCCGGGCATCAACGCGCTGTCGATCGCCACCCACATTCTGCCGCCAATGTTCATCACCTCGGCTGTGCTCGACTTCCCTGAGAATCGCGCGTCGCCGGTTGCTGCGCATGTCACGTTCCGCACCTCGAACGGCCTGCCGGTGACTATGGAGCTCGACTGGCTGCAGACCGGGCCGCAGAGCTGGGATATCCTGGCCGAGACCGACAAGGGCAGGATGGTGCTTTCGGGCGGCGGCGCAAAGCTCGCCGTCGACGGCAAGATCGTCCATGACGAGCCGGAAGCGGAATATCCGATGCTCTACAAGCGCTTCGCCGAGATCGTGCGGGCCGGCGTCTCCGACGTCGACCTGGCGCCGCTGCAACATGTCGCCGACGCCTTCATGCTCGGCAAGCGCAACGTGGTCGAGGCGTTCTTCGATTGAGCTGAATTGACTGCTTCGACTGAGTTGATTGGACTGGCGCGCCCGCGTCAGTCCACGATGGCGATAGCGAAGCCGTCATAGCCTTTGGCGCCGACGGTCTGGATGGCGGTGCCGTCCAGCCGCTTCTCGCCGCCGATGAAGGAGAACGCCGCGCGGGCACCCTCGACATTGGCATCGCCGCTATGCTCTTTCACGACGGCGCCGTCGCGGATGACGTTGTCGCAGACGATGACCGTTCCGGGACGTGCCAGCCGCATGGCCCAGGTGAGATAATTCGGGTTGTTCGGCTTATCGGCGTCGATGAAGATCAGGTCGAACGGACCGGCATTTTCGCTGTCCAACGCCGTGAGCGACTGAAGCGCCGGGCCGAGACGCAGATCCACCTTGTCGGAAACCCCTGCCCGCTCGAAATTCGAGCGCGCGACCTTGGCGTGGTGCGGATCGAGCTCCAGCGTCACGACCTTGCCTTCGGCGGGCAAGCCCCTTGCCATCCAGATGGTCGAGTAGCCGCCGAGCGTGCCGATCTCGAGCACCTTCTTTGCACCGCGGATCCGCACCAGCAGCGAAAGCAATTTGCCCTGCGCGGCGGAGACGTCGATCGCCGGCAGGCCCTGCTCGCGGTTGGCCGCAAGCGCGGCGTCAAGCGCGGGATCCGGTTCGAAAAGGGAGGAAACGATATAGTCGTCGACGGCAGTCCAGATCTTGGCGCTCATGATTTTCCTCGTTGGTACCCGGAATGCAAAAGGGGCCACGCAGGCCCCTTTTTTCTTCTCTCATCCGCCCGCGCTTACTGCGCGGCGTTGACCATGTTGGTCAGCATCGGCTCGGCGACCTCTACGCCGGACGCCTTGCGGCGCTCGTCGATGATGAGCTCGTCGCGCGAGGTGGCGATGCGCCGGATCTGGCTCATCGTGCCGCCGGTGCCGGCCGGGATCAGACGGCCGACGATGACGTTTTCCTTCAGGCCCTGCAGCATGTCGGTCTTGCCGGCAACCGCTGCCTCGGTCAGCACCCTGGTCGTCTCCTGGAAGGAGGCGGCCGAGATGAAGGACGGCGTCTGCAGCGAGGCCTTGGTGATGCCGAGCAGCACCGGCTGGCCTTCGGCCGGCTTCTTGCCGTCCTCGACCAGGCGCTCGTTGACCTCGTCCAGCTCGATCACGTCGACGTGGTCGCCCGGGATGTAGGTCGAGTCGCCCTGCGTGGTGATCTCGACCTTCTGCAGCATCTGGCGAACGATCACCTCGATGTGCTTGTCGTTGATCGACACGCCCTGCAGGCGGTAGACCTCCTGGATCTCGTTGACGAGGTAGGACGCCAGCGCCTCCACGCCCTTGATCGCCAGGATGTCGTGCGGCGCCGGATTGCCGTCGAGGATGTAGTCGCCCTTCTCGATGACGTCGCCGTCCTGGAGATGGAACGGCTTGCCCTTCGGGATCAGGTACTCGACCGGCTCCAGCGTCGAGTCGTGCGGCTCGATGATGATGCGGCGCTTGTTCTTGTAGTCGCGGCCGAAGCGGATCGTGCCATCGATCTCGGCGATGATGGCGTGATCCTTCGGACGGCGAGCCTCGAACAGTTCCGCGACACGCGGCAGACCACCGGTGATGTCCTTGGTCTTGGCGCTTTCCATCGGGATACGCGCAAGCACGTCGCCCGGACGGACATGCGCGCCCGGCTCGACCGAGAGGATGGCCTCGACCGAGAGCAGGAAGCGTGCATCGCCGCCCTTCGACAGCTTGCCGACCTTGCCCTTGGCGTCCTGAACGGCGATCGCCGGCTTCAGGTCGCTACCGCGCGGCGTCGAACGCCAGTCGATGACCTCACGCTTGGTGATGCCGGTCGACTCGTCGGCCGTTTCCTGAACGGAGATGCCGTCGACCAGATCCTCGAACGCCACCTTGCCTTCGATTTCGGTGAGGATCGGGCGGGTATAAGGATCCCACTCGGCGATGCGCTGACCGCGCTTCACCTTGTCGCCATCGTCCACGAAGATGCGCGAGCCGTAGGCGACACGGTGCGTAGCGCGCTCCTTGCCGGTCTCGTCGAGGATCAGAACCGCCATGTTGCGGCCCATGACCATCTGCTGGCCTTCGGAGTTGCGCACCACGTTACGGTTGCGGATCTCGACCTTGCCCTCATAGGAGGCTTCAAGGAACGAGCTATCCACCACCTGCGCGGTGCCGCCCATGTGGAAGGTGCGCATGGTGAGCTGGGTGCCCGGCTCGCCGATCGACTGCGCCGCGATGACGCCGACAGCCTCGCCCTGGTTGACGGGCGTGCCGCGGGCAAGATCGCGACCGTAGCAGACCGCGCAGACGCCGGTCCTGACCTCGCAGGTCAGCGCCGAGCGAATGCGCACCGACTGGACGCCGGCCTTCTCGATCTGCTCCACATCGCGCTCGTCCATCAGCTTGCCGGCCTTGACCAGCAGTTCGCCGCTGACCGGATGGTTGATGTCGTCGAGCGCCGTGCGGCCCAGCACGCGCTGGCCGACCGAGGCGACGATCTGGCCGGCATCGACGATCGGCTGCATGGTGAGGCCCTTGTCGGTGCCGCAATCCAGCGAATTGACGATGCAGTCCTGCGCCACGTCGACCAGACGGCGGGTCAGGTAACCCGAGTTCGCCGTCTTGAGCGCGGTGTCGGCCAGACCCTTGCGGGCGCCGTGGGTCGAGTTGAAGTACTCGAGCACGGTGAGGCCTTCCTTGAAGTTCGAGATGATCGGCGTCTCGATGATCTCGCCCGAAGGCTTGGCCATCAGGCCGCGCATGCCGGCGAGCTGGCGCATCTGGGTGGGCGAACCGCGCGCACCCGAATGCGACATCATGTAGATCGAGTTCATCGGCTTCTGACGGCCGTTGTCCTCGAACTCGACGGCCTTGATGCGGGCCATCATCTCGTCGGCGACCTTTTCCGAGCACTTGGCCCAGGCGTCGACCACCTTGTTGTACTTCTCGCCCTGGGTGATCAGGCCGTCATTGTACTGCTGCTCGTACTCCTTGGCCAAAGCCTCCGTCTCGGACACCAGCTTCAGCTTGGTGTCCGGGATCAGCATGTCATCCTTGCCGAACGAAATGCCGGCGCGGCACGCATGGGCAAAACCGAGCGCCATGATGCGATCGCAGAAGATGACCGTCTCCTTCTGACCGCAGTGGCGGTAGACGGTGTCGATCATCTTGGAGATGTTCTTCTTGGTCATCTCCTGGTTGGCGGTCTCATAAGGCACGTTGACGTTCTTCGGCAGCAGCTCGCCGATGATCATGCGGCCAGGCGTGGTGTCGTAGATCTTCGACACGACCTTGCCCTCGGCGTCGACCGTGCGGAAGCGGCCCTTGATCTTGGCGTGCAGCGTCACGGCCTTGGTCTCCAGCGCGTGCTGGAGCTCGCCCATGTCGGCGAACACCATGCCTTCGCCCGGCTCGTTCTGGTTGACGATCGACAGGTAGTAGAGACCGAGAACCATGTCCTGCGACGGCACGATGATCGGCGCGCCGGAGGCCGGGTGCAGGATGTTGTTGGTCGACATCATCAGCACGCGGGCCTCGAGCTGCGCTTCCAGCGACAGCGGCACGTGGACCGCCATCTGGTCGCCGTCGAAGTCGGCGTTGAAGGCCGTGCAGACCAGCGGATGCAGCTGGATCGCCTTGCCTTCGATCAGGATCGGCTCGAACGCCTGGATGCCGAGACGGTGCAGCGTCGGCGCGCGGTTCAAGAGCACCGGATGCTCGCGGATGACCTCGTCGAGGATATCCCAGACCTCCGGACGCTCCTTCTCAACCAGCTTCTTCGCCTGCTTGACGGTCGAGGAGAAGCCCTTGGCGTCGAGACGCGCGTAGATGAAGGGCTTGAAGAGCTCCAGCGCCATCTTCTTCGGCAGGCCGCACTGGTGCAGCTTGAGCTCCGGACCGGTCACGATGACCGAGCGGCCGGAATAGTCGACGCGCTTGCCGAGCAGGTTCTGGCGGAACCGGCCCTGCTTGCCCTTCAGCATGTCGGACAGCGACTTCAGCGGACGCTTGTTGGCGCCGGTGATGACGCGGCCGCGGCGGCCGTTGTCGAAGAGCGCGTCGACGGCCTCCTGCAGCATGCGCTTTTCGTTGCGCACGATGATGCCCGGCGCCCGCAGCTCGATCAGCCGCTTCAGGCGGTTGTTGCGGTTGATGACGCGGCGATAGAGGTCGTTGAGGTCGGACGTCGCGAAGCGGCCGCCATCCAGCGGGACGAGCGGACGCAGATCCGGCGGGATCACCGGAACCACCTTCATGATCATCCATTCCGGACGGTTGCCGGATTCCATGAAGTTCTCGACGACCTTGAGCCGCTTCAAGAGCTTCTTCTGCTTGAGCTCGGACGAGGTCGAAGCCAGCTCCGAGCGCAGGTCGCCGGCGATCTTCTCAAGATCCATGCCGGCAAGCAGGTCATGGATGGCCTCGGCGCCGATCATGGCGGTGAACGAATCCTCGCCATACTCGTCGACGGCCAGCATGTACTCTTCCTCGCTGAGCAGCTGGTGCTCCTTCAGCGCGGTGAGGCCGGGCTCGGTAACGATGTAGTTCTCGAAGTAGAGGACGCGCTCGATGTCCTTCAGCGTCATGTCGAGCAGCGTGCCGATGCGCGAGGGCAGCGACTTCAGGAACCAGATGTGGGCGACGGGCGCGGCGAGCTCGATATGGCCCATGCGCTCGCGGCGGACGCGCGACAGGGTGACTTCGACGCCGCACTTCTCGCAGATGACGCCCTTGTACTTCATGCGCTTGTACTTGCCGCACAGGCACTCATAGTCCTTGATCGGGCCAAAAATGCGCGCGCAGAACAGACCGTCACGCTCCGGCTTGAAGGTGCGGTAGTTGATGGTCTCCGGCTTTTTGATCTCGCCGAACGACCAGGACAGAATCTTCTCAGGGCTGGCGAGCGAGATCCGGATGGAATCGAACACCTGCGCAGGCGCCTGGGGGTTGAAGAGATTCATGACCTCTTGGTTCATGCCGTTCTCCTTTTCGGGGTCCTCGAAAACCCCTTGCATCGAGCGCGGGCCGAATGCCCGCAGACTGGCCGGCCTGACCGGCCGAAGAATTTGAGGGGCGCGCCGCGTCCTGGGGAGCGGCGCGCCATTGCCTTACTCGGCTGCGCCCCTATTCAGCAGCATCTGGCAGCCGAACGGGAGCGTCTTCGATCTTGGTGTTCTCCAGCTCGACGTTGAGGCCGAGGGACCGCATTTCCTTGACGAGAACGTTGAAGCTCTCGGGAATGCCCGCCTCGAACGTGTCGTCGCCTCTGACGATCGCCTCGTAGACCTTGGTGCGGCCGGCGACGTCGTCCGACTTCACCGTCAGCATCTCCTGCAGCGTGTAGGCGGCGCCGTAGGCCTCGAGCGCCCAGACCTCCATTTCGCCGAAGCGCTGGCCGCCGAACTGCGCCTTGCCGCCCAGCGGCTGCTGGGTGACCAGCGAGTACGGACCGATCGAGCGCGCGTGGATCTTGTCGTCCACCAGGTGATGCAGCTTGAGCATATAGATGTAGCCCATCGTCACCTTGCGATCGAACGGCTCGCCGGTACGGCCGTCATAGAGCTGCGACTGACCGCTGGTGTGCAGGCCCGCCTGCTCCAGCATGGTGTTGATGTCGGCCTCGTGCGCGCCGTCGAACACCGGGGTCGCGATGGAGACGCCGCGGCGCATCTGCTCGCTGAGGCGAATGATGCTCTCGTCGTCATACTCACGGATCGGCTCGTTGCGGTCGTTGGAAGGCATGAAGCTTTCCAGCGTCTTGCGCAGCGGCTTGATGTCGCCGCCACCCTTATAGGCGTCGATCAGCTCGCCGATCTTCCTGCCCATGCCGGCGCAGGCCCAGCCCAGATGCGTCTCCAGGATCTGGCCGACATTCATGCGGCTCGGCACACCCAGCGGGTTGAGCACGATATCGGCATGCGTGCCGTCCTCGAGGAAAGGCATGTCCTCGACCGGAACGATGCGCGACACGACACCCTTGTTGCCGTGACGGCCGGCCATCTTGTCGCCCGGCTGCATCTTGCGCTTCACCGCCACGAAGACCTTGACCATCTTCATGACGCCCGGAGGCATCTCGTCGCCGCGCTGCACCTTCTCGACCTTGTCCATGAAGCGCTGCTCGAGCGCCTTCTTGGAGTCGTCGTACTGGCCGCGCAGCGCTTCCAGCTCGCTCTGGAGCTTTTCGTTCTCCACGGCGAACTGCCACCACTGCGAGCGCGGATACTCGTCGAGCGTGTCCTTCGACAGCTTCGAGCCCTTCTTGAAGCCCTTCGGTCCGGCGATCGCCTCCTTGCCGACCAGCATGTCGGAAAGGCGCGAATAGACGTTGCGGTCGAGGATCGCCTGCTCGTCGTCGCGGTCCTTGGCCAGGCGCTCGATCTCCTCGCGCTCGATCGCCATGGCGCGCTCGTCCTTCTCGACGCCGTGGCGGTTGAAGACGCGCACTTCGACGACAGTGCCAAAGGTGCCCGGAGGCATGCGCATGGAGGTGTCGCGAACGTCGGAGGCCTTCTCGCCGAAGATGGCGCGCAGCAGCTTTTCTTCCGGCGTCATCGGGCTTTCGCCCTTCGGCGTGATCTTGCCGACCAGAATGTCGCCCGGCTGCACTTCCGCGCCGATATAGACGATGCCGGCCTCGTCGAGGTTCTTCAGCGCTTCTTCCGAGACGTTCGGAATGTCGCGCGTGATTTCCTCCGGTCCGAGCTTGGTGTCGCGGGCCATGACCTCGAACTCCTCGATATGGATCGAGGTGAAGACGTCGTCGGCCACGATGCGCTCGGAGAGCAGGATCGAGTCCTCGTAGTTGTAACCGTTCCACGGCATGAACGCGACCAGCACGTTGCGGCCGAGCGCCAGATCGCCGAGCTCGGTCGACGGACCGTCGGCAATGATGTCGCCCTTGTTCACCCGGTCGCCCACACGCACCAGCGGACGCTGGTTGATGCAGGTGTTCTGGTTCGAACGCTGGAACTTCATCAGCCGGTAGATGTCGACGCCGGACTTGCCGGGATCGAGATCTTCCGTGGCGCGGATGACGATACGGGTGGCGTCCACCTGGTCGACCACGCCGCCGCGGCGGGCGCCGATGGCGGCGCCCGAGTCACGGGCGACGACCGGCTCCATGCCGGTGCCGACGAACGGCGCCTCGGCGCGGACCAGCGGCACGGCCTGACGCTGCATGTTCGAGCCCATCAGCGCGCGGTTGGCGTCGTCGTTCTCGAGGAACGGAATGAGGGCCGCGGCCACCGAGACCATCTGCTTCGGCGACACGTCCATCAGGTCGACGTTCTCGCGCGGCGCCATCATCACCTCGCCGGCGTTGCGGCAGATGACGAACTCGTCGACGAAGCTGCCATGCTTGTCGAGCTCGGCATTGGCCTGCGCGACATGGTGCTTGGCCTCTTCCATCGCCGACAGATAGACAACTTCGTTGGTCAGCTTGCCGTTGACGATCTTGCGGTACGGGCTCTCGATGAAGCCGTACTTGTTGACGCGCGCGAAGGTGGCGAGCGAGTTGATCAGGCCGATATTCGGGCCTTCCGGCGTCTCGATCGGGCAGATGCGGCCGTAATGCGTCGGGTGCACGTCGCGCACCTCGAAGCCGGCGCGCTCGCGGGTCAGACCGCCCGGTCCAAGCGCCGACAGGCGGCGCTTGTGGGTGATCTCCGACAGCGGATTGGTCTGGTCCATGAACTGCGACAGCTGCGAGGAGCCGAAGAACTCGCGCACGGCGGCGGCCGCCGGCTTGGCGTTGATCAGGTCCTGCGGCATGACCGTATCGATCTCGATCGAGGACATACGCTCCTTGATCGCGCGCTCCATGCGCAGCAGGCCGACGCGGTACTGGTTCTCCATCAGCTCGCCGACCGAGCGCACGCGGCGGTTGCCGAGATTGTCGATGTCGTCGATCTCGCCCTTGCCGTCGCGCAGCTCGACCAGCGTCTTGACCACGGCCAGGATGTCTTCCTTGCGCAGCACGCGCACGGTGTCCTCGGCCTTGAGCTCGAGGCGCATGTTCATCTTGACGCGGCCGACGGCCGACAGGTCATAGCGCTCGCTGTCGAAGAACAGCGAGTTGAACATGGCTTCGGCCGTCTCGAGCGTCGGCGGCTCGCCCGGACGCATGACGCGGTAGATGTCGAACAGCGCGTCCTGGCGGCTCTCGTTCTTGTCGACGGCCAGCGTGTTGCGGATGTAGGCGCCGACATTGACGTGATCGATGTCGAGGATCTGGATCTCGTCCTCGCCGGTGCCGAGCAGCACCTTCAGCGTCTTGTCGTCGATCTCGTCGCCAGCCTCGAGGAAGATCTCGCCGGTGGCGTAGTTGACGATGTCCTCGGCCAGATAATTGCCGAGCAGGTCCTCGTCGGTCGCCTTGATCGCCTTGAGGCCCTTCTCGCCGAGCTGGCGGGCCTGGCGGGCGGTGATCTTCTTGCCGGCCTCGACGACGATCTCGCCCGTATCCGCGTCGACCAGGTCGCCGACGGCCTTGAGACCGCGGAAACGCTCGACGTTGAACGGAATGCGCCAGTGGTCGCCGGCGCGCTTGTAGGTGATCTTGTTGTAGAAGGTCGACAGGATCTCCTCGCCGTCCATGCCGAGCGCCATCAAGAGCGAGGTCACCGGAATCTTGCGGCGGCGGTCGATGCGGGCGTGCACGACGTCCTTGCTGTCGAACTCGATGTCGAGCCACGAGCCGCGATAGGGGATGACGCGCGCGGCAAACAGAAGCTTGCCTGACGAGTGCGACTTGCCCTTGTCATGGTCGAAGAAAACGCCCGGCGAGCGGTGCATCTGCGATACGATGACGCGCTCGGTGCCGTTGACGATGAAGGTACCGTTCGACGTCATGAGCGGCATGTCGCCCATGTAGACGTCCTGCTCCTTGATGTCCTTGATCGACTTGGCGCCGGTGTCCTCGTCGATATCGAACACGATGAGGCGCAGCGTCACCTTGAGCGGCGCGGCATAGGTCAGGTCGCGCTGACGGCATTCGTCAACGTCGAATTTCGGTCCTTCGAACTCATACTTCACGAATTCCAGCATCGAGGAGCCGGAAAAATCGGAGATCGGGAAGACCGACTTGAAAACAGCCTGCAGCCCCTCGTCAGGACGCCCGCCCTTGGGCTCGTCCACCATCAGGAACTGGTCATAGGATGCCTTTTGAACCTCGATCAGGTTCGGCATCTCCGCAACTTCCGGGATCTTTCCGAAGAACTTGCGTACGCGTCTGCGGCCATTGAAAGTCTGGGTCTGGGCCATCGTCGCTCCTTAGCTCAAAACTCGGGACGAACCTCGCCGCGGTTCGCCTTGCATCAACGGGCCGCCTCGCCGGCTGCCCTTGTCTGTTTTTCCGGCCGCCTTCCCAATTGCTTGGCGGCTGCCGGCTAAAACGGGAGAAAACCCGTTTCCTGAAGGCCGCTTCCGGCCCTCAGGAAAGAGGTTTTCAAACGTCTCGCGCAGTGAAGCCTCCCTCAGTCCAAGGGAGGGGGCGGACGGCGCGAGACCGCCCGCCCTCGCCTATTACTTCAGCTCGACCTTGGCGCCAGCTGCTTCCAGCTGAGCCTTGAACTTGTCGGCGTCGGCCTTGGAAACGCCTTCCTTGACCGGCTTCGGAGCCGCTTCGACCAGGTCCTTGGCTTCCTTGAGGCCAAGGCCGGTGATGGCGCGGACTTCCTTGATGACGTTGATCTTCTGGGCGCCGGCGTCGGCGAGAACGACGTCGAATTCCGTCTTCTCTTCGGCCGGAGCAGCAGCAGCGGCACCAGCGCCACCGGCAGCGGCAACCGCCACCGGAGCAGCGGCCGAAACGCCCCACTTCTCTTCCAGGAGCTTCGAGAGCTCGGCCGCCTCGAGGACGGTCAGCTTCGAAAGGTCGTCTACGATCTTTGCGAGATCAGCCATTTGTGTATTCCTTCACTAGGTTCGAACGTGTGTTGTTGACAGCGAGGAACGGCCTCATGCCGCCTCGTCCTTCCGGGCGTAAGCGCCGATGACGCGCGCGACCGAAGCCGCGGGCGCATTGACGATCTGGGCGATCCGGGTTGCCGGCGTGGCGATCATGCCAACCAGCTTGGCGCGCAGCTCGTCGAGCGACGGTAGCGTGGCGAGTGCCTTCACACCGTCGGCGTTGAGCGAGGTCGAGCCCATCGCGCCGCCGAGAATGATCAACTTGTCATTCCCCTTGGCGAAATCGGACGTAACCTTGGGCGCCGCAACCGGATCCTCCGAATAAGCGACCAGCGTCTGTCCCTTGAACAGATCGACGATCGATGCGGAGTCCGTGCCCTGAAGAGCGATCTTGGCGAGACGGTTCTTCGCGACTTTAACGGTGCCACCGGCGGCGCGCATCTTCGACCGAAGGTCGTTCATTTGCGCGACGGTGATACCGGCATAGTGGGCCACGACCACTGAACCCGCGTTCGAGAACGCATCATTCAGGCCCGTGACGAGTTCGCGTTTTTCCGCTCTGTCCACTGCCTATCTCCAGTTGACCTCTGCCTCATTCACGAGGTCAGAAGTCGGGTTGCCTTTTGCCGGCCGGGCCATCCAAAAACGGATCTCCCGAACGGCGCTCGAGGATCCTGCCCCCTTTCGCCACACCGACGGCCAAGCCGGCGATGCGCTGACAAAAGGCAAACACGGTTCGAACCTTTCATTGGAGCTTTCGCTCCTTTGTCGGGTCTTCACCCGTCTCATGCAGGCCCAGATGAATTAAGGCGTTTGGGCCGCCTGCAATCTCGGACAGGATATCCGGAAACCTTTCGGCTCCCGGGGTACCGGGCCGCCGACGGATCGGCGGTCCGGAATTCTTGTGCGACCGGCCTGAAGCCGGTCACGCGACACTTACGACGCGGCGAGCGTCGCGATGTCGAGCTTGAGGCCGGGGCCCATCGTCGAGGTGACCGACACCTTCTTGACGTAGTTGCCCTTGGCGCCGGCGGGCTTGGCCTTGTTCACCGCATCGGCGAAGGCCCGCACATTCTCTTCCAGCGCCTTGACGTCGAACGAGACCTTGCCGACGCCGGCCTGGACGATGCCGGCCTTCTCGACGCGGAACTCGACGGCGCCGCCCTTCGAAGCCTTGACGGCGGCCGCGACATCGGGGGTCACGGTGCCGACCTTCGGGTTCGGCATCATGCCGCGCGGGCCGAGCACCTTACCCAGACGGCCGACCAGCGGCATCATGTCCGGGGTGGCGATGCAGCGATCGAAGTCGATCGTGCCCTTCTGGACGATGTCGACCAGATCCTCGGCGCCAACGATGTCGGCGCCGGCGGCCTTGGCTTCCTCGGCCTTGTCGCCACGCGCAAACACCGCGACGCGCACCGAGCGGCCGGTGCCGTTCGGCAGATTGACCACGCCGCGGACCATCTGGTCGGCATGACGCGGATCGACGCCGAGATTCATCGCGACCTCGATCGTCTCGTCGAACTTCACCGAAGACCGCTCCTTGAGCAGCTTCAGGGCTTCACCAAGAGCATAGGCCTTGTTCGGGTCGATGCCTTCGCGGGTCTTTGCCACGCGCTTTGCAAGCTTTGCCATGATCTCAGCCCACCACTTCCAGGCCCATCGAGCGGGCGGAGCCCTCGACCATGCGCATGGCCGCCTCGACGTCGTTTGCGTTCAAGTCCTTCATCTTCTGCTCGGCGATCTGGCGCACCTTGTCGCGCGAGATCGTGCCGGCCTTCACCTTGCCCGGCTCCTTCGAGCCCGACTTCAGATTGGCGGCCTTCTTCAGGAAGTAGCTCACCGGCGGCGTCTTCATGACGAAGGTGAACGACTTGTCCTGGTAGTAGGTGATGACGACCGGGATCGGCGACCCCTTCTCCAGCTCCTGGGTCTGCGCGTTGAACGCCTTGCAGAACTCCATGATGTTGATGCCGCGCTGACCAAGCGCCGGGCCGATCGGGGGCGACGGCGTGGCCGAGCCCGCGGCAACCTGGAGCTTGAGCTGGCCTGCAACTTTCTTAGCCATCTCTATTCCTGCCTTTTCTCATGCCGGCCCCACCATCTGGGAAACGCCGGCGGTTGCAGTCTGGTGGTGCGGTTCCAGCGGCCGGCTAAGCCGCTTTCGCCTTCCACCCGTTGATGGCAGCGCTTTGCTTCGCGCCGCCGATCCCTTTCGCCTGTCGACTGAGGGATCTTCGGATCAGCCCTTTTCGACTTGTCCGAATTCCAGATCGACGGGCACCGCGCGCCCGAAGATCGAAACTTCCACCTTGAGGCGCGCCCGCTCCTCGTCCACTTCCTGGACGAAACCGTTGAACGACGCGAACGGGCCGTCCGAAACGCGGATCGCCTCGCCGATCTCGAAGGTGACCGACGGCTTCGGCCGCTCGACGCCTTCCTGAACCTGGTTCAGGATGCGCTGCGCCTCGGTCTCGGTGATCGGCACCGGCTTGGAATCGCCGAGGAAGCCGGTGACTTTCGGCGTGTTCTTGACCAGCGAGAAGACCGCGTCCGTCAGGTTGGCCTTCAGAAGCACATAGCCCGGGAAGAACTTGCGCTCGGCATCGACCTTGCGGCCGCGGCGGATCTCGACGACCTTCTCGGTCGGCACGACGATCTGCTCGATATCACCTGACAGGCCCTTCTGCTTGGCCTTGTTCTCGATGTCCTCGGCGACCTTCTTTTCGAAGTTCGAATAAGCGTGGACGATGTACCACCGCGCAGTCATTTCACGACCTCTCCGTAATCGCCGAACTTAATGTCCGAGGCCCAATATCCACTCGATCGCATAGCCCATGGCTATGTCGGCGGCGAAAAAGAAGATCATGGCGATGACCGCGAACACCAGGACCATCACCGTCGAGATCATGGTCTCGCGGCGCGAGGGCCATGTCACCTTGGCCGTCTCCGCGCGAACCTGCTGGAGAAAGGTGAAAGGATTAGTGGTTTTCGAAGCCATGTGCCGCTCTGTCTTCAAGACCCGTTGGCCGGGTCTCCTGGATGATCCCGCTGGCCGGGACGTGCCGCCTGAGCTTCATGCCGGCGCGAATCAGCGCCACCATTTCGCCCACGCAAATCAGACGCGTAAAGCCGGCTTCCCAGCTCCACGCGTCGCGTGTCTGTTCAGTCTACATAAAACCGATTCTTGGTCCACGCAAGTGGCAAGTGTTCCGCTTTATGTTCGAGCGCCGCCTCGGAACCATCCAGTCGTTCCGTTCCGGCTATACGGGGCCTTATGCCCCAGTTTTCCCTATATGGCAAGCCACCCGCCGGTTTTCAACGGCGAAGCAACCCCCTTCTTCAGTCCGCCACTTGGGAGATGGCACGGGCAGCAGGGCTCGAACCTACGACCTGCGGTTTTGGAGACCGCCGCTCTACCAACTGAGCTATGCCCGTATACGGGCGCTGCTATTTCACAAAGCAGATGAGAACTCAAGTGCCCTTTTGAGGCGCGCCGACCGGAAGTGGCGGTCGCAGCCACGCAAGCCGCAAGGCCCAAGTGCAAATCACGAGCTCAAGTCCAAAAGTCCAGTGCAGGATGAAGCTCAGGACCCAGTTCCGGTAGCTGGGCGGGACGGCCACGAGCTCAAAGGGATGATGACTGAAAGGCGCCAGCCACATGATCGGCGATGCCACCGTGTCGAGCACCATGTGCAGCAAGGTCCCGGCAAAGAAGACGGCGACCAATGGCAGATGCGGCAAACGGAGCAATCGACTGATAAACAGGCCTGCCAACCCAATCGCGGCCCAGAACAACGGCCAATGCGTGATGTAGGCGTGGTGGTGGGTGCGACCGCCATCGATCAGGTGAAAATAGAGCATGTCGATATCTGGGATGACGCTGCCGAGCATTGCGGCCGTCACGATGCCCGGCGCTTCCCGCCAGCGTTTCCGCGCGAGTCTTCCCAGAATATAGCCCGATGGGAGATGGGCAATCAGCATGCAGGGTCGTCTCACATTGATGCAACGACCGTGACGGTTCTTTGCGGCGTCATCTTTTCAGAATTTTGCAGAAACCCAACATCTTCCGCTAAGACTTTCCAGCAGGCGGCTTGTAAGGCCCGCCGGGCACACCCCAGCCCCAGGCCGGCATCGGCTCGGTCTCCGGGTCGCAGGTCTCGCCGAGATTGGAATTCATCTTCGCCAGCCGCGATCCCCATTCGACATAGCCCATGAAGGCTGAACGGAATTCGGGGTCGTCGGGCAGACCGACCTCGTCCGCAGCGTCGGCCAGGAGATTGATCCAGCGCCGCCGCTGCTCCTCGGTCAGGTGCTTGCCGAGATGATGCATGACCATCTCGCGGTGGCCGCCATGCTTTTCGCTGTAGGTCTTCGGTCCGCCAAAAACCTCGCCGATGAAGGCGGCGACATGCGCGGGATGATCCGGCGACATATGCCTGAACACCGGACCGACGGTCGGGTCCAGGGCCACCTTGTCGTAAAAGGTCCGCGTCAGCCGGTTGAGCGCTTCCGCGCCGCCGGCCCATTCGAACAAAGTCGGGATATCCTCGCTCATCGTCGATCCTTTCGGGCAGGCTCTGCTCAGACAGGCCGCGGAGGATAACGCAGGCCCTCTCCGGCTCAACCTGCCTCGATGGCCAGTTGGCGCATCGGCGCTACAGCTTCGCCGGCGCCTCCGCCTCGGCATTGGCGGACGGCAGAACCCGGCAATTGTCGGGCTTCGGCGATGATTTGCAGATGGTGGCGCCCGTCAGGGCGTCCACCGATTGCGGCCCCGTCGTCAGCCCGAATTTTTGCATCTCGTCCTGGCTGAGTTCGCGGTGGCTCGCATACTGGGCTGACTGCATCGCGGCGAACAGGCCCGGGCCGACGGCCATCTCGTCGAGATACGCCCGAACCTTTTCCTCCATGCCCATCGCGTGCACGCGGAAGTGCGCATTGGCTCCAACCAAGCGCCTGGCGCCGCCCGCGATCATCACTGCGCAGGCAGCGTCGCATTCGGCTCCTGCATCGATGGTGAGGCCGGCATGGAGGCCGTCCTTGGCGATGCACCCCGCCGAGCCAGGATCGCAATCGAGAAAGGCCGTGCGGGCGATCGCGACGTCCAGCCTGCGCTCGCGGATCAGCCGGCCGGCGGCGAGCGCGGCCTGCACGTCGCCGCCCGGCGAGTTGATCACGATGGGCAGCCGGCGCCCGCCGACCGTATCGATCAGCTCGCGCAGCCTGTCGGGCGTGCCGGCAACGATTGTCCCCTCCGCCGAAATCCATTCCGGGCAGTCGGGGTTGCAAAGCGGGTTGCTGCCGCGAACAAGCACGAAGCGCATCTCCTGTTCCGGCTTGAAGGATAATGGTGCAGCCTCTACCGATTGAGGAGAAGTCGGCTTGACCTCGACGGTTGCAATCTCGGCCGGCTTGGCGTCGCCGTTCGTCGGGATTTCTCGGCAGTTCGCCGGCACGGGACTGTGTTGGCAAATGGCCTTCCCGGTCAGAAGGTCGAGCGTATCGAGGCTGGTGACGAGCTTCATCTCCAGCATGTCCTCGGGCTCTATCTGCCTTATGTCGCTTGCCGGCGTCGCCTTCATCACGTCCAGCACGCCCTGCTCGACACCCATTTCCCTCAGATAGCCGGACAGCCGTTTCTCGACCGCCTTGCTCATCTCGTAGGTCTTGTAGCTGCCGGCATTCTTGCGGCTGACGATCTTGGTGCTCATGACCTTCTTCTTGCCGTTCACAATTCTGTAGGTCGTGCGGTAGAGCAGCTTTTCCCGATGATATGTCGTGGTGATCTGGTGGACGCCGAGAAAGGCCCACTCGCCGACAATGCGGCGCATGCCGCCGGAAAACATCAGCGGACAGGCCGAATTGCACATCGCGCCGCTGTCGTAGGCGATGCCGAGATAGGGCGCGGCCTTGCTGTCATCGTCGCGACAGTTCTTCATCTCCGGCGCGCAGCCGGAAAACTCCGTCGTGCCCACGGCGATGTCGAGCTTGTTCTTGCGGATCATGCGGCCGAGTTGCAGCGCGGCGTCGACATTGCCTCCAGGAGAATTGACCACGATCGGCAGTTGCCGGCCGTCGAGCGTCTTCAAAAGGCGCCTGAACAGCGCCGGCGAGCCGGCCTCGATGGTGCCTTCCGCCGCAATCCATTCCGGGCAATTGGGCTCGCAGCCGGGCGCGCTGCTGCGCACGACGGCAAAGCGCATCGTCGGGCCGAGGTCGGGCGCCTGTTCCCTGGCCTCAGCGACAAAGCTGGCCAGACCGGTCGCGGCGGCCAGCACCAGGCCGACCAGCCCGCCCCACCATCGAAAGCTGTCTGAACCGCGTTCCGGAACCACGCTCGCAAAGCCCCCACAGGTACAACCCATACTAGTTGCGGCAATGCCGCTTGCAACAGAATTGAGAGCCGTGCAGCAATACTTGGCCTGACTTGGGCCTGCGGAGCGCCGGAATCGAAAAAAGGCGGCCCGAAGACCGCCCTTTCCTTGTCGAACCGGCAACAGCCGGATCGACTATTCCTTGATGGTGACGACGATGCCGGCACCGACGGTGCGGCCGCCTTCACGGATGGCGAAGCGCAGCTTCTCTTCCATGGCGATCGGCACGATCAGCTCGACGTCGACGGTGATGTTGTCGCCGGGCATCACCATCTCGGTGCCCGCCGGCAGCGTCACGATGCCCGTCACGTCGGTGGTGCGGAAGTAGAACTGCGGACGGTAGTTGGTGAAGAACGGCGTGTGACGGCCGCCCTCGTCCTTGGTCAGGATGTAGGCTTCGGCAACGAACTTCTTGTGCGGCTTCACCGAGCCCGGCTTGGCCAGAACCTGGCCGCGCTCCACACCCTCGCGGTCGATGCCGCGCAAGAGCGCGCCGATGTTGTCGCCGGCCTGGCCCTGGTCGAGCAGCTTGCGGAACATCTCGACGCCCGTGCAGGTCGTCTTGGCCGTCGGACGGATGCCGACGATCTCCAGCTCCTCGCCGACCTTGACCACCCCGCGCTCGACGCGGCCGGTCACAACCGTGCCGCGGCCCGAGATCGAGAACACGTCCTCGATCGGCATCAGGAACGGCTTGTCCAGCGGACGAACCGGCGTCGGGATGTAGGCGTCGACCTGAGCCATCAGCTCGCGGATGGCGTCCTCGCCGATGGTCTTGTTGGAGTCCTCAAGCGCAGCCAGCGCCGAGCCCTTGACGATCGGAATGTCGTCGCCGGGGAACTCGTTCTTGGTCAACAACTCGCGGACCTCGAGCTCGACCAGCTCGAGCAGCTCGGCGTCGTCGACCTGGTCGACCTTGTTCAGGAACACCACGATCGAGGGCACGCCGACCTGGCGGGCCAAGAGGATGTGCTCGCGGGTCTGCGGCATCGGGCCGTCGGCGGCCGACACGACCAGGATCGCCCCGTCCATCTGGGCGGCACCGGTGATCATGTTCTTCACATAGTCGGCGTGGCCGGGGCAGTCGACGTGGGCATAGTGACGGTTGGCCGTCTCGTACTCGACGTGCGCCGTCGAAATCGTGATGCCGCGCGCCTTCTCTTCAGGCGCCGCGTCGATCTGGTCATAGCGCTTGTATTCGCCAAAATACTTCGTGATCGCCGCCGTCAGCGACGTCTTGCCATGATCGACGTGCCCGATCGTGCCAATGTTCACATGCGGCTTGGTGCGCTCGAATTTACCTTTTGCCATAGTCTCTTTCCTTGGGCGGCCTTGACCTTCAGTTCAGTCGAATGCGGGGCGATTAGCGACAACGGCCGAAAAACACAAGTGCCTTGTGGCTGAGCGTTCTCACGCTCGACCCGAACCTATGATCCGATTTCAGGGATATGGCGCGGATATAGGATTGGCGCAGCCGAATTCAAATGGGCGCGGCTCAACGCCTGAGCGTCCTCATCAACAGCTTCCTGCGGATAGCAGCAAGATCGACCGGAACTGGCCCATTGCCGCCGCGAGGCGCCTCTGATTTCTTCGGCGAATGCAGTTCATTCCGGCAAACATCCGCGGTCCGCTGTTCATGATCGTCTCGACGGGGTCTTACCTCGTCAACGACACGATGATGAAGCTCGCGACCGCCGGGCTGCCGCCCTATGAGGTGCTTCTGCTGCGCGGCGCAGCCGCAACGCTGTGGGGCATGCCGCTGCTTTTCATGCTGGGCTACGGCCGGCAGATCCCGTTGCTATTCGAGCGCAAGGTGCTGCGCCGCAACCTTTGCGAGCTGGCAGCGATCCTTTGCTACGTCGTTGCTTTGGCCAACATGCAGATCGCCGATTCGACGGCGCTCGGGCAGATCACGCCGCTTATCGTGCTGGTGGGGTCCTCGCTCCTGTTCGGCGAGAAGATCGGCGCGGCGCGCATGGCACTGATCGGCCTCGGCTTCGTCGGCGCCCTCATGGTGGCGCAGCCGACCATGCAGGGCATTTCCGTCTATGCCTTGCTGGCGCTCGGCAACGCGGCCATGGCCGCGGCGCGCGACCTCGCCGGACGCAAAGTGGGCGCCGAGGTGCCCGGCATGATCGTCGCCATCTCCGCCGTCCTGGTCGTGCTGGTCGGCTCAGGGATCGCGCATCTCGCTTCCGAGCAGTGGGTGGTGCCGGAGGGCCGCCACCTGCTGCTCATAGCCGGCGCCGGCCTGTTCCTGATCTTCGGCCATTTCTTCATCTTCATGGCCTATCGCGTCGGACCGACGAGCGCGGTGGCGCCCTTCTACTATTGCTTCACCGTCTGGGCGGTGATTTCCGGCTTGCTGGTGTTCGGCCAATTCCCGAATGCGCTCGCCGTCTGCGGCATCCTGCTGGTCATCGGCAGCGGCCTGGCGATCGTGTCGCTCGACGAAAGACGGCGGCGTCTGGCGGTGGTCGCCTGAGGTTTCGACCCAATTGGCCCTCAGATGGCCGTGGACCTCATCGTCCGGATCGACGCCGATCTGGCCTTGCTAGGGCTCTCGTGTCACTCTCCTCCCGTGAGGAGCCCGAGATGACGCGGTATCTGATTTCGTTCGATGACGGCGCGATGACCTTCCCTATGGAGGAGCTGCCCGATGTTGCCGAGGCGGCGCACGCGGTGATGCGGGAGGCCAAGGACGCCGGCGTGTGGGTGTTCGGCGGCGGGCTGACGAACCACGAGGGCGTGAGCGTGGTGGCCACCGATGGGACGATCACCGACGGCCCGGAAAGCAAGGCGTACATTGGCGGCTTCTGTGTCGTCGATGTGCCCTCACGCGAAGAGGCGCTGGAGTGGGCTGCCAAAGTCGCCGTGGCCTGCCGCTGTGCTCAAGAGGTCCGCGAATTCGTGCCCGACCCGGCCGTTTGACCGAGGGCCGATCGAAGGACGGCAGCGAGACTGTTGGCAGGTGCGGCAGGTCCGCCGACCACGCAACGCGCCGCCCGTGGCCGACCCGGACGGTCGGCCTCGGCCTGGCGCCCCGCGGCGTTCGTTCTGCTGCTACAGCGTGCGCTTGCCGGAGAACTGGTAATAGGCCCAGAGCACGACGACCGAGCCGACGACGGCGACGATCAGGCTCCAGATGTTGAGGCCGGTGACGCCCGACGCGCCGAAGGCGCTGAAGATCGCCCCGCCGACGATGGCGCCGACGATGCCGAGCACGATATCCATTATCATGCCCTGACCCGTCTTGTTGACGATCTTGCTGCCGATGAAACCGGCGACGACTCCGAGAATGATCCAGCTGATGATGCCCATTTTTTCCCTCCAATCCCCGCCGTGCCAATCATTTTCATATGATTGTCAAAAGCTCAAGACAGCTTGAAATTCCCCCCGGTTACGCCATTGTGGCGCCGGGCGGACTTGGTTGATAGGAGATCCACGATGGGCCTTTTTGACAACGCCGTTCCCGGCGGCAACATCACCAAACCCTTGATGATCGCTCTCGGTGCGCTGCTGGTCGGCAAAATGCTGAGCGGCAGGAGCGAGGAACAGCCGGCCGAACCTCAAGCCCCGGCACCGACTCCCGCCGGAACCTCCGCCGACGGCGGCCTGCTCGGCGGATTGGGTGGGCTGCTCGACAAGCTCAAGAATGCCGGGCATGGCAATGTGGCCGATTCCTGGGTCGGCACCGGCCAGAACCAGCCGATCAACGCCAACGACCTTGGCGCTGCGATCGGCCCGCAGGTCATCCGCGAGATCGCGCAGCGGACCGGCCTTAACGAGCAGGAACTGCTGCAGCAATTGTCCGTGGCGCTGCCTGGCATCGTCGACAAGCTGACGCCGAACGGCCAGATCCCGCAGAACCATCAGGTCGCTTCGGCCTTTAATAGCTAGCCGGCAGGTTTCGAGCAATTGGGGCGCTGCGCGTGCTTTGCCGGCGCGGCGCTTCAAAACTTTTGCGGAAGGAAATTTGGAGCGGGTAGCGGGAATCGAACCCGCATATTCAGCTTGGAAGGCTGCTGCTCTACCACTGAGCTATACCCGCGCCTTACACTGAAGTACCGGATTCACCCGAAAAGCGCTATGCACTTTCGGTCCGAGACTTTTTCGTTTCAGGGCTTCCGGGCCGGCAGTGGTGGAGAGGGTTGGATTCGAACCAACGTAGGCTAAGCCAACGGATTTACAGTCCGTCCCCTTTAACCACTCGGGCACCTCTCCAGTCTGCCGCCGGAGCCATGCAACGAGGCATTCATGCGGATCCGGAGCCCGAGTAAGGATCTTCTCCGAAATCAGCGATGCGCCTTATGGCGGCAAGGCCGGTGGGTGTCAACCGGCGCGGCCAGGGTTTTTCGAGGATGTTCGGCATTCATTGCCGCGGCCCATATCCTTAGCCGGACGGGACGGCTATAGAGGCCGGCATGAGCGACAACAAAAGCAACAAACCGGGCACCCCGAAGGACACCCACTACGCCAAGCTTAGGCGCGCGCATCGCGACCAGAAGGCGGGCGGCGCGCCGGCGTTCCGGCCGCGCCAGCCGGTGCCGCCGGGCGAAGCGCCGACCGAGGGGTTGGTGCGGCTTTATGGCCTGCACACGGTGCGGGCGGCGCTCGACAATCCGCGGCGCAAGATCAAGAAAATGCTGGTGACGCGCAACGCCGCCGAGCGGCTTGCGGTCGGCGATCTCGCCGCCCTGCCCTTCAAGACCGAGCTGGTCGAGCCGAAGGACATCGACAGGATCACTGGATCGGAAGCGGTCCACCAGGGCGTGCTGATCGAGGCGGAACCGCTGAAGCCGAAGCGCCTCGACGCGCTCGGCGATACCAGGCTCGTTCTTGTGCTCGATCAGGTCACCGATCCGCACAATGTCGGCGCCATCCTGCGCTCGGCGGTTGCCTTCGGCGCCGGCGCGCTGATCACCACGGCACGTCACAGCCCGCAGGAATCCGGCGTGCTGGCGAAATCGGCATCCGGCGCGCTCGAGCATATCGACCAGATCGAGGTGAAGAACCTCGCCGACGCGATCGGCCAGTTGCACGAGGCCGGCTTCCAGACGATCGGGCTCGATTCAGATGGACCGGCGGAGCTCGAAAAGACCTTCGCCGGAGACAAAGTTGCGTTGGTGCTGGGCGCAGAAGGCAAGGGGCTGCGCCAAAAAACTCGCGAAACCGTGACGGCGCTGGCCCGCCTCGACATGCCCGGCGCGATACGCTCGCTCAACGTCTCCAACGCAGCGGCGGTGAGCCTCTATGCGGCCAGAAAATTCCTGGCGAATAGCGAATAGCGAATAGCGAATAGCGAATAGCGAATAGCGAATAGGTTGGATCACGACGGCTTGGTGGCTGGCAACCCTATTCGCTACTCCCTATTCGCTATTCGCTTCTACGCCACTTCGTGCCCCGCCATCCGCTCCAGAGCCCTGACCAGCGCCGAGTGATCTTCCTTGGCGCCGCCATTGGCGGCGCAGGAGTTGAACAATTGTTGCGTGGTCGAGGTGTTGGGCAGCGACACGCCGAGCGCCTTTGCGCCCTCCAGCGCCAGGTTGAGGTCCTTCTGGTGCAGCTCGATGCGGAAGCCGGGCGCGAAGGTGCGCTTGATCATACGTTCGCCATGCACTTCGAGAATGCGCGAGGCGGCGAGCCCGCCCATCAGCGCCTGCCTGACCTTCGCCGGATCGGCGCCGGCCTTTGACGCGAAAACGAGCGCTTCACCGACGGCTTCGATGGTCAGCGCGACGACGATTTGGTTCGCGACCTTGGTGGTCTGGCCGACGCCGTTCGGGCCGACCAGCGTGATGTTTTTGCCCATCTTCTCGAACACGGGCTTCGCCCGCTCGAACGCCTTTTCCTCGCCGCCGACCATGATGGTGAGCGAGGCCGCCTTGGCGCCGACCTCGCCGCCCGACACCGGCGCGTCGAGATAGTCGCAGCCGAGATCGTTGATTTTTTTGGCGAATTCCTTGGTGGCGATCGGCGAGATCGAGCTCATGTCGATGACGAGCTTGCCCTTGGACAGGCCCGAGGCGACGCTGTTCTCGCCGAACAGCACATCCGCTACCTGCGGCGTATCGGGGACCATGGTGATGATGATGTCGGCGGCCTTGGCCACGGCATCGTTGCCGGAGACGGTCTTCAGTCCCTTGGCGACGAGATCGGCCGGCGGTTTCGAGCGATGATCGCTGGCGACGACCTGATAGCCGGCATCGAGCAGATGCCCCGCCATCGGCGCGCCCATGATGCCCAGCCCGATGAAGCCGATGGTTTCCATTGTTGTTCTCCGTCGCAATTTGTTGAGGCCGCGTTCCTTCGCGCCCCCCTCTGTCCTGCCGGACATCTCCCCCACAAGGGGGGAGATTGGCGGCTTCGAAGTTGGCTCTTTAAGCCGCCGCGCTGCCCTGCCCGGCAAATTGGCGGAACCAGCCAAGCCCGGCCTCCGTGCCGGCTTTCGGCTTGTATTCGGCGCCGATCCAGCCGGAATAGCCGAGGCGGTCGATATGCTCGTAGAGGAAGGGATAATTGATCTCGCCCGTCCCCGGCTCGTGACGGCCGGGATTGTCCGCAAGCTGGATATGCGCGATGCGGCCGAGGTTCGCCTCGATGGTACGGGCGAGATCCCCCTCCATGATCTGCATGTGATAGATGTCGTATTGCAGGAACAGGTTCTTCGAGCCGATACGGTCGATCAGCGCCAGCGCCTGGTCGGTGTAGTTCAGGAAGAAGCCCGGAATGTCGCGGGTGTTGATCGGCTCTATCAACAGCCTGATGCCGGCCTGCTCCAACTTCTCGGCCGCGAAGGCGAGGTTCTCGGCAAAGACGTTCTCCAGCACGGTGCGGTCGGCGCCCTGCGGCGCGATGCCGGCGAGGCAGTTGATCTGCTCGCAGCCCAGCGCATGCGCATAACTGATCGCCTTGGCGACGCCTTGCCGGAATTCCGGCACACGGTCGGGCAGCACGGCAATGCCGCGCTCGCCCTTGCCCCAGTCACCGGCCGGCAGATTGAAGAGAACCTGGCTGAGGCCGTTCTTCTTCAGCCGCGCCGCGACGACATCCGGCGCGTGGTCGTAGGGGCCGATATATTCGATGCCCTTGAAGCCGGCGCGGGCGGCGGCATCGAAGCGGTCGAGGAACTCATGCTCGCCAAAGAGCATCGAAAGATTGGCTGAAAAACGCGGCATTCTTCTTCTCCTTCTCGTCGAACTCAATCCAACATCACGATAGCCGTCGGCGCGTCTTCATGGCTCTCGGCAAGTTCCTCGAATTCGGTGATCTTGTCGATTTCGGTACCCATCGAAATATTGGTGACGCGCTCGAGAATGAATTCGAGAACCACCGGAACCTGGTGCTCCTTCATCAGCCGCTGCGCCTCCTTGAAGGCGCCGGCGAACTCCTCGGGCTTCCTCACCCTGACCGCCTTGCAGCCCATCGCCTCGGCGACCGCGACGTGGTCGACACCATAGCCGGCCTCGGGATCGTCAGCGCGGTTGACGTTCTCGAAGGCGAGGCTGACCTCGTAGTCCATCGAGAAGCCGCGCTGCGCCTGGCGGATCAGGCCGAGATAGGCGTTGTTCACGACGACGTGGATATAGGGCAGCTTGTGCTGCGCGCCGACCGCCAGTTCCTCGATCATAAACTGGAAGTCGTAGTCGCCGGAGAGCGCGACGATATTCCGATCCGGATCGGCGGCGCGCACGCCAAGCGCGGCCGGCAGCGTCCAGCCGAGCGGGCCGGCCTGGCCGCAATTGATCCAGTTGCGCGGCTTGTAGACATGCAGGAACTGCGCGCCGGCGATCTGCGACAGGCCGATCGTGGTGACATAGGTGGTGTCGCGGGCGAAAGCCTTGTTCATCTCCTCATAGACGCGCTGCGGCTTCAGCGGCACCTGCTCGAAATGCGTCTTGCGCTTCATCGTCTTCTTGCGCTGCTGGCACTCCTTCGCCCAGCCCGACCAGTCGCGCAGCTTGCCGGTTGTCCGCCATTCGGTGGCGACGTCGAGCAGGATCTTCAACGCGGCACCCGCATCCGAGACGATGCCGAGATCCGGCGCGAAGACGCGGCCTATTTGCGTCGGCTCGATGTCGACATGGATGAACTTCTTGCCCTTGGTGTAGACGTCGACCGAGCCGGTGTGGCGGTTGGCCCAGCGGTTGCCGATGCCGAAGACGAAATCGGAAGCCAGCATCGTCGCGTTGCCGTAGCGGTGCGAAGTCTGCAGGCCGCACATGCCGGCCATCAGCCGATGGTCGTCGGGAATCGTGCCCCAGCCCATCAGCGTCGGGATGACCGGCACGCCGGTGACCTCGGCGAACTCGATCAACAGATCGGAAGCATCGGCGTTGATGATGCCGCCGCCGGCGACGATCAGCGGCTTTTCCGCTTCGTTCAGCATCGAAAGCGCCTTCTCGGCCTGGGCGCGCGTCATCGCCGGCTTGAACGGGGCGAGCGGCTCATAGGCGTCGATGTCGAACTCGATCTCGGCCAATTGCACGTCGACCGGCAGGTCGATCAGCACCGGGCCCGGCCGCGAGGAGCGCATCAGGTGGAAAGCCTTCTGCAGCGCCATCGGCACCAGGTATGGCTCCATGACGGTGACCGCCCATTTGGTGACCGGTGCTGCGATCGCGGCGATGTCGACGGCCTGGAAATCCTCCTTGTTGAGGCGCGCGCGGGGGGCCTGCCCGGTGATGCAGAGGATCGGGATGGAATCGGCCGAGGCCGAATAGAGCCCAGTGATCATGTCGGTGCCGGCCGGACCGGAGGTGCCGATGCAGAGGCCGATATTGCCGGCCTTGGCCCGCGTGTAGCCCTCGGCCATGTGCGAGGCGCCCTCGACATGACGGGCGAGGACGTGGCGAATGGTGCCCCTCGCCTTCAGCGCCGAATAGAGCGGGTTGATCGCCGCGCCCGGCACGCCGAAGGCATTGGTGATGCCTTCCTTCTCGAGAACGAGAACCGCAGCGTCGACAGCGCGCATCCTGGCCATGTCCAGTCTCCACTTCGTTGGTTGGCTTGAGAATGCCAGCGCGCCTTCGATTTTTCAATTTTTTCAGAATATTTTTTCATTTCTAGAAAACCACTCTTATCCACTGATTCCGCTTCACTTTTCGTTTTCCAGAAAATCGCCATGGAGAGCCAGTGAAAAACTTTTTCATTGCGCTTGGCGGCAAATCGGCCAGAATACGCGCATGGAAACCACGGAAAAGCGCCAGCGCGGGCGGCCGCGCGCCTTCAACGGTCCGTCGGAGGCAGCCTCGGTGCAGTCGCTCGACCGGGCGCTGCGCATCCTGGCGATCGTCGCCGAGGCCAGCGGCCTGTCGTTGAGCGAGATCGCGGCGCGCAGCGGGATTGCCGCTTCCACCGCCTATCGCATGCTGACGACGCTTGAGAACCACGGCATGGTCGAGTTCGATACGACCGACCAGCTTTGGTCGATCGGCGTCGAGACCTACCGCATGGGAGCGGCCTTCCTGCGCCGCAGAAAACTGGTCGACCGCGCCCGCATCGTCATGCAGGAATTGATGGAGAAGACCGGCGAGACCGCAAATCTCGGCGTCGCCGAGGACGACTGCGTCGTCTTCGTCAGCCAGGTCGAGACGCACCAGGCGATCCGCGCCTTCTTCCGGCCGGGCACGCGCAGCTCCTTTCATGCTTCGGGCATCGGCAAGGCGGTGCTGGCGCATCTCGAGCCGGAGCGGGTGGCGGCCATCCTGCGCAAGGCTGGCTTGCAGCGTTTTACCGACAAGACGCTCTCCGACATCTCGGCGCTGGCCCACGATCTCGCTGTTATCAAGCATCGCGGCTGGTCGGTCGACGACGAGGAACGCCATCCCGGCATGCGCTGCGTGGCCGCTGCCATTTTCAACGAGTTCGGCGAGCCGATCGGCGGCGTTTCCGTTTCCGGCCCGACCGTCCGGGTGACGCCCGAGCGCCTGGCCGAGATCGGACCGCTGGTGCGCGAGGCCGCGGCGGAAGTGACAAAGATGATCGGCGGCGCGAAGGCCGACTGACTACGAAGCGCCCGGCAGCGCGCTCTTTGCCGCTATGTCGAAGAAATCGAGCAGGATCGCCAGTCCGACGCCGCAGGCGGTGCAGACCGGGCCGGTGATGAATATCCGGTTGGCGCGCGCATAGATCGGCCGCTGTAGCGACTTCGTGTCGAGCAGCATGGCCAGCGCCCGCATTTGCAGGGCGATGCCGACAAGGATCGGCACCACGGCGAGCAGATGATAGGTCTGTCAGGGGATCGGGTTCGCCGCCCAATGGGTGATGAAGCCCAGCGAGAAGGCCAGCAGGATGCAAACGGTGGCGACCGTGCCGTTGCGAAAAACCGGCTCGATCAGGTCCTCCTTCGGATCCCGCTCGTCCAAGCCACCCTCCCCTCGATGGCGTCAAGGCCAGATTAGACGCTCGCAAAATCGCTGTACACCACTGGCGGCTCTGCCAAGGGCTGATCACAGCCAGGCCGAGCGCCTGAACTTGACCGTCTTGCCGCGGCGTTCGAATGCGTGCCAAAGGGCATGGATGCGGAAAACGGTTCAGCTTTTATCTGCCGCTTCACTTTGCGGATGCGTGGCGGCGGCACCTCAGCCCGATGCCGGCGGCCGGCGCGTCGATCCCATGCCGATCTCGCTCGCCCTGGAAGAGATCATCACCACCGGCGTCCGCCAGCGCTTGCACGACCCTGCCTCCGCGAAATTCGGGGAGATGCAGGCCGGCGAGCGGACGCTGAACGGCCGCCAGGAGATCGTGGTCTGCGGTACTGTCAACGCCAGGAACGCTTCAGGCGCCTATGGCAGCGAGGAACCTTTCGTCGCCAAGATCTACCCGGATGCCGGAAGCAGCTTCGAGCTCGTCGCGATGGGCGATGGATCGCCGAATGGCAGGTCTGTCGGCGAAGTCTGCCGCACGGCCGGATTGCCGATCCTTGACCCTGGCCCGAAGACTTAGCTCTAAGCACTCTGTTTCAACACGAAAAAGGGGCTGCCTGCAGCCCCTCTTCCCGTCGTTGGTCTCCTCTCAGAGGCGGCAGTAGTGCGGATAGCCGTCGTAGCCGATATAGGTGTCCGAGCCCGGATCATAGCTGGCGTAGCGGGCGAGGCAGCGGCGGACATGCCAGGAACCGCCGCCGTATTCGTCGACATAGACCGGCTGCGGCTGCTGCTGGGACAGAAGGCTGCCGAGGACGAAGCCGCCGACGCCGGCGGCGATGCCGATGCCAAGCTCGCGGCGATGATGGTGGTCAGAGGCTGCAGACGGCTGGACCGTTCCGGCGAGCGCGCCGGCGGCGACGGTGGTGGCGATAAGGCCGGAAACGAGTGTGCGCTTGAACATGATGATCTCCTTGGTTCGTTGACCGAGGCGATCCATCCGCCTCTTGATCGTCTGTCGCGGCGACCGGAGAAAAGGTTCGAAGATTTTTTCAGATTTTTTCGAGAGGCCTGAAACGGCCCTTTTCGAGGGCCGCCCCTTCTATCGGCACTACGATCGAAACGCGGGGCGGCAGCCAAGGCACAACAAAAGGGCGACCAAGACCGCCCTGTACTAACTCCGCTTAGCCCATGCCGGTGATGTGGCGCAGCCAGAAGGCAAGCGCGATGAAGCCGGCGATGGTGGCGACGCCGGTCCAGTCGATGTTGGCTTTCTTCAAATCGCTGACGGCTTTCACCAGAAGAAGCCAGGTCACGACGATGATCGGCAGGATGATGACGAATCTGATCATGCGGCACCCCGTTCGATGCGATTGCACCTGGCGAAGATGTAGGAAGCTCTGCGCCGCTTTTCAGCATGCCGGCTAAGCCACGCGGTCCATTAGCAACCCAAAACGGAGTTTTGTCTTTACTGGCGCAGGAAATGTGCTACCGGAGCGCCGTGCCCTTGTAGCTCAGCTGGTAGAGCAGCGGTTTTGTAAACCGAAGGTCGCGGGTTCGATCCCTGCCGGGGGCACCAGTGAATCGCTATTCGTCAATTTCACTTCGTGGATCGCGCCATCGCTATGAGATCAATCGAGGTCATGCGAGATTCGATCGGACGCGGTTCCCCCTGCGATTTGCCAGAGATGAATGAATAGATGTTGGACAGCGGACTCGAATTTTTTGCGGGCACTAGGCAATGCGAAATACCGGTCCGGAGCGCAGTTGAAGTTGTCGCATAGGGCAACGATAGCCGGCGTCTTGAAGTCGATTGGCACCCTGCTGTGAGCGAAAGCATTCCGTATCTCCCTTAGGAGGTCGAGATCGTCCCGCGTCTTTTCTCCATAGATGCCGATAGCGAAACCGATCCGAATCCTTGCGGAAAAGGAGCCAAGCGGCTTCATAATGCCAAACAATTCCTCAATTTCGTTCTTACCCAAGCCCTTTCTAAGTCGCGAGACAATGGCGTCCTTCAGAACGTTTTCTACCGCCGCAGCACCTATGGTAGCCGCGCCTCTTGGCCCATCCTGCTCCAATTCACGGGTCAGGACTTTAAGTTCGTCGTTAGTTGGTGGTTGCTTGAGAAGGGCCTTTAGCGCCTTCCTCGCACTGTCTGCGGACATACGCGACTCCAAATGGTAGCCTGCTCAAGGCCCGAAGCCGTCGTAGCTGGCTTGCGGCGGTCGAAAAAGGTAGCCTTAGGCGTCGCAAAATGTCGTTTCAAGATCGTGTCGACAAGATTGAAAAACTTGAACAAGAAATACTTCGGAAAGCATCCGGGCTGATTAAACCGGGTCGGCACATTTTCTTGGCAGATCTCTTTGTGCTTGGCGCTGTGAAACGAGTGCTCGCACTGGCGTCTGGGTTCAGGACATTAATGGCTGACCGAAACTTCACATCTTGCGCTTGTCTGTTGCGAATGCAAATCGACTCGGCTGCTAGGGTCAATGCGCTGAAGCTGGTGGAAAGCATGGATGCGCTATGCCAATCCGTTATGGCGGGCGGTAGATTCGACAAACAAAAGGATCGTGGAGGCCACTTTTTGAGAGACAGTCGGCTAATTGAGGAATTGTCGGCTGACTTCCCGTGGGTCACGAACGTTTACAAGGAAACTTCCGGCTTCGTGCATCTTTCAGAGCGGCACATGTTCGCATCGATGACGCAGGCCGACGACGCGACGGCGACCATGCACCTGACGATCAGCGCGACGGAACCAGATCGTCCCGATGAAGCATACTTTGAAATCTTGGATTGCTTTTTCGAGGCAACCAAAATGGCAGGAGCCGTAATCTTGGGATACGTAGCTTACTCGGGGCATATGGCGGCGGCTGCCAGCGCCGATCCATCTTCTTCCAAGTAAGTCAATGGCAAAGAAAACGACAACTGGCATTGGGCATCATATCGCCGTTTAGGATTTCCTGTCGCCGTTGGGATTTGGTGCCGGTGCCTCTCGACAGTCTCGTGGGGGCGGATCGACGTGTCCAGGCTCTGGCGATGCTTCCTTGTCGGGACGACGGACAGGAGGCTTTTTCGGGCCAGGCTTCGGTTGGATCTCTTTGACCTTGGTTGGCATATCCAGTTAACCAGCATCGCCAGCCCTTGTTCCCGACAAATGCCAAAGGTTCGGCCGCCTGAGCAGCCGTGTTTTGGGGAAAAGTGCCTTCGCGGCCAAGGTGGCGAGAGTGGCCCAGATAACCGAAAAGCCGGAAGCAGGCTTCGACCCTGGCCCTGGGGGCAAGACCCCGTCGTCACTATATTTCGGGCTAGAAGCTGTCCGGCAGGTGCTCCCATGTCGCGAACACTGATCGTCATTGGTCTCATGATAGTCGCCGCAGGCCTGCTGTGGCCCTGGGTGAGCCGCATCGGCCTCGGCAGACTGCCTGGTGATATCGTGATCGAACGTGAGAATTTCAGGCTCTACGTTCCCATCACCACCGGAATACTGATCAGTGCCGTGCTCTCGGCGATCCTATGGCTGATCAACCGTTAAGGGATGCTCAGGCTGCAGCGATTTGCTGAAAGTCGTGCTCACCGCGCCGTTGATCTTCTCACGCCCCGATCGCCGTCACCAATATCCGGTTCTGCCGCCTGATCGCCGCGCGCAATTCCGGTATCTTCGCCTCGTCGCGCTTCACGAACTCGATGAACATCATGTTCATGTTGTTGAAGATCAGCTCGCCCACCGCCGGGCCGTCGATGTCGGCGCGCACAAGGCCGATCTGCTGCAGCCGGGCGATCAGCGCGCTTATTTGCTCGGTCAGCGCGCGATCGAGCGCGGTGTAGGCCTGGCCGAAGGGGCTGTCGGGCAGCTGCGTCGAGATCGCCATCGCCTGCCGCCACATCTCCTTGCTCAGATAGTTCAGCGAGTGCTCGATATAGATGCCGATCAGCGTGTCCAGCGCATCGCCGACATTGGCCGGCGGGCTGGCGACCACCCCTCGCCCGGCATTCAGCACCTCGTTGACTTCCAGGGAGATGATGGCGCCGAGGATGTCGCCCTTGTTCTGGTAGTAATTGTAGATGGTGCCGATCGAGACCTCCGCCTGCGCGGCGATCGCCTCGATCTTGGCGCCTTCGTAGCCGGCCTCGCGGAACAGCGAGGTCGCCGCATCGATGATGCGGCGGTGCCGGTCCGCCTTCTGTCTTTCGCGCAATCCGCTCATATCGGCCTCTTTGCCAGAAAATCATAATTGACTCAATTTTAGAATTGGTTCAAGTTTTCTCCAACAAGCCAGCAAGGCAGGGAGAACACTCGATGACCATCAACGCCCGGAATCCGCTTTCCACCCTGAAGTCCCGTCTCGCCGCGGCCTGTGCGGCGACCGCACTGCTCCTCGCAGCGGGCAGCGCTCAGGCTGCCGATCTCAACGCGCTGATCTGGTGCGACCATGCCGATCCGGCGCTGCTGCAGCCCTTCGAGGAAGCCAACAACGTCAAGGTCAACGTCAAGGAATTCGAGGGCACCGGCGCCGGCTTGGCAATCGTCGAGCAATCGCAACCCGGCGACTGGGACGTGATGGTGATCGATTCCATCGACGTGCCGCGCGGCGTCGAGAAAGGCCTGTTCGAGCCGCTGCCGGAGGACAAGCTGCCCTTCGCCGACCTCTTCCCGGAAGTGAAGATGGACAAGTCCACCGTCGTCGACGGCAAGCGCTACGGCATCACCGAAAAGTTCGGCTACAACACCATCGGCTTCAACAAGACCAAGGTCGATCCGGCCGACATGCAGTCGCTGGCCTCGCTCACCAACGACAAATACAAGGGTAAGGTCGCCATCTACGACTACTATCTGCCGGTCATCGGCATGGCGGCTTTGGCCATCGGCAAGAAGACCGCCGACCTCACCGAGGCCGATCTGCCCGCGCTCAAGGCGGAACTCCTCAAGATGAAGGCCAACGCCAAGCTGGTCGGCGAAGTCACCGCCAGCCAGACCGCTTTGGCGACCGGCGAGGTCGATATACTGGTCGGCGGCGGCGAATGGGTGACGGCCGGCCTTGCCAAGGAAAACCCGGCGCTCGACTTCTCGATCCCGAAAGAAGGCGCAGTGCTCTGGTCGCAGTCGCTCGCCATGTTCAAGGATTCCAAGAACAAGGATATGGCGCTGAAGTTCATCCAGTACATCATGAGCCCGGAAGGCCAGGCCCGCCTTGCCACCTCCTCCTGCTACTGGGGCATGCCTGCGAACAGCAAGGCGGCGTTGACCGACGAGCAGAAGAAAATCCTGCGCTTCGACGAGCAGCCCGGCTTCCTCGCTCGCGCCCAGGCCTATCCGGCACCGAACGCCGATCTCGACAAGAAGATGCAGGATATGTGGACCGAAATGCTGCAGGCGCAGTAAAATCGGCCGATGAGCGCTACGGGAAACTCGCGTGCCCTGCCCTGGGCGCTGGTCACGCCGGCGCTGGCATGGACGTTGTTCTTCTTCGTGCTGCCCTTTGTCGCCATGGGGCTTTCAAGCCTCACGGCGCATGAGGGCGGCGCACTCACTTTAGCCAACTACACCCAGTTCTTCACCGATCCGTCCTACTGGCGGGCGATGGTGAACTCGCTGGAGGTGACGGCGATCGTCACCATGATTTCGATCCTGCTTGCCTATCCCTTCGCCTGGATCCTCGCCGAGCAAGTGCCGGAGCGCTGGCAGCGGCTGGCGCTGATGCTGGCCGTGCTGCCGTTCTGGACATCCTATGTCGTGCGCTCCTACTCCTGGCTGCTGGTGCTGGCGCAGAACGGCGTCATCAACCGGGCGCTGACCGGCATCGGCCTGATTGCCGAGCCGCTGCAGCTTGCCAACACGCGTTTCGCCACCGTCACCGGCTTCGTGCACTTCTTCGTCATGCTGTTGACGCTGACCATCTTCGCCAACCTCAAGCAGCTCAGCCCGAGCTACCGCAAGGCCGCCGCCGATCTCGGCGCCGGACCGGTGCGCACCTTCCTGCATGTCGTGCTGCCGCTGACCTTGCCCGGCATCATGGTCGGCGCCTTCCTGACCTTCGTGCTCTGCATCGGCGACTACATCACGCCGCAGATCCTCGGCGGCAACAATGAGCTGGTCATGCCGCAGCTGGTGATGATGCAGATTGGACGCCGCGGCGATTTCCCGTTGGCTTCCGCGCTGTCCATCATCCTGATGGCTGTCGTCACCATCGCCTATCTCGCCTGCGCCCGCTGGCTGAAGATCGAGCGGGCTTGACGATGCGCGCCGCAGTCCGCGTCGCCGCCTGGCTCTACGCCGTCGCCGTCTACGGCTTCATCTTCCTGCCGGTAGTCGTGCTGGTGCTGTTCTCTCTGCAGGCGACCTCGTTTCCGATCCCGCCCTTCACCGGCCCGTCGCTGCGCTGGTACCAGGCGGTTCTGTCCGACACGCGACTGACCTCGGCGCTGGTCAATTCGCTGCTGGTGGCGGTTCTTTCCTCGCTGGCGTCCGTCACGCTCGGCTTCCTCTCCGCTTGGGGTTTTGCGCGCTTCGTGCTGCCGGGCTCGGCGCTGCTGCGTGGGCTGATCACGCTGCCGCTCACGGTCAGTTATCTCATCATCGGCATGGGGTTGCTGGTGCTGTTCAACTGGGCCGGCGTGCCGAAGTCGCTGCTTGCCGCCGGCATCGGCCATGTGGTGATCAACCTGCCGCTCTGCTTTGCCATCATCTACAGCCAGATGGGCGACCACCAGATCAACATCGAGCGCGCCGCGCGCGACCTCGGCGCACCGGAATGGAAGGTGCTTCTTATGATCACCGTGCCGGTGATGGCGCCGGCCATTTTCGCCGGTTTCTTCCTGTCGATGACCTTCTCCTGGGACGAGTTCGTCATCTCCTTCCTGCTCACCCGTTTCGAGACGACGCTGCCCGTGGAAATCTGGAACCTGCTTCGCTCCGGTCTCAATCCCAAGACCAATGCCGTCGGCTCGCTGGTCTTTGCCGTTTCCATCGTCCTGGTGGTGTTTTTCGAACTGACCCTGCTGCGGAGAAAGCCGGCATGAGCGCGCCCCTCGTCGACATCCGCAACGTCTCGCACCGCTTCGGCCAGCTCCCGGTGCTGAGGAACGTCTCGCTCGCCATCGAGCCCGGCAGCTACACGATCCTGCTTGGGCCGTCGGGCTCCGGCAAGACGACGCTGCTGTCCATCCTCGGCGGCTTCGTCACGCCCAGCGAAGGTAAGGTGTTCATCCGCGGCGAGGACTGCACATCCGTGCCGCCGGCCAAGCGTCCGACGACCACCGTCTTTCAGGACTACGCGCTGTTTCCGCATATGAGCGTCGGCGGCAATGTCGGCTTCGGGCTGCGAATGCAGGGCGTCGACGGCGCGACGCGCGCGGCGAAAGCGCGCGAGGCGCTGGCTCTCGTCGGACTGGCCGCCGCCTTCGACAAGAAGCCGCACCAACTGTCCGGCGGCCAGCGGCAGCGCGTGGCGCTGGCCCGCGCGCTGGTCATCGAGCCGGCCGTGCTGCTGCTCGACGAGCCGCTCGGCGCGCTGGATCTCAAACTGCGTCGGCAGATGCAGGACGAGCTGAAGGCGATCCAGAAGCGCGTCGGCACCGCCTTCGTCCATGTCACCCATGACCAGGAAGAGGCGATGGCGCTGGCCGACCATTGCGTGGTGATGAATGACGGACGCATCGAGGATGAAGGTTCGCCCGAGCGGGTCTATGCGCGGCCGAAGACGCGCTTCTCCGCCACCTTCATGGGCGAGAGCACGATCCTTGCCGGCAAGGCCGGCGATTCCCGGGATGGACGCGTCACGGTCACGACAGAGCTCGGCCCGATCTCGCTGCCCGGCACTTCGCCCGCCGGCGCCGGCGTTGCGCTTGCCATCCGGCCCGAGCACCTCGTCCTCGGCGAAGCCAAAGGCGATGTCGCGCTGGGCACGGCCAAGGTCAGCGACGTCGTCTTCCAGGGCAGTTTCAAGCGCGTGCTGGCAGCCTCGACGCTGTATCCTGCCTTGCAGTTCATCGCCAAGGCGCCTGCATCTGCCGCCGTTCAGGCAGGCGACACAACGGCGGTTTCATGCAACGCTCAAGACATCATCCTGCTGGCGGACTGAGCAAATGAGCATGCTTCCGGTGATCGAGGCTCCGGACTGGTACGAAACCATCCGCATGAGCGACGACGTCACGCTCATCCACGAGCCGTGGATAAAACCGTTCTTCCGTTGCAACATGTGGCATGTGCGCGGCCGCGACCGCGACCTTCTGTTCGACACCGGCCTCGGCCACTTCAGTCTCAAGCGCCATGTGCCTCTGGTCACCGGGCGGAAGCTCGTCTGCGTCGCCAGCCACACACATTTCGACCATATCGGCTGCCATCACGAGTTCCCGGACCGCTGCGTGCATTCGGCTGAGGCAGACATCCTTGCCGACCCGCGCAACGAATGGACGGTCGCCGACCGCTACGCCACCGACGACATGTTCGATCGCTTGCCGGAGGGCTGGGACACAGCCAGCTACCGCATCCTGCCCGCTCCTGCCGGCCAGCTGCTCGAGCATGGAGACGTGGTCGATCTCGGCGACCGCGCCTTCGAGGTCATCCACACGCCCGGCCACTCGCCGGGCGGCATCGCGCTCTTTGAGAAAAAGACGGGCATCCTGCTTTCCGGTGACATCGTCTATGACGGGCCGCTGATCGACGACGTCTACCACTCGGACATCGATGACTATGTGGAGACGCTGCTTGCTATGCGCGACATCGACGTATCGGTCGTGCATGGCGGCCATTTCCCGAGCTTCGGCAAGGTGCGCTACCGCCAGCTCATCGACGAATATCTCGCGCACAAGCGCAAGGCCGGCTGCCACCTGCAGCAGGGCACCTGAACGATCCGACGCTATTTGCGATGCTGACTTAAAGCGCCCTTTGCGGACAGGGCGTTCCGGCGGCGTCGCCGCAGCGGGAAACCGTGGGCTGCTGCGGCCGCAAACTCATCTCTTCCGAATGCCGCACCAGTTCGGCGAACATGAGGGCGAAACTTCCCATCATCAGGAAGACTATGATCAGACGCGTCACCGGCAATAGACAGGTCTCTCGACTGGCCAGCCCCCGCCAACCCATCCACTGCCGGCTAACATGATCGATCCGGCTTTACGAGTGTTTAAGCTTCGTCTTAACCATTCCGGGCATCACATTCGTTGCACGTCTGTCACGAAGCGCGATTGCGCCTTCCCTTCGAGCCACGGCAACCGCCCTTTGCAGAGGCCTGCGCCGCATGCTACGCCGTCGCCGGCGCGGCCATGCAAGCGGTCGCCCCCCGGGAGCCATGAGCAAAGAAACCAGCCGCTTCGCCTTCGTCTCTTCCGACACCGACGACGCCCGCGCGGCGCTGGACACCTTGTCGGCGCGCTATGGGCAGATGCCCGTCGCGGACGCCGAGATCATCATTGCGCTCGGCGGCGACGGCTTCCTGCTGCAGACGCTGCGCGACACGATGAGCACCGGCAAGAAAGTCTACGGCATGAACCGTGGCACCATCGGCTTCCTGATGAACGAATATCGCGCCGGCGGTCTCGAGGAGCGCATCGCGAGGGCGGTGTCCGAAACGATCCGCCCGCTGGAAATGGTCGCGGTCACGCATGACGGAGAATCCGTTTCGGCTCTGGCGATCAACGAAGTGGCGCTTTGGCGTCAGTCCTATCAGACGGCGAAAATCCGCATTACCGTCGACGAGCAGGTGCGGCTGGAGGAACTGAACTGCGACGGCGTGATGATTGCCACGCCCGCCGGCTCCACCGCCTATAATCTGTCGGCGCACGGGCCGATCCTGCCGCTCGACGCGCCGCTTCTGGCGCTGACGCCGGTGAGCCCCTTCCGGCCGCGGCGCTGGCGCGGCGCGCTGCTGTCGCTCAAGGCAACGGTGCGCTTCGTCCTATTGGAGTGGGAAAAGCGCCCGGTGAACGCCGCCGCCGACCATACCGAGGTCAAGGCGATTGCCTCGGTCACCGTCCGGGAATCGCCGACCGCGACGGCGACGTTGCTGTTCGATCCCAACCATTCTTGGAACGAACGTATTCTTGCAGAGCAATTCCGCTATTGAGCCGGCGCAAGGACAAGACCCCGATTAAGCACCGCGATTAAGGTTACGTCTTCACAATCGCTGGATTTCCGGGCCGTTTCTGTTGACAAATCGCGGACTTGCGCCTAACTGCAACCGCGATCTTGCAGGCGCGCGGCGCCTGCCGCAACGCGTGTTGCGATTTTCCCGAACCAGCCGAAGACAGCCATCACTTGTCCGCAGACACCCAGACCGCTCAAGAAGCGTTGACGTTCACAGACCTCGGCCTGTCGCCGAAGGTCCTCTCCGCAGTCACCGACGCCGGCTATGCCAAGCCGACTCCGATCCAGGCCGGCGCCATCCCGCATGCGCTGCTCGGCAAGGATGTGCTGGGCATTGCCCAGACCGGCACGGGCAAGACCGCTTCCTTCGTGCTGCCGATGCTGACGCGACTGGAAAAGGGCCGGGCGCGCGCCCGCATGCCGCGCACGCTGATCCTCGAGCCGACGCGTGAACTGGCGGCGCAGGTCGAGGAAAACTTCATCAAATACGGCAAGAACCACAAGCTCAACATCGCGCTCCTGATCGGCGGCGTCTCCTTCGACGAACAGGACAAGAAGCTGGAGCGTGGCGCCGATGTGCTGATCGCCACACCCGGCCGTCTGCTCGACCATCGTGAGCGCGGCAAGCTCTTGCTCAACGGCGTCGAGATCCTCGTCATCGACGAAGCCGACCGCATGCTCGACATGGGTTTCATCCCCGACATCGAGCGTATCTGCGAGATGATCCCGTTCACCCGCCAGACGCTGTTCTTCTCGGCGACCATGCCGCCGGAAATCACCAAGCTCACCGAAAAATTCCTGCACGCGCCGGTGCGCGTCGAGGTCTCGAAGGCGGCTTCCACCGCAACCAACATCACGCAGCGGCTGGTGAAGTCCGGCGCCAAGCCGTGGGAAAAGCGCGAAACATTGCGCAACCTGATCAAGGCCGAAGATGGCGACCTGAAGAACGCCATCATCTTCTGCAACCGCAAGGTCGAGGTGTCGGAGCTTTTCCGCTCGCTGCTGAAATATGATTTCGATGCCGGCGCGCTTCATGGCGACATGGACCAGCGGGCGCGCATGCAGATGCTCGCCAATTTCCGCGACGGCAAGCTGCGCTACCTCGTCGCCTCGGATGTCGCCGCGCGCGGCCTCGACATTCCGGACGTCAGCCACGTCTTCAACTACGACGTGCCGATCCATGCCGAGGACTATGTCCACCGCATTGGCCGCACCGGCCGCGCCGGCCGTTCCGGCAAGTCTTTCACCATCGCGACGCGCTCCGACACCAAATATGTCGACGCGATCGAAAGGCTGATCGGCACCAAGATCGAGTGGCATGACGGCGACCTGTCGACGGTCACCGAGAGCGAAGGCGAGGATGCGCCCCGCCGTGGCCGTGGCGCCCCGCGCCGCGCCGGCCGTAAGGATGAGGACCGCAAGGGCCGGGGCGAGCGCAAGAAGGAGCGTCACGCCAGGCATGGCGAGGACGAGACGCCGGAGACGGCGCGCGAAGAGCAGCCGGTCGCCGAGGTCGCCGACATTGCGGAGCGCCGCGCCCGCAAGGACGCGATCCGTTCCGAGAACGACCGCAAGGGTTCCGCCAACCGCAACGAACAACGCGGCGATGGCCGTTCCCAGCGCGATCACAACCGCCCTGCCCGCCATCGGCAGGAGGAAGACGACGCGACCGTCGGCTTCGGCGACGACGTGCCCGCCTTCATGCGGATCGTCGCCAAGGTCTGACTTCGGTACCGCGCGGGTGAGAAACAAAAACGGCCCCGATCGGGGCCGTTTTCTTTGCTGCCGCTTCGCCTGAAAGGTTCAGCTGAGCACCTTTTTCTGCAATTGCCCCGCTAGCCCCTACATCGGTCCCGGCATCATCTTGGTCGGTTTCTCCAGCATCGGAAACTCGGCCTTGCTGCATTTCACATTCGGGTTCGTCGGGCTGAACATGCCGTTCGGGTTGTCGCTGAACAGCCAGGCATGAAGATCGTAGTGGACGAACTCCTTCGGGATCAGCGGATAGTGCCCCTCCATCGGCCCCATGAACTTCTGGCCGAACAGGCTCGGGGCTTCCTTGACGTCCGGCGTCAGCGGCACCAGCCATTCCACGCCGACCAGTTTCAAGCCTTTCTTGGTCGGCTCGTAGATCAAGACGTTGGGCTTCATCGGGTCGAGCTTCTGGCCGACACTTGGGACGTTGACGAAATGGACGCCCATGGCGCCCTTCGGGTAGTCCATCGTGCCCGGTATCTTTTCGCCGCTGAAGTAGACGCAACCTTCGGTCGACAGATAAAGGTCGCGGATGGCGGCCTTGTAGTCCTCATATTTGGCGAGCGACTTTTTCAAGGCTTCAATGTCGGCCTTGTTGGCGTCTTCGGCCCGAGCCGTGGCGGCGCCGAGCCAGGCGCCAAGAAGACCAGTCAAAACGAGGACGCCGCAGCGCCCAAGGCGAGCCGTTCTTGTCATGCATTCCTCCCAGACTTTGATCTGGCCGTGCAAGACCGAGGCGGAAAAATGCTGATGGCGCGGCCAGTTACCGCCTCATCCCCTCTGGAACAGCACCGATGCTAGTCCTTTCCATGGCTCTGGAAAAGTATCAATTAGAGCAAGCTAATGGCCTAAGACTTTTGACCTAAGTTGAGGTCACGCCAAACAGAAACGGCCCCTTCCAGGGCCGTTTTGCTTAGTTGCCGTGAGTGGTTTTCTCTCAGGTGAGCGGCGACAGCTGGATCTCGACGCGACGGTTCTGCGCGCGGCCGGCGGCCGTCGCGTTGGAAGCGACAGGCCTCGTCTTGCCGAATCCGGTGACGGCGAAGCGGCGAGAGTCGACACCCTGGCCGGAGAGGTAGTTGGCGACCGCGAGCGCACGGCGCTGCGACAGGTCGAAATTGTGCTCGTCGCCGCCGGTGGAATCGGTGTGGCCGAAGACGTCGACCGTGGTCTGGCGGAACTTGTTCAGCACCAGCGCCACCGAGTTCAGCACCGGGTAGAAGCCGGGCTTCACCGCGTCCTGGTCGACGTTGAAGGTGATGTCGGACGGCATGTTGAGGATGATCTGATCGCCGCTGCGGGTGACGCTGACGCCGGTGCCCTGCAGCTGACGGCGGAGTTCCGCCTCGTTCTGGTCCATCGTCGCGCCGATCGCGCCGCCGGCCAACGCGCCGATGCCCGCGCCGATCAGCGCGTTGCGGCGGTCATTGCCGCCGGCCAGCAGACCGAGGCTGGCGCCTGCCAGGGCGCCGAGGCCGGCGCCGGCCGCCGTGTTGGAGATCTTCTGGTCGCCGGTATACGGATCGGTGGTGGTGCAGGCGCTCACGAGCACAGCCGTCGCCACGACGACGAGCACGGTCTTCTTCATAAGATGGTCCCTCTCCAAATCGCGGCCGTTGCAGCCGCGCCAAATCAGCCCTTCCGCATGCCTTGTAACATGAATTGCGGCAAAAAGCGGAACGGCAAAGCGTGCTACCAGAGGTTCTTGCCGTCGATCACCACCACCTCGGCTTTGTCCAGGTCGAAATCGTCGAACAGGCGGGAATTGACGCTGATCTTCGGGTTATCGAAGTCGGGCTGACCAGTCGACCAATCGGGCGTTTCGGTAAAGGTGCCGCAGCCGCAGGTGGCGCAGAAACCGTGTTTGATGGTTTTCGAGCCCCAGCGGTAGAAGGAGACGTTCCCAGGCGGGCTGGTGAGCTTGAATTGCGATGGGACGTAGTAAGCCCAGAGCGCCCCGCGCTTGGAGCAGAATGAGCATGTGCATTGCGTGACTGTCTGCGGCGCTTCGGACACTTCGAATGTCGTCGCCTTGCAGTGGCAGCTTCCCTTGATGGTCATGAACGTCACCTCTCCGTCGTCCGCCGCCCTGGATCACGCAATTCCGGACGGAAACCGCTGCGGAATTGCTTTAGCGGCAAGGCAACATAAAGAAGCGGTCCTGACAACTGTCCGCCAGCAGGTTTGGCAGTTCGGCGGTCGGCCCTAAAGCGCGTCTCGCAGAAACGGATTCAGGCGATGCGCTTCAAGTCTTTGTTTTGATGCATGTCGTTCTTCCAAAACCGCTGCGCACTTTTGGGCGACATGCATTTAGTAGGAACGCGGCGGCACGAACAGGCAGATCGTCTTGCCGGCATCCAAGCCAGCCTGATGCGCGCACCAATGGAATTCACCGTCCGGGCTATCCTTTACCCGCTTGTCGGTCATGGGAACAACTTCACCGGTTCCGGCAATGACATACCCTTCGGGTTTCTCAAGGACCTCACCCGTGTGGGCAGTGCGGCAATCGTAGTTGGCGCAGCAGGCAAAGGGATAGCTCCAGCCCTGCGGCATGGCCGCCGTAGGCTTGGCGTCGTGCGCGAAAGCAGGCGCAGTCAGAACCGCGACTACGCCGGTGACGAGCAGGGAAAACAGGAGTCGGCCGGCCGGGTGAACGGCTTGGGCCGATCTTGACTTGGCAGCAGACATCGAAGCGTTCCTTTCGAGCATCAAGCGATTTCGCTTGCCCGTTCCCGGAACGTGTCTTCCCAGTGGCCGGATCGTCAGTCGCAGATATGCCGCGTCCGGCCATAAATGCTTCTATCCCCCAGCCCAAATGCTGAGCTGATTCCTTGGCCGGCGCAAGAAGTGGGCGCGCCCTTCGGATCGCACCGGGGCTTCAGCATCGGCCACAGAAAAGGGTGCGCCGACTTGGTTAACCAGAATTGAACGACAAGCCTGCGACCAGGGTGCCTAAGAACGAAATTCTGCTGACGGAGGTTCCGGCCTTCAGCCGGTGACATGTTCACGATATTGCGGCAGGTCGTCCGTAATCGTGAACCATGACGCCTTGGAACCGACGAAGATGTGTGCATTCGGGCGAATGGTCGGACCATCCATCAGCGTCCCCATGGCGACATGGACATAGGCGCCCTCCCGCACCAATGAATAGAGCAACGAACCGCATTGCCCGCAATGCGCGTCATGGCCGCTGGCGTCGCCGTAGATCAGCAACTTGCCGTCGCCCGCGGTGAGACGGAACTTGTCGCGCTCGATGCCGGCGAAGGGCTTGAAGGCGGACCCCGTGGTGCGGCGGCAGTTGGAGCAATGGCAATTGGCCGCGTAGACGAATTCGTCGGCCACCTCGTAGCAAACTGCGCCGCAGAAGCATTTTCCGGCAAGCGTGCGAGCGCCTGCCTTCTCCGGATTTGCCAAGATATCCTCCCTGCTAGCCGCCGCCTGCCAGTAGGCTGGCTTTTCTCGGATCGCTCTAATCCAGGTCCGCCACCGCCTCCCCGGCGCCGCCCTCGATGCGATGCGACAGCGAGGCCTCCATGAACTCATCGAGATCGCCATCGAGCACGCTGGACGGGCTGGTGCTTTCGACGCCGGTGCGCAGGTCCTTCACCAACTGATAGGGCTGCAGAACATAGGAGCGGATCTGGTGACCCCAGCCGATATCGCTCTTCGACGCCTCGGTGGCATTCGCCACCGCCTCGCGCTTCTTCAGCTCTTCCTCGTAGAGCCTAGAGCGCAGCATTTCCCAGGCCTTGGCCCGGTTCTTGTGCTGCGAGCGCTCGGCCTGGCAAGCGACCGCAATGCCGGTCGCAAGATGGGTGATGCGGACCGCCGAGTCGGTGGTGTTGACGTGCTGGCCGCCCGAGCCTGAGGAACGATAGGTGTCGATGCGCACGTCGGATTCGGAGACATTGATCTCGATCGAGTCGTCGATGACGGGATAGACCCAGACGCTGGCGAAAGACGTGTGGCGCCGCGCATTGCTGTCGTAAGGCGAGATGCGCACCAGGCGGTGGACGCCGGACTCGGTCTTGAGCCAGCCATAAGCGTTGTGGCCCTTGATCAGGACCGTGGCGGATTTGATGCCGGCCTCTTCGCCGTCATGAACTTCCAGCACCTCGACCTTGAAGCGGCGCCGCTCGGCCCAGCGCGTGTACATGCGCAAAAGCATCGAGGCCCAGTCCTGGCTCTCGGTACCGCCGGCGCCGGCATGGATTTCGAGATAGGTGTCGTTGGCGTCGGCCTCGCCCGAGAGCAGCGTCTCGACCTGGCGGGCCTTGGCCTCGCCCTGCATGGAGCGCAGCGCCGCTTCGGCTTCGGCGACGACACCTTCGTCGCCCTCTTCCTCGCCAAGCTCGATCAAGCCGATATTGTCCTCGAGCGCCTGGGTCAGCCCTTTGACCGCCCCGATGCCTTCCTCGAGGCTCTGGCGCTCCCGCATCATCTTCTGCGCTTCCACAGGGTCGTTCCAGAGGCTGGAATCCTCCGCGCGCGAGTTCAGGTATTCAAGCCGCTTGATGGCCTGATCCCAGTCAAAGATGCCTCCTCAGCAGGGTTATCGCCTGCCTGATCTCGTCGACAATGTTGAGCGTTTCCGCGCGCATGGGTCTTCGTGCTGTCCTGTTCTTCTCGTTCTTTTCGGAATCGGCGCGATACATAGGCATGCCACCGCCGCCTGTAAAGCGAAATGGGCCGGCCCTAACCTGCCGACCCATTCCGAAATCTGGAAATGTTAGTAGAGCCCGCCGCCGCCGTCCTGGATGGCTTGCGTGGCCTGCGGCGACAGGGCGCCGCCGGCGCCGTTGGAGCCGTCCGCGCCCATGCCGATGACCCAATAGCTGTCGGCCGGGCCGGTGCCGGGCTTGAACGCTTCGATGATGGTGTTGGGATCGCCCTCGGCCGCGCGCATGCCGGTCTTGCGGTTGATGGCGATCAGCTTCATGCCTTCCGGAACCTGGAAGTCGACATTGGGCGTACCATCGAGCGCGACGCGCATGAAATCCTTGAAGATCGGCGCGGCCAGACCACCACCGGTGGCGCCCTTGCCGAGGCCGCGCGGCGTGTCGTAGCCCATATAGAGACCAACGACCAGGTTCGGCGTGAAGCCGATGAACCAGGCGTCCTTCTCATCGTTGGTCGTGCCGGTCTTGCCGGCGATGTGGCGGCCGAGCTCGGCAATGGTGGCGCCGGTGCCGCGTTGCACGACGCCCTCCATCATCGAGGTGATCTGGTAGGCGGTCATTGGGTCGAGCACCTGCTCGGAATTGTCGACCAGTTCGGGCTCGGGCTGGTTCTTCCATTCGTTGGCGTTGCAACCCTCGCAGCCGCGTTCGTCCTGCTTGAACACGGTCTTGCCGTAGCGATCCTGGATGCGGTCGATCAGCGACGGTTTGATCGACTTGCCGCCATTGGCCATGATCGAATAGGCCGAGACCATGCGCATGACGGTCGTCTCGCCGGAGCCCAGCGCCATCGGCAGATAGGGCGCGAGATGATCGTAGACGCCGAAGCGCTCGGCATATTCCACGACCAGCTTCATGCCCATGTCGTTGGCGAGCCGCACCGTCATCAGGTTGCGCGACTTCTCGATGCCGGAGCGCAAGGTGGCGGGGCCGGCGACCGTGCCGTCATAGTTCTTCGGCGTCCAGGTGGTGTTGCCGCTCTGGATGGTGATCGGGCCGTCCATGATCACGGAGGCCGGCGTGTAGCCGTTGTCGAGCGCCGCCGAATAGACGATCGGCTTGAACGAGGAGCCTGGCTGGCGCATCGCCTGCGTCGCGCGGTTGAACTCCGACTGCGCGTAGGAGAAGCCGCCGACCATGGCCAGCACACGGCCGGTATGGGGATCCATCGCAACCAGGCCGCCTTCGACCTCCGGCACCTGGCGCAGGCTGTAGGTATTGTCGGAGCCGTCGTTCTTCTGCACGAAGATGACATCGCCCGGCTCCAGCACCTCCGCCGGAGACTTCGCCCGGACCGACTTGCCGTTGACGACATGACGCATGGCGAAACCCATATCGTCCTTGCTGACGTTTCCCTCGACGCGATCCTTGACGAGGTCGCCGGAGACCTGGCGCGACGGCTGAATGCCGATCGTCAGACCATCGGCAGAACTGTCGAGCACGACGGCCAGCGTCCATTCCGGCACGTCCTCCAGACCCTTGACGGCACCGAGCGGCACGCCCCAGTCGCCGGAAATGTCGATATGGGTCACCGGTCCGCGATAGCCGCGCAGCATGTCGTATTTCAGCAGCCCGTTCTGCATCGACTTGCGGGCGATCAACTGGATCTTCGGATCCAGCGTCGTGCGCACCGACAGGCCGCCCTCATAGAGCGCGTTCTCGCCATAGCGGGCGATGATCTGGCGGCGCACCTCCTCGGTGAAAAACTCGCCCGCGAACAGATAGGAGCCGTTGCGGCGCGGCGTCACGCCGAGCGGCTCGGCCTTGGCCTTGTCGCCCTCCTCGCGCGTCACGTAGCCGTTCTCGACCATCTGGTCGATGACCCAGTTGCGGCGCTCGAGCGCGCGGTCGGCGTGCTTGAAGGGATGATAGTTGTTGGGGCCCTTGGGCAGCGAAGCGAGATAGGCGGCCTCGGCGACGGTCAGTTCGTTGACCGACTTGTCGAAATAGGTGAGCGCAGCGCCCGCGACGCCGTAAGCGCCGAAGCCGAAGAATATCTCGTTGAGATAGAGCTCGAGGATGCGGTCCTTCGAATAGGCCTGCTCGATGCGGAAGGCCAGGATCATCTCCTTGATCTTGCGCTCGTAGGTCTGGTCCGAGGAGAGCAGGAAGTTCTTCGCCACCTGCTGCGTGATCGTCGAGGCGCCGACCTGGCGCCGGCCGGAGCCGAAATTCTGCAGGTTGACGATGATGGCGCGGCCAAGGCCGGTGATGTCGATGCCGGGGTGGTTGTAGAAGTTCTTGTCCTCGGCCGACATGAAGGCGGCCTTGACCCGATCCGGGATCGCCTGGATCGGCAGATAGAGGCGCCGCTCGCGGGCGTATTCGGCCATCAGCGAGCCGTCCGAGGCATGGATGCGCGTCGTCACCGGCGGCTCGTATTTGGCCAGTACTTCGTAGTCGGGCAGATCCTTCGTCAGGTGGCTGATGTAGATGGCCAGGCCGGCGGCGACCAGCAGCGCAAGCGTCGTGCCGATGCCGAAGAAATAGCCGATGAGACGAATCATGCCCGCTCCAGTCCGAGGTTCGGGATTTTCCTAAACGAAGCCGACAGTCGCGCAAGCTTCACGGGGCGGTCCCAATCCGCAATGAAAAACCCATGTCGCCACCATGTGGACAAAATACGGCAGCGCGAAATTTCAGGACTCGGTCCGCCAAATAATAACGCTACGTGTTGTCGTCATGCAACGCCGCTTGTGGTTGTAAGACGGCTCATGGTTGTGGCCCGGTGCAACCCGTCAGCCGCCAGCCCGGGCTCCGGCTTTCGCCGCGGCGAACAGGGCAACGGCATTGGTTATGCTCTGCGCCGCCTTGCCGCGCCAGTCGGCGCTGAGCAGTTGCGCCTCGTCCTTGCTGTTGGAGAGATAGCCAAGTTCGACCAGCACGGAGGGAACGTCAGGCGCCTTCAGCACCTTGAAGCCGGCCGAACGCTGCGGGTTGTTGATCAGGCCGACGCTGGTCGACAACTGGCCGACCAGCGTGTGGGCAAAGCTCATCGAAAAGCCGTGCGTCTCGCGGCGGATCAGGTCGATCAGGATGTCGGTGACCTCCTTGTTGTCGTCCTCGATCTTCATGCCGGCGAACTGGTCGGACAGGTTTTCGCGATCGGCGAGCGCCTGGGCCTCGGGGTCGGAGGCCTTGTCCGAGAGTGTGTAGACCGTGGCGCCGCGAAGGCCCTTGACGGCAATCGTGTCGGCGTGGATCGAGATCAGCAGGTCCGCTTCGTGCTGGCGGGCAATGCGCACGCGGTCGTCGAGCGTGAGGTACACGTCGTTTTCCCGCGTCGTGTACACATCATATTTGCCGACCGCGGCGAGCTTGTCGCGCAATTCGGCGGCGAAGGCGAGCGTCACATTCTTCTCGACCGTGCCGCCGGCGCTCTCCGCGCCGCCGTCGACACCGCCGTGGCCGGGATCGATGACCACTGTAAAGCGATGGCCGGGCGCCGAGATCGGCCCGGTGCCGACGCGGCCGCCCTTGTCGGCGGAAACGGTCGAGCCGGTCGCCAGCGACTGGTTGGCGAGGGCTTCGTCGAATTCCCGTTCCGACGCGGCCGACATGTCGATGGCGATGCGATAGCCGCCGCCGTCGTCGTTCTTCAGCACGTCGAGCTTGTCGACGGCGAAAGGCCCCTTGCCGGTGAGGATCAGCCGCGAGCCCTGACCCTGGTCGCCAAAGCGAACGGCGCGCACCAACCCGCGCGGCTTCACGTCCTTGGCGTCGAGGGCGAATCGCGTGCGCGGCAGGTCGACGACAAGGCGGTTGGGGCCGCGCAGCAGGAACCACTTCACGTCCGGCTCACGGTCGAAGGTCATGACGATGCGCATCTTGGTGGCGTCGCCTGCCATCCTGTAGCCGGTTGCGCCAAGCAGCCCTACGGCCCGCGCGGCGGCGGTCAGGCCAAACAGGACCGCCAGCAGGAAAAGCGCCCTCGCCATGAGCCGGAGATGCCCGGCGGCGCCACGCCCCTTGTCTGCGGTGCCTGCCAGTCCCATCTCTTGTCCGTCGCTCCCGGTTTGGCGCCTTGCGCCGGGTCGTTTCGCAGAAGGGCCTGTCTGGCAGCCAACTCGATTAACGATTGGTATCCAGAGAAGGTTAACCAAGCCTTTTCATGCAGCGGGTGGAGCACGATCTTCCCCAACGGAAGCGCTTTTTGCCGGCATCCGGAATCGGGGTTGCCTTCCACCACGCCAAATCATAAAAGCGACATTGGATCACTGCAATCCTGGAACCGTCCGCCTCTGCAGTTTCCCGCCAGGGGTAAGAGGCGCTTCCGGGTTTCAGGCGATCGCGACGATTTTCGCAGGCGTGCTCCCGTGGCGGGGGAATCGCTTGCGCGATGAAAACGGCCGGGATGTCCCGCGCCGGCTCTGTGTGAGCAAACAAGCTGGTCCGGCTCAGCCCGGGCTTTGGTTCAAAAGGTTCTGCTGGGTGCCGATGGCTTCAAGCGCAATCATGGAAAGGTCCGCATCGAACCGCGCCATTGTGGCTGCGGGCGGCACCGCCATCGCGTTGAAGCAGCGGCCGGCGGACATTCAATTATCCGGCATCCACACAAATCCAGGCACACAGCGGCGGGGTCTGCCTCGCCAGCTGCGGCTGATGGCTGCCGGGAGGAAACGAAATAATGCCCAACAAGATGCTGATAGACGCCTCCCACCCGGAGGAAACACGCGTTGTTGTCGTTCGCGGTAACCGTATCGAAGAATTCGACTTTGAATCCCAGGACAAGAAGCAGCTCAAAGGAAACATCTATCTCGCCCGCGTAACCCGCGTCGAGCCTTCCCTTCAGGCAGCCTTTGTCGAATATGGCGGCAACCGTCACGGTTTTCTCGCCTTCAGTGAAATTCACCCCGACTATTACCAGATCCCGGTCGCCGACCGGCAGGCCCTGCTGCGCGCCGAAGCGCAGGAGGCCGAGGACGAAGACGACGAGGAGGCCGAGGCCGGCGAGGAGCAGCAGGCGCGCGATCGCGGCAACCGCCGTGGCCGCCGGCGCGGCGGCAAGAATCGCGACCGCGCCGAGCAGAAGCGCGGCGCCGACGCTGCCGGTTCCGACGAAAATAGCGAAAATGCCGAGCACACCGCGGCTTCGGGAGAAGCTGGCAATGAGGCCGGCGAAGCAACCGATGCCCCGGCGGAGAACGCCGAGGCAGACGCCGAAACCGTCGAGGCCGTAGCCGAGGCAGCCGGCGAACAGGAAAGCACGGCGCCCGAAGCCGGCAGCGACGCTGCCGAAGGCGAAGCCGCCGAGCACGAGGATGAACAGCCTGCCGAAGGTGGCCCCACCTCGATGGCTGCGAGCATCGATGCGGATGTGATTTCCGAAGCGGTGCCGCAGGCTGAATCTACCAGCGAGGCCGCATCGGCGGACGAAGCCGCTCCCAGCGACAGCGATCGCGGCATGCTCGAAGAGGTCTCATCCGCGCATTCGGACGAGCACGAGATCGAATCGGTCGGCGCCGAGGATGCGCTGGAAGAGGTCCGCAACCGCCGCAAGCCGGTCCGCCGCCAGTACAAGATCCAGGAAGTCATCAAGCGCCGCCAGATTCTGCTGGTCCAGGTCGTCAAGGAAGAGCGCGGCAACAAGGGTGCGGCGCTCACCACCTATCTCTCGCTCGCCGGCCGCTACTCGGTGCTGATGCCCAATACCGCGCGTGGCGGCGGCATCTCGCGTAAGATCACCAACGCCCAGGACCGCAAGCGGCTGAAGGAGGTCGTCGCCGACCTCGAGGTGCCGCAAGGCATGGGCGTCATCCTGCGCACCGCCGGCGAAAGCCGCACCAAGGCGGAGATCAAGCGCGACTACGAATATCTGATGCGGCTTTGGGAAAACGTCCGCAATCTGACGCTGCAATCCTCGGCCCCTGCCCTGGTCTATGAGGAAGGCAGCCTGATCAAGCGCTCGGTGCGCGACCTCTACAACAAGGATATCGACGAGATCCTGGTTTCCGGCGACGACGGCTATCGCGAGGCCAAGGACTTCATGCGCATGCTGATGCCGAGCCATGCCAAGGTGGTTCAGCCTTATCGCGACACGACGCCGATCTTCGTGCGCAACGGCATCGAGGCGCAGCTCGACCGCATGCTGCAGCCGCAAGTGACGCTGAAGAGCGGCGGCTACATCATCATCAACCAGACCGAGGCGCTGGTTTCGATCGACGTCAACTCCGGCCGCTCCACCAAGGAGCATTCGATCGAGGACACCGCGCTCCACACCAATCTGGAGGCCGCGGAGGAAGTCGCGCGGCAGCTAAGGCTGCGCGACCTTGCCGGCCTGATCGTCATCGACTTCATCGACATGGAGGAGAACCGCAACAACCGCTCCGTCGAGAAGCGGCTGAAGGACCACCTCAAGAACGACCGTGCCCGTATCCAGGTCGGCCGCATCTCGCATTTCGGCCTGATGGAGATGTCGCGCCAGCGCATCCGCGCCAGCGTGCTGGAATCGACGATGAAGCCCTGCCCGCATTGCGGCGGTACGGGCCATGTGCGCTCCGACTCTTCGGTGGCGCTGATGGTGGTGCGGGCGATCGAGGAATTCCTGCTCAAGGATTCGCGCAGCCACATCACCGTGCGCACGCCGGCGGCGACGGCGCTCTATGTGCTCAACCACAAGCGCGCCAACCTGGTCGAGCTCGAGGCCCGGTTCGGCCTGACGATCACGCTCGAGGCCGACGAGACGCTGGGCGCGCAGCATTACGCGATCTTCCGCGGCGCCGTGGCCGAGAAGCCGGAAGGCTTCGTCGAGGTGCGCAGCCTGCCGACCTATGCCGAGCCGGAAGAGCCCGAGGACGAGATCGTCGTCGAGGAGGAAGACGAGGTTTCGGTCGAAGCCGAGCAGCCGCGTCACCCGCAGCAGGGCCAGCACCAGCAGCGGTCCGAGGATGGCGAAGGCCGCAAGCGCCGCAAGCGCCGGCGGCGGCGCGGCGGCAAGGATCGCGATCGCGAGCATCAGGCCCATGGCGAAGCCGTTTCGGCCCCCGTGCAGGCGGATGCCGCCGCACAGGAAGACGAAGCGACAGCCGAGTTGAAGGCCGACGCGCCGGCCGATACGGAAGGGACCGTGGAATCGTCGGAGGACGGTGCCGGCAAGAAGCGCCGTCGCGGCAAGCGCGGCGGCAAGCGCAATCGCCGCGAAGACGGCGAAATCGCCGCCGATGCGGCCAGCGAGGCGGCCGATGGAACCGAAGGCGAGGAAGCTGAAAAAGAAGCTCCCGAAGGCGCACCGCCGGTAGCGGCAGCCGAAGAGCAGGCCGCGCCCTCGCCCGCCAATGACGATGCTCCGGTAGCGGAGAAGCCAAAGAAACCGCGTCGTGCATCGCGGGCCAAGAAGACTGTCGAGCAAACGGTGACCGAGACCGCGCCAGAGCCGGTCGCGGAGCTTGCCGCCACGCCTGCGGTCGCCGAACCGGAGCCGGCAGCTTCCGCCCCGACCGATGCCGAAGCGTCCGTCAATGCGCACCCGACGCGGCGCAAGCCCCAGTCGAGCGACGCGCCGGCCGTCCCCGTCGTTTCATCCAACGTCACCGACGAGGCCAAGGCCGAAGAAAAGCCGAAGCGCGCCGGCTGGTGGCAGAGAAAGGGCTTTTTCTAAGCCGTTTCAGTCTGTTAAGACGATCTGTTAGCAAAAAATCCCGCGCTATCCAGCGCGGGATTTTTCTTTTCCGAACCGGCCGCTCAAGGCGCGAAAATCGACCAGTTCATCATCCTGGCGAGCTTCTCCAGCGCGATCGAGCCGAGCTTGGAGTTGCCGTTCTCATTGAGGCCGGGCGACCAGACGGCAAGCGAGGCCACGCCCGGCACGATGCCAAGAATGCCGCCGCCGACGCCGCTTTTTCCTGGAATGCCGACGCGGAAGGCGAAATCGCCGGAGCCGTCATAGTGGCCGCAGGTCAGCATCAGCGCGCCGATGCGGCGCGCCCGCTCGGTCGATACGACCGAATGTCCTGTGGCCGGGTTGCGGCCGCCTTTGGCAAGGAAGCGGCCGGCCATGGCGAGTTGCCGGCAACTCATGGCGATGGCGCAGTGGTGGAAGTAGACGCCCAAGGCCAGCTCCGGCTCGTGATGGAGATTACCGAAGGATTTCATGTAGTTGGCCAGAGCGAAATTGCGGTAGCCCGTGGCGCGTTCGGAGGCCGCGACCTCGCGGTCGATGATGATCGTGTCGTCGTCGGCGAGGAACTGGACGAAGCGCAGGATCTCGCCGATCGCCTCGCGCGGCTGATGACCGGCAAGCAGGACGTCGGAGATGACGATGGCGCCGGCATTGATGAACGGATTGCGTGGAATGCCGTTCTCGTGCTCGAGCTGGACGATCGAGTTGAACGGATTGCCGGACGGCTCGCGGCCGACGCGATGCCAGAGCGCATCGCCGACCTTGCCGAGCGCCAAGGTCAGAGTGAACACCTTCGAGACGCTCTGGATCGAAAAAGGCTGATCGGCATCGCCCGCAAGGAGGACGCGGCCGTCATTGGTCACGGCGGCAATGCCGAATTTCGTCGGATCGACCTGGCCGAGCTGCGGAATATAGGTGGCGACATTGCCGCGATCGGTGCGCTCCGCCATTTCGGCGGCGACTTCGCCCAGCGCCTGCTCGAGTTCCGGCATGGCGTCTATTTCAGCCAGCGTTCGATGCGCGCCAGCGCCTCGACCATGTCGTCGTGGCTGCCGGCATAGGAAAAGCGCATCGTGCGGTGGCCCTGGAGCGGATCGAAGTCACGGCCGGGCGTGGCCGCCACATGCGCATCGGCCAGCATTTTTCGCGCGAAGGCCATGCTGTCATTGGTGTGCCTTGTGACGTCGCAGAAGGCGTAGAAGGCGCCGTCCATGGGTGCCGCAAGCGCGAAGCCGAGCTCCGGCAGGCGCTTCATCAAAAGGTCGCGGTTCCAGGCATAGCGGGCCTTCACCGCCTCCAGTTCTTGCGTGGCCTTGAAGGCCTCGATCGCGGCGATCTGCGACAGTTCCGGCGGCGATATGTAGAGGCTCTGGGCAATGCGCTCGATCGGCCGCACCAACTCGTCCGGCAGTACCATCCAGCCGATGCGCCAGCCGGTCATGCAGTAGTATTTGGAGAAGGAGTTGATCACCGTCACGCCGGCGCCACAGGTCAGCGCGCTGACGTCCGGCGCGGTATAGGCCAGCCGGTGGTAGATTTCGTCCGATATCACCGCGATGCCGAGTTCCTCCGCCGTTTTCACCAGCGCGGAAAGCTCATCCGCTGGAATGATCGCGCCGGTCGGGTTGGCGGGGCTGGCGAACAGCACGCCTTTCAAGGGTTTCTCGCGATGCGCGCTCTTCAAGTGATCGGCATGCAGATAGGCATCCGAGCCAAGCTCGATCTCGACGATTTCGATGCCGAGCGCGGCCATGATGTTGCGGTATGCCGGATACCCGGGTGCTGCGATGGCGACGCGGTCGCCCGGGTCGAACATCGCCAGGAAAGCGAGGTTGAAGGCTGCAGACGAGCCAGTGGTGACCGCGATTCGGGCCGGCGCGACGTCGATCCCGTAATGCTCGCCATAGTGCGCAGCGATCGCCTTGCGCAGCTCAGCCAAGCCCAAAGCGTCGGTGTAGCCGATGCGGCCGTGCTTGAGCGCCAGAGCCGCGGCTTCGCGGACACCGGCCGGCGCCGGGTCCGACGGTTGGCCGACCGCCATCGACACCACGGGAACACCGGTGGCCTTCAGCCGGTTGGCCTCTGCCAGGATATCCATGGCGTGGAACGGCTCGACCTCGCCGCGGCGTGAAAGCGAAACGACCATCTGACCTCTTTCACCTGTCTTTGGTTGGCGACACTCCGGGCGGAACTTGCCCTGGAATTGCCGCGGTTCGACGGCAGCGCCGCACAAATGCCCGATTGATGTGGGGATCACAAGCGCGCAGGAAGTTACCGGCGCCGACTTTTCATCCTTCGCCCGCTCGTCTACCAGTGGACCAATCATGTTGAGCCGACCCGAACTATGATGGCCAGATCGAAAATAGCGCGAACCGCGCGCGGCTTCGCGACCCTCCTGCTTGCCGTCGCGGTCGCGGTATCGACGTCGGTGAATGCGTTCGCGCAGGGCGTTCCGGTGGTGCGCGACGCCGAGATCGAAGCGCTGGTGCGCGACTATGCCCGGCCGATCTTCAGGGCGGCGGGCCTCGCCAATGACGGCATCGACATCGTTCTCGTCAACGATCAGAGCTTCAACGCGTTCGTCACCGGCCGCCGCCTGTTCATCAACACCGGAGCGCTGGTGACGGCCGAAACGCCGAACGAGATCATCGGCGTCATCGCGCACGAGGCCGGCCATATTGCCGGCGGCCACCAGCAGAAGCTGCGCGACCAGCTCGACCGCGCCAAGACCATGGCCATCATCGCCACGCTGCTCGGCGCCGGCGCGATGGTCGCCGGCGCCACGACCAACAGCCGCGGCCTTGCCGGCGCCGGCATGGGCGTCGCCGCAGGCGGCGGCGAGATGGCACAGCGCAGCATCCTTGCCTATCAGCGAGGCGAAGAAATCACCGCCGACCGCTCGGCGATCACCTATCTCAACGCCACCGGCCAGTCAGGCATGGGCATGCTGAAGACCTTCGCCCGCTTCCAGAGCGCGCTTTCGCTGTCGGGCACGCAGCTCGATCCCTACCGGATCAGCCACCCGATGCCGCAGGAGCGCATCGCCAATCTCGAAGTCCTGGTCAAGGCGAGCCCCTATGTCGGCAATGTCGACCCGCCGGCGCTGCAGCAGCGGCACGACATGATGCGCATCAAGATCGCCGCCTATATGCAGGGCCAGGCGGCCGTGGCGCGGCTGATGCGCAAGAACCCGACCAGCCTCGCCTCGCGCTACGGCGACGCGCAGCAGACCTATCTCTACGGCAATCCGGGCGCCGCGCTGACGAAGACTGCAGCATTGATCAAGGAGCAGCCGAAGAACCCCTATTTCCAGGAATTGCGCGGCGACATCCTGATGAAGGTCAACAAGCCCAAGGACGCCGCGGATGCCTATGCCAAGGCCGTGAGCCTGGACCCGGCGCGGTCCGGATTGCTGTTGGTTTCGCTCGGCCAGGCGCTGATGGCGGTAGGCACGCCGGATTCAATTAAGAAGGCGGTGACCCAGCTCAACAACGCGATTGGGCGCGACAAGGAAAATGCGGAAGCCTATCGCTATCTGGCGCAGGCCTATGGCGAATTGGGACAAATTCCGGCCGCCGATCTCGCCACCGCCGAAGGTCATTTCTATTCGGCCGACTACAAGAACGCGAAAATCTTCGCCCTGCGCGCTCAACAGAAGCTGAAGCGCGGCGAGCCCGGCTGGCTTCGCGCGCAGGATATCATAAACTACACGCCATCGAACAAACTCAAATGAACGTCCCGGCCGTGCGCGGCGACTAAAATGGACCGGGACAGGCAGAAGGAAATGATCATGAACAAGGCAATCCTGCTCGGCAGCGCCGGCGTGGCGGTAGCGCTCGGCATTCTGGCATTCGGCTTCGTGGCAGGAAGCCCGCAGGCCGCGAAGGCCGATACGACGCAAGCCATCCAGGTGACCTCCGCGGACAGCAAGATCGACCGCAAAGAGGTCGAAGGCATCATCCGCGACTATCTTCTGAAGAACCCGGAGGTTCTGCTCGAAGTTCAGGACGCGCTCGAGGCCAAGCAGAAGGAAGAGCAGCGGCTCGCGGCGCTCGGCGTCATCAAGAATGCGAAAGACGAGATCTTCAACTCCACCTTCGACGGCGTCGTCGGCAACCCGCAGGGCAAGGTCACCATCGTCGAGTTCTACGACTACAATTGCGGCTTCTGCAAACGCGCCATCGAAGACATGAAGGCGCTGACGAAGGCCGATCCGGACCTGCGCTTCGTGCTCAAGGAATTCCCGATCCTCAGCCCGGATTCGCAAAAGGCCAGCGTGGTGTCGATGGCCTTCCATCTGATGATGCCGGAGAAGTACGGAGAATTCCACACCGCGCTCCTCGGCGGCCAGGGCCGCGCCACCGAAGCGACCGCCATGAAGGTCGCGCTTTCGCTCGGCGCCGACGAAGCGAAGCTGCGCGAGAAGATGAAGGATCCGAGCATCAACGAAGCGCTCTCCCGGACCTACGACCTCGCCACCAAGCTGTCGATCACCGGCACGCCGTCCTATGTGGTCGGCAACGAGGTGGTGTTCGGCGCGCTCGGACAACAGGTTCTGGCGGAAAAGATCGAGCAGGCAAAGAGCGCGCTCTAAGTAATTGCGGGCCGCGCCAGCAGGCGGTTTTCGGCCTGTTGTGGACAGCGAAAGAACGCACTTGCGCTCTTTTCGCCGGCGGCTATGCCCATTATAGAGGGTCCGGCGCGCCGGCTTGAGGCCGGCGCCGAAGAGGTCGGCATATTGAAAACGATTTTCGTCCTGAACGGTCCCAATCTCAATGCACTCGGCAAGCGCGAGCCGGGCATCTATGGCGGCAAGACGCTTGCCGCCATTGCCGAGGATTGCAAGGCCGCAGGCAAGGCGCTTGGGCTCGCGATCGATTTTCGCCAGTCCAATCACGAGGGCGATCTCGTCGACTGGATCCAGGAAGCCGGCGACAAGGCCGCAGGCATCGTCATCAATCCGGGCGCCTACAGCCACACCTCGATTGCCATCCACGACGCCATCCGGGCGATTGCGCCGCTGCCTGTCGCTGAAGTCCATCTTTCCAACATCCACGCGCGGGAGCCTTTCCGTCACGTCTCCATGGTCGCGCCGGTCGCCGTCGGCATGATCTGCGGATTCGGGCCGCTCGGCTACACGCTTGCGCTGCAGGCACTGGCGGCACGCCTGTGACCGGCTCCCAAACAGAAGGCTCGAAAATGTCGATAAAGAAGAACGGTGTTGACCAGCAGCTGATCCGCGATCTGGCGGGCATACTGAACGACACCAACCTGACCGAGATCGAGGTCGAGCTCGGCGACCTGAAGGTGCGCGTGTCGCGCCAGTCGCAGGCCGTCCATGCGGTCGCCGCTCCGCTTCCTATTCAGGCCGCTGCGGTGGTTGCCGGGCCGGCCCAGGCGGCAGCGGCACCTGCGACGGTAGCCGATCCTTCCAAGAACGCCGTGCCCTCGCCAATGGTCGGCACCGCCTACCTGGCGCCCTCGCCCGACGCCAAGGCGTTCATCGAGATCGGCCAGAAGGTGAAGGAAGGCCAGACGCTGCTCATCATCGAAGCGATGAAGACGATGAACCAGATTCCCTCGCCTCGCGCCGGAACGGTGACGGCGATCCTGATCGAGGACGCCCAGCCGGTCGAATACGGCATGCCGCTCGTGGTCATCGAGTAGAGCCGGGAACAGCGGGCAGATGTTCCAGAAGATCCTCATCGCCAATCGCGGCGAAATCGCACTCCGAGTGCTGCGCGCCTGCAAGGAGCTCGGCATCCAGACGGTGGTGGTCCATTCGACGGCCGATTCCGACGCCATGCATGTGCGGCTTGCCGACGAGAGCGTCTGCATCGGCCCGCCGCCGTCGCGCGAGAGCTATCTCAACATCCACCAGATCGTCGCCGCCTGCGAGATCACAGGCGCCGACGCGGTGCATCCTGGCTACGGCTTCCTGTCGGAAAACGCCAAGTTCGCCGACATCCTCGCCGCCCACAACATCACCTTCATCGGCCCGTCGGGCGACCATATCCGCATCATGGGCGACAAGATCGAGGCCAAGCGCACGGCAAAGCGCCTCGGCATCCCGGTCGTGCCTGGTTCCGATGGCGCGATCAGCGACGAGAAGGAAGCAAAGCGCGTGGCCGCCGAGATCGGCTATCCGGTGATCATCAAGGCTTCGGCCGGCGGCGGCGGCCGCGGCATGAAGGTGGCCCGCACCGAGACCGACCTCGAAGTGGCGCTGCACACGGCAAAGTCGGAAGCCGGCGCCGCCTTCGGCGACGACGCCGTCTATATCGAGAAATTTCTGGAGAAGCCGCGCCATATCGAATTGCAGGTGTTCGGCGACGGCGCCGGCCGCGGTGTGCATTTCGGCGAGCGCGACTGCTCGCTGCAGCGCCGCCACCAGAAGGTGTGGGAGGAGGCCAACTCCCCCGCCCTCAATGCCGAGGAACGCGCGCGCATCGGCGGCATCTGCGCCAAGGCGATCGCCGATCTCGGCTATTCCGGCGCCGGCACCATCGAATTCCTCTACGAGAACGGCGAGTTCTATTTCATCGAGATGAACACCCGCCTGCAGGTCGAGCATCCGGTGACGGAAGCGATCACCGGCATCGACCTCGTGCACGAGCAGATCCGCGTCGCCTCGGGCGCCGGGCTGTCGGTCAGGCAGGAAGACATCAAGTTCAACGGCCACGCCATCGAGTGCCGCATCAACGCCGAGGATCCGCGCACCTTCACGCCGTCGCCCGGCACGATCACGCATTTCCATACGCCTGGAGGCCTCGGCATCCGCGTCGATTCCGGCGTCTACTCCGGCTACAGGATCCCGCCCTATTACGACAGCCTGATCGGCAAGCTGATCGTGCATGGACGCAACCGGGTCGAATGCATGATGCGGCTGCGGCGCGCGCTCGACGAGTTCGTCGTCGACGGCATCAAGACGACGTTGCCGCTGTTCCGCGACCTGGTCGGCAATCCGGACATCGCCAATGGCGACTACGACATCCACTGGCTGGAAAAATATTTGGCCAAGGAGGACTAGGTCTGTCGAGATTCAGGTGATGACGGCCTGCCCTAAGCGCATCGCTCTGAAACGGATTCAGGCGACGCGCTTCAAATCGTTGTTTTGATGCATGTCGTTCTTCCAAATCGCTGCGCACTTTTGGGCGACATGCGTTGTGGTCTTGCGGTTATAATGGCGCAATGACTCGTCCCTACGCGCCCGGTTATCGCATCCCGACCGACCTGCTGCTGAAAGCCTATGCCTCGGGCGTCTTCCCTATGGCCGAGAGCGCGACTGATCCAGAGGTGTTCTGGGTGCGGCCGGAAACACGTGGCATTATCCCGCTCGACGGCTTCCACACGCCGCGCAGCCTGAAGAAGACGATCCGCAGGCATCCTTTCGACATCCGCTACGATTTCGACTTCGAGGCGACGATCGACGGCTGTGCCGAAAAACGCGACGAGCGCCGCTCGACCTGGATCAATGCCCCGATCCGTGAAGCCTATATCGATCTCTACCGGCTGGGCCACTGCCATTCGGTCGAGGCCTGGCGCGCGGGCCGGCTGGTCGGCGGCCTCTATGGCGTGTCGCTCGGGCGCGTGTTCTTCGGCGAGAGCATGTTCGCCCGGGAAACCGACGCCTCGAAGACCTGCCTCTATTATCTTGTCGAGCGGCTGAACGAACGCCGTTTCGCACTGCTCGATACGCAGTTCACCACCGAGCACCTCAAGCGCTTCGGCGCCATCGACGTGCCGCGTAGCCGCTATGAGACGATGCTGGCCGAGGCCCTGAAGGGCGAGGCTACCTTTTATCCCTGAGGCGTAGGCCGTCAGGGACCGGCCGATGTTTCTATCGGCGTCTGCGCATGGAACATCATCTTCCAGCCGTCGGCGCGGTGGACATAGCCGGTGCTGACGAGAGCGGCATAGGGCTCGCCGTTTTCCCGTGTCGCGCGCGCTTCGTAGGTCAGCATGACGATATCGCTGCCAGGTTCGACCATGCCTTTCGGCTTGATGTCGAGATCGCGCCAGCGATTGGGCTTGCTCGCGGTCTTGGCCAAATCGGCATTGGTCATTGTCTGCGCCATCTGTGGAAAGGCGACCAGGCACTCCGCGTCGGCGTTGGCCTCGTAGTAGGCGGAATCTCCGGTCCAGAAGCCCTTCTCGATCTCGAGAAGTTCTTGCTTGTTGGCGGTGATTGGCCTGATCTTGGCCATGGTGGAATCCTCCCGTCGCTGTTGCCGTTTACCAACGGATTGCGAAAATGAGGGTTCCGAGGTCAGTTCGCGTCGGTGGTGTCCGTACCGTCCGGCGAGGGCGCGGTGTCCGTCGGCTCGGGCGCAGCTTCGGCCGGCTGCTCCTGCGCCGGAGCTTTCGGCTTGGCGGCATTGGTCTTCGGCTTGCCCGTATCCGCCTTGGCGGCGGTCGGCGGCGGCACGTCAGACTTCTGCTTGCAGGCCTTCAGCCAGACGTCATAGACGGCATGCTCGACGGCGTTGAGACCGGGGCTTTCGGCGAACATCCAGCCGGTGAAGATGCGGCGAATCTTGCGATCGAGCGTGATCTCGTCGACCTCGACGAAGGAATCGGTCTTCGGCTGCTCGGTCTCCGGCCGCGAGTAGCAGACGCGCGGGGTCACCTGCAGGGCGCCGAACTGCACCGTCTCGTCGATATAGACGTCGAAGGTGATGATGCGGCCGGTGATCTTGTCGATGCCGGCGAATTCGGCGACCGGGTTGGTGACGCGGTCGGAGGCTGCCGGCGCCGCCGGCGCCTGTGCTGCGGCGAACACCGCCGTCGAGGCAGCCAGAATGGAAACTGCCGCGAACAATCCGGTCGAGATTCGGCTGAAAGCGCTCATGCAAGGATACCGGTGGTTGCGCCCGGGTGATTCTCTCAATCGCCCAAGGCTAATCATGGCTGCGATATCAGCAAGCAGCTAAACGCCAATTGTGGCGACAAAGGACCGAAAGACGCGTTTACGAGCCGGGCGTCCAGGCGTCGTAGTCGCCAGTCACCTGCGGGCGGTGCTGGTTGGTCAGGATGGAACCCTGCGGGCGATAGGCGCCGGGCGTTCCGGTCAGGTTCGGCCGATGCGGCTTCTGCCACTCGCGAGCCTTGTAGCTCTCGCTCGAGGGAGGCGTGTCGACGCGATGATGGATCCAGCCATGCCAGCCCGGAGGGATCTTCGAGGCTTCGGAATAGTCGCGATAGATGACCCAGCGGCGGGTGCGGCCTTCCGAATCGACGCCGCCTTCATAGTAGACGTTGCCGGCCTCGTCCTCGCCGACCTTCTTGCCGAATCGCCAGGTGTGGAAGCGCGTGCCCAGCGTCTGGCTGTTCCACCAGGTGAAAAACTGCAGCAGGAAAGTCTTCATCCGGATCCTCGTGGCGGCAGCGGCCGCGCTGTCTCCTGCTTATGGCGTCAGGTCATCGCGAAGGCAAGGGTTTTGCCGCGCCGCGCGATGTAAACGCTTCGTGCGCCAAAGCGCGTCGCGCTGAAACCGATTCAGGCGACGCGCTTTGGTTTTGTTTTATGCATGTCGTTTTCGCAAAACCGCTGCACACCTTTGCGCGACATGCATTAATCGATACACGCGCGGAGATGTCGCCAGCCCTGCTTGCCAAGCGTTGCCTGTGTTTCTAAAGCTCGCACGCGCCCGGTAAGCGGGCATCTGGCCCTCGCCGGTTGAGGAGGTGACGATTGGCCCCAGAACGGTCCACCGGCAATCGGATCGGCGCCGAAGACATTCGCCGCCGCAAAGGCGACGTGCCGATCGTCTGTCTCACCGCCTACACCTATCCGATAGCCCGCATGCTCGATCCACATGTCGACCTGCTTTTGGTCGGCGACAGCGTCGCGATGGTGCTGCATGGCCATGACACGACGCTCGGCGCCTCGCTGGAGATGATGATCGCGCACGGAAAAGCGGTCATGCGCGGCTCCACAAAGGCCTGTGTCGTCGTCGACATGCCCGCGGGCAGCTACGAGACCTCGGCCGCGGAGGCCGTTGCCTCGGCAAAACGCATCGTTAGTGAAACCGGCTGCCAGGCGGTGAAACTCGAGGGCGGCGTCGGCATGTCAGCGCAGATTGCGGCCATCGTCGCCGAAGGCATCCCGGTGATGGGCCATATCGGCCTGCAGCCGCAATCCGTGGAAAAGGACGGCGGCTACAAGATCAAGGGCCGGACCGAGGAAAACATTGCCGCACTGTTTCGCGACGCCGAAGTGGTCGAAAGAGCCGGCGCCTTCTCGATCGTCATCGAAGGCACGGTAGAGGCGGTGGCCTCGGATCTCACCCGCCATATCGCCATCCCGACCATCGGCATCGGCGCCAGCGGCGACTGCGACGGCCAGATCCTGGTCATAGACGACATGATCGGCATGACCGTCGACCGCGTGCCGAAATTCGTCAAGGAATACGCAAACCTGCGCGACACCATTTCGGATGCGGCGGCGCGTTACGCCGCCGAAGTGCGCGGCCGCGCATTTCCGGGACCGGACCACGTCTTTTCGGCGACATCGGGCAAGGACAAGGCATGAGTAGGCCAATCGTCGTCGACAGTGTTGCGGCGCTGCGCGCGCAAATCCGGAACTGGCGCCAGGACGGCCAGAGGATCGCCATGGTGCCGACCATGGGCGCCCTGCATGACGGCCACATCTCTCTGATCAGGATCGCGCTCGAAAAGGCCGAGCGCTGCGTCGTCTCGATCTTCGTCAATCCGACCCAGTTCGCGCCGACAGAGGACCTGGACAAGTATCCACGCCAGCTCGTCCGCGATCTCGACCGGTTGCGGGAAGCGGGCGCGCATCTCGCCTTCACGCCGGGCGTGGCCGAGATGTATCCGGCCGGCTTCGCCACCAAAATCTCGGTCGGCGGCCCCTCTTCCGGCCTGGAAACGGATTTCAGGCCGACCTTCTTTGATGGTGTCGCCACGGTGGTGACCAAGCTTTTCCTGCAGGCAGCGCCCGATTGCGCCGTGTTCGGCGAGAAGGATTATCAGCAGCTTTGCGTCGTCAGGCAGCTTTGCCGCGACCTCGATCTGCCGGTCGAGATCATCGGCGCGCCGACCGTGCGCGACCTGCACGGTCTCGCCATGTCGTCGCGCAATGCCTATCTCAGCGAGGTCGAACTTGGCGTCGCGCGCATGCTCAACTTGGTCTTGCGTCAAACCGCTGTGAAACTGGCCTCCGGTGGGGACGAGGCAAGTGCTGTGGGCGAGGCCGCGGAAGCGCTCGTCCGGGCGGGCTTTCGAAAGGTCGACTACGTCGCCGCGCGCGAGGCCGTGACGCTCAGGTCCTGGCGGCGGGACAGCGACGGCCGCCTGCTCGCCGCCGTCTGGCTCGGGACGACCAGGCTGATCGACAATGTCGAGATTCCTGGCGGCTGATCGAGCTCGGGCCGGCTAACTCAGCTGCTTTTCCAGCACGATTGCCGGCATTCCCGAACCACCGCTGCAATCGGCGGTCCTGCCGGCCGGCCGGAACCCGTTCGCCTCATAGAAGGCAATCGCCGGAGCATTTGCCGCTTCCACCTCCAGCCGCAATGTCCGCGCTTCAGGGAAGCTGGCCTCGATCTCCTTGATCAGCGATCGGCCGATTCCTTGCCGCTGGCAGTCCGGGCGGACATAGAGCTGGTTCAGGAGGACGATCTTCGGATCCGTGGTGGCGGAAGCGAAAGCCATGCCGCCGATGCGCTGGCCGTCGTCAGCCACCAGGAATTCCGAATTGGGGCGCGTCAGCCGCGCCTTGAGCGAGGCGATCGAATGCCAGTCATCCGTGATTTCGGTGACCCGCTTGACGCCATAGATGGCATCGTAGGTAGCGTGCCAGGTCTCGACCAGCAGCGCTCGGATCGTTGCAAGATCGCGTTCGCTGGCGGTGCGGATGAACATGTCTATTCGATGCCGAGCTTGGCCTTGACCAATTCGTTGACCGCCTGCGGGTTTGCCTTGCCGCCGGTCGCCTTCATCACCTGGCCGACAAACCAGCCGGCCATGGTCGGCTTGGCGCGCGCCTGCTCGGCCTTGTCCGGATTGGCTGCGATGACCTCGTCGACCGCCCTCTCGATGGCGCCGGTGTCCGTGACCTGCTTCATGCCTCGGCTTTCGACGAGCTGGCGCGGATCGCCGCCCTCGTTCCAGACGATCTCGAACAGGTCCTTGGCGATCTTGCCGGAGATCGTGCCTTCCTTGATCAGGTCGATGACGGCACCGAGCTGCTCTGGCGAAACCGGAGCGTTTTCAATATCTTTTCCGGCCTTGTTGAGAGCACCGAGCAGGTCGTTGATAACCCAGTTGGCAGCAAGCTTGCCGTCACGCCCCGAGGCCACCTTCTCGAAATAGTCGGCGATCGGCTTTTCCGATACCAGCACCGATGCGTCGTAGGTCGAGAGGCCCAGCGATCCGATAAGGCGCGCCTTCTTGTCGTCGGGCAGTTCCGGCAGATGCTCAGCCAAAGCCTCGACATAGGCCTGGTCGAATTCCAGCGGCAGAAGGTCTGGATCCGGGAAATAGCGGTAGTCATGCGCCTCTTCCTTTGAGCGCATCGAGCGCGTCTCGCCCTTGTTGGGATCGAACAGCCTTGTCTCCTGCTCGATCGCGCCGCCGTCCTCCAGGATGGCGATCTGCCGGCGGGCTTCGGATTCGATCGCCTGGCCGATGAAGCGGATCGAATTGACGTTCTTGATCTCGCAGCGCGTGCCGAATTCGCCGCCGGGGCGGCGCACCGAGACGTTGACGTCGGCGCGCAGCGAGCCTTCGTCCATGTTGCCGTCGCAGGTGCCGAGATAGCGCATGATGGTGCGCAGCTTGCTGACATAGGCCTTGGCCTCGTCGGCGGAGCGCATGTCCGGCTTGGAGACGATCTCCATCAGCGCCACGCCCGAGCGGTTGAGATCGACATAGGACATGGTCGGATGCTGGTCGTGCATCGACTTGCCGGCATCCTGCTCCAGATGCAGCCGTTCGATGCCGACCTCGATGTCCTCGAACTCGCCCTGCCGGTCGGGCCCGACGGAGACGATCACCTTGCCCTCGCCGACGATCGGCTGCTTGTACTGCGATATCTGATAGCCCTGCGGCAGGTCCGGATAGAAATAGTTCTTCCGGTCGAAGACCGACTTATGATTGATCTCGGCCTTGAGGCCCAGCCCGGTGCGGATCGCCTGCTTGACGCACTCCTCGTTGATCACCGGCAGCATGCCGGGCATCGCCGCGTCGACGAGGCTGACATTGCCGTTGGGCGCGGCGCCGAAGGAGGTCGAAGCGCCGGAGAAGAGCTTTGCCTCGGACGTCACTTGCGCATGCACTTCGAGACCGATGATGATCTCCCAGTCGCCGGTGGCGCCGGAGATCAGGCGTTTCGGGTCGGGCGTGCGGGTATCGATGATGCTCATGGAGGCCTACAGACTTAGAATTCTCGTATATGCATGAGACGCATATTTTGGTGTGCAACTTCGCTAGTGCAAACCGCCCGGCGAGACAAGCGCAAAGCCGCATGCTGGCCTTTTCCGCCGCCTTCGCTTATAGGACGTCCATCCCAATGGAGAGTGGATGTCCACTTACGCTCAGTCCCGGTAAGGCCCTGACCTCCTAGCGAGGCAGGGCAGAGAACTTGAAATCCCGTGCCGCGATTTCTCGCGGCGGCGGCTTTTGTTGTTTTCCCGGGAATTCTTCAATGGACATTTCGCGCATCGAACAGCGCATCCTGCACCTGCTCGCGCAAGGCGGGCGCATCGAAATCGAGAAAAACGAGAGGAAAAAGATCGCTTCGGTCCAGTGCCTGACCCGCGACGGCTGGCGCTATCCCGGCGTCGATCTCGAACTGTTTCGAAAACTGAAGCGGAAGAAGGCGGTTTCGTCGTCGGGTGGCGGCCCCTACCGCATCACCCGGCGCGGGCTCGAACTCGTCCGCGCCGAACTGGACAACCGCTAGAGCGTTTCACCGTTTCATGGAAACGGCGAACCGCTCTATCTCTTTGTTTTTACGCAATTCCGGACGGAAAACCGTTACACACTTTTCCTGGAATTGCTCTAGCCACAGTTCCGCCGGCCGAAAGCGGCCGGCGGTTCCCTTTGGCCCTGCCTCAGGCGGTGGCGATGTAGGCCCTGATCTCCTCGGCCTCGCGCTCGACATCCTCGATGCGGCGCTTGACCACGTCGCCGATCGAGACGATGCCGTCGAGCATGCCGTCCTTCTCCACCGGAAGATGGCGGAAGCGACCCTTGGTCATGATCTCCATGACCTCGTTGACTGTATGGTTCTCATTGCAGATCTTGACCTTGGGCGTCATGGCCGAGCGCACCGCGATATCGAGCGCTGTCGCCCCTTCCCTGGCCAGCACCCGCACGATGTCGCGCTCCGAGAGAATGCCGACGATCTTGCGGTCGCCATTGGTGATGACAAGCGCGCCGATCCGGTGTTCGGTCAGGATGCGAATGGCTTCGCTCAGCTTTTCGTTAGGCCCGAGCGTGAACACATCATGGCCTTTTTGCTCGAGAATTGCCTTCACAGTCATGGCGTCCTCCTATGCCTTGCCTGCCGGCTCCTGCCCTGACCGGCATTCACGTTCCGGTGAACATCGTGCGCCGTGATTGGTTGCATTTCAAGTGCGGCGGGGCTCACGCCACCTGCTCGGGGCGGTCGAAAAAACGCATGCCGAAAAAGCCGGCGACAAAGCCGCCGATATGAGCCTCCCAAGCGATCTGGCCGTCGATGCCCGGCGCAAAGCCGAGCAAGCCGGTGGCGAGGTTGATCACCATCCAGACGCCGAGGAAGGTCATGACGCCGCGCGAACGCAGCACGATCGCGATCGGCAGCGGCTCGCCGGCGAAGGCCGCCCGGCCGGACGAGCGGTCGATACGGAAGCCATAGCGCGCCGCCGCCCCCATCATGCCCGAGATCGCACCCGAGGCGCCGACGAGCGGCATTTCGCCATACGGGTGCATTGCCCAAAACAGCGCAACCGAAGCCAGCCCGGTCACGGCGTAGAATACCGCAAACCGACCAGCGCCGAGACGATTGGCAAGCGGCGAGCCGAAAGCGGCGAGCCAGATCATGTTGATGGCAATATGGGCAAAGCCCCCATGCATGAAAGCGTAGGTGAAGGGGCGCGTGAACAGGAACCAGTCGAAGCCGTACTGTCCGGTGTAGAGCACCGGAATGAAGGCTCCGTCGTAGAGCAGCGTCAATTGCTGGGTGTCGTTCAGCACATATTGCTGCAGCAGGAAGACGATCGCGCAGATCGCCATCACCGCCAGCACCACCGGCGGCAGGTTAAACACCGGCTCGCGGCGCGGCTCCGGCGCCTCTTCGTCAGGCTGCGGTTCGGATTCAGTCGGGCTTACCGGTTCGCTCATGCGCCCCTTGCACTTGGCTGGAGACTCGATTTCCGGCGAGCATGTAGTTCACGCCCGATCGAATCACAAACCGCGAATCGCCCCAAGCAGAATCAGAGGGGGCCGAATCGGAAGAGGGCGAATCAAAAAGAATGCCGTCCAGGGTTTCCCCTGAACGGCCGGTCGAGTCCCCTGCTCCCCGTAAACTTTTAACTGAAGTGCTGCCGATCGCTGCTGAAACGACCGTTTTGGAGTGGTTTTTGGTGTGCCACAGGCCCCACCGGCGCGCAATGTAAACCACTTGTTAACCTTAACGACCCCGATCCGTGAACAAACGTTAACGCTGCTGGCACGCATCCTGCTCCGCACCGCATGAAGGTCATCGGAGGGCGCCCTGTCTGTTCGCCGATGGGACAACAAAAAAGACAGATTGCTCGGAGCGGAATGGAATGAATCAGAACGGATCAATCACGCTGTTCCAATATTGGAACCAACTCCGTGATGGCCGCCCTGCCCCGAAGCGCTCGGAAGTCGAGCCGGCGGACATCAAGTCGCTTTTGGCGGACACGTTCATCCTGGAGCGCGACACACGCGGCGAAGCCGTGTTCCGGCTGGCCGGCACCAGGCTCTGCGCCTATTACGGCCGCGAGCTCAAGGGTTTCTCCTTCCCCTCGCTTTGGCGCGAGAAAGACCAGCGGCTGATGTCGCGGCTCATCCACGGCGTTTTCGATCAGAAATCGGTCCTGCTTTTGACCTATGAAGGTTTCAGCCGAAACGGCCGCTCCAACAAGTTCGAACTGCTTGCGCTGCCGCTGGACGGCGGCGTCGAAAGCCCGCGCTGCCTCGGCATCGTCAGCGCCGCGGAAAGACCGTTCTGGCTGGGCGCCGACCCGCTCGCCGATGCGCTGATCGACGCGATCCGGGTCATCGATCCCGACAAAGAACCGATGTTCCTGAAAAACCGGCCCGCGATCGACGTTCCCTCGCTCGTGCCGACAGAGTTCGACGCGCCCGAGACCATCTCGGCGCTCGGCCGCGTGCGCCGGATCCGGCACCTCGTCGTCTTTGATGGCGGCCGCAACGAGTAAGGCGGGTCGCGAGGCTTTTTCGCCGTGATCGGACCTCGCTTTTGCCTTGCGCGGACGAGCGATGCCAAGCCATTTAGGGCCGGCTTTTTCCCCTTTGTTAACCTGCCTTGCTGTAGTTTTTTCCGGCGAAATTCTGCGCAACGTCGCGTGGGATGCCAACGGGGGTGTAGGCAGTCATGAGGTCAGCGGCGGTAGAATACGCGCCGTCCCGAGCAGAGCGGCGTAATTTCCAGCGCGTCCGGGTGAAGATATACGGGCGATTCATGCTGGAGGACCGCACAGAGCATGCGTGCCAGGTGATCGACATGTCGCCCGGCAATGTCGCCCTGCGCACCGATCGCGTCGGAATGCCCGGCGAAAAGGTCATTGCCTATATCGACCATATCGGTCGCATCGAAGGCATCGTGACACGGACCTCGCAGGACGGTTTCGCCATGACCGTTATCGCTTCCGACCGCAAGAAGGACAAGCTTGCCGCGCAGCTCACATGGCTCGCCAACAAACATGAGCTGGACCTGCCGGAAGACCGCCGCCATGAGCGCGTCGCGCCGCGCAATCCGATGAGCGTGCTGCAGCTCACCGACGGGCGCCAATATCAGTGCCGCATCATCGACCTGTCGCTTTCGGGCGCGGCGATCGAGATCGACGTCAAGCCGGCGATCGGCGTGCAGGTCATGCTCGGGACGATGCGCGGCCAGGTGGTGCGTCATTTCGAGGACGGCGTCGCCATCGAATTCGCCGTCATCCAGCGGCCGGAAACTTTGGATTCGGAATTCAACGCGCCGCGGTCCTGATCGCAGTCGAACTTAAGCAACACCAGACCGGCCGGCAGCGGCCGGTTTTTTTGTTGGCCCTTCCGCAGCCGGGCGGCGTGCCGGGACGTCATGTGAAGCGGAATGAAGCCGGGGCAAAATCTCAACAATCCGGAATCGAGATAGTTCAAATTTTATATTTATTCTACGGGCGTTTTACTCAATATCTACTTCGCGTTTTTGCGTCAAATAAATCCCAACGTGGCACAGTCTCTCACAAACGGGGAGACTACCATAATGAAAATGACGAGGGGCAAGCTGTTGCTCTTGGCAATGGCGATGCAGCTTTCCGCGTGGGGCACGGCAAGCGCAGGACCGGTGTTCATGCATACGGGCGGCCGCACCACCCAGCCGGTCGGCCACTACGAGTTCTGCCGGCGCATTCCGGCCGAATGCAACGAGCGGACGCCGAAAGGGTCTCCGGTCGATCTGACCCGCAAGCTGTGGGCGACGATCATCAACGTCAACAATTCGGTGAACACCCGCGTCAAGCCGCGCACCGATATGGAGATCTATGGTGTCGAGGAATACTGGGCCTATCCCGACAACGGCTATGGCGATTGCGAGGACTATGCGCTGGAAAAACGCCGCGAGTTGATGGCCGTAGGTGTTCCCGCCGGCGACCTGTTGATGACGGTGGTGCGCCAGCCGAACGGCGACGGTCACGCGGTGCTGACGGTGCGCACCAGCCTCGGCGAATTCATCCTCGACAACCTCGAGCCGAAAGTGCTCGCCTGGAACGATACGGTCTACACCTACCTCAAACGTCAATCGACCGAGAATTCGGGCGTTTGGGTTTCGATCAACGACGGCCGTGAGGACGCCGTCGCCAGCGTCCGCTAAGGGCGCCGATGCATGTCGCCCAAAAGTGCGCAGCGGTTTTGGGACAACGACATGCGCAAAGAGAACAAGCACGTCGCATTCGTGCGACGTGCTTAGGGAAAAGCCCGGTCGAGTCCCCACCCTCCCCGTCCCCAACGACCGGGTTTTAGGAGCCGGCCCTGTCCCCGGGCCGGCTCCGCCATTTCTGGCGATGCCCGTCGAGGGAACCAGCCGACCGGCTTGCTGGAAGCACCCGCTCCCACCGTCATCGGCAGGCCTTCCTGATCGCGGTGGTTAGGCGCAATATGGCCGTTCATTTCGGATGGAAGGCGATGCTGGAAATCCCTGAGGATCGCTGCGAGCGCCACCGACTGTTCAAGGCCATAGACGACGCTTTCAAGGCGGGCGACCTTGAAAGTCTTGGCAGAGCGCTCGGCGGCTCGGCGCGCTGGTTCGATGAGCAGATGCCGTTCGAGCTCGGCCTCGGCCATCCGCTGGAATACGCGATCTATTGGAGCCCTATCGCTTTCATCGGAACCTTGCTCCGTTCCGGCTCGAACCCGAACTATGAGGATCAAGCCGGCTTTCCTTCTTTGATCGCGGCGCTGTCGACCGAGCGGCCGGACAGGCTGGAAGTCGTCCAGCTCCTGTTGGAACATGGCGCCGACCCGAACATGCGTGGCGTGAACGATTGGACGCCACTGCACTACGCGGTGTCGCTGCGCGACGCCGAGGCGATCCGCCTGCTCCTGGCGTCGGGCGCGGATCCGTCGCTCAGAACCCGCATCGACGACTATGAAACCGCGCTGGAGGGCGCCGACACGGCCGGCTTTGAAGCTGGGGCGTCACTGCTGCGCAATGCTATGTCCGGGCACGGCTAAGCGGACGGCATGCCGTGAGGTAAATGCGGGCCATCTGGGCTCTCAGGCCGCTTTGAACCCAGCCCTGAAGCGCTTGCCGTTGGCGACATAATGCGCGGCCGAGACGCGCAGCCTCTCGACCGCCGCGTCGTCCAGCACCCGTATCACCTTGGCGGGCGAGCCGACGATCAGGGAATTGTCCGGAAAAACCTTGTTTTCCGTCACCAGGGCGCCGGCGCCGACCAGCGAATTGTTGCCGATCCTGGCGCCGTTGAGCACGATGGCGCCCATGCCGATCAGGCTGTTGTCGCCGACCGTGCAGCCATGCAGCAGCGCGCGATGGCCGATCGTGCAGCCCTGCCCGATGGTGAGCGGAAAGCCCGGATCGGTGTGCATGATCGTATGTTCCTGCACATTGGTATCGGCGCCGATCGTAATCGGCTCGCCGTCGCCGCGGATGACGACACCGAACCAGAAGCCCGCATTGCGTCCGATCCTGATATTGCCGATCAGCGCGGCATCCGGCGCGATCCAGTTCGTCTCGACGTCGTCGAATCGCGGAGCCTTCCCGTCGATCGCATAGATTGGCATTTTCGTCTCCGAATCGTTTCAGGCCGGGAAATCAGCCGAACCTAAGAGACCGGTCGACCAGGAGGCAATGGTGATCAGCACGATGCCCAGCGCCAGCGCCCAGGCCACTGCCGTGCAGCCGCAGGAAAGCAGCGCCAGCGTGCCGATGCGCCCCTCGCGCCTGGCGGCTAAAGCTTCATTGGTGAGCATGAACGGGCCGGCACAGGCGGTTGCAGCAAGCGAGCGCAGGACATGGGCGGGCGATACATAAGGCTCGGCAAAGGCCAGCCGGCGGCCAAAGATGAGTTCCATGGCCGAGCCGGCGAGGCCGCAAGCCGTCAGGCCGACCGCAAAAGCGTAGAGAGGGAGGAACATCGGATCCATCTTTACCAACCGTTTACCATGAAATCGCACAGTCGTGCCGACGCGCTGCAAGAGCCATGCCGCGCGCGCTGTGCCACCTGAGGACAGGTGAGCGGATCGGGGATCGCGATGAGAGAGGCAGCCGCCGACAGCCCGGACTTCGAGGTCGTCGACTCGACCTTCATGAAGCGGGTCTTCTACGCCTTCGCGGCGCTGGCCCTGCTTTCGGTGGCCATCAGCGTCGGCGGCAAATGGCTTGGCCGATCGATCGCCATGGCCGGCTATACCGACGACACCACCGTCCGCCAGGTCGTCATGGGCAACAATGTGATCAGCGTGCCGGCCAACTTCATCCGCTTCGACCAGGCCAGGCGCGACGGTATCGCTTCGCGCCTCGACCTCTATCTGCGCTATCCCGAAATGGACGGCTACAGCACCGCCGCGCGCGACGACTTCAACCACGCCACGACCAAAAAAATCATTTTCCTGTCGTTCGAGCCGCGGATGATGTCGCGCGACATGAGCGGCCGCTTCGCGCCGATCTACAGCGCCCTGATCGTCAAGCCGAGCACACCTGGCCCTGCTGGAACCATGCTCTACGGCTTCACCGAAAAGTCAGGTTATCTCAACGAGGTGCTGGCGGTCGCCGACCGCGCCGGCAAGGATCCTTTCGTCGCCCGCTGCCTGAGCGGACCGAGCGCCGAGGAATCGCTGGCGCCCTGCGAGCGCGATATCCAGGTCGGCGACGATCTCAGCCTCACCTACCGTTTCCCGCGCGAACTCCTCGGAAATTGGCAGGCGCTCGACGCCGCGATCGCCACCAAGGTGGCAGGCATCCTGAAAACGGGACACTGAAGCGCGGCGCCGAAGCCATTCACCCTGCGCCCATCGTCCCTCGCCAGGCTCAACGGATCGCGATGATGGGCGCCAAGATACGATCTGGCATCGGGCTGGTAAGGCGCGCTATTGGTCAAGCATGATGCCAGCCTATCTCGCTTTCGACACCTCGAGCCGCCGCCTGCGGCTCGACCCGCACACGCCAGCGTTCGTGCAAAACCCCTATGAGGCCTATGCCTTCCTGCACGGTGTCTCGAACACCTTCTTCTGGGAGGATTACGGCTTCTGGTGTTTTGGCGGCTTCGACGACGTCAACCGCCTGTTGCGCGACCGTCGCTTCGGCCGCCAGAATCCGGCCGGCATCCCCGACAGCCGCGGCGTCGGCGACGACCGCTCGCATCTCACCGCTTTCGACGGCATCGAAGCCAATTCGATGCTTGAGCTCGAGCCGCCGGTGCACACCAGGCTTCGGACGCTGGTCAATCGCGCTTTCGTCTCGCGCCAGGTCGAACGGCTGCGGCCTCGCATCGAGGTGCTGGCCAACGACCTGATCGATCGCTTCGAGCCGGACAGCGTCGACCTTCTGCCCGCCTATGCCTCGCCTTTGCCGATCACCATCATCGCCGAGATGCTCGGCGTGCCGGTCGAGATGGGGCCGCAACTGCTCGACTGGTCGCATCAGATGGTCGCCATGTACATGCATGGCCGCACGCGCGAGGTCGAAGAGACTGCGAACCGCGCCGCGCGCGACTTCGCGGCCTTCCTGCGCGGCTACGTCGCCGAGCGGCGCAAGAAGCCAGGAGACGATCTGCTGTCGCTGCTGATCGAGGCTCAGGACAACGGCCAAAAACTTTCCGAGGACGAGCTGGTTTCCTCGGCGATCCTTTTGCTCAATGCCGGGCACGAAGCCACCGTGCATCAGACCGGCAATGCGGTGCGTTCGATCCTGGCGCAGGGCGACGATCCGCGCCGCTTCTTCGAAACACCGGAAGCAAATGTCGCGACGGTCGAAGAATGCCTGCGCTACGACGCGCCGCTGCACATGTTCCTGCGCTACGCCTATGAGGAGATCGAAGTGGCGCCGGGCATTTCGGTCAAACCCGGCGAGATGGTCGCACTTCTGCTCGGCATGGCCAATCACGACCCGCTGGCGTTTGCCGGGCCTGGCACTTTCAACCCGGCACGCACGGACCAGAAGAACGTCTCCTTCGGCGCCGGCATCCATTTCTGCATCGGCGCGCCGCTGGCGCGGTTGGAGCTGCAGGTGTCGCTGAAAGCGCTGTTCGACCGGCTGCCAGATTTACGCCTGGCCGAGGAGCCGCGTTTTCGCGATACCTATCACTTCCATGGGTTGGAGCGGCTAGCTGTAAGCCTCTGAGGGCGGCTGCGCCCTCAGAGCTTAATCACGTATTCCTTGCGCGTCGTCTCCAGCACCTCCCAGGTGCCCTTGAAGCCCGGCCGCAGCACGAAACTGTCGCCGGCCCTGACGGTTCGCGCCTCGCCGCCGTCCTCGGCGATCACCGAGACGCCCGACAGGATGTGGCAGAATTCCCATTCGTCATAGACGATGCGCCACTTGCCGGGTGTCGCTTCCCAGATACCGGCATAGAGGCCATCGCGCTCCTCGACATTCCAGGTGCGGAACTTCGGATCACCTGAGATCACGCGATCCGGGGCCGGTGCGCCGGCCTCCGGTTCCACGCTTTCGGCATTCACGGCAAGGAAAGCCGACATCGCGGTCAGACCTTGCTCAGCGCCTGTTCCAGATCGGCGACGATGTCGTTGATATCCTCGATGCCGATCGACAGCCGGACCGTGTCCGGCCCGGCGCCGGCCTTGATCTTCTGCTCGTCGGAAAGCTGGCGGTGCGTGGTCGATGCTGGATGGATGACCAGCGATTTGGTGTCGCCGACATTGGCGAGGTGCGAGAACAGTTCCAGCGCCTCGACGAACTTGACGCCGGCCTCGTAGCCGCCCTTGAGGCCGAAGGTGAACACGGCGCCTGCACCTTGCGGAGAATATTTCTTCTGCAGCGCATTGTTCTTGTCGCTCGGCAGTCCGGGATAGTTCACCCACGCGACTTTCGGATGGTTCGAAAGCCAAGCCGCGACGCTCACCGCGTTATCGCAATGGCGCTGCATGCGCAGCGGCAGCGTTTCCAGGCCGGTCAGGATCAGGAAGGCGTTGAAAGGCGAGATCGCCGGGCCGATGTCGCGCAGGCCGAGCACGCGCGCTGCTATCGCAAAGGCGAAGTTCCCAAAAGTCTCGTGCAGGACGAGGCCGCCATATTCGGGGCGCGGCTCCGACAGCATCGGATATTTGCCGGACTTCGACCAGTCGAAGGTGCCGCCGTCGACGATCGCGCCGCCGATCGAATTGCCGTGGCCACCGATGAACTTGGTCAGCGAATGCACCACGATGTCGGCGCCGTGCTCGACCGGCCGCACCAGATAGGGCGAGGCCAGGGTGTTGTCGACGATCAGCGGCAGGCCGTGCCTGCGGGCGATGTCGCCGATCTTCTCGATGTCGACGAAGATGCCACCGGGATTGGCGAGGCTCTCGATGAAGATCGCCTTGGTCCTGTCGTCGATCTGGCTCTCGAAAGTCGATGGGTCGTTGGTGTCGGCCCAGCGCACCTGCCAGTCGAAATTCTTGAAGGCGTGGCCGAACTGGTTGATCGAACCGCCATAGAGTTTTGTGGCGGATACGAAATTGTCGCCCGGCCGCATCAGATTGTGGAAGACGAGCACCTGCGCGGCGTGGCCCGAGGCGACGGCAAGCGCGGCCGTGCCACCCTCGAGCGCGGCGATGCGCTCCTCGAGCACCGCCTGCGTCGGGTTCATGATGCGGGTGTATATGTTGCCGAATGCCTTCAGCCCGAACAGCGAGGCGGCATGATCGGCGTCATCGAAGACGTAGGAGGTGGTCTGGTAGATCGGCGTGGCGCGCGCGCCGGTCGCCGGATCGGGCTTGGCGCCGGCATGGACGGCGAGCGTGTTGAAACCGGGCGTACGGGTCATCGAGACTTCCCTCTCCTGATCTTTCGAAAATCGCCGGGCATTCTTGGCGAAGCGCGGTCGTGAATGCAAAGAAGAAAATACCTTTCGGCGCACGATCTGCGGCGAACGTCCGGGAAAATCCAATTCGTCCCGGAATAAATTTGCGCGGCCGAAGGCTGGCTTATTTCTGGCGCACACCAAAACTCTGGAAGCCCTGCCGCATCAAAGGCTTCTTCGACGACAGCACGCCGGAATTGACGCCGGTCCAGCCGATCTCGCCCGACAGCTTGCCGTATTCGATCTTCGGGCAGCGGTTCATCACCACCTTGATGCCGGCGGCCTCGGCACGGGCGGCCGCCTCGTCATGGCGCACGCCAAGCTGCATCCAGATGACCTTGGGCAGCGGATCGAGCTTCAGCACCTGGTCGACGATGCCCGGTATGGCTGCCGAACCGCGAAAAATGTCGACCATGTCGACTGGCTGCGGCAGGTCGGCAAGGCTCGCATAGACGGTGCGGCCCAGGATCTCCTTGCCGGCATGACCCGGGTTGATCGGAAACACCGAAAAGCCCTTGGCTAAAAGATATTTCAGCACGAAATAGCTCGGCCGCACGTCGTTTGGCGACGCGCCGACCATGGCGATCGTTTTCACCGAGTTCAGAATGCCGGCGATGTAGGTGTTGTCGTAGGCGTCGTGATTCATGGCTCGTCCTCATACAGCGCTTCGGCGAGAAAGGCAGCCGGGTCGCTGCAGAAGTCGCGCATCATGCGAAAATGATCGGTGTCTTGAAAATCCGTCGGGTCGAGGCCGAATCGGCTGATGCGGAAGAGGCGCGCATTCGGGCAGGCCATCAAAAGCGGCGAATGCGTCGCCATGATTACCTGCGCGATGCCGGATCGCTCCATGCGCTGAAGCAGCTTCAACAATTCGATCTGGCGCGTCGGCGAGAGCGCGCTTTCGGGTTCGTCGAGGATGTAGATGCCTTGACGGCGGCAGCGCTCCTCGAAAAAGCGGATAAAGCCTTCGCCATGCGACCAGGAGAGGAAATCGGGCGGCGCCGCGCCAACATCCAGCGCCGAGCGATCGAGATAACGCGCCACGGAGTAAAAGGATTCAGCACGAAAGAACCAGCCCGCGGTGACCTTCGGCAGCCAGTGCGCACGTAATGCGCGAGCCAGAGCCGCACCACTCTTGTCGACGGCGCCGGAGTGGTCGACAGGCATATAGCCTTTGCCGCCGCCGGCCTCGTCATAGCCGGCCAGCGCGCCGATGGCTTCGAGCAAGGTCGACTTTCCAGTGCCGTTCTCGCCGACGATGATGGTGATGGCGCTTGTGAACTCGAACTCGAATTCACGGTCTCGAAAAATCGGCAGGCTCCAGGGATAGTTCTCCCAATCCGCGACCCGCGACGGCTCAAGCAGGATGCGCTTGAGATAGGGCGCCTTCAGCCGCGTCAGTTGCTTGCGGGCAGCCACGTCGAACCTTCAACGATGAAAAAACGCGGGCTGCATCCCGGGGCCAGCTATTCGTCGGTCCATTCCGGCTTGCGCTTGCCGATGAAGGCGCCGATGCCTTCCTCGGCATCGCGCGCCAGCATGTTTTCCACCATCACCCGGCCGGTATAGGCATAGGCGTCGGCCAGCCCCATCTCGGCCTGGGCGTAGAAGGCTTCCTTGCCGGTCCTGACGACCAAAGACGATTTCGACGCAATGGTTTGCGCGTATTTGTTGACAACCTGATTCAGATATTCGCGCGGCACGATGCGGTTGATCAGGCCGAATTCCTTGGCCGTCGCCGCATCGATCGTCTCGCCGGTCAAAATCATTTCCATCGCCTGCTTGCGCGAGACGTTGCGCGACAGCGCCACCATCGGCGTCGAGCAGAACAAGCCGATGTTGACGCCAGGCGTGCAGAAGGTCGCCTCATGCGAGGCGATTGCCAGGTCGCAGCTCGCGACCAGTTGCAGACCGGCGGCGGTTGCTAGGCCATCGACCTCGGCGATCACTGGCTTCGGATGGCGCACGATCGTCTGCATCAGGCTCGCGCAGGCCGCGAAGGTCTTTTCGAAGAAGGCTTTGCCCCGATCCGGCTCAGTGCGGTGCGCCGTCATTTCCTTGAGATCATGGCCAGCGCAGAAAACCTTTCCGGACGCCGCCAGGATAATGACGCGAACCGACTTATCGGCCCTCACACGATCGAATTCAGCCTGCAGGGCCGCCATTGTCGCGAGCGACAGCGCATTGGCCGGCGGGCTGGCAAGTGTGAGGCACAGCACGCCCTTCTCCTGGCTGACGAGAACAGGGCCGTCGGCGACGGCGGGCTTGATGGCGACAACTTCAGCCACTTTCTAAACCTCGTAATCAGCGCTCGCGGCTTATGGAGCAACAGAACTAGCACGCTGCCGGTTGAAGAACAGCCGCGAGACGTGTTTTCTCCGTCGCACCGTTTGGTCCAGGCGTATCGCCCGGAGCTTGCCAACTTATATAGGACGCCGCCGATGCCTGCCCAAAGCAATCTGAAGCCGGTGCTCACCGCGGCGGAGGTCAATGCGCTGATGGCAAGCGTCTATCCGCAGCTCAACGACCAGTTCTCTTTCTACGAAGCAACAGAAGTGTTTCCGGGCGGTTGCACGGTGCGGCTCAACGCCGACGAGCGGCATCTGCGCCCGGGCGGCACCGTCTCCGGCCCCTCGCTGTTCACGCTGGCCGACATCGGCGGCTATGTCTGCGTGCTAAGCCATGCCGGGCCGGACGCGCTTTCGGTAACCACCAACCTCAACATTAATTTTGTCCGTAAGGCGGAGGCTGGGCCGATCGACGGCCATTGCCGCATCCTCAAGCTCGGGAAGAGCCTGATGGTGTTCGACATCGACATCGTTGCAGGTCCAGATAGGCAGACTGTGGCGCACGCCACAGGAACCTATTCGATCCCGCCGAGGCGAGGCTCATCCTGAGCATTGATGCGGAGATGATATATATATATATATATATGCATAGGTGGATTTTTGATCGAGCGTGACAGCCGCCGCATCATAAAGCGCCCGAAGGATGAAGGCTTCGAATTGGTTTCGGTTCGGGGCTCGCATCATAAGTTCCGAACTATGTCGAGCACGAAGTTATGTCGCGATCGCCGTCCGGGCCCCTGACTCTTGGGGATCAAAGGGCCGGATCGCTTTACATAACTATGATGCTCGCGCAGTGGCGAACGTACCCTTCTTGATCAGCGGTGGCGCGCCGGCATCAAGGATGTCGAGCTTTTCGGCCGGATCGATCCGCAGATAGATTTCAGTGCTAACCACACTGCTGTGGCCAAGCCAGAGCGCGACACGCCTGACGTCTCCGGTCGCCTGGAGCGTATGGATGGCGCAGGTGTGTCGCAGGACATGCAGCGTCACCCGTTTCCCGGCCAAGAGGAACGTCCCGAAACGTAGGAAGACCGACGTTTCCATCAGTGGTCGGATGGAACAACGGCGGCGAGCTAGGCCGCGTACTCAAGAATTCAGCATGTCCGCTTGGCACCTGAAAGCTGTCTTTGGAGCGGGCAACGTGAGCATGCCAGCCAAGTGCGAATTGCCGACATCAGGCAACCGAGTTCAGGACCCTAAAGCGCAGCCCTTGAACGCTCAAAACACGGAGCTCGTCATCGGCCACGCCTCGTCCGGCGCGGAGGAACGGCCGCGGCGAGCAAACGCGAGCCAGCGGTCAGTTCCACTGCTCGTTAAACGAGACGATGTTCGAGGCACCTTCTCACGTCTTCGGATACTCGCTTACGTGCTCGCATTTAAGCTCGCGAGGAGTTTCCGAACCGCGCTGGATGAGGAGACCCACCTCGTCCCCAAGCGAGTGCTTGCGGATCGCAACCTGAACGTCCCAGAAGCCGCGCACCTGTTGGCCATCAACCGCGAGGACCAGTTCTCCCCCTAGCACTCCGGCCCGCGCCAGCTGGCTATCCGGCTTGGGAGTTTGGAGGACGAAAGCGGGCGGCTCCGACTCGGTCGGGACTTCAGAAGGCCAGGGAAGACCAGGCCAAGGTGCAGCGGCATCGCGCCAGGCGGTGGTCAGTGTTTCGGTGCCATAGTCCACGCAGCCACAGGCACCGAGACCGCACATGGGGCAGAGACATGCGCAGTGAAGCCCGTCCTGGGCGAGCTGCCGAGCCACAACCCCTGGCAACAGCCGCGCCGTGGATAGTGCGGCGTCGGCATGTGCCTTAAGATGCTTCGGCGCGATCTCCCTGAGACGCAGCTCGTAGAGCCGAAGCGCCAGTTCGAACAGGATCGCGTAGCCGAGTGCGCAATTGTGGAACGCGAGGGATAGGTCCCGAAGTGCCTCGGAGAGTGCGTTGGGCTCCCGCGATGCGGACAAAGGGCTCGTCATCTCGCCGCTCGGCTCGGTCCCACCGGACTCCTTGAGGTAGGTAGCAAGCTGGTCGCGGTGCATCTGCACCATCGGTCGGAGGCGCTCGATGGCGGCAAGGGTATCGGGGTGCCCGGCAGACAATTGCTGCGCTCGGTCAAGCCTTCCTGCCACTTCACCCTCATTCGCGACGAGTTCCGCCACGGTACGGCGGATTAACTGGGACCTCAGATCGGCTGTCATTCCCTGATCCTCCCTTGCTACTCAACGCAGGTAGTGTCCTTCACCGCCGTGAGGAGCGCGTTGGTGCAGGCAGTGACCCTGTAATCACCCGCTCCCTGCGCATAGGAGACGATCCCATGAAAGCGGCCGATATCGACGCTTTCAGCCCCATAGGGCACGAGTTGGTCGGCTCCGGCGATCGTGGTCGTCGCGATACATGACGCCGCGAGGACGAGGTACCGGCACCCCTTGATCATTTTCTTCTCCCCTCGAACTGTATTGAACTCTCCTGTTTCGACAAGTTGACGCGTTTCACCGCTATCCTGCGCGCGCGGACATGGCGAATCTCCGGCTACCCCCGAACGCAATGTTCGTGGTCAAGCATTGAAGACACGCGGTAATCGGTACCTTTCGCCCGATTGTGATGGATCGGCCATCAACCCCGTAGCAACATTCCATACGCTTTTGGCTATAATGACAATCAATCAATACGCGTGGGAAGACCACGAATTCGTTATGGCTATTCAACGTGACGCCCTTCCACCGCTCGAATGGATCCGGGCTTTCGAAGCCGCGGCTCGGTTGAGCAGCTTTACCGCTGCGGCAAGGGAGCTCGGGCTTACTCAGGCTGCGGTCAGCCAGCGTATTCGGAATCTGGAGCTGCGACTGGGTGCGCAGCTTTTCGATCGGCAAGCGAGAGGAGTCGCTCTTTCACTCGAGGGCGAAACGTGGCTGCCGCAAGTACAGGCGGCTCTTGGTCAGCTCGTGCACAGCACCGCTAACCTCTTCGCGTCGCCTCGACGCAAGATAACCATCGTCGCCACCGCTTCGGTCATCGAGCTTTGGATCGTTCCTCGCCTTTTGCAGATCGTGCGGGGGTTTCCGGATCTGCAGGTTTCGTTTGAGACCATTCAACAACTGCCCGATCACCCGCGAACGGAGGCCGATTTCGAGATCATCTTCGGTGAGGGCGATTGGCCCGGCCACGAGGCGCGGCGCCTCTTTTTCGAGGAACTCTCGCCTGTAGCAGCCCCTGCCTCATTGAAGGAAGCATCGGGGGGTTGGGAGAAGTTGCCGCGAATTGCCACCTTCGGGCCGAGGATCGGATGGAGAGACTGGTCGACCGAAATGGACGAGCCGCCACCGCCGCCTGCGCGATTGCGCTTCGATACCTTCGCGCAGGCGTTGCGTGCGGCAGAGCTCGGCTGCGGTGTTCTCTTAGGATCGCTCGCGCTTTGCCGAACGTCACTCGATGCCGGCCGCCTCGTCCGCCTGACCGACAAGGTCATTCGTACGAAGGGGTGCTATTGGATAACCTGGTCTCGCAGTCAGCCAGGATTCCGCGAGCGCCGAACCCTGCTTGACTGCCTTACAATGGAGATGAGCCCCGGGTCGGAGCGGCTCAAGGAGGCGGCTCTGCCCGCCTCCTTGAAGTGAAGCGTAATGGCTTGGTCGCGCGGATATTGTTGAAAAAGCCCCAACCGGTCCAAGTAGAACGTTTGCTTAGAATGCTGTTCCGTTAAGAGTCCGGTTGCGACTCCTTACCGGAAATCAGATTCTTTTTGCTTTCATTCGGACCGCGCAGGCCGAACAGCCGCTTATGGCGCAGGCTTCCAGTTCAGCACAGGCATGTGAACTTCTGGTCACCACACCCAACTTCGACATTGCCGCAGGCTGAACCTTAAGGGAGCAGCAGGCATCATCTCCTTCGTCTGCGTGCCACTCTCTTCTCTCTGCATTTGAAGATGCGGGCCGGCTATGTTGAGAGAAATCGACACAATGCCTTGAAATCCAAGAACCGCAGTCGGCAACTCTACATAATTTTCCGCTCGACATAGTTCGGCTTATGTCGAGCTCAACATAAGCCGAAAAGGCGCTATCGTGCATGTCGTTCCGCATCCCGAGAAGGATCTGCCCGTCGGCACCGCCCGCGCGATCGCCAAGCAGGCAGGCTGGATTCAGACGAACTAAGTCATGCGCGGAATCAGGAGGCTTCATGAAGAACTATTTCGCGTTGGTCGAAAAGGATGCGAACAGCGCCTTCGGCATTCGCTTTCCTGACATTCCCGGCTGCTTTTCGGCTGCGGATGTAGCAGCGGATATCGTGCCGAATGCAGTCGAGGCTCTGCAGCTTTGGGCCGAAGATATGCTTGTGCCCGAGCCGTCCAGCCCTGACGCGATCGTCTCATTTCCCGAAATTCGTTCCGCCCTCTCCAAGGGAGCGTATCTGTACCGTTGATCGATAATGACGGCGCGGTGGTCAGGCCAACGTGACTTTCGAGCGCGGCGTCTTACGTGCGATCGATGCCGCGGCGCGTGAGCGCGGTATTACAAGGTCCGCATTTCTCTCTAGCGCCGCCCGAAAGGAAATCGAGGCTAAGCATTAGCACAGGGGTGCGCATAGCAGGCATAACATTGAGGTAAAATAATACCTTCTATTCAACTTATTGTTTTTGCTATGCTTTCGACGCTGGCATGGTTTTCATGCGCCTTGACGCGTCCAGCACCCTCGCCTATAAGCCCACCCGAAGCAGCGGCCCGCAACGGCCGCCGTTTTGTTATTGGCGACGGGCCTACCGGCCTGGCGTCAATCCAAGCAACAAGAAACGCCTTTCCTTGTCCTTCGCGGATGAGGAAGGTCAACCTGAGAGCAAAACCATGGCTACCTTTTCGCAGAAGCCTGCGGATGTGGTGAAGAAGTGGGTGCTGATCGACGCCGAAGGTCTCGTCGTCGGCCGCCTCGCCACTGTCATCGCCAACCATCTGCGCGGCAAGCACAAGCCCACCTTCACCCCACATGTCGATGATGGCGACAACGTCATCGTCATCAACGCCGACAAGGTGGTGTTCACCGGCAAGAAGTACACCGACAAGGTTTACTACTGGCACACCGGCCACCCCGGCGGCATCAAGGAGCGCACCGCGCGCCAGCTGCTCGAGGGCCGTTTCCCGGAGCGCGTCGTCGAGAAGGCCGTCGAGCGTATGATCCCGCGCGGCCCGCTCGGCCGCCGCCAGATGAAGAATCTCCGCGTCTATGCAGGCGCTGAACATCCGCACGCCGCTCAGCAGCCCGTCACGCTCGATGTGGCCAAGCTGAACTCCAAGAACAAGAGGGCCTCGTAATGGCTGAGCTTTCCTCGCTCGCAGAACTCGGGACTGCCACTGCCGCCGCGCAGCCGGCCGCGCCCGTGCATGTCCAGAAGCTCGACAAGTCGGGCCGCGCCTACGCCACCGGCAAGCGCAAGAACGCCATCGCGCGCGTCTGGGTGAAGCCGGGCTCCGGCAAGATCACCGTCAACGACAAGGAATTCGCGAGCTATTTCGCGCGTCCGGTCCTGCAGATGATCCTCAACCAGCCGATCGTCGCCGCGAACCGCGCCGGCCAGTACGACATCGTCGCCACCGTCATCGGCGGCGGCCTCTCCGGCCAGGCGGGCGCCGTGCGTCACGGCATCTCCAAGGCGCTGACCTATTACGAGCCGGCGCTGCGCTCGGTGCTCAAGAAGGGCGGCTTCCTGACCCGCGACAGCCGCGTCGTCGAACGCAAGAAGTACGGCAAGGCGAAGGCCCGCCGCAGCTTCCAGTTCTCGAAGCGCTAAACGCTGTATTTTCGAGCTTACGAAAAGGCCGCCCCCGTGGCGGCCTTTTCATTTCGCGCAGCTACTGACCGCCTCTATTGTCCGCGCGCGGCGGGTATCTTGATGTAGTCGATGAATGCGCGCAGCGGCGCGGGCACCAAGCGCCGCCCCGGGTAGTAGAGGAACGGTCCGGAGAATTGCTGCCACCAGGGTTCGAGGACGGGTTCGAGGGCGCCGCTCTCGAAATGCGGGCGGACCCAGTCCTCGAACAGCCAGAGAATGCCGACGCCGGCGATCGCCGCATCGATAGCGAGATCGACGCCTCCACCGATGCTGACGACCAATGGCCCAGTGGGATCGACTCGCACCACCTCACCATCCCGCTCGAACTCCCAGGGCGTCATGACCCCGCTCGGGAAGCGGCCGCGCACGCAGGCATGGCCAAGCAGGTCACGGGGATGCTGCGGCCGACCGTGCCGGTCAAGGTAGGCCGGCGCAGCGGAGGTGGTGAAGCGCTGCGTGCGCGGTCCGATCGGCACGGCGATCATGTCTTGCTCCAGCCGCTCGTCATAGCGGATGCCGGCATCGCAGCCGGCCACCAGCAGATCGATAAAGTTCTCCTCGGCAATCACCTCCAGGCGAATGGCAGGATAGGCCGCCAGAAATCCCGGAACGATTCTTGGCAGCACCAGCCGCGAGGCGCTTATCGGCACGTTGAGCCGCAAGGTTCCGGCGGGCCGGTCGCGAAAGCCGTTCACCACATCGAGTGCGGCTTCTACCTCGCCCAATGCGGGGCCGAGCCGCGCCAGCAGGCCGGCACCAGCCTCGGTCAAAGCGACGCTGCGCGTGGTGCGGTTGAAAAGCCTGACACCGAGCTGGGTTTCCAGACGGCGGATGGCTTCGCTGAGCGCGGACGCGCTGCCCGCCGTCGCACGGGCTCCTTCGCGAAAACCGCCGGCGCGCGCCACGGCCATAAACGCCTGAAGATCGTTGAGATCGGTCGCCATTGTTCGAAGATCCGCACAAGCCGTTTCGATTATACCTGGTTATCGGAACAGCAGCCATGCCCTATTTCTCTCGCCGACAGCGAAGGAGAACCACGATGTCCAGCTTAGACAAATCCGGCACTTATAAACTCGGCGATCACTCGGTCCGCCGCCTCGGCTACGGGGCCATGCAGCTTGCAGGCAAAGGCGTGTTCGGTCCGCCGAAAGATCCAGACGCAGCGATCGCCGTGCTGCGCGAGGCAGTGGCGCAAGGTGTAAATCACATCGACACCAGCGACTACTATGGTCCGCATGTCACCAACAAACTGATCCGCGAGGCGCTGGCGCCCTACTCTGACGATCTCGTCATCGTCACCAAGATCGGCGCCCGCCGCGGCAGCGACGCCTCCTGGTTGCCGGCCTATTCGCCCGAGGAACTCACGCAAGCCGTGCATGACAATCTCGCCAACCTTGGGCTCGACGTGGTCGATGTCGTCAATCTGCGCATCATGTTCGACACCCTCGGCCCGGCCGAAGGCTCCATCGAGGAGCCGCTGACGGCGTTGGCCGAGTTGCAGCGCAAAGGCCTGGTCCGCCATATCGGGCTGAGCAACGTCACCCGCGCGCAGATCGCGGAAGGCCGCCGCATCTGCGAGATCGCCTGCGTGCAGAACCAGTACAACCTCGCGCACAAGCAAGACGACGCGCTGATCGACGAGCTTGCCCGCGACGGCATCGCCTATGTGCCGTTCTTCCCGCTCGGCGGCTTCAGCCCGCTGCAGTCCTCGACCTTGTCAGGTGTCGCGGAAAGGCTTGGCTCAACACCGATGCAGGTGGCGCTCGCCTGGCTGTTGCAGCGGGCGCCGAACATCCTGCTGATCCCCGGCACGTCGTCGGTCGGGCATCTGCGGGAGAACCTGGCGGCTGCGGAGCTGGAGTTGTCGGCGGAGGTACTGCAGGAGCTGGATGGCGTTGCGAAGGCGGCATGAGGTTTGCCAATCTCCCCCACAAGGGGGGAGATTACTCGCTTCAGCGCAGGCTCTTAGTTGATACTCGCCGTATGCGCCGGCTCAGCCGTCTTTATATCCGTCGTATAAGGCACGCGAAACCCGTTCGCCGTCAGCCATTCGATCGCCGCTTTCGGCTCATCGGTCTGGATGATGGTGGCGCCGCGGTCGACCCAGAAACCCCAGGCTTCGCGCGGCAGGCTGGCGGCGACCGCAAGCTCGTCGCCGCGGCCGCCGGCGAGGAAGCCGCCCGGCTTGTTGACGATGGCGTAGGTGTCCGCCCAGAGATGCCAGTCGCCGCGTATGGCAGAAGCCCGCATGCGAGAGCTGAACAATGGCCCGCCATTCGCGGTCAGCGTCTCGGCGCCGTTACGCCAATTGATCAACTCGATGGCGCGTGGCGCGAACGCCTTGTCGACCTCGCCGGCAAAGGCGGCATCATGCACGGCATCATCGGCGAGGATCGGCATGAACTGGAAGCCGCCGCCGGCCTGGGCGAGCGCCGCCTTGGCGGCGTCGATGCGCTGCCGGTTCCAGAGGTTCTCCTTGACGATCACCTGGTCGGCCATGCCGAGATCGCGGGCGACCGCGATCATGCCCGGCAGGTCGGTTACCTGCAGCTTGTTGTCGAGGTTGATCAGGATCCTGTCCTTGGTGGTCAGCAGCATCTCGCGCAGCGTCGACACCGGCTCGTCGGTGACGGCGCCGGTGCCCTCGATCACCAGCCGGCATCTTTTCAATTCGGCCAGCGTATATTCCACCACCTCGCCTTTGCAGGTCGTGGTGCGGTCGAGCCAGCTGTCATGCATGATGACGAACGCCCCGTCCTTCGTTCGCCTGACATCGACCTCGACGATCTCGGCGCCGATCGCGATCGAGCCCTCGACCGCGGCAAGTGAATTCTCGGCATAGAGCGTCTTGCCGGCCTGCATGCTGCCGGCGCGGTGCGCGGCGATCATCACGTGGTCGCGCCACTGATTGGCGTGCTCGAAGCGGTCGAGAATCTGACTGGCGCGCGTTTCGCCGGCTAAACTTTGGCTTGTGGCGACAGCAAGCGTGGCGGACAGAAGAAGGCTCAGCCAGAGTGTTCGCATCAGGGAATCGCTCCGTTCCGGGTCGGGACCCGGTTAGGCGATGCCCATGACAAGGCGGTGAACGAAGCCGGCTAGCGGTTTCGAAGGTGAGCTCATCAAATCCGCTTGGAAAGCCGGCGGAACCACGCCAGCGCCGGCATCTCGACGAAGCGCCAGGTGAACCAGGACGCGACGATGACGGCGATCAGCATTGCCATCAAAGCGGCGAGGCCGATCGATGGCGAGCCGACACCGAAGCCGGTCACCTGATCGCCGCGCAAGGTCATGTCGCCGACAATGCCGAGCCCGAACTTGCGCTCGATCAGGCCGCCGACATTGATCATGCGCGCCTGCACGAAGATGTGGACCATGTAGATCGAGTAGGAGAGTGAGCCGAGCAGCAGCATCGGCCGGCTGGAGAGCAGCGCGCTGACCAGGCCACCCTCATGGGCGAAGAGGTAGAGCGCCAGCGCGAAGACGACGGGTGCCGCAATGCCTGCATCGTTCGCTCCAGCGACGGAAACGAACAGCCCGATCACCGCGATCATCGCGAGTTCAGCCAACGTCCAGGCGACGCGCCCTGCCCCGCCGCTACGTGCCTGTCGCGCCTCTGCAATGGAATCATGCTGAAACCAGGCAAGCAGCGCTCCAAGCGAGAAGCCATACAGGCAGCGGATGAAGCCGAAGTCGAAGGACACGTCCATATGACGCGTCGAGAAAGCAAGCAGGAAGAAAGGCGCCGTCATGGCCGCGGCGACGAACCATATCCAGGCACGCCGGCCGGTCGCGAACACCACGCCGGCAAACAGCAGATAGGTGAAAAACTCGGCCGAAATGCTCCAGCTCGGCGCGTTCCAGCTCAGATGATCTTCGACCCCCATGCCTTGCAGCAGCAGGAGATTGGCGACGAGGCTTTTGAGATCGAAGCCACCGGTGAAGGGGGCGGCACCGGTTCCGTGCAGGGCCGGGAGCATAAGCCGCAGCGCCTCGAAGGCGATGAAGGCGGCAAGCATCAAAAGATGCAGCGGGTAGATGCGGCCGAAGCGCACCAGCGTGAAACGAGCAAGCTCATCCGGCTCGCCCAGCCGGCTGCCGTAGGAGCTGGCGATGACGAAGCCGGAAAGCACGAAGAAGAAGTCGACGAACAGATAGGAGCCGCCGACAAAGGCGCTCTGCGAGATCATGGACGTGGTCGGAAAATGGAACAGCGCCACCAAAAGCGCGCAGATGCCGCGCCAGGAATCGAGCACCAGGAAGCGCTCGCCGGTCGCCGTGCCGGTCCGGATCGCCGCCGGAGCGGGTGCGAGATTGAGCAAGGCGGCTTCGGTCATAATGAAACAGATCCTGTGTTGCCGTGGCACTCGGCGAGCGCCATTCCGTCTCCGCAAGCTGTGACTGGCATGTTGCGTGCCGGTTCTGTAGTTGTGGCTGCCCGATGACAACCGAGGACCCGTAATGGCGAATAAAGAGATCGATCACGCCTTCACCGCCCGCTCCAGGACCGGCGCGTCGTTCGAGCCGACCTATGCCGGCGCGCTGTCGTTCATGCGGCGCAAATATACGAAGGACGTGAAGGGCGCGGACGCCGTCGTGTGGGGCATTCCTTTTGACGCCGCCGTCACCAACCGGCCGGGCGCCCGCTTCGGGCCACAGGCGATCCGGCGCGCTTCGGCGATCCTCGATAACGATCCGCAATACCCGTTCTCGCGCGACCTGTTCGAACGGCTCGCGGTGGTCGACTATGGTGATTGTCTGCTGGACAGCGGCAACCACCAGAAAACCCCCGGCACGATCGAGCGCGAGGCGGCCAAGATCCTGAAATCAGGCGCTTTTCTGTTGACGCTCGGCGGCGATCATTTCATCACCTGGCCGCTGCTCAAAGCGCATGCCGCGATCCACGGGCCGCTGGCGCTGGTGCAGTTCGACGCGCACCAGGACACCTGGCCGGACGATGGCAAGCGCATCGACCATGGCTCCTTCGTCGCCCGCGCGGTCCATGAAGGCATCATCGATCCCGACCGGTCGATCCAGATCGGCATCCGCACGCATGCGCCGGACACGTTCGGCATCAAGATCCTCTATGGCCATGAGGTCGAGGAAATGCGGGCCTCCGACATCGCCTACGCGATCGTCGACCGCACAGGCGGCAGGAAGACCTATCTCACCTTCGACATCGACTGCCTCGACCCGGCCTTCGCGCCCGGCACCGGCACGCCGGTGGCCGGCGGCCCGTCCTCGGCCAAGATGCTCTCGACGCTGCGCCAGCTCGGCCAGGTCGATATCGTCGGCGCCGACGTCGTCGAGGTTGCGCCGGCCTATGATCATGCCGATATTACGGCGATCGCCGGATCGATCATTGCCATGCATTATCTTGGCCTGGTGGCCGAACGGAAGGCGCGGCTCGAGGACCTGAACAACGGCACTCATGCTGTGCTACATAACGCTCAAGGCATATAGCCTTGAAATCGCAGGGAATTTGGTAACCGATGAAACCGAAAATCTTCATTGACGGCGAGCATGGCACGACAGGCCTGCAGATCAGGGCGCTGCTGGCCGACCGCGGCGACCTGGAGATCATCTCCATTCCCGCCGAGCGCCGCAAGGAAGCCGCGGCCAGGGCCGAATTCCTCAATGCCGCCGATGTCGCGATCCTCTGCCTGCCGGATGCCGCGGCCAAGGAGAGCGTGTCGCTGATCGAGAACGACAAGACCAAGGTCATCGATGCCTCGACCGCGCATCGCGTAGCCGAGGGCTGGGAATACGGCTTCGCCGAAATGGACAAGGACCAGGCGAAGAAGATCGCCAGTGCGAAACGCATCGCCAACCCCGGCTGCTGGCCGCAGGGGCCGATCGCGACGCTCCGCCCGCTGGTTTCCGCCGGGTTGTTGCCCGCTGATTTCCCGGTCACCGTCAACGGCATTTCCGGCTATTCCGGCGGCGGCCGGCCGATGATCGAGGACTATGTCGGCAAGGGCGAGAATGCGCCCGAGTTCCTGCCCTACGGCCTGACGCTGCAGCACAAGCATGTGCCGGAGCTCAGGACCTACGCGAAGCTGTCGCATGATCCGATCATGCAGCCAGCGGTGGGAAATTTCGCGCAGGGCATGATCACGGTGGTGCCGCTGCAGCTCGGCGGCCTCGACCGCGTGCCGACGGGCGCTGAGCTTCATGCCGCGATCGCCGACCATTACGCCTCCATCGATGGCGGTGTGGTCGAGGTCGCGCCCTTCACGCATATGGAGCGCATGCCGGAGATCGACCCGGAGGTCTACAACGGCACCAATCGCATGAAGGTCTATGTGTTCGCCAATGACGATCGGGCGCAGGCGCTGCTGATGGCCGTCTATGACAATCTCGGCAAGGGTGCCTCGGGTGCGGCCGTGCAGAACCTGGACCTGATGCTCGGCATCAAGCACTGAGCAGCGATGCAGGCGTGTCGACGACGCAGTCGGAGATATTCCGGATGTGACCGGCTGAACTTCAGCCTCTGACAGCGATCTCGGTCGGCAGCGGATAAGCACCCTTGGTGCCGCGCCAGTGCGCAGTGGCGAAACCGAGCAACACCAGCGCGATCGCCTGATGCGTCAGCGCCATGTGCAGCGGCACCTGCATCAGCAGCGTGCCGATGCCGATCGAAGCCTGCACCACCACCAGCAGGAACAGCAGCGTGGCGCGGTGGGCATGCGTGGTGCCGGGCTGGCGGCGCCATGTGGCGATCATGTGCCAGAGCGCCACGACAAAGAGCGTATAGGCGCCGACCCGGTGCACGAATTGCACCGTCTTCGGATTCTCGAAGAAGTTCCGCCATGCCGGTTCGAGCAGCAGCAGGTCGGATGGGATCACCTTGCCGTCCATAAGCGGCCATGTGTTGTAGCTCAGGCCAGCGTGGAGGCCGGCGACCAGCCCGCCCAGATAGATCTGGATCAGCGCCAAAAGCACGATGAAGCCGGCGAGCCGCTGTGTCGAGCGGTCGGTGGCCGGCTCCGAATGCGGCGCAAGGCCCCGCGCCACCACCATGGTCGCGGTGAAGATCAGCGCGGCAAGCGTCAGATGCGTGGCGAGCCTGTACTGGCTGACCGAGACGCGATCGACCAGGCCTGACGCCACCATCCACCAGCCGATGGCGCCCTGCAGGCCGCCGAGCAGGAGGATGCCGGCCAATTTCGGCCCGAGGCCGCGTTCGATGCGGCGCGTCGCCCAGAAGAACAGGAGCGGCAAGGCAAAGACGACGCCGACACTGCGGGCGAGGATGCGGTGCACCCACTCCCACCAGAAGATCGACTTGAAGGCCTCGATGCTCATGCCGTCGTTGAGCTCGGTGTATTGCGGGATCTGCTGGTAGCGCTGGAATTCTTCCTGCCATTCGGCATCGCTGAGTGGTGGGATCACGCCATGGATCGGCTGCCATTCGGTGATCGACAGGCCGGAACCGGTGAGCCTGGTGGAGCCGCCGACCAGCACCAGGGCAAACAGCACCAGAAGCACGAAATACAGCCAGCCGCGCACCAGCGCGCGGTTACGCAGATCGCGGTCGCGGGCGGCGTATGGAGCCGTGGCGGTGATGGCAGCCATGGGACGTTTCCCGGCAGATGAAATCGCGGGATTGGTGGACCAAGGCAGGCCCGGTGGCAAGACCGAACAGCGCGGCACGCCGTCGCGCCGAACCTCGAGAGTTGCGCGCGCCGCCCAATCAGCCTAAGCGAAGCTGCTCAACGGGACCGCGACATGCCCATTCGCCTGAAAAAGCTGATCGGAACCATCCTGCTGGTGGCGCTGGTCATCATCTACGCGCTGATCGCCTCGGCAATCGCGGTGACCAGGCTGGCCGAATATGGTTCGATGGCGCATTTCCTGTTTTTCCTGCTCAGCGGCCTGCTCTGGGTGCTGCCGGCGATGGCCATCATCAAATGGCTGATCCTGGAGTCGCCTCAGAAGGACTAAGGCGCTCTGTCTCATTGTTTTACGCAATTCCGGACGGAAAACCGCTGCGCACTTTTCCTGGAATTGCTCTAGATCGTCACCACCATCTTGCCGGCGTTGGCGAGCGGCGTCGTCACACCCGACAGCATCGTGCGGATATGGGCGACGCTCTGGTAGCGGCCGTTCACGGAGATGCGCGGCAGCGCGTGCAGGAAACCGGCATGTTCGGCTCTCAGCACTCCGTGCCGCGTCGTCACCGCCGAGACATAGCCGGCGTCGCGGACAAAACTCACCTCACGGCAGCCGACCGCGCTGGCATAGCCGTAGGGGTAAGCGAAATGGCGCGGCTCCTGCCCGAGCCTTTCCTTGAGGATGCGCCTCACATCGCCGATTTCATGCCGCGCGTCCGCCTCGGAAAGCCGCTTGAGGTTGCGGTGATGGATGGTATGCGCGCCGATCGTCACCAGCGGATGCGCGGCCATTGTCCGGATCTCGTCCCAGTTCATCAGGATGCCGGGACGGCCGGCGCTTAGATCGATCCCGTTGGAGCGCGCCAGTTCGCGCAGCGCGGCGCCCTGCTCTTCCTCGGTGACCTCGAGGGTCAGCCAGGCATTCAGCCGGGCAACAGCCTGAATCTTTCTGCCGGGTGTCGAGCAATCGACGACCGTCGACCCGCTCGCCGTCTTCAGCGTAAGCCGCGAGCTCGTGTCCACGATATCCTCGACAAGGTCCCACCACAGGTCGGCCGCGCCGTCGATCAAGCCGGGCGCGACATAGATGGTGATAGGCGCGCCGTGCTTTTCCAGCACCGGTAGCGCCTCCGTCATGTTGTCGCGATAGGCATCGTCAGCGGTGATTGTGGCGAACTGACCGCCCTTGCCGCCAATCTTGATGCGCTCGATCGCTTCATCAAGGGTAACAAAGGCATAGCCTCTTCCCTTCATGTCGACGATCAGCTTGTCGAGGAAGGCAGGGGCGATGTTCAGATGACGATTGACGCTTTTCGGTTTCTCCGGCGTCGCGGTCACGCGGTGCAGCATCAGGATGGCGCCGATGCCGCCGACAAACGGCTTCGCCAGCGGAGCGAGGCCGGTATAGCGGGCAACGTTCAAGGCCAGTTTCCGGATCGCCTCGCCCCCGTCGATCATTCCTTCACCTTTTGCGCCTAGGCTCATCCAAGCACGACTTGCGCCTATGCGCACCCCAGGTTGCAACCAATACGTCTTAAGGATTGAGGGATGGTTGACGCCGCCGCGTCATTTGACGGCAATCGGGTCGCGGCCAACGAAGCGCCGGCGCGTGCGCCTGCCTCGAGCCAAGGCCGGCTGACGGCAGCGGTGAGCGACGGCCTCGCGGACTATGCGGAGTTCTGCACCTTGGCGCTGTTTGCCCCGGCGCAGAGCGCGTCCTGGGTGCGCAACTGGGCGGCCGAGACCAAGGCCGATATGGTGATCGCCACACTGAACGCCGACAGCCTGCCGGCGCTTTCGCTGGCGCTGGAAGTCGTCCGAAGCGGCCCGTTCCGCGTTGCTCGTTTCGCAGGTGGACGTCATGCCAACGGCAACTTCCCCGCCGCCGATCAGCGGTTCTTGCCGGCCATCGACGGTCCCGCGATCCGCTCGTTGTTCTCGACCATCGCCAAGGCGCGGCCGGACATCGACCTCGTTTCGCTGGAGCGGCTGCTGCCCGATCTCGACGGCCTCGCCAATCCGCTCGCCGCGCTGCCGAATTTTCCGAGCCCGAATCTTGCGCTCGCGGTCGATCTCGACGGAGGATTCGATGCGCTGCTCGCCCGCGCGAGCGGCAAGCGCAAGCGCAAGAAGCATCGCTCGCAGACGCGCAAGTTCGAGGCCGTCGGCAGCTTCGGCCGCATCGAGGCGCGAAGCCGCGAGGAGGTCGACAGGCTGCTCGACGCCTTCTTCGACATGAAGGAGGTGCGCTTCGCCAAGATGGGCATCGCCAACGTCTTCGGCGATGAAGAGGTGCGTGCCTTCTTCCGGGCGCTGTTTGCCGAGGCGCTTGCCGAGGAAAAGCCATCCTTCCTGCTGCACGGCCTTGATGTAGCGGGCAAACTTCGCGCCGTTACCGGCTCCAGCCGCTCAGGCAAGCGCCTGATCTGCGAGTTCGGCGCGATCGCCGAGGACGATCTCGCCTTCACCAGCCCCGGCGACTTCCTGTTCTTCGACAACATCCAGGAAGCCTGCGAGCTCGGCTTCGACGCCTACGATTTCTCGGTCGGCGACGAGCCCTACAAGCGGCTCTGGTGCGACATCGAGGTCCAGCATTTCGAAGTCCTGGCGCCGCTGACGCTGAAGGGGCGAGCGCTGGCAGCGGGGCTTAGGCAAGGCGCGCGGGCAAAGGCGCTCATCAAGAACAATCCGACGGCCTGGAGGCTGACCAAGATGCTGCGCCGCAAAGCCGCCGGGCAGGCCGCGCCTGTCGTCGAGGAGGACAATTGAGCGCCCCCTAGTAAGGTGCTGTTTTGGCATGCTTTTTGAGATGTAGCGCCCTTCGGCCACCTCCTCTGAGCGCCGCGGCGGTGCAGGCCAACCCTGCTGGTGCTGGCCTCAGGCCGCCGAGCGACGTCCGGGCAATGGATTTCCCGGCTCGTGACCGACCGGCGTGACCAGTGTGACATCCGGATAGCCGTTCTCGATCAGCTTCACCGCCGCCTGCGTCACCTCGTCATCGGCTTCGAGCATCGACAGGAAGACTTCCGTGCCGTCGCCGGCGAGGCGGCTGATGCCTTGCGCGTCGGCCGGGCCGCATTCGACGACGACGAGGTCGTAAGCGGTGGTCAGCGACTGCATGATGATCGGCAGGCGGTCGGCGGCGCGCATCGCGCGGACCGGATCGGCAGTGCCGACCGGAATGACATGGGCGTCGGAATAGAGATCGGGATGGATGACGTCGCTGAACTGCGCTTCGGAGGCAAGCAGATTGGTGATGCCGGGGAAAAGCCCGCTCTCCAGCATCGGGCGCGAGGCGGCGCCCGAGGCGGTAAGATCGAGCAAAAGCACGCGCAAGCCTGCATCCGACACCTCGCGCGCCACCAGCACGGCGGTGGCGGCGGCCTCGTCGCCTTCAGGGGAGACGAAGATGGCGCGCGCGGCGCCCGAGGCGATCAGCTTTTCCGCCGCCTTGTCGACATCGATCTCGCCCAGCCTGGACCGCCACGGCTGAGTCGATTCCGCCTCAGCCGGCTTGGCAGGCGCGGCCGCGATGGCGACACCCTGCCCGATCCGCTCTTCGGCGACCGGATCGTCGCTGTCTTCGTCCTCGACTTCGGCGATCGCCGGCTCGGTGCGCGCCACCGGCATCGCCACCTGCTCGATCGGTTCGAATCTGGCGCCTGCGGCCGGCCGCATGGCACGGCCGGAGAACAATTCCTTCAACAGCGTGCCGATCGCCATCAGCAGCAGCGAGGCTGCCGCGGCTGCGCCCGTGATCGGACCGATCTTCGGGAAATAGGGTTCTGTCGGCACCTGCACCTTCGAAAGCAGACGGGCGTCCACCGGCAGATAGTTGCGGTCGGCGCGCGACGCCGCCTCGCGGTAGCTCGCCATATAGGATTCGAGCTGCTGGCGCTGGGCATTGGCGTCACGCTGCAGCGCATCGAGCTCCACCTGCTGCTCGCCGGCGCGGGCGGAGGCGGCCTTCAGCGTGTTGACCTCGGCGATGAGCTGGTCCTCGCGAGCCTTGGCCGTCTGCGCCTGGGTCGCCAATCCCTTCAGAATCTTCTGCGCCTCGTTGCGAATCTGGCCGTCGAGATCGGCGAGTTGCGACTTCAGCGCCCGGATGCGCGGATGGTTGTCGAGCAGGGTGGTCGACAGGTCGGCAATGTTGGTCCGGAGCTCCACCTTCCGCTCGAGCAGGCGCTGGATCAATTCGGACGACAGAACCTCCGGCACGCTGTCGAGCGTACCGCCATTCTGCAGCGCCTTGCGCACGCTGTCGGCGGTCGCCTCGGCAGCGGCGCGGTTGGCGCGTACCCGCGAAAGCTCGGTAGACAGTTCGGAAAGCTGCTGAGTCGCGAGCACCGAATTGTTGCCGCCCATCAAAAGATCGGATTGCGCGCGGTACGCGGCAACCTTGGCTTCGGCCTCCTTCACCCGATTCTGCAGATCGGTGATTTCCGGACCGAGAAAGCCGGTAGCGGCGGTGTTCGATTCCTTCTTCGCGTTGCGTTTGGAAGCGAGATAGGCCTGAGCGATGGCATCCGCGACCTGTGCGGCAAGCTTCGGATCCTTCGAGGAGAACTCGACCGCAATAACACGAGATTTTTCAACGCCGTAGACGTTGAGCTTATCGTGCATTGCATTGAGCACGCGCTCTTCCGGCTGGATGTCGAATGGATCGCTCTTCAAGCCGACAAGCACCAGCATGCGGCTGAGCGCCGACATCTTCAGCGTCTCGTCGAATTCGGGCAATTTCTCCAGATTGAGGTCCGCGGCAACCTTCTTGAGGATATCCGGCGACGATATGATCTGAACCTCGGTGGCCACCGCCTCCTCGTCGGTTGCCGGCTTGTCGTCATTGGTCGAGCCGGCCGGCCGCGTGAACACCGACTCGCGCGGCCCGATCTCCAGCTTGGCCACCGCCTTGTATTGCGGCGTGGCCAGCCAAGCGAAGGCAAACGCCAGCCCGGTGACCACGAGCGTGACGAGAACGATGCGCAACCAGTTCCTCGCCAGGCTGGCGAAGAGCTGTCTCAGGTCGACATCGACATCTGCGGCCGCGGACTGAACGGACATGCATCCTGCTCCGGAACTTTGAGTCGAGGATGGACCGTAAACAACTATGGTAACTCAGCCGTTAAGATCAGAGCGCCCGCTTATTAGACGGCACTCAAAGAACATTGGGTGAAAGCAATAGAACAATTGATTTTTTTACAGACCGTCGCCGCTTCCGGGCGCGGCCCTTTACCGGCCATTAACCCTAACAGGATGATAACGGGCGCACTTCCTGGGGTTGCCGCGGCACTGGCGGCGAGAGCGACGAAGGTTCGTGTCCGATCATGAAAAGCACTGCTCATCTCTTTCGCGCCATGCTTGCCCTGTCGCTGCTTACCGGCTGTTCCAGCTACCGCCCGACTCCCGCCGCCTTCCATGAAGTACTCGACCAGCCTTATCGACTTGGCGCCGGCGACCGCATCCGCGTCACCGTGTTCGAGCAGGACGGGCTGACCAACACCTACAGCGTCGACCAGTCCGGCTACATCTCCTTCCCGCTCGTCGGCGCCGTGCCGGCACGCGGCCACACCGCCCAGCAGCTGGAGAAGGAAATCGCCGACAAATTGCGCCAGGGCTATCTGCGCGATCCCGACGTCTCGGTCGAGATCGACCGCTACCGGCCGATATTCGTCATGGGCGAGGTCGGCGCCGCGGGCCAGTATTCCTATGTACCGGGCCTCACCGTGCAAAAGGCGATCGCGATCGCCGGAGGCTTCACGCCGCGCGCCAACCAGGAAAGCGTCGACATCACCCGCGATATCAACGGCAAGGTCCTGACCGGCAGGGTGCAGACATCCGACCCGCTCCTGCCCGGCGACACCGTCTACGTCCGCGAACGGCTGTTCTGAAAACCGACGTGGCGGCAAATCTCCGCATCGTCCACTGCTTCCGCTCACCTGTCGGGGGAATCTTCCGGCATGTGCGCGACCTGACCGAGGCGCAGGTCGCCGCCGGCCATTCCGTCGGCATCGTCTGCGATTCGACCACGGGCGGCGACTATGAAGAGCGGCTGTTCGACGCGATGAAGGAGAGCCTGGCGCTCGGCATCCATCGCACGCCGATGCAGCGTCACATCGGGCCGGGCGATCTCGCGGCGGCCTGGCGTACGTATGGAATCATCAAGGAATTGCGGCCGGACGTGCTGCACGGGCACGGCGCCAAGGGTGGCGCCTATGCCCGTCTGTTCGGCTCACTGTTGCGGGTTTCAAGGTCTCGCGTGGCCCGCCTTTATTCGCCGCATGGCGGCTCCCTCCACTATGACGAAACGACGGCAACCGGAAAGCTGTTCTTCGCGCTGGAGCGCTTCATGGCGCGCTTCACCGACTGCCTGCTGTTCGTTTCCGACTACGAACGGCGAACCTATCGTCGGAAAGTCGGCGAGCCGCCTATCCCCAACAGGCTGGTCTATAACGGCCTGCGCGCCGCCGAGTTCGAACCGGTGGCGACGGCGGCCGATGCCGCCGATCTCTTATACATCGGCATGATGCGCGACCTCAAAGGCCCGGACATCTTCATCGATGCGCTGGCACAGACCGGCAGCGAGTTCGGCCGCCCGCTGAGCGCGGTGATGGTCGGCGACGGCGATGACCTGCCGCGCTACCACGCCCAGGTGGAACGGCTCGGGCTTGCCGGCCACGTCCGTTTCCTGCCGCCGATGCCGGCCAGAGAAGCCTTCGCGCTGGCTGGGCTGATCGTCGTCCCGTCCCGCGCGGAGGCCATGCCTTACATCGTGCTCGAGGCGCTGGCTGCCGGCATGCCGATGATTGCCACTGCAGTGGGCGGCATTCCCGAGATCTTCGGCGAAGGCTCCCCTGCCCTGATCCAGCCGGACGCCGGCCAGCTCTCCGACAGGCTCGGAACGGCTCTCGACGATCCCGGCGCCTACCGGAGGCTGATGCCGCAGGGCGGTGAGTTAAAGGCGCGATTCGGCGCCCACGTGATGGCAGCCGAGATCGAGAAGGCTTACTTCGCGGCGCTTAAACTTTAGAGTTTACTAATTGACTAGCGGAAGACCATCAGTCTTCACGGGCAACAACACGCATTCAAAACCAACGGTTGTTTCAAGGCTTTCTTAGCTCTCTTTTGCTATCCACTTCTGCGTAGCTCGCGGACAATCCCATGAACGAGATCGATCCCGTGCGCCGCTTTTCCATGGATGCGGTGCGCAAATTCGACGGCCCGGCCGAGGGTCAGACGCCCAGCGGCATCAATGATGTCGCGCGCCAGGTCGCTTCGCAGTATCGGCGCGATACGATGTCGCCGATCATGGTCAGCGGCGTGCTGCGCATGGTCGAATTCGCGGTGCTGTTCCTTTCGGGGCTCTGCCTCTATTTCTACTATGTCGGCTTCTTTAACTATCTCGTCTGGCAATATCCGCTGACCATCGCGGCTTCTTCGTTCCTGGCGGTGGTGCTGCTCGACGTCACCGACAGCTACCAGATCGCGGCGCTGATGCGCCCCCTCGCCCATTTCGGCCGCGTGCTGCTCGTCTGGGCCGGCACATTCGCGCTGATGGCGCTCACCGCCTTCGCCATGAAGGCTTCGGAGGACTATTCACGCCTCCTGTTCGGCACCTGGTTCGTGGTCGGCTTCGTGCTGATCTTCGGCCTGAGACTGGTGATGTCCAGGCTGATCAGGCGTTGGGCGCGCGACGGCCGGATGGAGCGTCGCGCCGTTATCGTCGGCGGCGGCAAGTCGGCCGAAATGCTGATCCGCTCGGTCGAGAAGCAGCCGTACAACGACATCCGCATCTGCGGCATCTTCGACGACCGCGGCGACAAGCGCTCGCCGCCGATCGTTGCCGGCTACCCGAAGCTCGGCACCATTTCCGAGCTGATCGAATTCGCCCGCATCGCGCGCATCGACATGCTGATCGTGTCGCTGCCGCTGACGGCCGAATCGCGCGTGCTGCAGCTTCTGAAGAAGCTCTGGGTGCTGCCGGTCGACATCCGGCTCTCGGCGCATTCCAACGCGCTGCAGTTCCGCCCGCGCGCCTATTCCTATATCGGCTCGGTGCCGATGCTCGACATCTTCGACAAGCCGATCAACGACTGGGACTCAGTCGCCAAGCGCAGCTTCGACATCATCTTCTCGCTCGTGGGCATCGTCCTCTTCTCGCCGGTGATGCTCGCCACCGCCATCGCCATCAAGCTCGACAGCAAGGGCCCTGTGCTGTTCAAGCAGAAGCGGCACGGCTTCAACAATGAGATCATCGAGGTCTACAAATTCCGCTCGATGTACACCGACAAATCGGATCCGACGGCCAAGCAGACGGTGACCAAGAACGATCCGCGTGTCACCCGCGTCGGCCGCTTCATCCGCAAGACCTCGATCGATGAGCTGCCGCAGTTCTTCAACTCGCTGTTCGGCTCGCTGTCGCTGGTCGGGCCTCGCCCGCATGCGATCGCCGCCCAGTCGCACAATTTGCTCTACAACGAGGTGGTCGACGGCTATTTCGCCCGCCACAAGGTCAAGCCCGGCGTCACCGGCTGGGCGCAGATCAATGGCTGGCGCGGCGAGATGGACACCAATGAAAAGATCCGCATGCGCACCGAATACGATCTCTATTACATCGAGAACTGGTCGATGCTGTTCGACCTGCGCATCCTGTTCCTGACGCCGGTTCGCCTGCTCAACACGGAAAACGCCTATTGAGCGCCGTCGCGCATGAATTGCCGCCTTCGGCGGTCAACGCCAAGCTGATCGCGCTGATTTCGTCGGCAGCGATCGCCGTCGGCATCCTGCTTTCCGGCTTCGTCATCAGCGAGCCCGCGCCTTACGAGCTCTATATGGCCGGGCTGATCGCCGTCTGGGCGCTGTTCGGCCTGAAAATATCGCGGGCGATATTGCCGCTGCTGGTGCTTCTGGTGGCGATGAACATCGGCGGTATGATCGCGATGACGCAAATGGCGGACCTCGCCAACACGCCGCTCTATCTCGCCGTCTCGCTGTTTCTCGCCTTCAGCGCGGTCTTCTTCGCCTCGGTGACGTCGGTCCAGTCGAACCTCTACCGGCTGATCTTCATTGCCTATGTGGTGTCGGCCGTCGCGACCTCGCTGCTCGGCATCGCCGGCTATTTCCATGCCTTCCCCGGCGCGGAGATGTTCACCAAATACGACCGCGCCGCCGGCGCCTTCCAGGATCCGAACGTGTTCGGGCCGTTCCTGGTGTTGCCCGGCACCTACCTGCTCTACCTGCTGCTCACCGGTCCGGTGTCGCGCATGCCGCTGCTGGCGGTGCCGCTGCTGATCATCACCGCCGGCATCTTCTTCTCCTTCTCGCGCGGCGCCTGGGGCATGTTCGCGGTGTCGGCGGTGCTGCTCACCGCTTGCCTCTTCCTGCAGAGCGCCAGCGGCATGTTCCGGCTGAGGGTCGTGGTGATGACGATCGCCGCGCTCGCGCTGCTGGTCATCGCCATCCTCGTCATCCTGCAGTTGCCCGGCGTGTCGGACATGTTCACGCAGCGCGCGCAGCTAGAGCAGAGCTACGACACCGCGCGCCTCGGCCGCTTCGCCCGCTACACGATCGGCTTCCAGCTGGCGCTGGAGCACCCGTTCGGCATCGGCCCGCTGGTTTTCGGCACAATCTATGGCGAGGACACGCACGACATCTGGCTGAAGGCGCTGATGGACTATGGCTGGCTCGGCTTCGTCTCGTTCCTGACGCTGACCCTATGGACGATTGGTGCCGGCTTCCGCATCCTCCTGCGCGACCGGCCCTGGCAGCCCTATCTGCTGTGCGCCTATGTCGCCTATCTCGGCAATATCGGGCTTGGCACCTTCATCGACATCGACCACTGGCGCCATCTCTATCTGCTGCTCGGGCTGATCTGGGGCGCGATCGCGCTGGAGTACCGGCATCAGAAGCAATTGCGGCTCGCGCGGCCCGTTCTCGCGCCGCAATATCGTCGGTAAGATAACCGCCGAATTCGGTTGACCGGCACGGGGTTATCACGACCGAAACCATCACCATGCCGAACACCGGGTCGCGGTCTCGCTTCCCCCAATCTGACGATATGTCAACTTTTCGGTTTCCGAAGCAATGTTTCGAAGAAACTTGAGTGGATCTTCGGTGTCCGGCGATAGACCCGATCCCAACGGTCCAACGGATAATCGCTCTCGCGGATGACGATCTCCTCGAATGGGATCTTCGAAACCTTCCAGGCTTTGAGGTAGAAGTATCCTTCAGGGCGAACGATGCGGTGGATTTCCGATAGATAGTATTCGATCTGCTCGGGTCGCATTTCATGTAGTGACGAGATGTTGACGAACAGATCGGCGATGGAGTCGGGCAGTAGCGCAAGTTGGTGAGGCAACAGAAAGGCAAGCGCGGATGCCTCGAATTCCTCTCGAACCGTTTCGAAATTGTCGAAAGGTCGAAAGTGGAAATGCTTTCTGTCAGGAAACAGACCACATAGATATTCCTGAGCGACACCAAGGGCGGGCGGGATGTCGATCATGATGTATCTGACAGTTGGACGCAGCGAAGAAATGACGAACGCTGTTCGGCCGTAGCCGCCGCCAAGCTCGCAAATCGTTCCCGTCGCGACCGGTTCGATCGATTTATATTCCAGGATCGAATTGGCGAGATCCTGAGAAACAAGTCTTCCGCCCGCGTGGATGGCCGGCGGATTGCCGACTGACGGCTCCGACAGAGCCGCAATTTCTTCCGGGAATTCCTGCCTGGCATAGTGCCAGACGAGCCGGGTGAGAAAGTTGAGGGCGAAGCCCTCGATCAGCGGGATATGGCGATGCTTCAAGGGGGACAGGACGCCAAACGCGGCCCCGATCGAAGCCGCGAGTGGCAGGTGGCCGACCAGGAAGCGTATCTGAGGATCCCAGGGCAGAACCCTCATCCATGTAAAATAGTCCTTGGCCAGCGTCCGTTTGAAATTCGCGATGCCGGATGATGCCAGGCGCTCGGCATGACGCCGGTTCAAGTCCTGCCAGAATTTCGAAGGGTGCACCACGTCGGGTGCCGCCTTCATCTCCTCGAACATCGAATGCAGCGCGGCGCTGAAGCTTTCAGCCATCAGGAATGGCCCCCTCTCTCCCCCACGCAACAATGCTTCAACAGATCAGAGAACACAACTTTTGCGACAACCGAAAGATAACCCTGCCCTCCTCCTGGCATTTCTGCAGGGGTGTCAACACGGCTCGACGCCATCGGTCGATAGCGTGTTGCCGGCGAAGCCGCATATCGACGCCAGCGTCATGCAGGAATGCGAGGAGATGGTTGAAGTCCCTCACCGCTTCATCCCCTATGATGAAGCGATCGGCCTGTGGACGGAGGAACGCCGGCGCTCCGGCGACTGCCGCCGTTAGAACAATGCCAAGGCCATGACGATCAGGGCGCTGCCGAAATGAGCCGTCCGGAAGCGTCCGCGGCGTTCTTCTGCTCGTCGGCGATCGAGACAAGGGTCCTTTCGATCGAGCTCAGCCGCTCCTCGAGGCGAGCGATCTGCGGCCGTCGCCGCGGTTATCAAGCCCAGGAATGCGCCGAGCGGGAAATCATCGGTCTGACGTTTTGGATGTCGGCGGTAGAGAAATCCGTCGAGGCGATTCAGCCGACGACGGCCGAATTGGAGAACGTGCGCGACCGCGTCCTCGTCGCCGGTTCGCTTGGCCGGGTTCTGTGGGGCGTCGGGAAGGCGCTGATTTCCGCCGCCGCGCGGCCTCCGTCTATTACACGATGACCGGACGGCAGCCGCCTTGAAGAACACGTCGCGAACCTCCGTGGGACTTTCCATGGGACTTTTCGTCCGGTAGCGCCCGCATTCAACAGGAATGATCGGCTTCTATTCTCCTACACGGTTTTAGCGCTTGCGCCGCAACCCTTGAATATATATGGCTTTGCGCGGTCCGGAGTGTAGCGCAGCCCGGTAGCGCACTTGACTGGGGGTCAAGGGGTCGTCGGTTCGAATCCGGCCACTCCGACCATCATAAAATCAAGGACTTACCCCCAAAGTCCAACGTCCCAAAATCGCTGAAGAATCCGCCTGGGTACGTTCTGGGGTAACCCGAAACCTCCGGGAATTGCGGCATCGGGCTCGCCTTCGCGGGATAAGAAAACGCCCACCACGTTTTCGCAGCGGGCGCTAGTTCGGGAGGAAATGAAAACGCGTGCGGTCAGGGGCGTCCCCTTGCCCGTTTGATGATGGTACGCCTCGTATGGCTGGATAATAAGCGCGCGCCAGTTGAAGCGCTGCATATTCGAGTTGCGTGACTTTTCTGCCACAGAGACAAGAACGCCCGGCCACCCGAGCAGCCGGGCCTTGTTGAGTAAACTGGCAAAGGCGCTAGCCAGTGATCGCCCTGATATCGGCGATGATGGATGCGAGGAGATTGTTCATATCAGCACATACACCCGGCGCGGCGCGCGCATCGGGCATGCCTGCTCATAGGCTCACCTCAGCACCCACCAAACGATGGCGGCGCACAGCAAAAACACGAGCGCGGCACACGCGATCAGTATGCCTCTTCGCATTTGCCGCCTCGGCGACTGAGCCGGCACAAGCCGGAACTGCTGGGCATGCTCCATAGCGATTTTCTGTAGGGCTGCAGCCGTTTCGTGCGGCGTCCACCCCTGCGCTTCCGAGGCAGTCACCAGCGCTGCGAATGCGGCTTCCAAGGCGACTTCACAGTTGACGTCCCGATCTGGGCTGCCCTTTGGCAATATGGGTGGTTCAACGGTTTGAGGCATGCACACAAAGCGGCTCGCGGATGAAAGGTTCCCGCGTTTCGAGCCCTTCAAGCTACCGCTGCCAGAAGTCACGGTGCGGGGAGAGAAGCTCGTCCTCAATTTCGGGGAACGGGCCGTGAACCTCGATACTCTTTTGCCCAGAGCCGAGCACAGCGCGCGAGGACATGCTCATCGTCGGGTTTTCAGGATGGTCGCCAGTCAGAGCGAGAAGCTTGGCTTCCTCGAAGCCATAGACCAGCCGGCCGATATTCGCCCAGTAGAGCGTTCCAGTGCACATCGCGCAAGGCTCGCCGGTTGAGACCAGCGTGCAGGTCCAGAGAAACTCCGGCGAATAGGCAGCCGCCGCGCGCCGCGCAAGCTCGGTTTCGGCGTGATGCACGGTGTCGATATTGCCTTGGCGCATGAGGATCCTGTCATCGGGGCCGACCAGCACAGCACCGAACGGATGATGGCCGTGCGCGACCGCGTCGCGGGCAACGACATCTGCCGCGAGAAGGTGAGCGATCATCCGGTCGCGCGTCATATCGATACTCCCCTGTGGCTGGCCCCATGGAAAACCCCTCGCTTTTGGGTATAGCATATTAGGGATCACTAATTCGCGAGGCGGAAGTCGCACCGCCCGGCGCAAAGGTCCAATCAGGCGCCGAGGTGGCCCCTGGCTACCAACCCAAGTGGATTATCTGCGAAAGATCGGCGATATCGCCATAGATCATCGAACCTTTGACGAGAAAACACCTGCCATCCAGGACCTCGATGAGTGGACTTGACGCGGTGCAAACCGGCGGGATCTTACGGTCCTTGGCTTCGGCATAGCCGATGCTGATCGCGAGGATGGCGATAGCAACGAGAGTGGTCTTGCTCATATCTAACCCCTAAGCCGACTGGCTTCTTGGGCCGCAAAACCGGGTTGCCGCCCCTTAAGTAGCATCGGGCCGTGACGGGGCTTCATCATCGATTGGATGACGCGGGCTCATCTATTTGCCGTAGGCGCAAAGACGCGTCCAATCGTGTTTACCTACTATATCAGCAATAGCTTGCATTAGGAGGCAACCGTAGGCTGCGGGATTTTCAGGCGCTTGTGGCGGAGGTTTCCATGCGCATGATTCTAGCTCTGGCCGCGCTCTCGTCCTGTTTTGCTCTGTGGGATCGATTTGCGAACGATGGGGCCTATAGCGCCACCCTGCAACGAAACATCCTTAGTGTAGCGCTTGCTAAGTGATCACTTGCGCGTCGGCAGTCGCTAAACTCTCTGGATCCCGTGACGAGCCCAATGCGCAAGGCGCGTATGACGGCCAGCACCGCGGCGACCAGGAGAGAGATCGCGGCTCTTCTACTGGCAAACATCCACCCATACGGCGCCGACCAGATCGGCCATTCGCTGCGGCGCGATGCGCACTGCGGCGTTGGTGGCGCCGGCCGCGGGGACGACCTCGTCGAACGCTCGTAGCGTCTCGTCGCAATAGACCGGCAGCGGCGCCGGCAGGCCGAACGGGCAGACGCCGCCCGGCGGATGGCTGGTCGCTGCCAGCACCTGCTCGCCGTCGAGCATGCGCGGCTTGCCGCCGAGCGTGTCCTTGCACTTGCGGTTGTCGAGCCTGGCTGTGCCGCTGGTCACGACCAGCATGGTCTCTTCGCCAACGCGCAGGCAGATGGTCTTGGCGATCTGCGCCGGCATCACGCCATGCGCCTCCGCCGCCAGCGCCACGGTCGCCGAGCTCGCGTCGGTGACCAGAACCTCGATGTCGGGCGCACGGTCGGCAAAGAAGGCGCGAACCGATTCCAGGCTCATGAGCGAAACCTCGTCAGACGTATTGGCCAACACCGCCGAATCGCGGCGCCGGCCGGGATTGGCACATGGCGCCACGGCTTTTGGCAAGAGCCAAGGACCATGCGTCGAAGGCGAAAAAAAGCCCGCCAGGCGAGGCCGTGGCGAGCTCTTCATGCGGGACGCTTCCTGCGTCTCTATTGCTGTGTGGGCCGATTCTCTTCGGTCGGCACCATGATCAATTCCTCTTCCGGCACCTGCAGTGCGGAAGCGATACGCCTGAGCTTCGCGGGATCGGCGTCCTTGCCGTCCTCGATGTCGACGATCTCGCCCACGGCCAAGCCGCAGGTCAAGGAAAGCTCCTCGATCGTATATCCCCTCGTTTCGCGCGCGGCCTTCAGCGGATTGAGGCCGGACGCGGCAATGATGTTGTTGGCAACAGCGTTTCGTGCGGTGTTGGGCATGGCAACTCCTTGGGATGAAACAAGACAGATGAAATGTGGCGTTGCCTGAGACGGGCGGGAGAATGGCCGTTAACAATTGATTTGCCAAGAGGGACCGTCGCGGCCGTCACGCCATCGTGAACCGGTCCCGCCGGCCGGAGGCCGAGGCCCAGGCCACCAACATGTAAGGTGGCGCGACGCGCAATCAAGTTCTTTTGAAGCGCTGAAGGCCGGAACCGCCGGCATTTTGCCCGCTCCAATTCGTTAGGTCTCTGTCGCTGGTCGACGGCGGGCGGCGCCAAACCCTTTTTGGAAGGATCGGATGCCATGAACCTGAAGTTATTCGCGATCGTGCTCGGCACGATTTCATGTTTTGCCGTTTCCGCGCAGGCCGAGAGCGTGCGCGTGCGCGGCACGGTGGTCGACCTCGCCGGAACGGCGCTGACGGTGAAAGCCCACGACGGCAAAACCGATACGGTCACCCTTGCTCCCGACTGGATGATCTCCGGCGTCGCCAAGGCATCGGCCGCCGATATCAAGCAGGGCGATTTCCTCGGCATCGCATCGATATCCAAGGCCGACGGCGGCAGCGGCGCGCTGGAAGTCGTGATCTTCCCCGCCGCATTGAAGGGCACCGGAGAAGGCGACCGCGATTGGGATTTGCAGCCCAACAGCCGGATGACCAACGGCACCGTCGCCGACGTGACCGAGATCAACGGACGAACCGTGACGCTCACCTATAGCAATGGCCAGAAGAAAGAGATCGCAATCCCGCAATCGACGCCGATCGTGACATTCGCGACCGCCAAGCCGACGGACCTCAAGCCGGGAATGGCGGTCTTCGTCAGCGCCGAGCGCGGCGGCGACGGCAAGCTCGTCTCGCGCCGGGTCGTCGTCGGCAATCATGGCATCGCCCCGCCGATGTGAGCGAAGAGGCCGGCGTACCCGGCCGGCATGTTTCAAAAGATCATGGTGCCGCAACGCCCGCTGCGCGTCCTTTCGGACGCGCGGCGTCGTCGGAATTCAGCCCGAAACAATCCAGAAACAAAAATCTACAGTTGGGAAAAATTGTCGAAAAAATCCAGGAGGATAGTCCCGATCGCGAGGCTTGGGTCACCGATTTGGTCCGGTGAATCTCGGAACGCCCGCGTAAAAAGGAAACGAAGTCATGAAGAAGTCCCTCCTGTCCGCGCTCGGGCTGGCTCTGGCCCTGGCGTTCACGATGCCGATCCTCGGCACGACCAGCGCCGATGCGGCTCCGATGAAGAAGCATCACCATCATCACCGCAAGCATCATCACCGGCACCACCACCGCCACCATCATCACCGTCACCACCACAAGGTCGTTGCGAAGAAGGCCTGATCCTTCCCTCCTGCCGATGGGAAGGCCGGCCTTTGTTGACCGGGGCGCGGCCTTCCCGTCGGATTTCCGCTTTGCAGGCCGGTGAACGTCAGCGCCGGCTGATGAGAAGACCGGCAAGCAGCCCTACCACAACCAATCCTACCGCCGCCGCGGTGGCCGGATGATCGCGCGCGGTGCGCTCGATCGCCCTGCCCCTGCGCCTGATTGCCGGCAGCGTCTCATGGAGGCGTTCGGCGAGTTGCGAATAATAGTCGGACGCTGCCTCTCGGCCGCCCTCGTAATAGGCGTCGCCGCGTTTGCCGAGGGCTCTCCTGAAATCGTCGAACTGCCGCGAGAGCGCCGCAAACTGCCTGTCCAGATCGTGGTCGGTCGCAAACAACGCCATGCCAAATGTCCTTCTCCTGCAGAGAAGGCCTAACGCGTGGGCGTGACGGCAGTTCCGACTTTCACCGGCGCTGACGGCTCACGTCTGCAGGACCCGGCGACCGAAACTCAACGCACCTGGTCGAGCAGGCGTTTGCACTCCAGGAGATCAAACAGCGCTTCCTGCAGCAAAGCCCGGTTGTCGCGCGACAATTTCGAGGAGTCCGGCTGCACTGGACCTTCGTCGTCGCTCTTGCCGAGGCCGAAGAAACGGCGGCTGGGCTTCACCTTGGGCTGGCCGACAAGCGCATCCTCGTCGCCGCGCGGCTGGGCGGCCGCGGTCAGCGGCACCTGATCGGCCTGCCGGCGTTGCGCGATCGCCTCGACCGCGGCCATGTCGCCATTGCCGATGGCGACCAGGAAATGGTTGCCGTTCTCGCGCAGCAGCTTCTGCACGCCTTTGATCGTGTAGCCCTGATCGTAGAGCATGTGCCGGATGCCCTTGATCAGTTCGACATCCTGCGGCCGGTAATAACGGCGGCCGCCACCACGCTTCATCGGCTTGATCTGGTTGAAGCGCGTTTCCCAAAAACGCAGCACATGCTGCGGCAGGTCGAGATCTTCCGCGACTTCACTAATGGTGCGGAAAGCATCGGGGCTCTTGTCCATGGGCGAATCCTCACGCTGGACGCCGATCCGGCACTTATGCCGAATCGAGCCTTATTTCAGCGATTTATGAAACAATATTCAAGCCCGGTGTCAAAGCTGACCGCGGTTTTCAACCGTATTTGCCGGCGCGCTATTTGCCGCTCTTGGCCTTGCTGTTCTGGTGCGAGCGCAAGATGCGGTTCTTCAGCACGTTCGACGACTTGAAGGTCATCACCCGGCGCGGCAAGATCGGCACTTCCTCGCCGGTCTTCGGATTGCGACCGATGCGCTCATTCTTGGAGCGGACATGGAAGGTTGCGAAGGACGACAGCTTCACCGTTTCACCGCGAACGATGGCTTCGCAAATTTCATCCAGCACGGCCTCGACGAGCTCGGCCGATTCAGTTCGCGACAAACCAACCTTGCGGTAAACGGCTTCGGCAAGGTCGGCACGCGTAAGTGTCTTTCCCCCCATGCAACCGTCCCATCAGCTCAAAAAATGTAAATCGATACAGCCAGCGGCAGAGCCTAAGTAATTGATCCGGCAAGGTCAAGGACCGAACCGGCGCGTTCGGCACTTACCAGCGGAGCAACACCGCGCCCCAAGTGAAACCTCCGCCCATCGCCTCGAGCAGAACCAGGTCGCCCTTCTTGATGCGGCCATCGGCGACGGCCACCGACAAAGCGAGAGGCACGGAGGCAGCCGAGGTGTTACCGTGCAAATCGACGGTGACCACCACTTTCTGTTCGGCAATCCCGAGCTTCTTGGCGGAAGCGTCAATAATCCGTTTATTGGCCTGATGCGGCACGAACCAGTCGAGGTCTTCCGCCGTGATGCCAGCCTGCGCAAAGGTTGCCTCGATGACGTCGGTGATCATGCCGACCGCGTGTTTGAACACCTCACGGCCTTCCATCTTGAGATGGCCGACCGTGCCCGTCGTCGATGGGCCGCCGTCGACGAAGAGCTTCTCCTTGTGGACGCCATCCGAGCGCAGGCTGGCCGCCAGCACGCCGCGATCGGCGATGCCGCCCGTCCCCTCTGCCGATTCGAGCACAACGGCCCCGGCGCCGTCACCGAAAAGCACGCAAGTCGAGCGGTCGGTCCAGTCGAGGATGCGCGAGAAGGTTTCCGAGCCGATCACCAGCACGCGCTTTGCCAAACCGCCGCGGATATAGAGGTCGGCGGTGGCAACCGCGTAGACGAAGCCGGAACACACGGCCTGCATGTCGAAGGCAAAGCCGTGATGCATGCCGAGCCGGTTCTGGATATCCACCGCGGTCGCGGGAAACGTGTTGTTGGGCGTCGACGTCGCCAGCACGATCAGGTCGATGTCGGCAGGCGTCAGACCGGCGCTGTCGAGCGCGGCGCGCGCCGCGGCCTCGCCCAGCGAGGCCGTCGTCTCGTCATCGGCCGCGACGTGGCGCTGGCGAATGCCGGTGCGCTGGACGATCCACTCGTCGGAGGTTTCGACCATGCCTTCGAAGTCGGCATTCTTCATGATGCGGCGGGGCAGCGCGGCACCGTTGCCGCGCACGACTGATCTGATCAAGGTTCGTTCCTATTCCTCGGCGTCGACGGCGACGCCGGATTTCCTGTTTGCCTGGGCAGTCGGATTGCGCGCATGGAACAGATCGAGATCGGCCTCGATCCGGTCAAGCAGATTGTTGCGCACCATGTCGTAGCCGAGCTCGATCGCCGCGGCGAAGCCGTCCGAATCGGCGCCGCCGTGACTCTTCACGACGATGCCGTTCAAGCCCAGGAAGACGCCGCCATTGGAGCGGCCGACATCCATCTTCTCGCGCAGCCGGTCGAAGGCGCCCTTGGCGAAGACATAACCGATCTTGGCCATCAGCGTGCGGCTCATGGCGGCGCGCAGGTAGCCGGCGATCTGCCTTGCCGTGCCTTCGGCCGTCTTGAGCGCGATGTTGCCGGCAAAGCCCTCGGTGACGACCACGTCGACCGTGCCCTTGCCGATATCGTCGCCCTCGACGAAGCCGCGATAGTTCATCGAGGCCATGTTGGCCTCGCGCAGCATGCGCCCGGCCTCCTTGACCTCCTCCTGGCCCTTGATCTCCTCGACGCCGACATTGAGCAGACCGACGCTCGGCCGCTCGATGCCGAACACCGAGCGCGCCATGCCGGTGCCGAGGATGGCGAAATCGACGAGCTGATGCGCATCCGCGCCGATGGTGGCGCCGACGTCGAGCACCACGCTCTCGCCGCGCGTCGTCGGCCAGAGCGCGGCGATCGCCGGGCGGTCGATGGTGACCATGGTGCGCAGGCAGAATTTCGACATCGCCATCAGCGCGCCGGTGTTGCCGGCCGAGATGCAGGCCTGCGCGGCGCCATTCTTCACCGCCTCGACCGCCTTCCACATCGACGACTTCCAGCGGCCGTGGCGCAGCGCCTGGCTCGGTTTGTCGTCCATCCTCACCGCGATCTCGCAATGGACGAATTCGCTGACCTCGGCGAGTTTTGGAAACTTGGCCAGTTCGGGACGCACGGCGTCCTCGCGGCCATAGATGACGAAGCGGATGTCAGGGCGGCGGATGGCGACCGTCATCAGCGCCGGGATGACGACGCCTGGTCCGTGGTCGCCGCCCATGGCATCGATGGAAATCCTGATCACGCGGTGTTTTTCTCACGGTTTGCCTGGCTAGCGGCGTGCGCCTGCCGAGGTAAGGGGGCTCGCGAAGGTCCGGCGAAAATAGCGGTTTTGGGCAGCCGCACAACCAACTTTTCCAAAATCCCAGCCGCCTTCAGGATTTTCCGAGCAGCGAACGCAGCTTTTTCTGGAATTCGCTTTCCTCAGGCTGATCGTCGCCCTCGGCATCGAGCGAGGCTCCGGGCTTGCGCGGATAAGGATCGATCGCCAGGCCGAAAAATTGCTCGGCGAGCGCACCGACATCGATGGTGTCGCCGGAAAAAGTTTCGGGACTGTCCGGTCCGTCGGCATCGAGAACGATCTCGCCGCCGCCCTCGAACCCTTCGCGTCCAAGCTTCGACTGCTCGGGCAAGAAGAGCGCCTCGACGGGCTCGTCGATATGGGCTGCCACCGGATCGAGGGTGACGATGCAGGCCTGGGTGATATCGGCCTCAACGCGGCCGCTGACCTTGACGCCGTTGCGTTTCCAGGACGCCACCAGGAGTTCGGCGCGGTAGCTCTCGACCGAGAGCAGGTCGTATTCAGCGGCAAGGGCCGCGCGCTGGCGTTCGTCGGCCTCGATCACGACAGGCAAGCCCTTTTGCGGCAGGCGGGCGACGTTAGCGACGAAAGATACGGGGCTCTGCGGTTCGGCGTGTTTCATTCTCGCCTCCTTCACACGGCTCCGGCGACCGGGAACGCCACGGTGCCAGCCGCGATCGATTCGGTAGGCTGCGCGGCAAGCTGCCGGGACGCTGCGGAAACATAGTTCGCCAGCAGCGGCGCCTCGAGCCACTCGCCGGCATCGGGCCTGACGTTACGGGCGAGTGCCATGCTAAGGGCAACGCGGTCGTCGTCCCGCAAGGCGTCGTCATAAGCCGCGGTGCGGCCATAGAACATCTTTGCCAGCTTCTTCATGCGCTTCGGTACGCCGACATCACTGATGCCCAGTTCCCTAAGCGAATGGTCGACATCGAGGAAGAACTCGTCGATCAGCACCTGCGCGATCTCGGTTGCCGCACCGCCCTCCCCGCGCAGCCGGTGCTGGAACAGGAACATATGCAGCGCCAGCATCTCGAAGCGGCCGAGCGGCGTATCCGGCACATTCCAGTCGGAATAAAACACGGTTTGCCGCGCCGCCGCCACGATTTGTGCGTAGAGCGCCTCCGTGATGGCGCGGTTGGCATGACGTTCGCGGCCAAAAAGGCGCTGGAACATTGAGGGTGGTCTCCCGGGGACCTTGTGTTTGATTTGGCCTTGTTGCATCGGCATGCAAGCTGGTTTACCGGTTTTGCGGCCCAGCGCAAGTTGCGGGGATGTGATGGAGAATTGTTGTTGGGTGCGCTGAAATTCAAGTCGTTTCTTACGCCCCTGCCGGCGGGCGTAGCTTCTCTGCTGGTGGCGGTATCCGCGCTTTCGGCCTGCAATTCATCCAAGATGATCGGCGATCTCAGCCCGAGCGAGACGCTGACGCAAGGCTATGTCATCGACCAGGCGGCGATCGACTCGGTGCCGGTCGGCTCGAGCCGCGAGCAGGTGCTTCTGGCGCTGGGCACGCCGTCGACGACGGCGACCTTCGACAACGAGGCCTTTTACTACATATCGCAGACGCGCAAGCGCTATGTCGCTTTCGACAAGCCACGCCTGGTCGACCAGCATGTGCTGGCGGTCTATTTCGGCGCCGACGGCCGCGTCACCCAGATCGCCAATTACGGCCTGAAGGACGGCAAGATCTTCGACTTCATCTCCAGGACGACGCCGACCGGCGGCAAGGACCAGAACTTCCTCAGCCAGATCATCAACGGCGCCAGCAAGCTGGCGCCTGGCATCCCGGGCGGCGGCACGCCGGGCACCTGATCCGGAGGCCTCCGGGAACTGAGACGACGAAGACCCGCCGAATCGCCCCGGCGGGTCTTTTCGTTTCAACGACACCGCTTGGTCGAAAATAAAACCCGCGGGATCGCTCCCGCGGGTTTCTGTTTGGAAAAGAAGGCTGCGGTCAGCCGTGCGCGAGCACGGCAAGCAACAGCAGCGCGACGATGTTGGTGATCTTGATCGCCGGGTTGACAGCCGGGCCGGCGGTGTCCTTGTAGGGGTCGCCGACGGTGTCGCCGGTCACCGATGCCTTGTGCGCCTCGGAGCCCTTCAGGTGCTTGACGCCGTCCTTGTCGTTAAAACCGTCCTCGAACGACTTCTTGGCGTTGTCCCAAGCGCCGCCGCCGGAAGTCATCGAGATGGCGACGAAGAGGCCGTTGACGATAACGCCGAGCAGCGAGGCGCCGAGCGCCGCGAAGGCCGAGGCCTTCGATCCCGAGATCAGGAACACGCCGAAATAGACGACGAGCGGCGCCAGCACCGGCAGCAGCGACGGAATGATCATCTCGCGGATGGCGGCCCTGGTGAGAAGGTCGACGGCGCGCGCATAATTCGGCTTCGACGTGCCGGCCATGATGCCCTTGTCTTCGCGGAACTGCTTGCGCACCTCCTCGACGATCGAGCCGGCGGCGCGGCCGACAGCGGTCATGGCGATGCCGCCGAACAGATACGGGATCAGGCCGCCGAAGATGAGACCGGCGACGACATAGGGGTTGGAGAGGTCGAAGGAGACCTCGCCCATGCCCTGGAAGTAGGGATATTTGTCGCCATTGGCGGCAAAGAACTTCAGGTCGTTCGAGTAGGCCGCGAACAGCACCAGCGCGCCGAGGCCTGCGGAGCCGATGGCATAGCCCTTGGTCACCGCCTTGGTGGTGTTGCCGACGGCGTCGAGCGCGTCGGTGGACTGGCGCACCTCCTTCGGGAGGCCCGACATTTCGGCGATGCCGCCGGCATTGTCGGTGACCGGACCGAAAGCGTCGAGCGCCACGATCATGCCGGCAAGGCCGAGCATGGTGGTGACGGCGATGGCGGTGCCGAAGAGGCCGCCGAGCTGGTAGGTGGCGATGATGCCGCCGACGATGACGAGCGCGGGGAGCGCCGTCGATTCCAGCGAGACCGCGAGGCCCTGGATGACGTTGGTGCCGTGGCCGGTCACCGAGGCCTGGGCAATCGAGTTCACCGGGCGCTTGTTGGTGCCGGTGTAGTATTCGGTGATCACCACGATGAGACCGGTCACCAAGAGGCCGATCAGGCCGCAGATGAACAGGTTCTTGCCGGTGACGGTGACGCCGGCGACGGTGCCGATCTCGCCCCAGCCGAGGCAGACCGAGGTGGCAATGGCCAGGCCGACGATCGACAGCAGGCCGGTGACGATCAGGCCCTTGTAGAGCGCGCCCATGATCGAGCCGTTGGAGCCGAGCTTGACGAAGAAGGTGCCGACGATCGAGGTCAGGATGCAGGCGCCGCAGATGGCCAGCGGATAGAGCATGGCGGCGCCCAACACTGCCGTGCCGCCGAAGAAGATGGAGGCCAGAACCATGGTGGCGACGACTGTCACCGCATAGGTCTCGAACAGGTCGGCGGCCATGCCGGCGCAGTCACCGACATTGTCGCCGACATTATCGGCGATGGTGGCCGGGTTGCGCGGATCGTCTTCCGGAATGCCGGCTTCAACCTTGCCGACGAGATCGCCGCCGACGTCGGCGCCCTTGGTGAAGATACCGCCGCCGAGACGGGCGAAGATCGAGATTAGCGAAGCGCCGAAGCCGAGCGAGACCAGCGAGTCGATGACGACGCGGTCGTTGGGCTGCAGGCCCATCGGACCGGTCAGGATGAAGTAGTAGATCGAGACGCCGAGCAGCGCGAGGCCGGCGACCAGCAGGCCGGTGATGGCGCCGGACTTGAAGGCGATGTCGAGGCCGGCGGCAAGGCTGTTCGAGGCGGCCTGCGCGGTGCGGACATTGGCGCGGACCGAGACATGCATGCCGATGAAGCCGGCAGTGCCCGAGAGCACCGCACCGATCAGGAAGCCGATCGCGGAAGTGATGGACAACAGCCACCAGGCGAGCAGAAGCACGACGATGCCGACGACGGCGATGGTCGTGTATTGGCGCGCCAGATAGGCCTGGGCGCCTTCGCGAATGGCTGCGGAGATTTCCTGCATGCGCTGGCTGCCCTGATCGGACGCAAGGACCGAACGTGTCGCCCAGATGGCGTACAGAACTGACAGCAAGCCGCAGGCGATGACGGCGGTAATGATGGTCATTGCCGGATTTTCCTCGATTGATGGCCCAAAAGAACCCCTCCCTGGGCCGTTGGAACGGGAATGAATGCCGTGCACGGAATCCACCCCTTGGCTGCGGTGTATGCGAAACAGGGCTCGGAACGTCAAGATATTGTTCGGTTTTTGCCCGGCTTTCGCCCAAAAGACGAGGATCGCGATTCACCGCTAGTCGCCACCGTCCTTTTAGATCGATTGAAATGACGCGGCGTAAATCAGCCCTTGCGCAAATCGCCATCGGGCTGGATGACGAAAATCAGCACAGCAAGCATGGTCATGTAGAACATGAACGCCTTCTGCTGGCCGTTCCAGATGCTCGACTGCCACATGGCGAACCATTCGCCGCCCACGACCATGAAGCCGAAATACCAGATCAGGAAGCCCATCGTGGCGGCAATGACGGCAAATTTCTTGGCGTCGTTGAAGTCCTGCGCGCTCGCCTTGCGCGCCCGCCAAAGGCTCCAGGCGGCGACGAGATAGAGCAGGCAAGTCAGCGCCTCGCCGAGGATGATCAGCCAGTAGCCGGCCGTCCACAGCGCCGGGTTGGTGATCGAGCGGTACATCAGCGCATTGCCTGGAAAGGTGGTATCCATGCTCAGCACATGCTGGACAAAGGCGAAGTTTGAGCCGTAGTCGGTGATGTTGCCGAAAGCGACCAGAAAGGCGAACGCCGCGAGACACAGACACATGACGATCTTCGAGAGACGCAAGGTCATGGCAAGAACTCCTGCTGAAAGATCGGGGCATCGGGAAGATCAATCGCCGAGTCCCGAAGATCGCGCAACTGGGGGCTCAGTGTCGGTTACGCTTACTGCCAGCGCGAAACATTATGCCAGCAAGCAAGGCATCGCCGGGCTGGCCGAAACGCTCGATCTCGGCAGTGATTGCGCCGTCGGCGATCTTGTTTCGTTGGAGACAGCCGGCACTCGGCACGACTTCGCCGTCATCCGTCGCCGCTGGATCATCGGCACGCGAGGAGGCACGATGCTCGAACTGACGCTGGACCACCCTGCCCGCTGAGGCCGCCCCTGCTTTGCAAATGCAGATCGCGAGCCTATCTTCTGAACAAGACAGGAGTTAGCAGATGAAGTTCAAAGCTATTGTTCACGAAGCCGAAGAGGGCGGCTACTGGGCCGAAGTTCCCGCCATTCCGGGATGCGCGACACAAGGAGAGACCTTGGACGAGCTCCTTGCGAATCTTCGCGAAGCAATCGAAGGCTGCCTTTCCATCGATCTTCCATCGTCATTGACTTCGGAGCCGGGCAGGGTCGTGGAAGTCGCCGTTTGAAGTCCATTTCCGGCAAGGACCTCGCCCGGGCTGTCGAGCGGCAAGGCTGGCAGCTTCTGCGCATTGCCGGAAGCCACCATATCTACGGAAAGGAGGGCAGCATTGTACGTCTCTCTATTCCGATACATGGCAACAAGCCACTCAAGATCGGTCTCCTGCGTCATCTCCTGAAGATGGCCGAAATCGGCGAAGACGAGGTCTGAAGGCAGCTACCCTGCTTCCCGCCCCATGCGGCGCGCGGCGTAGCGCTCGATCGCCGACAGGCCGTCATAGATCAGCACCGCAAGCGCCGCGACGATCAAGCCGCCCTGCAGCACGAAGGCCAGGTTGTTCGATATCAGGCCGGCGATGATCACCTCGCCCAGCGTCTTGGCCGCCACGGTCGAGCCGATGGTGGCGGTGGCGAGGCTGATGACCACGGACAGCCGGATGCCGCCGAGGATCACGGGTGCGCTCAGCGGCAGCTCTACCTTCATCAGCCTTTGCCAGCCGGTCATGCCGGCGCCGCGTGCCGCCTCCATCACATTGCCCGGCAGCGTGGTGAGCGCGGTCAGCGCGTTCTCGAAGATCGGCAGCAGCCCGTAGAGGAAGAGCGCGATCAGCGTCGGCTTCTCGCCGAAGCCGACCGCCGGCACGGCAAGCGCCAGCACCGCCACCGGCGGAAAGGTCTGGCCGATATTGACCAGGCTGCGCGACAGCGGCAGGAACTCGGCGCCGGCGGGTCGGGTGACCAGGATGGCGAGCGCGACGGCGACGATCGTCGCGGCCACAGTGGCGACGAGCACGGTCCTCAGATGCAGCAATGTCAGCGTCAGCAGGCTGCCCTGGTTGTAGATTGCCGGCGCGCCATTCTCGGTCAGCGGCTTCAACAACGGCTCGAACCAGTCCGGGTTGGCGATGAAGACCATCAGCAGCACCAGAAGACCCAGCCTCAACAGCGCGGGCAGCCAGGCCTTCATGCCGGCCTCGCGCGCTTCACCAGCCCCTCAACGGTGACGCGCCCGAGCGGCTTGCCGTCGGCGTCCTTCACCGGCAGCGCCGGACGGCCCGTCCATAAAAGCTCGGCCAATGCATCGCGCTGGCTGGCGTCGCCGGGGATCGCCTTGCCTTCGGCGCCGCCGGGCTCCACCGCATCGCGCGCGCGGCCGAGCGACAAGAGCCGGAACGGCCGCTCGCTGGAGCCGACCAGGGTTTCGACGAAGTCATTTGCGGGCTTTGCCAGGATCTCGGCGGGTTTGGCGTATTGCAGCACCTTGCCGGCATCCATGACGGCGATCTTGTCGCCCATATGCACCGCCTCCTCCATGTCGTGGGTGACGAGGATGATGGTGGTGCCGAAGCGCTTCTGGATCGCCAGCAGATCTTCTTGCGCCTTGGTGCGGATGATCGGGTCGAGCGCGCCGAAGGGCTCGTCCATCAGAAGCACGTTGGGTTCCGCGGCGAGCGCGCGCGCGACGCCGACGCGCTGCTGCTGGCCGCCGGAGAGTTCATGCGGATAGCGCGGACCATAGGCCTGCGGGTCGAGCTGGTAGAGCGTCATCAGTTCTTCGACGCGCGCCTTGATGCGGTCCTTGTCCCAGCCGAGCAGCAGCGGCACGGTGGCGATGTTTTGGGCCACCGTGCGGTGCGGAAACAGGCCATGGCCCTGGATGGCGTAGCCGATGCTGCGGCGTAGCTGGTAGCCGGGCAGCGAGCGATTGTCGGCGCCGTCGAGCTTGATCACGCCGGAGGTCGGCTCGACCAGCCGGTTGATCATCCGGAGCAGCGTCGTCTTGCCGGAGCCGGAAGTGCCGACGATCACGGCGATGGTGCGCGGTTCGATGACCATCGAGACATCGTCGACGACGGCCGTTCCGTTATAGCGCTTGGTGATGCCTTCGATCTCGATCATGCGGGGTCCGCCCTGCGCCTGGTGGAGGTCATTTCGATGACTGCGTCGAGGATGATAGCCGCGGCAAAGGCCAACGCCACGGTGGGCACTGCGCCGAGCAGCACAAGGTCCATCGCCGTCTGGCCGATGCCCTGGAAGACGAACACGCCGAAACCGCCGCCGCCGATCAGCGCGGCGATCGTGGCCAGTCCGATGTTCTGCACCAGCACGATGCGGATGCCGGTCAGGATCACCGGAAAGGCGAGCGGGAACTCGACATCGAACAGGCGCTGGCGATCGGTCATGCCCATGCCTCGCGCGGCATCGTTGGCGGCGCGCGGCACGCCGGCAAGCCCGACCACGGTGTTGGCCACGACAGGCAGCAGCGAATAGAGAAACAGCGCGACGAAGGCCGGCGCGGTGCCGATGCCTCTGATGCCGACTGCCGCGGCGCCCGGCACATGCGCGGCGATCCAGCCGAGCGGCGCGATCAGCAGGCCGAACAGCGCTATCGACGGAATGGTCTGGATGATGTTGAGCACATTCAGCACCCCTGCCCGCAGCGGCTCGACGCGGTGGCAGAGGATGCCAAGCGGAACTCCGGCGACCACCGCTGCCGCCAGCGAGCCGAGCGCCAGCGTGATGTGCTTGGATCCTTCGGCCCAGAAACTGTCGGCGCGGCTGGCATATTCCTTGAGAATGGAAAGACTGTCCCAGCTTCCCGAGACCAGCAGCGCGCCGATGGCGAGCGCGGCGACAATGAGGACGCCGACACGCGCCCAGGGCGAAAGGCTAAGCCTGGTCAGCACATCGGCCAGAAGCAGCGTGAAGGCAAAGATCAGCAGCCAGAAGCCCGAGGCCGGCGCGACGCGGGCGAAAGTGTTGCCGGCGGGCGTCAGGAAGCCGCCGGCAATGCCGATCAGGATCGCGAGCGCAACCAGCGCAACCACATTGGCGGCGAGCCTCAGGATCAGCGGCGTCCTCAGCAGCGCGACAATGCCGCCGGCAATGACGATCGCAAGCAGCAGCGCGCCAAGCGTGGGTGGCAGCGCTTCGATGATCGAGCGCGCCTGTCCAGGTACGATGCGGTTGGCGCGGAATGTGACGAAAGGTGCCGCGAAGGCGGCATAGGTGACGATCGCGGCGATGACCACGCCGAGCTTGTCGAAGCGGATGGTCATCGGCTGCTCGCGCGGCGATTTGGAGGGGCAGAATTAGGAAGGCCTCGTTCCTTCGCGCCCCCCTCTGTCCTGCCGGACATCTCCCCCACTTGGGGGGAGATCAGATTTCGCGCAGACTTTCGCCAATCCCCAGCGTGACGTGAAGAGCGCCGGCGATGAAACAGCCAATCTCCCCCCTTGTGGGGGAGATGTCCGGCAGGACAGAGGGGGGCGTCTCGCACCGGCGTCACGTTTTCTTTCGACGCTCTTGCTGCTACTTCAAGACCCCGTTCTTCTTCAGGAAATCCTCCGCCACACCTTTCGCGGGTTCGCCACCCAATTGCACGCGGCCGTTGAGCTGCTGCAGCGTGACGAGGTCGAGCTTGGCGAAGACGGGCTTCAGCAGCGTCTCGATTTCCGGATGTTCCTTCAAGACCTGCTCGCGGATGATCGGCGCCGGCTGGTAGACGGGCTGCACGGCCTTGTCGTCCTCGAGCACGACAAGGCCCGAGGGCTGGATGCCGCCGTCGGTGCCGTAGACCATGGCGGCGTTGGCGCCGTTGGTCTGGTTGGCGGCGGCGGCGATGGTCGCGGCCGTGTCGCCCCCCGAGAGCGTGATCAACTGGTCCGGCTTCAGCTTGAAGCCGTAAGTGGTCTGGAAAGCCGGCAGGGCCGCCGCCGAATTGACGAACTCGGCCGAAGCGGCGAGCACCACCTTGCCGCCGCCCGAGACATACCTGCCGAAGTCCGACAGGGTGGCGAGCTTGTTCTCATCCGCCACTTCCTTGCGCAGCGCGATCGCCCAGGTGTTGTTGGCTGGCGACGGCGACAGCCAGACGATCTTGTTGGCATCATAATCGAGCTTCTTGGCGGTCTCGTAGGCCTTGGCGGCATCCTTCCACACCGGATCGTCCGCCTTCTGGAAGAAGAAGGCGGCGTTGCCGGTATATTCGGGATAGATGTCGATCTCGCCGGCGGTAATCGCCTTGCGCACCACGGGCGTAGCGCCCAGCTGGATGCGGTCGGTGGTCTTGATGTTGTTGGCGTTCAAGACCAGCTGGATGATGTTGCCGAGCACACCACCCTCGGTGTCGATCTTCGAGGAGACAACCACCTGGGCATGTGCCGAAGCTGCGGTGATGCCGAGCGCGATCGCGGCTACGGCGAGCTTTCCGATTGAAAACATTATGAAAATCCCGTGCTGTGAACCGATGGGGTCGGAGGCGGCATATGAGCATGGCTTTAACGCGCCGTCGGGGTACACGGTTTCATAACTAGCGGGATGCACGCAATAATTTTGTTCGCGGCGCGAATGCCGCGCCGCGCCGGGTCCCGACAGCGTAATGTCAGTTGGCGGCGCGCAAGCCCGGCAGCTTCAAGGCGCCGAGCGCCAGAAAGCAGAGCACGACAACCGGAAACACGACCCAATTCAGCATGGTCCAGCCCCAGGCGTTGTAGATCGCGCCCGACATCAGCGAAGCGAAGGCGACGGAGCCGAACAGGACGAAGTCGTGGAAGCCCTGCACCTTGCCCTTTTCGGATGGGTGGTAGCTGGCGGCGACCATGGCGGTGGCGCCGATGAAGCTGAAATTCCAGCCAAGGCCGAGCAGGATAAGCGCGCTCCAGAACTGCCAGAGCGCGAGGCCGGAAAGCGCCACCGCGGCACAGCCGATGAGCAGGACCAGCCCGATGGCGACGATGCGCTCGGCGCCGAAGCGGTGGATCAGCCTACCAGTGAAGAAGCTCGGCCCAAACATCGCCATGACATGCCAGGAAATGCCGAGCGTGGCATCGTCGGGAGAGAGCCCGCAGCCGACCATTGCGAGCGGCGCGCCGGTCATGACGAAGCTCATCAGCGCGTAGCTGCCGACGGCGCAGAACAGCGCCGCGACGAAGCGCGGCTGGGTGGCGATCTCGACCAGCGGCCGGGCGTCGCTTGCGGTGGTTTGCGCGGCGGTGCCTGCCCGCCTGGACATGTGCAGGAAGGAAAGGATGACGGCGCCGACAGCCGCGAGGATCAGGATCGAGGCGAAGGATCCGGCAAACATCACCGGCGCGAGGAGCTCGCGCGTGTAGATGACGATCTGCGGCCCGACGATTGCAGTGACGATGCCACCCGCCAGCACGAAGGAAATGGCGCGCGCCTTGAATTCCGGCGGCGCGTTGTCGGCGGCGGCGAAGCGGAACTGCTGGACGAAGGCGCCGCCGACACCGATCACGCCGAGACCGAAGGCAAAGAGCCAGAAGCTAGCCCGATAGAGCGCCAGCGTCGCGATCAGCCCGCCAAGCGCGGTGATGACGGTGCCGGTCATGAAGCCGCCGCGATGGCCAAGCCGGCGGATGATGGCGGCCGCCGGCAGCGCGCCGAGCGCCACGCCGATGTTGAAGCCGGTGACCGGCGCCGTCGCCAGCGATTTGTCGGGGCCAAGCAGATACTGTCCGGCAAGCGCACCGAGCGAAATGGCGATCGGCGCCGCGGAGCCGACAATCGCCTGCGCCGCGGCGAGCAGCGCCGCCGTGCGGCGCGCTTCCCTGCCGACGCCAGCGACGACTGCCGCAGCGCTCACGATGCGTCCTTGCCGCGACCTTCGCCACGCACCCGGCGCGAAACGCGGTCGAGCACGGCGTTCACCAGCTTCGGTTCGTCTTCCTCGTAGAAGGCCTTGGCGATATCGACATATTCCGAGACGATCACAGCCACCGGCACGTCGTCCCGCTTCATCAATTCATAGACGCCGGCGCGCAGGATGGCGCGCAGCGTCGAGTCCAGCCGCGACAGCGGCCAGTCCTCGGTCAGCGCCTGGCGGATGACCGGATCGATGGTCTTCTGGTTCTCGACGACGCCGGTGAGGATGGCGCGGAACCATTGCGCATCGGCCTCGCGATAGAGCGCGCCGTCGACTTCCTTGCCGAGGCGGAAAGTCTCATACTCGGCAGTTGTTTCGAAGACACCGCTGCCGGCGACATCCATCTGGTAGAGCGCCTGCACGGCGGCGAGACGAGCGGCGCCCCGCTTGTTGGCGTGGCGCACTGTCGGCTGGCCGGTCGAAGCAGGATCGCTCACGATTGGGCTCCGAATTTCTCTTTCAGCGCGATCATGGTCAGCGCCGCGCGCGCGGCAAAACCGCCCTTGTCGCCTTCCGTGCGCCTGGCCCGCGTCCAGGCCTGCGCATCGTTCTCGGTGGTCAGGATACCATTGCCGATCGCGATCGCTTCCTGCACCGACAGGTCCATCAGTGCGCGACTCGATTCATTGGCGACGATGTCGAAATGATAGGTGTCGCCGCGAACGACGGTGCCGAGCGCGACGAAGCCGTCATAATGCGTGCCGCCTTCGGCGGCGCCATCCAGCGCGAAAGTGATCACTGCCGGTATTTCCAGCGAACCAGGAACGGTGACGACGTCATAGGTGGCGCCGGCCTCGTCCAGCGCGCCCGTCGCGCCTTCGAGCAGCGCGTCGGCGAGGTCGTCGTGGAAACGCGCCTCGACAATGAGCAGATGCGCCTTCGCCTTGGGGCGAATGAACGCTTTGCCGTGTTGGGATATGCCTGCCATAAAAGTCTCCGGGGGGTTGCCGGTGACTTAGGCCGAAGCCGGATTGATCGCAAGCGGAAGATTGTCGAACCGACACCGGCCCGGTATCTCTCGACGGATTCGCCTCCCGCGCAGCGCGATCTTCGGATCGTTCTTTGGCTAGGCAGGCAAAGCTTCGAGGATCGAGATCGGTGCTCCGGTATCGATCACCCGCTCAAGTCGCAGTCCGGAGCCTTCGAACAGGCGGGCATATTGCGCCTCCGTCCGCTCCAGGCCGCCGGTGACGGCGAGCATAACCACATCGAGGAACTTGACCTGGGCCGGCTCGTCGCCCGGAGGTACGAGCGTCTCGGCCACGAGCACCCTGCCATGCGTTGGCATGGCCTCGCGGCAACGCCGCAGGATCAACCCCGCGCGTTCATCGTCCCAATCGTGGATCACCTTCTTGATTACATAGACGTCGCCAACGGGGACGCCGTCGAAGAAGTCGCGGGCGACGAAGTCGGTGCGCGGCAGGTCGCCTCCGGCCCCCTGGCGCGCCGCCGCCACTCCAGAGGGCAGGTCGAGAAGAACGCCGCTCAAGTGGGGATTGCGGGCAAGGATGGCCGAGAGCAGTTGTCCATGCCCGCCCCCGACATCGACGACCCGCGTGTATGGGCCGAAATCATAGGCAGCCGCGACCGCCTCGTTGCTACCTTGGCTCAAGGCGACCATGGCGCGCTGGAACAGGGCAGCCTGTTCCGGGTGGGCCGAGAGCCAATCAAATCTCGGATTTCCAAATACCTTGTCGAAGGCCGGCTTTCCAGTGCGGACGGAATGCAGAAGCTGCTCGAACGCAAGATAAGCCTCGCTATTGATCATCCGGATGAAGTCACGCGGTCCAGGTCGATCAGAACGAAGCGCTGCGCCAACTTCCGTCAAGGCAAAACGACGAGGGCGAATTTCAGTGAACACTCCCTCCGCCGCCAGAAGCCGCATGACGCGATAGAGCGATTCCGCATCAGCGTTCGTAGCGGCTGCCAAGCCTTCAACCGATTGTCCGCCGGAGGCCAAAAGATCGGGAATGCCGAGTTCGACAATGACGCGCAGCGCCTGTGACGCGGCAAATCCGAAACCCAGCCTGATGAGTTGTTGCGATGGGTTGGTCATGGCTTCCCCTCCGGCAGGTGAAAGCTTACGGGGCACCCGAGCGGAAGTGAAGCAGGAAGCTATGTTGAACGGCGGATTGCGCTGGCAGACGCTGAAGCCGCGTTGATGGCAAGCGCAAGATCGCTAGGGCATTTCACCGTTTCACCGAAACGGCGAACCGCTCTATCCCTTTGTTTTTACGCAATTCCGAACGGAAAACCGTTTCACACTTTTCCTGGAATTGCTCTAGGGACGTAGCTCAGTCCTAACGATCCTCTCGCGTGTGCCATAGGCGGAGCACAAAAATCGTGGTGTTCTGTATTTCGTAGCGAATCTCGTAGTTGCCTACCAAAATGCGGCGCACTTCGCGTGGCTCGAACTCTTCCAGCTTTTCACCGATGCGCGGATACTCGATTAGCCGTACTGGCGCGGCAGCCAATGACTGCACCGCATGTGCGGCCGCCTGGCTGTTTGCCAGTGCAAGAAAATCGTGAAGCCTGACCAGATCGGACAAAGCCTTACTGGTCCACCTCAGCTCCATCAACGTGGCAACGGAAGAGGCTTTTCAGTGCCAAGACTCTCGGCCCATGCTTGAACGGCTTGGTGGTCTATAACCCGACCAGCGTCGACATCGGCAAGCGCTTCAAGTGTGAGCCGCCTACGCTCCTCCTCCAAGTCGACCCAAGCGGAAAGGGCCTGCTTCACAATCCAGCCACGCGGACGCTCGAGCCGCGCAGCCAGTTGGTCGACTTTCTCCGCAAGCGGCAGCGGAACGTGAGCAGTGATTACTTTCGTGTCCATCTGAGCCTCGCAATCAGACTTAATCATAGCGATTAAAATTGATTAAGTCGAGATTGGAGCGCCGCGTCACAGCCCCTCTTTCGCTGCCTCAGCTAGGCGCGCGGCGTAGCGGGCCATGGTGTCGATCTCAATGTTGACGCGGTCGCCGGCCTGGCGTTCACCCCAAGTGGTGACGCTCAGCGAATGGTGGATCAGGAGCACGTCGAAGCGAGTGCCTTCGACCTTGTTGACGGTGAGCGAGGTGCCGTCGAGCGCGACCGAGCCCTTCGGCGCGATGAACTTCGCCAGATGCCGCGGCGCCTCTAGCGTAAAGCGCACGGCGTCGCCCTCCTCCTTGCGCTCGACGATCTCGGCCGTGCCGTCGACATGACCGGAGACGATGTGGCCGCCGAGTTCGTCGCCGATCTTCAGCGCCCGTTCGAGATTGACCCTGGTGCCGGATTTCCAGCTCGAAGCGGTGGTCAGCCGCAGAGCTTCCTCCCACGCCTCCACTTCGAACCAGCGTGCGTTTGAGCCATGCTCGGGCAGCGAGGTCACCGTCAGGCAGACGCCGCCGCAGGAAATCGAAGCGCCGATGGCGATGGTCTCGGGATCGTAGGCGGTGTCGATGCGCAGGCCGATGCCTTCGCTGAGCGGCTTCACGGCGGCAACAGTCCCTACGTCTGTGACGATCCCAGTAAACATCAGAAATCCCTTACCCATTCGGCGTAGGTGTCCTCGCCGAAGCGCATCTCGCGCAATTTGCGGAAACCTGGCGGGATATGGTCAGCGTCGATGGGCGATGCAATGCCGTCTTCGCCGATCGCTTCCGGTCCCTGGAAGAGCACAATGCGGTCGACTAGGTCTTCCTCCAGGAACGCCTTCGCTACCTTGGCGCCGCCTTCGACCAGCACGCTCGCCATGCCGAGGGCGGCAAGATCCTCCAGCAATTCCGGCAGGGCCACTTCGCCTGAATAGGTTTCCGTGCCGATGAAGCGCACGCCGGCGCGTTCGAGGGTCGCCCGCCGATGCGGGTCGGCTTCGAGGCATGCGGCGACATAGAGCGGCACGCGGTCGACGCCGGATACCAGCTTCGATGTCTCCGGCAGCCGGATCTGGCGGTCGAGGATGATGCGCGCCGGCGAGCGGTTCTCCAGTCCCGGCAGGCGCACCGTCAGCGCCGGATCGTCCTCCAGTACCGTTCCGATGCCGACCAGGATGGCGTCCGCCTCCGCGCGCATCAGATAGACCTCACGCCTGGCGATCTCGCCGGTTATCGCGACCTGGCCAGCGCCCTTCCGGCCGATCTTGCCGTCGCTCGAAAGCGCAAGCTTCAGGGTCACTTCGGGGCGTTTTTTCAAAGATCGGATCAGATAGCCGGCCATCTGCTCGGCAGCCTCGGCAGCAAGCACCTTCTCCACCACCTCGACGCCGGCGGCACGCAGAATGGCGTAGCCCTTGCCGGAGACGCGCGAATCGGGATCGGTCGCCGCGCCAACGACGCGCGCGATGCCGGCATTGACCAGCGCGTTGGCGCAAGGCGGGGTGCGGCCGTGATGGGCGCAGGGTTCCAGCGTGACATAGGCGGTGGCGCCGCGCGCCAGCTCGCCGGCCTCGGCCAGCGCCTCGGTCTCGGCGTGCGGGCGGCCGCCGACAGCCGTCACGCCGGTGCCGACGATCATCGGCCCCGCACCATCGTCGCGCACGATGATGGTGCCAACCGAGGGGTTGGTCGAGGTCCGCCCGGCATTGCGGCGCGACAGCCTGATGGCCGCGGCCATGTAACGGCGGTCCAGGGCCGCCTGGTCGGCCTCGCTCAATTGAGGTCTCGCCATGATCAGCCGGCGTCCTCTTCGGTCTTTTCCTCGTCGCCCTTCAGCTCACCCAGCAGCTCATGGAAATCCTTGGCCTCGCGGAAATTGCGGTAGACGGAGGCGAAGCGGACATAGGCGACGTCGTCCAGCGATTTCAGCGCTTCCATCACCAGGCGGCCGACCTCGCCGGACGCCACTTCCGTCTCGCCGGAGCTTTCGAGTTGGCGCACGATGCCGGTGACGGCACGGTCGATGCGCTCGGGATCGACATTGCGCTTGCGCACGGCGATCTCGACGGAGCGCAAGAGCTTGTCGCGGTCGAAGGGCACCTTGCGACCGGACTTCTTGATGACGACGAGGTCGCGCAGCTGCACGCGTTCGAAGGTGGTGAAGCGGCCACCGCAATCCGGACAGACGCGGCGCCTGCGGATCGCGGCGCCATCCTCGGCGGGGCGCGAATCCTTCACCTGCGTATCTTCGGACTGGCAATAGGGACAGCGCATGGAGAGCCTTGGGTTCGCGATTCTAGGGCATGGTCCCGAAAAGTTGCAGACTTTTCGGAGAAGATCATGCTTCAAAAACAAAATTTTAGAGCGAGATGACGATTCAAGGAAGCGTCGTCTCGCTCCAGTGGCGAAAGGCTTAGAGCCTTTTATGCCTCAGAGATAGCGAGGCGCGAGGAAGATTGCCAGCGCCGCCGCCAGCCACACGGCGATGCCGCCCAGCACGGCCAGCCGGTAGTCGGCCCTGTCGATGAACAGCCAGCAGGCGCCGAGGAAGGCGAGATAGGCAGGAATCGTCTTGAAGCCGGCAAGACAGGCCTCGCGAAAACCGGGCATGTTGCCTTTGGAGCCGACGGCAAGCAGCGCAATCACCGCGAAGGTCGGCGCCAGCGGCAGGATGCCGGGCAGCACATTGCCGCGTTTGGAGGCCCAGACGATCAACGCCGTGACCAGTCCGCCGACTACACCTTTCCAGACGATGTCCATTTGTTACCCCTACCCAAACCAGCCGTCTGCGCTACGGCGCAACATCCTTGGTCGCGAAGCCGCAGGACGTGCCGAGATTGCGATAGGCCTTGGTGAAGCCGTCCATCGGGATGCTCGCGACGGTCTGCTTGCCGAAGACGACATCGAGCGAGGTGACTTTGCGCATGGCGCGCAGCAGGGCGAGACTGGTCTTGGCCTGGTTGTCGACCATCCAGCTTGGGCGACCGTTGACGCCATCATTGGAATAGACCGTCGCGGAAACCTTTATGCCGGGATCGCCGAAGGTCGCCGCGATCTTCTTGCCGGTCGGCAGATCCTTGTTATCGACACTGATCATGATGGCGGGATAGGCATCGGGCGGCAGGGCGTCGCCGGTCGAGATCGACAGTGTCAGCGTGCCCGCATTGCCGATGCCGTCGACGAAAGCGGTGGAGGCCGCGCAGGTCTTGTGCGAATCCTGCCCGGTATCGAGCGTGTCGATGATCGTGGTCCACCTGCCGAAGGTAGTGGTGGCCGGCAAATTCGGATCCGGCTGCGTCTGCTCCTGGGCAATCGCGCCGGACACGGCGAAACCGGCCAGCGAACCAAGCAGGGCCAAGGCGGCAAGGCGGACAGTGCGCATCATCAAGTCTCCAAGAAGCCGCGCCGCCCGTTCAAGGCGGCGCACGGCGCAGGATAAAAGATGACGCGCGGCGCGCGGTCAACCGAGAGAGAGGGCAACCGAGAGAGAGGGCAATCGAAAGAGAAGGTCAACCGAGATAGGGATAAAGCGGGAACCGATCCGTCAGCGCCGTGACCTTGGCCTTGACCGCGGCCTCGACGGCGGCGTTGCCCTCGTCGGAATTCGCCATCTTCAGCCCGTCCAGCACCTCGGCGATCAGCTTGCCGATCTCGCGGAATTCGGCCTGGCCGAAGCCGCGCGTGGTGCCGGCGGGCGTGCCGAGACGGACACCGGAGGTGACGAACGGCTTTTCCGGATCGAAGGGGATGCCGTTCTTGTTGCAGGTGATGTTGGCGCGGCCGAGTGCTGCCTCGGCGCGCTTGCCGGTGGCATTCTTCGGACGCAGGTCGACCAGCATCAGGTGGTTGTCGGTGCCGCCCGAGACGATATCGAGGCCGGTTTCCTGCAGGCTCGAGGCCAGCGCCTTGGCGTTGGCGACGATGCTTTCGGCATAAGCCTTGAAGCTCGGCTTCAGCGCTTCGCCGAGCGCCACCGCCTTGGCGGCGACGACATGCATCAGCGGACCGCCCTGTAGGCCCGGGAACACCGCCGAGTTCATCTTCTTGGCGATCTCCTCGTCGTTGCAGAGGATCATGCCGCCGCGCGGGCCGCGCAGCGACTTGTGCGTGGTCGTGGTCACGACATGGGCATGAGGCAACGGCGACGGGTGCATGCCGCCCGCGACCAGGCCGGCGATGTGAGCCATGTCGACCATCAGATAGGCGCCGATCGAATCGGCGATCTCGCGGAAACGCTTCCAGTCCCAGATGCGGGAATAGGCGGTGCCGCCGGCCAGGATCAGCTTCGGCTTGGTCTCATGCGCGGTCTTCTCGATCGCGTCCAAGTCAAGCAGGTGATCGTCCTTGCGCACGCCATAGGAGACGACTTTGAACCACTTGCCGCTCATATTGACCGGCGAGCCGTGAGTGAGATGGCCGCCCGAATTCAAGTCGAGGCCCATGAAGGTGTCGCCGGGCTGCAGGAGCGCCAGGAACACGGCCTGGTTCATCTGGCTGCCGGAGTTGGGCTGGACATTGGCGAAGTTGCAGCCGAACAGTTTCTTCGCGCGCTCGATGGCCAGTTCCTCGGCCACGTCGACGAACTGGCAGCCACCATAGTAGCGCTTGCCCGGATAGCCCTCGGCATATTTGTTGGTCATGATCGACCCCTGCGCCTCGAGCACGGCGCGGGAGACGATGTTCTCCGAGGCGATCAGCTCGATCTCATGGCGCTGGCGGCCAAGTTCGTTGCGGATGGCGCCGAAAATATCCGGATCGGCGTCGGCAAGCGTGGTCTCGAAGAAGGACTCGAATTTGCTGGAGGCTGCCGAGGCATTTGACATGGCTTGCTTTCCCTTGGGGCCGGAGGTCTGCGAGGTCGTCGGGCCATTAACACAGTTGTTTGGAGCCCGCCACGTTTGCGGCGCGAAATTTGCTTGCCGGATTGCGCCAAGCAAATCGGCTGAACGTCATTTCCGGTCCTGCCGGCTCTTGAGCAGGGCTTCGGTCAGCGTGATCTCGGCCAGCAGCGCCCGCATGGTGTGGTCGTTGATTTCGCGGCTGCGGAACATGGCGCGCACGGCGGCGCGCTCCGCCTCGATGCCGGCGTGCCTCAGTTCGAGCTCCAGCCGCCCGGCCTCGCGGGCCTCGGCGCGCGCCTCATCGGCCTCGTCAGAGGCCGCGATGCGGCGGCGATAGCCGGCAACGATGCTGTCGGCGACCGCAAGCCGGGCCTCGGCCGCCTCGCCTTCTTCGCCGCCCTCGCCGGCGAGGCTCTCGATCTTGGCGATCGCCGCATTGGCGGCGCCGACACGCGCCCGGCGCTCCTCGGCCGCGCCCGGATCCTCGCCCGGCTCGACCAGTCCGCGCGCGATCCCCGGCAAAGCGAGGCTGGCGATGATGAGCGAGCAGATGATGACGCCGGCGGCGAGGAAGATCACCACGTCCCGCGCCGGAAAGGGCAAGCCATCCTGCAGCGCGAGCGGCAGCGACAGGATGCCGGCCAGCGTGATCGCTCCGCGCACGCCGGCTACCGATCCGGCAAGCCTTACGCGAAAACCAAAGGGCTCGGCCTTGCGCTTGCCGAGCCTTGCGGCAATCACTGACGCCATGTCGCCGATCCATATCCAGAGGAAGCGCAGGCCGATCAGGCAGAGCGTCAAAATGAGCACGGTCAGCGCCGGCTCGAACAGCCAGTGCCGGCTGGTGAGCTGCGGCGGAACCTTGCGGATGATGTCGGGTAGCTGCAGCCCGAGCAGGATAAAGAGAGCGCCGTTGAAGACGAAGGTCAGCGTCGACCATAGCGACATCGCCTGGATGCGCGCCGACACCGACAAAAAGCGGAAAATGCCCGAGGTCCCGGTGAGCAGGCCGGCGGTGACCGCCGCCAGGATGCCGGAGGCGCCGACATGTTCGGCGATGAGATACGCGACGAAGGGCAGCAGGGTCATGACCAGCACCTGCGCCTCCGCCGGCGTACCGCCGATGCGGCCAAGGATTTGCAACGCCTTGGCAGCGATGAACAGCGCCGCAACCCCGGCGAGGATGCCGGCCGCCACAGCATAGAGGAAGCTCAGAGAGGCGGCGGCGAAGGAGAAGCTGCCGGTCAGCGCGGCCGCCACGGCGAAGCGGAACATGACCAGGCCGGAAGCGTCGTTGAGCAGGGATTCGCCTTCCAATATGTGCATCAGCCGCGCCGGAACGACGTTGCGGTCGACGATCGAGGACACGGCGACCGCATCGGTCGGCGACAGCACGGCGGCCAAAGCGAAAGCGACCACCAGCGGGATGCTCGGCACCAGCCAGTGCAAGGCGTAGCCGAAGCCGACGATGGTGAAGAAGACCAGTCCGATGGCGAGATCGAGGATCGGCCCGCGCAGCTCGATCAGTTCCCGCTTCGGCGCGGCGAAGGCGTCGCCGAACAGAAGCGGCGGGATGAACACCAGGAGGAAGAGTTCCGGATCGATCCCGACATGCAGGCCGCTCGCCGGCCAGGCAAGGGCGGCGCCGATCACGATCTGCAGCACGGGTAACGGCACGCGCACCAGCCGCACCAGCGCGCCGGAAACCGCCACGAAAGCGAGCACGACGAGAATGAAGACGGTGACTTCCATGATGCGATTCCGGCTCTGAGGCCGACCATGCGCAATTGCCGGCTTCGCGTCCAGACGGCCAGGCCAACTGGCTATCGACCCTGCGGTGCCGATCGACTTCGGAGCGGCCGATACAAAGAAAAAGGCCGCTCCCGGAGCGGCCTTTTCTTTCCGGATATCAGACGCTTACAGCGCGGAAGTGATCTGCAGCTCGCTGTTGCCGTCGAGGCCGTAGATGTCGTCGCGGAACTGCACGACGCCGGGACCCGTCGACCATGCCGAGAGATAGAGGAAGTGGACCGGCACCGGGTTGACGACCTGGACTGGGGTATTCTCGCCGGTCTTGATCGTCGCCTCGAAATGCTGGCGGTCCCAACCGGGGGTGTCGCGCAGGATCCAGGTGACGAGGTCACGCACGTTCTGGACGCGCACGCAGCCCGAGGAATCGAAGCGCATCAGTTTGCCGAACAGGCTCTGCTGCGGCGTGTCGTGCATGTAGACGCCATCCGGGCTCGGGAAATTGATCTTGACCGAAGCCATGGCGTTGCCGGCGCCCGGATCCTGGCGGAAGCGGTATTTCTCGGCATCGTCTGTCGACCAGTCGACGGTCATCGGATCGACCTCGCTGCCGTCCGGCGCGAACAGGCGGATATGACTGTCCTTGAGGTAGTTGGGATCCTTCCGCATCAGCGGAATGATGTCCTTGCGCACGATCGAGACCGGCGCGTTCCAGTATGGATTGACGATGATCTCGTTGATCTTGGAATTCACGATCGGCGTCTGGCGGTCGATCTTGCCGACGATCGCGGTGTGGCGAAGCACGACACGGTCGTTCTCGACCGCTTCGATCTGCGCCGCGGGAATGTCGACCAGCACATAGCGGCTGCCCAGCGTGCCGGCCTTTTCCTTCAGGCGCTGCAGATTGGTCTGCAACTGGCCGAGCCGGATCGGAGCCTGGACGTTCATCGCCGCATAGGTGTACTTGCCCATCGCGCCATCGGCCGGCAGGCCGTGGCGAAGCTGGAAGCGCTTGACCGCTGAATCGACATAGGAATCGAAGGCCGTCGAGATGCCGGCGCTCTGCGGCAAATCACCCGAAATCATCAGCCGTTTGCGCAGCTGCACGACATCCGGATCGTCGACGCCGAGCTGCAGTTTCTTGGTCGCCGGAACCTGTTCCCAGCCGCCCTGGCCGACGATGTTCTGGTACTGCGCCACCGCCTGCTCGGTGAACGCGACGGTCTGCTGGCTGAAGATAGGAAGCGTCGAAGCGACCTTGCTTGTGTTGTTGGCGCGGGCGTCGAACTGATCGTCCCAATTGCCGCGGGTCGAGGATTTGAGGATATCCCCGACCACATCCTGCGCGCTGGCATGGCCGGCGACTACGGCGGCGGCGAGCGCGGAGGCTCCGGTAAGGAAGAAACGGCGGCTGGTTCTCATGGACGTTCCAGACATTCTAGCTGTATCAAATCTCGCTCAGTTCGCTCTACTGGCGGGTTGCCCGCACTCTAGGGTCGGCAATCTTAACAATTAGCCAACCATGTCCCGCATCGCTCGGCTGCCAGAAACGCGCGGCCGCAGCGCCGGGTCCAATAAGCGCAGGGCATCGGCCCGCAGCATCACCGCATTCTCGCTTTCACCGCGATTATGGCGGCAACGTGGCCTTGGCCCGCGATTTGCTTGCGGCAAGAAGATGAAGGGAAAGGGACCGATGCATTTTGGCATCGCCGGTCGCCACCGATTGGGCAAATCCTCGTTACTTTTCGGCTTGTCCTACTTCACCCGGTTCGGACACAGAGCTTTGAATTGATCGAGGGTATAGTCGTAGCCAGAGGCGCCCGAACCATCGAGAACCACGTCCTCGTCGGTGTCGGTGATCAGGTAGTCCGTGGCACTTCCGGCGGGGCTGTGCCCCTGGAACCGCATGTTGGCGCCGTAAAATGTCGTGAACTTGCCGCTCCTGCAATCCGCCGTGATCTCCAGATGCAAGGGCGTCTTCATTTCCTTGGCAATGCAATCCTCGGTCACCTTGCCGACATAGTCGCGGCAATAGCCGACGGCGTTTTGCCTGGTGTGCTTCGTCAATACGCTGGCATGCGACGTGCCGATGCCGGACTTTTTGACGATCGTGACCTCCATGCCCGCCCTGGAGCCGTAGTAGAGCGTCCTGGCTTGAGCCGACGAAGCCAGAACCAAAACGGAAAGCACAAGCACGAAATAGCGCACGGCGTCCCTCCCCTTTGGCTGAGAGCTTCCACGCGCGCTGCCCCAGGGTCAACTACCTAAAGCGCGTCGCGATCTTTCAGATTCGCTCCGTGCGCTTTAGGTTTTTGATTTTACGCATGCCTTTGTCCCGAAACCGGTCCCACTTTCGGCAGACATGCTTTAAGGGCCTTCCCTTCGCAACAAGAAAAAGACCGGCACCTTTCAGCACCGGCCCCCCGACTTTTTTCCCCGGCCGCGCTTCTTCGGCGCGGCCTCGATGTCTCAGATTTCGAAAGTGCTTACATCCGGTAAGCGATCGTATCGTTCCAGAAGCGATCCAGGCGCTGCAGGGCGCGGTTCATCTGCTTGAACTCGTCGGTGTTGATGCCGCCGACCGCCTCGATCGAGCCGACATGGCGCTCGTAGAGGCCGGCGACGACGTCGGCCACCTCGTTGCCCTTCGGCGTCAACGAGACGCGAACCGAGCGGCGGTCGATGCGCGAGCGCTGGTGGTTGATGAAGCCGAGATCGACGAGCTTCTTCAGATTGTAGGAGACGTTCGAGCCGAGATAATAACCACGCGAGCGCAGCTCGCCGGCGGTCAGCTCCGAATTGCCGATGTTGAAGAGCAGCAGCGCCTGGATGGCGTTGATGTCGGAGCGGCCGTTGCGGTCGAACTCGTCCTTGATCACGTCAAGCAGACGGCGATGCAGACGCTCCACCAGCTGCAGCGATTCCATGTACAGCGAACGGATCGCCTCGCGGCGGTCGTCGGATACGTTGGCGGTCTTCGCCGCCGGACGTGAATTGATCATTGTCTTTGCCTCTCGTTTGTCGCCCGGTGATTTTTTGTTCTTCACCTTGATCGCGACACTATCGAATACTCATAAAATTCGACTTAAACGCCAGGGCTAACAAGAGCTTACCGGTAAGAGGTTTCGAAAGAGGCTTAACGAACGGTCACGCGAGCAAGAACAATTAACCTAAAGATTTAGGCAATGGGTTTGGGGCAAATCGCTGACCCCGAATCTAGGCCTCTGGAGCCGCCTGGCAACCTGAAGCGCGTCGCGCTGAAGCGGATTCAGGCGACGCGCTTCAGGTCGTTGTTCTGATGCATGTCGTTCTCCCGAAACCGCTGCCCACTTTCGGGCGACATGCATTTTTGTTTTTATGCATGTCGTTCTCCCGAAACCGCTGCCCACTTTCGGGCGACATGCATTACTGCCGGAACTGGCGCTTCTGCAGCCAGATGATCACCCGGAAGACGATGTAGAGCAACGCCACGCAGGCATGCGAGACGACGATCAGCATCCTGTGGCCGAAGAGGTTGGGAAAGCCGGCATACATGACGGTCTCGGTCGCCGCGCAGATGAACCAGATCACTGGCCCCCAGGAGGCGAGCATCCAGAGGCCCGCCGCGGCAAAGGGAAAGAAGACGGCAAGCGTGGCCGCGGCCACCTGCCAGTGCACCGGCATCAGGTCGAAGCGCCAGAGTTCGCCGGGATAGATACCGATCAGCCGGATCCAGTAGAGGATGCCGAAGAGCAAGCAATAGCCGGCAATGACCCGCTGGAACCAGGCGAAGATGATTTCGGTGGTCGAGGGCTGCAGCACCACGCGCCTGGAGGTGACCTCGCTCACAGCTCGAGCTCCCGGCCCCCGAGCGACGCGAAATAGGCGTCGACGTCGGCAGCGCCCACCGCATCGAGGCTGGCTGGCCGCCACTCAGGCTTCGAGCCCTTGTCGATGATGGCGGCGCGGATGCCTTCGTAGAAGTCATGGCCGGCCAGCATGCGGTTGAGGATGCGGAACTCCATCTTCATGCACTCGTCCATCGACAGCGTCAGTCCGGCGCTGATCTCGCGCCAGGCGACGTTGAGGCTGGTCGGCGAACGCGTCTTGATGGTCGCCAGCGTCTTGGCAGCGAAGGCGTCGTCAAGGGCCTGTTCCAGGCTGGCGACGATGTCGGCGAGCGAGGCTTGAGAAAAATGGCGGGCGATCGCTTCCAGGTCCTGCCGTTCCGTCTCGCGCCTGGCAGGCGTGAAGAAAGAGCGCAACTCCGACTCCGGATCGCCGGAAACTGCGATCTCATCGAGCAGCCCCGCCTGGTCCTCGGCCTTGATGGTGTGGGTGGCCAGGCCAGACCACAGCGCATCGCCATAGCGGATACGGTTTCCCGTCAGCCCCAGATACATGCCGAAGCTGCCGCCGAGATCGGGCAAGAGATGGCTGGCGCCGACATCGGGGAAGAAGCCGATGCCGACCTCGGGCATGGCGAACTGCGCGTTCTCGGTCAAAACGCGGTGCGAACCATGGAAGGAGATACCGACGCCGCCGCCCATGACGATGCCGTCGATCAGCGCGACATAGGGTTTCCTGAAGCGCGCGATGCGGGCGTTGAGCCGGTACTCGTCGGCGAAGAAGTCGACCGGCGGCTTGCCGGCGCGGCCGGCCTCGTAGATGTGCAGGATGTCGCCGCCGGCGGAAAACGCCCTGCCCTCGGCCTTGACGACGACGGCGCTGACGCCGGCATCGCCCTCCCAGGCGTCAAGCGCCTTGCCGAGCGCCTTGACCATGCGATGGGTGACGGCATTGAGCGCCTGCGGCCGCGTCAGCGTGACGACGCCCGCCTTTCCCAAACGCTCGAAGCGAATCTCGTCGCCTCCGCCAAAATCCATCACCAGGGAATCCTTCTCTCCGCCCTTCCGGGGGGACTGAAGTGCTAAAGGCGGCATAAGGATGCGTCAATGCCAGCGGGTCATTACACTGGCGGCTGGGCGCGCCAGATGTTACGAAACCGGCAAACGATTGCGCCCACGCGGCCCGACAGATTTCGAGCAAATCGACATGCCTGGATTTCCTCGTCTCGTGGCTGGATTGCTAGGCCTCCTCTGGCTGGGAGTTTCCTCCGCCCTTGCCGCAACGACGGCCGAGCTTTACCAGGCCCAGACCATCGTCACCGGCACCGGCGAACCGAACCGGCAGATCGGCTTCAAGGATTGCCTGGAGAAGGTGCTGATCAAGGTTTCAGGGGACCAGCGGCTGACGCAAAAGCCGGAGATGCTGGCGCTGCGCGACAAGGCGGCCGACTTCGTCCAATCCTTTCGCTACCATGACCGGCTGGAAGGCGTGCCGATCCATGACGAGCAAGGCACGCATGACCGGCCGCACGACCTGACGTGCCTCTACAAGCCCGCCGTGGTCGACAAGCTCCTGGCGCAGCTCGGCAGCAGACCCTGGCATGGCGAACGGCCGACGCTTGCCGTCTTCCTGACGGCCGAGCAAGGCGCGAGCCATTTCGTATTGACGGCCGACGAGGATCGCGGTGAGACCATGCGCGAATCCTTCACCAATGCCACCGGCCCGCTGCTGATGCGCGTCACCTTTCCAAAGGCCAGGCAGCTTGCCGGGTTAGATGAGAAGGCGCTTTCCGCGACGGATATGGCAAGGCTCGACCAACTCGCGAAAAAGGCGGGAGCGATCCGGGCGCTTGCCGGCAGCATCGTGTGGAGCGACAAGGAACTCGGCTGGATCGCCGACTGGCGGCTGGCCGACCGCGGCAAGACCTATCAATGGCAAGCGCGCGGCGTCAGCTTCGACGAGGCGTTTCGCGTGGCGGTGAAGGGCGCGGCGCAGATTCTGTCGGGCAATGGGCAGCCGTGACACGAAGTTTCGGCCTTGGCACAATCGTGTCGCATTGGTCTGCGGTGAGGCCGCGTGGTAAAAGCCGGAACAAAGAAGAGTTTTGGCGATGAACAGATTCACTCCCGCAAAGCCTGCCGGCGCGCGCAGCGTCGACGAGATCACCGGCGGCCGGCGGCTGCGGCGCATGCGCAAGGCCGACTGGTCGCGCCGGCTGGTGCAGGAGAACCAGCTCTCGGTGAACGACCTGATCTGGCCGATCTTCGTCGTCGACGGCAGCAACGTGCGCGAGCCAATCGCCGCGATGCCGGACGTCTATCGTCTCTCCGTCGACCTCGCGGTCAAGGAGGCGGAGCGCGCCGCCAAGCTTGGCATCCCTGCGATCGCCACTTTCCCCAATGTCGAGCTCTCGCTGCGCGACCAGACCGGTTCGCACATCCTCGACCCCGAAAACATCATCAACCGCGCCACCCGCGCCATCAAGGACGCGGTGCCGGAGATCGGCATCATCACCGACGCGGCACTCGACCCGTTCACCAGCCACGGCCATGACGGCATTTTGCGCGATGGCATCATCGTCAACGACGAAACCGTCGAGCAGGTCGCCGCCGCAGCCGTGATCCAGGCTGCGGCGGGCGCCGACATCATCGCGCCGTCCGACATGATGGACGGCCGCATCGGCGCCATCCGCGACGCGCTCGACGCCAACGGTTTTCAGGACGTGGCGATCATGTCCTATGCGACGAAATTCGCCTCCGCCTTCTATGGGCCCTATCGCGAGGCCGTCGGCACCGCCGGCCTGCTCAAGGGCGACAAGAAGACCTACTATATCGACCACGCCAATTCCGACGAGGCGGTGCGCGAGGCCGAGCAGGATCTCGCCGAAGGCGCCGACATGCTGATGGTGAAGCCGGGGCTTCCCTATCTCGACATCATTCGCAGGCTGAAGGACGAGCTGCAGATGCCGACCTTCGCCTACCAGGTGTCTGGCGAATATTCGATGATCAAGGCCGCCAGCGCCAATGGCTGGATCGACGGCGAGAAGGCGATGCTGGAATCGCTTCTGGCGCTGAAACGCGCCGGCTGCGACGGCATTCTCACCTATTTCGCGCCGGTGGTGGCGGAGATGCTGAGGGGCTAGGCTCGCCTCGCGATTTTGGAATTCTGACGGGATCCGTTAGAATGGTTCGATGAGCCGGAATGAAGTGATCGAACGGTTGCAGAAGAACGCAGATGCCATCAGGGGCATGGGCGTGACTTCGCTTTATCTGTTTGGGTCGGCCGCGCGCGGCGATGCACGATCAGACAGCGATCTTGATCTGTTCATAGACTACGATCCGGCGCGGCGCTTTTCCCTGATCGACCTCGTCGGCATCAAACAATTTCTCGAAGAGAAGATGTCGACCGAAATCGACATCACCACAAGGGACAGCCTTCATCCGATGGTGAAGGCTGATATCGAACGATCGGCCGTGCGCGTATTTTGACCGAGAGTTACGCAAGTAGTCGCTTTCCCGACGCCAAATTGTGACGGCAATCCTAACGCTTCCGGCGACGCTCCCGACGCTGACCGCTTCGATGGAGCGGAAAATACTGCTTGCGTTTCGCAATCAGTTAAGCTACCAAACAACTGCTTGCAATTTACAACTGGTTTAGGAGGCAATGATGTCCAAGCTGCGTGTCAACGCTTTCACCTTGTCGCTCGACGGCTACGGCGCCGGTCCCGATCAGACTCTCGAAAACCCGCTCGGTGTCGGCGGCGAAGATCTGCATAGATGGATGATCGGCACCCGCACCTTTCGCGAGATGGTGATCGGCAAGGACGGCGGCACCACAGACATCGATGACAGCTTCGCCGTGCGCAGCTTCGAGAATGTCGGCGCCTGGATCCTGGGCCGCAACATGTTCGGGCCGATCCGCGGCGAGTGGCCTGACGACAGCTGGAAAGGCTGGTGGGGCGACAACCCGCCCTATCACGTGCCGGTCTTCGTGCTGACGCACCACAAGCGCGCGCCGATCGCCATGGAAGGCGGCACGACCTTTTATTTCGTCACCGACGGCATCCATTCGGCGCTCGAGCAGGCGAAAGCCGCGGCCAATGGAAAGGACGTTCGGGTCGGCGGTGGCGTTTCGACCATCCGACAGTATCTGGAGAAGAAACTTATCGACGAGATGCATCTGGCAATCTCGCCGATGCTGCTCGGCTCCGGCGAGCACCTCTTCGCCGGTCTCGACATGCTGAAGCTCGGCTATCGCTGCACCGAGCAAGTGGCCACTTCGCTCGCCACCCATGTCATCGTCAAACGCGATTCCTGATCGAAGAATGCCGGAACGCGGCCAGGCCGCGTTCCGGTCGCGTCCTCAGCCCTTGGGCAGATAGGAAATCGTCCCCGCCAGATCGGTGTTGTCGATCATCTGGAAGCGGCTTTCGCTGCCGGCCTGGCGCGCGGCAATGTAGGGCGCGTATTGCGGATCGCTGGCGAATGCTTCGGCTGCCGTCGCCGTCGGAAACGCCATCAGCGCGATCAGGCTGGTGTCCAGCGGCTTGCCCTCGAGCGTCTTCACATTGCCGCTGCGCGCTAGATAACGCCCGCCATGCTTGTGCACCAGCTCGTGCACCGAGCCGGCATAGGCAGGCACCCACTTGTCGTCCGTCACCTTGATGTCGGCGATCACGTAAACAGTCATGATTGAAACTCTCCTGTGGTTTGTCGGCACCGGACCGCCCGGTGACGTGACCGCTGGCTCGCATGGCAAGGCCCAAACCCTCCAGTCCGGCATCTGTACTGGCCCGGTACAGCTTCTGTACTGGCTGCAGGGGCGCCTGAGGATTATGGTTCGGCTTCAATCGGTGGGAGGCCAACCAGATGACGCAACCCGGATACAAGCAGTTCTGCCCGCTTTCCATGGCCGCGGAGCTGTTGTGCACGCGCTGGACGATGGTGCTGTTGCGCGAGCTGGTGGCGGGCTCGACCCGCTTCAACGATCTGCGCCGCGGCGTCCCGAAAATGTCGCCGACGCTCCTGTCGCAAAGGCTGAAGGAGCTGGAGACTGCAGGCATTGTCGAGCGCGCCGAGATCAAATCCGAAAAGGGCGTTTTCGAATACAGGCTGACCGAGGCCGGCAAAGATTTGCGCCCCGTGGTCGAGGCGATGGGTTTCTGGGGCCAGAAATGGGTCGAGGCCCGGCTGTCGCTCAAGAACCTCGATCCATCGCTGCTGATGTGGGATATGCGGCGCAACCTGAACGCCAGCCCGCTGCCCGACGGCCGCACCGTGATACAGTTCCTGTATCACGACCTGCCGGCGTCAAAACGCTCCTGGTGGCTGATCGTCGAGAAGCACGGCGATGTCGATCTGTGCTGGTACGATCCGGGATTCGAGGTCGATCTCTATGTCTCGACCGACCTCTGCACCATGACCTCGATCTGGATGGGGCTGACGACCGTCCAAAAGGAGGCTGAGAAGGTGGCGTTGACCGGAAACCTCGACGTCGCCGCCAAGATGCAGACATGGCTCGGCCTCAGCCCGTTTGCCGTCATGCCGAAACGCGCGGCGGCGTAGCACCGAAGGGTCAATACTTCCCAGGCACATAAAGCTCGCGCGGCAGCACCTGGCGCTCGTAGGACGGATTGAAGACGCGCTCGGGCAGCGTGATCTCCTCATGCGGCACATCTTCGTAGGGCATCTGCTGCAGCAAATGGTCGATGCAGTTCAGCCGCGCCCGCTTCTTGTCGTTGCCCTCGACGATGAACCAGGGCGCTTCCTTGATGTTGGTGCGGGCGAAGGTTTCTTCCTTGGCCTTGGTGTACTGCTCCCAGCGCACGCGCGACTGCAGATCCATGGGCGACAGCTTCCACTGCTTCATCGGGTCGTGGATACGCATCAGGAAGCGCATCTGCTGCTCCTCGTCGGTGATCGAGAACCAGTATTTCACCAGCGTGATGCCGGAGCGCACCAGCATGCGCTCGAATTCCGGCACGTCGTGGAAGAACTCTTCCACCTGATCGGCATTGGCAAAACCCATCACGCGCTCGACGCCGGAGCGGTTGTACCAGGAGCGGTCGAACAGCACGATCTCGCCGCCGGCCGGCAGATGCGGCACATAGCGCTGGAAATACCATTGCGACTTCTCGCGCTCGGTTGGCGCGGGCAGCGCCACGACGCGGGCGATGCGCGGGTTGAGGCGCTGCGTGATGCGCTTGATCACGCCGCCCTTGCCTGCGGAGTCACGGCCCTCGAAGATCACGACCAGCTTCTTCTTGTGGTAGGCGACCCAGGACTGCAGCTTGATCAGTTCCGACTGCAGCCGCAGCAGCTCGCGGAAATAGGTCATCCGTTCGATGGAGGGCGGATGCGACTTCTTGTAGATTTTGGCGATCTCCAGCGAGAGCGCGGGCTCGGAAATCTCCAGCTCATAGTCCTCGTCGAGCGTGTCCTCGAGCTCGGCTTCCAGCCAGTCCTTGGCTCCGGAATTCGGCCCGGAATTCGGTTTTAGTTCGTTCATCGCGCTGCTCCTGCCTGTCAGCCACCTTCGCCTCGGATGCGTTCCGGCCATGGCCGCAAACGCAACTCCCTAAGCCGACTGAGATACAGGCCCGCAATGACGGTTTTATTGCAAACGGCCCAGCGACGACGTTGGACTAGCCGATATGTGATCGGCCCGTATCGATGGCGGGGCGACAAGCCGCCGGAATTGTCCTACAAATACCCTGTCTCTTTCCGGCGCCTGCCACGCGCCCTTCAAACAAATCGCGAGGACCTGACATGGAATACCGCACCCTTGGCCGTTCCGGCCTGAAGGTTTCGACATTGACGCTTGGCACGATGACCTTCGGCGGCACGGGCCCGTTCGCCGCCGTCGGCAATTCCGATCTTTCGGAAGCCAAGCGCATCATCGACACCTGCATCGACGCCGGCATCAACCTCATCGACACCGCCAATGTCTATTCGAACGGCCTGTCCGAGGAGATCGTCGGTGAGGCGCTCGGCGGCAAGCGCAAGAACGATGTGCTGATCGCGTCGAAGGCGCGCATGCGGATCGGCAACGGCCCCAACGACGAAGGCCTGTCGCGCCATCATCTGATCCGTGAATGCGAGCGGAGCCTGAAGCGGCTCAAGACCGATGTCATCGACATCTATTTCCTGCACGAATGGGATGGCGTCACGCCGCTGGAGGAGACGATCGCGGCGCTCGACACGCTGGTCGGCCAGGGCAAGGTCCGCTACGTCGGCTGCTCCAACTACTCGGGCTGGCAGGTGATGAAGGCGCTCTCGATCAGCGACAGCCATCATCAGCCGCGCTTCGTCACCCAGCAGATCCACTACACGCTGGAAGCGCGCGAGGCCGAGTACGAGTTGCTGCCAATCTCGGTCGACCAGGGGCTCGGCGTGCTGGTGTGGAGCCCGCTGGCCGGTGGCCTGCTTTCGGGAAAATACCGCCGCGACAGCCCGACGGCACGCCAGCTTGGCGGCTGGTCGGAGCCGCCGATCCGCGACGAGGACCGGCTGTGGCGCATCGTCGACGTGCTGGTCGAGATCGGCAAGGAGCGCGGCGTTTCGGCGGCGCAGGTGGCGCTTGCCTGGCTACTTGGCCGCCCAGCCGTCAGCTCGCTGGTGATCGGCGCCCGCAACGAAGCCCAGCTCAAGGACAATCTTGCCGCGGCAAGCCTGACGCTGTCGCTCGACGAGCGCCTGCGCCTGGACGCCGTCAGCCGGCCCCCGGTGCTTTACCCCTATTGGCACCAGCAATTCACCGCCAGGGACCGGTTCGGCCCGGCCGACCTGGTGCTCGACCGCAGCGATATCTGAGAAACGTCAGCCTGTGATGTAGCGCCAGGCCTCTGGATCGGGTTTGATCTGGCCGCTCAGCACGAAATATTTGTAGAGGACGAGCAGCGAGACCGCCCGCTCGTCCTTTTCGTCGCTGAACCGGCGGCAGTAAGCATTGGCCGCCGTTGTGATGCGCTGGGCTTCCGCCGGATGCCTTTCGAAATAGGCGATCTTGTCGCCGACGTCCGAAAAATCCGGCGCCAGCGGCACGTAGTGGACATTGGCCTCGAGCTCAGCTTCGGCGAACCATGTCTCGTAGGTCGGCGGCGGCATCAGGCAGAGCGAATTCGAGCTCATGACCCATTTGAGGTTGGTGGCCACGTCGTTGCCTTCGAGCGAGACGATGTAACGGAACTGTCGCTGCTGCGGGATCGTGAGATACGACTTGCGGTAGCCCTCCGGCGCACTCGGCTTGGGCGAGCCCGCATCGCAGACCGGCAGACCGCGCACGGCATCGACGAACCGCTTGCGGATCGGATTGTTGAGATCACCGCGCCAGACCGCCATCGGGCGCTTGTCGGCGAAGGAGAGATTGTCCCTTGGCATGTTGAAATGGCGGAACTTGTCGAGCTTCATGATCACGGCGTTGCCGTTGTCGTCACGGATCGGCCGATCCTTGACGATCGCCGGCATCTTGGGCACGTCGACGACATCGCCGAACTCGAGATCGATAAGCAGGTCGCGATCGAAATAGCGGGCGAACTCCTTCAGATCGTAATAGTACATGCTGCCGAACTTGGGTATTTGACCGGCCGGCACGGCAGCCGCGCTCGGCACGAAGCTATGGTCGAGCTTGTTGTAATAGTTGACGCGGTCGCGGACCGTTTTGCCGGAAAGCCTCGCCTGCTGCAGCCGGCTGGCCAGGCGATGGCGAAAGAGAGCCTGCGGCGCCACATCGCGCGTGATGTTGCGTATAAAATAAAATACTCGCGCTGCGGTGCGTAAGGGCGAAGCCATGCGTCCGTCGTTTCAAAGATGCCGAGTTGTTCCCCACGTCTCCTACAGCATTGTGCCGAACATCTTGCAAGCCCGCACAACCGGACGAAATTGTGAGAGTCCTAGTATTCGACGACGTTTGCCGGGGTCAGGCAGCGACGACGGCAAAGCCCCTAGCGCGCAGACCGCGCCGGTCGTCATGCAGCGAAGTCACCAGCCGGTCGCGGCTGCCGGCGATATGGGCCGAGAGCAGCCGCGCCGCCTCTTCGGCGTCACCCTTTCGCACGGCCGCCAGGATCGCATGGTGCTCGGCCCAGGCGCGGCCGAGCGCTGCCTCGTCGCGCACTTCCAGCCAGCGGGCGCGCGACAGCCTGGTCATCGCGTCGCGCACGGCTCTGAGCAGAAACTCATTGCCGGAAAGCCTGGCCAGCTCGATGTGGAAATCCATGCCGACGCGATGCCATTCCTCGCGCGGCGTGTCGGCATCACAGGAATCGAGCATCGCTGCGATCACCTCGACCCCGCTGCGATCCTCCAGCCCTGCCGTCAACCTCACCGCCGCCACCTCGACAGCCTCGCGGTAGACGGCGATCTGACCAAGCTCGGCGAGATTGATCGGCGCCACCGTCCAGCCGCGGCCGTCGCGGCCGATCAGCCCTTCGGTCTCGAGGCGTAGCAATGCGGCCCTGACCGGGGTGCGCGAGGCGCCGAAGCGGCTTTCGATCCAGCGCTCGGTCAGCCGCTCGCCCGGGCCGATCTCCAGCCCGAGGATCATCTCGCGAAGCTGCCTTTCGACATTCTGCATCTGCGACATTGTCGGCCCGCTCTTCGGCGCCGCATTGACAGCGGCTGGGTTGAGGTTCATGACGGATACCGATCTGGTATCCCAAATTGGTATCCGGAACAATCCCAGATAGCCGGGCAGGCATGACATGGCGAACGACACTCCTGAACAGAGCGGCTACAACATCCATTGGCGGCGCAATCTCGCCGTCTGCTTCGCCGGCTCGTTCAGCACGCTCATTGCCATGACGCTGTTGTTGCCGTTCCTGCCGCTCTACGTCGAACAACTGGGCGCCGAGGGGCACGCGGCGATCGTGCAATGGTCGGGCATTGCCTATGGCGCCACCTTCTTTGCCGCGGCGCTGGTCGCGCCGCTTTGGGGGCGGCTCGGCGACCGCTACGGCCGCAAACTGATGCTGGTGCGCGCCTCCTTCGGCATGGCGATCTGCATGTCGCTGACAGGCATGGTTGAGAGCGTCTGGCAACTGGTGCTGCTGAGGCTCCTGATCGGCTTTGCCGGCGGCTACTCCTCAGGCTCGACGATATTGGTGGCGATGCAGACGCCGAAGGACCGCTCCGGCTGGGCGCTCGGCGTGCTCTCGGCCGGCATCACGGCGGGCTCGCTGGTCGGCCCGCTGCTCGGCGGCGCGCTGCCGCCGGTGATCGGCATCCGCGCCACCTTCCTGCTCTCCGGTGGCGTGATCTTTCTCGCTTTCCTGGCCACGACTTTCCTGATCAAGGAAAACCCGCGCCCACCCGCGGCCAAGGCCGCTTCGGCGACGAAACCGAAAAGCGGCTGGTCGCAGATCCCCGACAAGCGCCCGGTCGTCGCCATGCTGACAACCGGCATGCTGCTCGCCTTCGCCACCATGTCGATCGAGCCAATCATCACCGTCTATGTGCAGCAGCTCGTCGAGGACCAGAGCAAGGTGACGATGGTCGCCGGCGTGGTGATGTCGGCGGCAGCACTTGGCACCATCCTGTCCTCGTCGTGGCTGGGCAAGCTCGCCGACCGCGTCGGCCACTGGAACGTCGTCGTCGGCGCGCTCGCCGTCTCGGCGCTACTGCTTATTCCACAAGCTTTCGTCACTGACGGCTGGCAACTGATCGGACTGCGTTTCCTGATGGGTCTGGCGCTGGGCGGCCTTTTGCCCTGCATCACCAGCGTCATCCGCCACAACATCCCGGACGGCGTCGGCGGCAATGTGCTCGGATTGTCGATCTCGGCGCAATATGTCGGCCAGGTCGCGGGGCCGCTCGCCGGCGGCTTCGTCGGCGGTCATTTCGGCATGCGGGCGGTGTTATTAGGCACATCGGTGCTGATGACGCTGGGTGCGGTCTATAACTGGATTGTCCAGTCGCGGCGGACGCGGCATATGCTGCTCGAAGCCGGCGAATCCTGATTGCCGTGCCACCGAAGACGGAGCATCGAATGAGCCTTGCCGGGCAACCCTCAAATGGCGGCAGCCGTGTCCTCGTGCTGGCGGGCGGCCTTGTCGGGGCGGCCGGCGTGGCGCTGTCGGCGGCGGCCGCGCATCGCGGCGGCGCCTTCACCGGCACTGCGGCATCCTTCCTGTTGATGCATGCGCCGGTCTTTCTCGCCGTCGGCCTTATCGGCGGCAACCGGTATCTCAAGATCGCAAGCCTGGTGCTGCTCGTCGGCCTGCTGCTGTTTTCGGGCGATCTTCTCGCCCGGGATTTTCTAGGCTCGCGGCTGTTTCCGATGTCGGCGCCGATCGGCGGCACTTTGCTTATCGCCGGCTGGCTGGCGATCGCGGTCTCGGCGCTGTGGCGTCCGGGTCTTTAGAGCAGTTCATCGCTTCACGGAAACGTCGAACTGCTCTAACTGTTTGTTTCTACGCAATTCCGGACGGAAAACCGTTGTACACTTTTCCTGGAATTGCTCGAGATCGCCCCGTAACGCTGAGCCCCCGGCGATGGGCCGCGCCGGCGTCACCGGCGCTTCTGAAGCAGCTTGAGCCTGCGCGTCGCCGGCTCGGCCGCGCGCTGCCGTTCCGGCCGGACGGTCGCCGGCGAGATGCCCCAATAGTTGCGATAGATGTCCTGGAAAAGATGGCTGATCGGATGCATGACTGGCTTCCTAGAATTGAATCGATCCAATCGATCGACGCGAAAAAGGCAGACGTCTCAGGCGCGCTTGCGCGCCACGATGAAGCGCGGCTCACGCTTCCACGGGCTTGCCTTGCCCCGGCGCCGCTCGCTCAGTGCAGCCGAGGCAATGCCCCAATCGTTGCGATAGACGTCCTGGAACAGATAGTTGACCGGATGCATGGCACCCTCCTCTTCAAATCTTGCACCAACTCATCAAAGCGACTTGGATCGATTCAAATATTATGCTCCACACCACCAGAGTCAAGGCAAAATTTGAATCGATCCAACAAAAATGTTAAGTGGACCGGCAGGCATTCGGCGTCCATGTTCGTCATGCGACCGGATTCGGAGAACAGGCATGGCATCACTCCTCGAGGGTCAGACAAGGCCGATCCGGCTGGCGGATATCGCCAAGGCGGCCGGTGTCTCGCACGGCACGGCCTCCAACGTCTTCAGCCGCCCGGAGATCGTGCGCGCCGAGGTGCGCGAAAGGGTCAAGGCGGTGGCGGAGGCGATGGGCTATGCCGGCCCCGACCCCAAGGGCCGGCTGCTGCGCGCCGGCAAGGTCAACGCCATCGGCGTCGGCACGACAGAGCCCCTCTCCTATTTCTTCGAGGATCCCTTTGCCCGCGTCATGATGGCCGGCATCTCCGAGGCTTGCGACGCCACTGGCGCCGGGATCGCCCTGGTTTCGGCCGCCAACCAGGAAAAGCTCGCCTGGAACATCCAGAGCGCGCTCGTCGACGGCTTCATCCTGTTCTGCATCGAGGGCGGCTCGCGCCTTGTTGACCTGACGCGCGAGCGCAGGCTGCCCTTCGTGGCGCTCGAGCTCGGCTTTCACGATGAGTCCATTTCGGCGATCGGTGTCGACAATGTCGCCGGCGGGCGGCTTGCCGCGCGTCATCTCGCCGAACTCGGCCATCGTCGTTTCGCGGTTCTGTCGCTGACCCTCGGCGAGGACCGCACCGGCTTCGTCACGCCGGAAATGGTCCGCTCGGCGGTCTATACCGGAACGCGCGACCGTCTTGCCGGTTATTTCGAGGGGCTGTCCCGCTTCGGCGTCGACACGACAAAGATCCCGATCTTCGAGACCGAGAACGAGGAGAAGAGCACCAGGGCCGGGCTCGAAGCGATCTTCGCTGGCGGCGAGCGGCCCACCGCCATCCTGGCGATGTCGGACAGGATGGCCCTGATCGCCATCGAATGGCTGACCGCGCGGGGTCTCAAAGTGCCGGAAGACGTTTCCATCGTCGGCTTCGACGGCGTGCCGGACGGCGCGCTCAGCGCACCGCCGCTCACCACGATCGCCCAGCCGATCACGGAGATCGGCCGGCGGGCCGCGCGCATGATCCTCGACTTCGACGGCGCGGTTCGGCGCGAGACGATGGGCGTCGAGCTGGTCGTCAGGGCCTCGACTGGCCCGGCGCCAAAAGGCTGAACAACTCCAGACAGTTCAACATCCGCAGATTGCTGGACTGCTCTTCTTGGGCCCTCTTCAGTACCCGCCAACCCTCGCAGGCACCGGCTGAGCGCCAAATGTGGAGCGCGCAACCTCTTCGCGCGCCGGCTTGGCGCGGGTCGGGCCGAGACCTGCGAGCCATTCGAGATACAGCGCCAGCGCGAACTGCATGGCGATGCCCGCGGCGATCAGCAGCGTGTCATAGGCGAGGCCACCCGGATTGATCAGCTTCAGCACCTGGGCCGCCATGGCGATCACCGTGCCGGCGATGAACACCGGCAGCGAGCGCTTGCCGAGGATCGCCAGTGGATTGTCGGGCCTGGCACGGAAGAGGTTCGAGACGGCCGGCAGGGCGACGATTAGGTAGCTGACCGAAAGGATATGCAGCAATCGCGGCAGCGACAGGAAGGTCTTGTCGAAGCCGCCGATCACCACCGGCAGGTCGAACCAGGTGATCTGACCCCACAGCGGGCTGTGCACCCAGATCGCCGCGCCGACCACATAGACACCGGCGAAGCCCAGCAGCCAACGGTTTACCGGGATGGCGCCGCCGCGCTTGACGTGCAGCATGGCTGCAAGGCCGATGTTGAACAGGAACTGCCAGGACAGGGGATTCAAGAACCAGAGACCCGGCTCGGGATAGTTGGGCGGCGCGATCTGCCAGATGCCGGCGGCCAGCCATAGCAGGCCGGACACGATCAGCGCGGCCACAGGTCGGTAGCTGACGAACAGAACGAAGGTCGGCGCCGCCAGAAGCAGCGCCGCATAGACCGGCAGGATGTTGTTGTAGCCGAGCTGATGGCCGAGCGTGACGATGCCGAGCAGCACTTCCGGCGTGTTCTTCATCAGCGGCTCGATGTTGATCATCTTCAGCAGTTCGGGCCGGTGGGCAAACACCGCCGCGGCGCAGAACATGGCGATCACCGCCATGGTGATGACGATGTGGGTGACATAGAGCACGCCGGCGCGCCGCCACATCTTCAGGGTCGCCAGCAGCCTGCCGCCCGGCTTGAACTTTGTGCCATAGGCGAGCGCCACCGAGATGCCGGAGATCAGCACGAAGGCTTCGGCCGCATCGGAGAAGCCGAGATTCTTGTAGGTCAGGTTTTCGAAGACGGTGCCCGGCACATGGTCGACGAAAATGGTGAGCAAGGCGAGCGCGCGCAGCACATCGATACGCGTATCGCGTTCTTTGGGACGTATATCGCGCTCGTTGCTACTCGCGCCGCGTTGAGAAACGGGGATGGTCATCGACAAAAGGCCTCAGAGCTGGTGTTTCATCTCCAGCAATGCGACCCCCGACGCACCGCTTCGATTCCTCCCGTGGGGAGTCTATCGGCGCAGAAACGGTCTGAAATGCGCCCGGTTCAATCAACTTTCGCGGAGCTTGAAAACATTCCGTTTTGAAGCCGGCAAATCAGCGAAATCACCGTAAAATCAACAGGATGTGATCATGTCCGAAGATGCCAATAAAAACAGTGTGCTGCGCCATGATCTGCCATTCTCCTATCGCTTGATCCTGCCGGCAAAGGCGAGCGGCGAATGCCTTTTCATGCTGCATGGATCTGGCGTGGACGAAACGACGCTGGCGCCGCTGGCGAGGCAGATTGCGCCGCGTGCAGTGTTGGTCGCGGCGCGCGGCCGCATCCGCCAGGAGGACGGTTTCCGCTGGTTCGAGCGAATCACGCCGACCAGTTTCGAGCAGTCGAGCATTCGTTCGGAGACGGCCGCCTTCGCCCAATTTGCAACCGAAGCCGCGCGGCGCCACGGGCTCGATCTGTCGCGCGCAACCTTTCTCGGCTATTCGAACGGCGCCAATCTGGTTTCCACGCTCATGCTGCTTCATCCCGGGCTGGTGAGGCAGGCGGCCTTGCTGAGAGCGATGCCGGTGCTGGATGACGCACCGGCGACCGACCTTGCCGGAACGCGCGTGCTCATCATTGCCGGCGCGGCCGACCAGACCTACGGCCCCTTCGCGCCGGCCCTGGTGACGCTGCTGAGTGCGCGCGGCGCCGAGGTCGACGCGCGCATCGTCGCCTCGGGCCATGAATTCGGCGATGCGGATGCCGTTATCGCCCGGCAGTGGCTTGCCGGACCTAACCTGGTCGCCTAACGGCGCCAGGACAACACGTCGGAACGCGCCCTCCGTCAGCGCTCTACCCCTGCCCCATCCTGTTCCAGGCATCCAGCCCGGCGATCTTGTAGGCCTCGGCCAGCGTCGGGTAGTTGAAGGTGTTGTTCACGAAGAAGTCGACCGTGCCGCCGAGATTGATCACCGCCTGGCCGATATGGATGAGCTCGGTGGCGCCCTCGCCGACGATATGGGCGCCGAGCAGGCGGCGGTTCTCGACTGAAAAGAGAAGTTTCAGGAAGCCTGAGTTGACGCCCATGATGTGGCCGCGCGAGGTTTCGCGGAAGCGGGCGACGCCGACCTCGTAGGCGATCCCGCTCTCGCGCACCTGCTCCTCCGACTGGCCGACGGTGGAGATTTCCGGCACGGCGTAGATGCCGTACGGAAAAGTTTCCGGCGGCGGCGGCAGCGCCACGCCAAAGGCATGGCAGGCGGCCACCCTGCCCTGCTCCATCGAGGTCGAAGCCAGGCTCGGGAAGCCGATGACGTCGCCGGTGGCGTAGATGTTGGACACACTGGTCTGAAAGGTTTGCGGATCGACCTTGATACGGCCGCGGCTGTCGGCCTCGATGCCGACCACGTCGAGGCCGAGGCTGCCGAGATTGCCGCTGCGGCCGGCGGCATAAAGCACGATCTCGGAGCGGATGGTGCGGCCGTCGGCAAGCGTCACCTCGGCATAGTCGGGCTTCGAGGCGATTTCCTTGACCGTGCTGCCGAGACGGATGGTCATGCCGCGATCGCGCATCTGGTGGATGAAGTCGTCGACGATTTCGCGGTCGACGAAATCGAGGATGGTGTTGCGCGGCTCGACCAGCGTCACCGGCACGTCGAGCGCCGAGAAGATGGTCGCGTATTCGACGCCGATGACGCCGGCGCCGATGACGGTCAGCGTGCGCGGCAGCCGGTCGAGCTCCAGCATCTCGTCGCTGTCGAAGATGCGCGTCTTGTCGAAGGGCACGTCGCGCGGCCGGTGCGGCCTGGTGCCCACGGCGATCAGCGCGTTGGCGAAGCCGACCTCGCTGTAGTCGCCATTGTCGGTCGTCAGACTGACCTTGTTGGCGCCGAGGAATTTGGCCGTGGCACGTGCGCTTTTGACCGCGTTGCGCATGAACTGGTGCTGCAGCACCTCGACCTCGTGGTCGAGCGTCTTGTGCAGGCGCTCGACCAGGTCGCTGACGGAAATGTCCTGCTTGACCCTGTAGCCGCGCCCGTAGAAGCCGCGCTCGCGCCAGCCGGAGAGGTTGAGCACCGTTTCGCGCAACGTCTTGGACGGAATGGTGCCGGTGTGCACGGAGACACCGCCCAGGCGACGGCCCCTATCGACCACCAGAACCGATCTGCCAAGCTTGGCCGACTGCACCGCGGCGCGGCGCCCGGAAGGGCCGCTGCCGATGACAAGCATGTCGTAGTCCATATTCCCCTTCCCCTCGGCGTCTTGTTGCGCCGCAGCAGGCTAACGCCATCCGCGTCAAGAATTCAACCGCTGCAACCGCGCTCGCCACGGCTTGCGGCGCGTGCGTTACGAGCCGCCGACCTTGATTCCGCCATCGGCTTTCACCATTTCAGTGGCGAATGGCCGAGACCTATTTCGGGCCTGTTACGAGGGCATGACATGAACACGCGCGTGCTTGACGGCGAGATCATCACCACGAGGTTCGAGGACACGCGCGCCTATCGCGGCGTGCGCACCAGGCGCGTCTTCGCCTTCATCCTCGACTATTTCATCGTTGCCGTGCTCACCATCCCCTTCGCCATACTGGTCGCCCTCCTCGGGCTTTTGACCTTCGGCCTCGGCTGGGCGCTGTTCTCCATCCTGGTTCCGGCGGTCGCCATCCTCTACATCTGGAACACGCTGGGCAGCCGCGACCAGGCAACGACCGGCATGAAGATCATGGGTATCCGGCTCGACAAGCTTGACGGCACCCGCATCGACGGCCTGACCGCGGTCGTGCATTCGGTGCTGTTCTGGGCCGGCAATGTCATCCTGACGCCACTGGTGCTGCTGGTCACACTGTTTTCCGATCGCAAGCGCACGCTGCACGACCTGCTTCTCGGCACGGTCGTAACCCGCACCGATGTCTGACGGTGCCTGCGCCCGCCATCGCCGTTGTGATAGAATATGAACAGGCTGAGCCGGCCGCGGCAGCACAATCCTGTTGAATTTTTCGCCGGCCGGGCCAAAGGTAGGGCGATTCGCAGGAGCGTTTCCAAGATTAGATGACGCAGCATCCGACCCAGTCGCCGCAGTTCTTCCTGACCGCGCCGTCGCCGTGCCCCTATCTGGAGGGCCAGTTCGAGCGCAAGGTGTTCACGCACCTTGTCGGCGACAAGGCGCCCGAGATGAACGACCTCTTGACCCAAGGCGGCTTCCGGCGCTCCCAGAACATCGCCTATCGGCCTGCTTGCGAGTCCTGCCGCGCCTGCGTGTCGGTGCGCATCCTGGCGCAGGAATTCACCGCCAGCCGCAACATGCGCCGCGTCATCCAGCGCAATGCCGACTTGATCGGCGCCATGCACGACGCCCAGCCCTCGACCGAGCAGTACTCACTGTTCCGCGCCTATCTCGACGCCCGCCACCGGCGCGGCGGCATGTCCGACATGACGGTGCTCGACTATGCGATGATGGTCGAGGACACGCATGTCGACACTAAGATTATCGAATACCGTCGACGCGGCCCCGACACCTTCATCACCGGCAAGGGCCAGGGCGAATTGATCGCGGTCGCGCTGACCGACAAGATGGCCGACGGGCTGTCGATGGTCTATTCCTACTTCAATCCCGATTTCGAGGACCGCTCGCTCGGCACCTTCATGATCCTCGACCACATCGCCCGCGCCAAGGCGATGGGACTGCCCCACGTCTATCTCGGCTACTGGGTCAACGGCTCGCGCAAGATGAGCTATAAGATGCGCTTCATGCCGCAGGAGCATCTCGGTCCGAAAGGCTGGGAACGCTACGACCACGAAGCGGTCTCACGCTGAGTTTTTCCAAGATCCACGCTTAAACTGTTTCAAGGCAGGGGACGCTGGTCTTTCGGCCAATTGGCTGAAGAGTTCGCCGTTGCGCCAGCCGGCTGCCCACCTGCGCTTCATTGCGAAAGTCTCTGCATGTCTTCCCATCACGACCACCAGAAAGGTCTCCTGATCACCGCGATCGGCGGGCTGACGCTGACCGTCGACATTCCGCTGATCCGGCTCGCCGACGGCAGCCCCTGGACCATCATGATGCTGCGCACCGGCACGACGCTCGTCGCCGCGCTGGTGATCTGGGCCGTATGGCGCGCGCTGCGCGGTAACGCACCGCAACTCATCCCAGGCTGGTCGGGACTTGCCGTGGCGCTGTGCTACGGGCTCACGGGCGTCACCTTCGTAACCGCCGTCTATCACACCTCCACGGCCGACCTCGTCTTCATCCTCGCCTTCAACACCGTTTTCGCGGCGCTGCTCTCCTGGCTGTTCCTCAGGGAAAAGCCGCGGCTCGGGACGGTGATCGCGATGCTGGCGATGATCCTCGGCGTGCTGATCATCGTCGGCGGCTCGGTCGGCACCGGGCATCTGTTCGGCGATTTCATGGCGCTGTGCTCGGCCCTGTTCGTGGCGATCGCCATCACCATCTCGCGCGCCAGCGGCAAGGACATGGGCTTCACCGCGCTCGTCGGCGTCGTCCTGCCACTGGCGGTCGCCTTGTTCATGGTCTCGGGCGAAGGCTTTCACGTCAACCAACCATGGTGGATCATCTTCAACGGCGCCGTGATCATGCCGATCTCGTTCTTCTGCCTGGCCAATGGACCGAAATACATTTCCGGGCCGGAGGTGGCGATGTTCTATGTGCTGGAGACCGTGCTGGCGCCGGTCTGGGTGTGGCTGATCTTTGCCGAGACGCCTTCGCGCAACAGCCTGATCGGCGGCACGATCCTGATCATGACGCTGGTCGCCCACTCGCTCTGGCAATTGCATGAAGGCCGCAAGCGCCGTGCCGCCGTTGCGGTCGGTCAGCCGGCCTGAATTTTCCTGGCCTCGGGCGTCGCCTCGATCCGCGGCGGCCCGCTGTCGTCGTCCGCGGCCGGCATCTGTTCGTCCATCATCTCGACCTCGCGCAGCCATTCGCGCCAGATGGCGACGAGCAGAGCCATCAGCACCGGGCCGATGAAGAGGCCAAGGAAACCCATCGTCTTGACGCCGCCGATCAGGCCGAAAAAGGTCGGCAGGAACGGCAGCTTGATCGGTCCGCCGACCAGCTTGGGACGCAACGTCTTGTCGACGATGAAGAGCTCGACCGCGCCCCAGATGAACAGCGCCGTGCCGGCAAACAACTTGCCGCTGGCGGCGAGGTAGATCGACACCAGCGTGAAGGAGAGCGGCGCGCCGCCAGGGATCAGCGCCATGATGCCGGTGAGCGCGCCGAGCGTCACCGGCGACGGCACGCCGGCCAGCCAGTAGGCGACGCCCAGCACGAGGCCTTCGCCGATGGCGATGACGGTCATGCCGGTGACGGTCGAGGATATCGTCGCCGGCACAACGCGCGAGATGCGCTCCCAGCGCGTCGGCAGGATGCGCTCGCCGAGACGATCGACCTGCGCGGCGAAAGCCTCGCCGTCGCGATAGGCGAAGAACAGCGCGATCAGCATGAACAGCAGCGTGAGCAGCAGGCCGAAGGCGCTGCCGCCGGCAACCAGCGCGCCGCGATAGATGGTGCCGATGTTGGAGCCGCTGACCATCTGGATCAGTTCGCCGATGCCGCCGGGATGACCGAGATTGGCCGTCCACTGCTGGTTCAGCCACTCGCCGACGACCGGCATGGTGGCGATCCATTGCGGCGTGGCGGAACCATGGCGGTTGGTCTCGATCGCCCACACAACCCATTCGCGGAGCTCGTTGATGGCATAGGTGCCGGCAAACGCGATCGGCACCACCAGGAAGGTCAGGATGAAGAGGATCGCAAGGGTGGCGGCGACGGTGCGGTTGCCGCCGACAGCGGCGAGCAGCCTGCGGTAGAGCGGCCAGCTCGCAAAGGCGATGACGAGCGCCGCCAGCACCGGGAACAGGAAGCCATGGAAGAAATAGACGCCGGCGGCGACGATCAGCACCAGAAGCCAGCGCGCCGCCGACAGCGGCGGGATGACGGCAGCCCTGAGCGGCGTCGACAGGCCGAACAGGCGCTGCCCCGGCTTCTGGATTTCAGCCCGCTTCAACCCGGCGTTTCTCCCTAGTTCCATGAATGCTTATGCACGATCATAGTGCAGCAATCGTGACGATAGTCCAAATGTTTGGGTGAGCTGCAATCTCCCCCTTGCGGGGGAGATGTCCGGCAGGACAGAGGGGCGCGCGAAGGAACGCCAGCCTTGGTTCAATTCGTGCCAGTCAAAATCGACAGGACCTGCGCATCTGCGACCAGGTCCAGCGGTCGGCGGGACAGCGCCCCCCTCTGGCCTGCCGGCCATCTCCCCCACAAGGGGGGAGATCAGCAGCTTCACCCAAACTTCCCCGTCCTCGGGAAACCCTTCGGCACCATGCGGCCGGCGGCGGCGCGGGCGCCGATCCATTCGGCCAGTTCCTCGCGCGACTTGGTGAAGGTGCGGTCGGCGGAGTCCTGCCAGGTGAGCCCCGTCTCCAGCGTGAAGGTTTTCAGGTCCAGCACGCCGCCGTCCTTGTATTTCTGCAGACGCACGCCCTTGCCGCGCGCCATTTCCGGGATCTCGGCGAGCGGGAAGATCAGCATCTTGCGGTTCTCGCCGACGATGGCGAGATGGTCGCCGGCGACCGGAACGCAGCGCTTGGCCTCGTCCGGCGCCTTGACGTTCATCACCTGCTTGCCCTTGCGGGTGTTGGCGACGACCTCTTCCTCGGAGACGACGAAACCGTTGGCATCATAGGAGACGAGCAGCAGCTTGCGCTTCGGATCGTGGACGAAGGCGGTGACGATGTCCTGGTCGTTCTCCATGTCGACGATGATGCGGATCGGCTCGCCATGACCGCGCCCGCCCGGCAAACGGTCGGCGCCGATGGTGTAGAACTTGCCGCCGGTGGTGAAGACCAGGATCTTGTCCGTGGTCTGGGCATGGAAGGCGAGCTTCAGGCTGTCGCCCTCCTTGAAGGCAAGCTGCGAATGGTCAGTCAGATGACCCTTCATCGCGCGCAGCCAGCCCTTCTCCGACACCACGACGGTGACCGGCTCGCGCTCGATCATCGCATGCGCGATATCGGTCAGGTCATGCTCCGGCGCGTCGGCGAACTGGGTGCGGCGCTTGCCGAGCTCGGTCTCCGGGCCGAACGTGTCGCGGATCTTGGTGACTTCCCACTTGATCGTCGCCCATTGCTTGGCGTCGGACGCCAGCAACGCCTCGATCTGCTTCTTCTCCTCGGTGAGGCCGTCATATTCCTTGCGGATCTCGATCTCTTCGAGCTTGCGCAAAGCGCGCAGCCGCATGTTGAGGATGGCTTCGGCCTGGTTGTCGGTGAGCGACCAGCGGGCCATCATCACCTGCTTGGGCTCATCCTCCTCGCGGATGATCCTGATCACCTCGTCGATGTTGAGATAGGCGATCAGATAGCCGGCGAGGATTTCCAGGCGCTTCTCGATCTCGCCCAGCCGATATCTCGAGCGGCGGATCAGCACGTCGCGGCGGTGGTCGAGCCATTCCTTGAGCACGCCCTTCAGCGAGAGCACGTTCGGCACCTTGCCGCGCGACAGGACATTCATGTTGAGCGGGAAGCGGCTTTCGAGCTCGGTGAGCTTGAACAGCGATTCCATCAGGATACCCGGATCGACCGTGCGGCTCTTCGGCACCAGCACGATGCGGATATCCTCGGCGCTCTCGTCGCGAATGTCTTCGAGCAGAGGCAGCTTGCGCGCCATCAAAAGCTCCGCGATCTTCTCGATCAGCCTGGCCTTCTGGACGCCATAGGGAATCTCGGTGACGACGATGCTCCAGGTGCCCCTGCCCTGGTCCTCCTGGCTCCATTTGGAGCGGACGCGGAATCCGCCACGGCCCGTCTCATAAGCTTCGAGGATCGAGGCGCGGCTGTCGACGATGATGCCGCCGGTCGGGAAATCCGGACCCTGGACGAAATCCATCAGCTTGGCCACCGGCGCGTCCGGATGCTCGATCAAGTGCAGCGCGGCGTCGCAAAGCTCGGCGGCGTTGTGCGGCGGGATCGAGGTCGCCATGCCCACCGCAATGCCGGACGAGCCGTTGGCGAGCAGGTTCGGGAAGGCGCCGGGAAGAACGGACGGCTCCTCGTCCTCCTCGTTGTAGGTCGGCCGGAAGTCGACGGCATCCTCGGTGATGCCGGCAAGCAGCTCGGTCGCCACTTCCGTCATGCGCGCTTCGGTGTAGCGCATGGCGGCGGCGTTATCGCCGTCGATGTTGCCGAAATTGCCCTGCCCGTCGACCAGCGGGTAGCGCATCGAGAATTCCTGCGCGAGGCGCACCAGCGCGTCGTAGATCGACTGGTCGCCATGCGGGTGGAACTTACCCATCACCTCGCCGACGATGCGGGCGCATTTGGCAAAGCCCTGGTCGGGGTTTAGCCGCAAGAGCCGCATGGCGTGCATGATGCGGCGATGGACCGGCTTCAGCCCGTCGCGCACATCCGGCAGCGCCCGATGCATGATGGTCGACAGCGCATAGGCAAGGTAGCGCTTCTCGAGCGCTTCCTTCAGATCGACCGGTTCAATGTTGTCGCCGCCGCCATTGTCTTCAGGCGGCAAATGCCTTTTTCCCATGGATTTGGACTAGCCGAGCGGGTGATTCGCGGCAAGCGCCGGGTTGGAAGTCGGCGGATTCGTCGCGCGCAATCGCCGCACCAGGTCGCAACCGGCGATGTGAAGGATTTCACGGAAGCGGCAAGGCGAACAATCCAGTTTCCCGCCAATCTGCAACAGGCATCGGCTGCAAGCGGGGCGCCGGCCAACATCAATCTGTTACATGCGCCCTCTATCCGGGCATGCAAGCGGGCGGAGGAGAGCCGCAGTCTTCATGACAAATTCACCGCACCATGCAAAGCCTGCCGGCCCGCATTTGCTTTTCGTCGCCGTTTTCGACAAATGGGCCGGGATCGCCTTTTTCCCGTCCCGTTCGTCACGGAATGGTGATGGAGCAGGAATTCAAAACACTTTTCAGGACAGGGAACTCGCCATGACAATTCAACGCTCAAAGCTCAAGAAACTGGCTTTTTCAACCTTTCTGCTGACCCTGCCGCTCAACGCCGCCTTCGCCGCCGATCCGGCCGTGGCCGAGCGCGTCAAGGCAACGCTTGCCGCCCAGGGCGTCGACATTTCCTGGACCGGTGCCTCGGGCGACGATTCGAATGTCGTCTTGCAGGGCGTCTCCATCAAGCCGGCTGCCGAGAAGGAAGCGCTGCCGATCGGCGACGTGAAGCTGGAGGGCGTCACCGAGGCCAATGGCGGCTTCGAGATCGCGACCGTCTCGACCTCCGCCCTGGAGCACTCCAAGGACGGCGTGACACTCAATCTCAGCCCCTTCGTCATCCACGATATGAAGGTGCCGGCCGAAGGCAGCACCGATCCGCTCGGCTCGCTGATGATGTACAAGTCGGCCGAACTCTCCAACATGACGGTGAAGGTCGGCGACAAGACCGCCTTCTCAATGGACGGGCTCGCCGTCCAGATCACCCCGCCGGCCGACGGCAAGGCGATGGACTTCACCGCCAATACCGAAAAGTTCAATGCCGATCTCTCGCTGGTCGAGGACCCGAAGTCGAAGGAAGCGATCGAGGCGCTCGGCTACCAGAACATCTCCGGCACCGTCTCGATGGCCGGCACCTGGCAGCCCAGCGACGGCAAGATGGAGCTGTCAAAATATGACATCGCGGTCGACAATGCCGGCACGCTTGGCATGACCTTCAACCTCGGCGGCTACACGGTCGACTTCATCAAGTCGATGCAGGCCATGCAGAAGCAGCTCGCCTCGCAGCCCGAGGGCGCCGACAATTCCGCACAGGGCATGGCCATGCTCGGCCTCTTGCAGCAATTGTCCTTCAACGGCGCCTCGGTTCGCTTCGACGACGATTCGCTGACCGGCAAGGTGCTCGACTATGTCGGCAAGCAGCAGGGCATGTCCGGCAAGGATGTCGCCAACCAGGCCAAGGCGATCGTGCCGTTCGGCATGGCGCAGCTCAACAATCCCGAGCTGACGGCCGAGGTGTCGGCTGCGGTCAACAAGTTCCTCGACGACCCGAAGAGCCTCGAGATCTCGGCAGAGCCGCCGTCGTCGGTGCCGTTCGCGCTGATCATGGCCGGCGCCATGTCCAACCCGCTCGACCTGCCGAAGACGCTGGGCGTCAAGGTCAAGGCGAACGAGGACTGATCGGGCGAAAACGCTCAAACGAAAAGCCCGGCAGCGATGCCGGGCTTTTCGTTTGAGATCGATTCTCTAAGCAACAGCAGCCGCTTGGGCGCTGCTCCTAACCTTCCTTCTTCGCCACCGCGACGCGCAACGACAGCTCGCGAAGCTGCTGCGGGGTGGCTTCCGAGGGCGCGCTCATCAATAGGTCGTAAGCCTGCTGGTTCATCGGGAACATGGTGACTTCGCGCAGGTTCTTGGCGCCGACGAGCAACATGACGATGCGGTCGATGCCGGCCGCCATGCCGCCATGCGGCGGCGCGCCATACTGGAAGGCGCGATAGAGGCCACCGAAGCGCTCCTCGACCGTCTTGCGGTCCAGCCCGACGATCTCGAAGGCCTTGACCATGGTCTCCGGCAGGTGGTTGCGGATGCCGCCGGAGGCGATCTCGAAACCGTTGCAGACCATGTCGTACTGGAACGCCTTGATGCCGAGCGGATCTTCGGCCTTCAGCGCCTCGATGCCACCCTGCGGCATCGAGAACGGGTTGTGGCCGAAATCGACGCGCTGTTCCTCCTCGTTCCATTCGTAGAAGGGGAAGTCGACGATCCAGCACAAATCGAAACGGTCGCGGTCGACGAGGTTCAGTTCCTCGCCGGCGCGTGTGCGCGCGGCACCGGCGAAGGCGACGAATTTCTTCGGGTCGCCAGCGACGAAGAAGGCAGCGTCACCATCGGCGAGGCCAAGCTGCAGGCGGACCGCCTCGGTGCGTTCCTCGCCAATGTTCTTGGCGATCGGTCCTGCGCCTTCGAGCTTGTCGCCTTCCTTGCGCCAGAAGATGTAGCCGAGACCTGGCTGGCCCTCGCTTTGCGCCCATGAGTTCATGCGGTCGCAGAAGGCGCGGCTGCCGCCGGTCTTGGCGGGGATCGCCCAGACCTCGGCCTTCGGGTCGTTGGCCAGGATGTTGGCGAACACCTTGAAGCCGGAATCGCGGAAATGATCGGACACAGCCTGCATCTCGATCGGATTGCGCAGGTCCGGCTTGTCGGTGCCGTACTTGCGCATGGCGACGTCATAGGCGATGCGCGGGAATCTCTCTGTCACCGGCTTGCCGGTGGCAAAGGTCTCGAACACGCCACGGATCACCGGCTCCATGGTCGACAGCACGTCGTCCTGCTCCACGAAGCTCATCTCGAGGTCGAGCTGGTAGAATTCGCCGGGCAGGCGGTCGGCGCGCGGATCCTCGTCGCGGAAGCAGGGCGCGATCTGGAAATAGCGGTCGAAGCCGGAGACCATGATCAGCTGCTTGTACTGCTGCGGCGCCTGCGGCAGCGCGTAGAAGGTGCCGGGATGGATGCGCGAGGGCACCAGGAAGTCGCGCGCGCCCTCCGGCGAGGATGCCGTCAGGATCGGCGTCGAGAATTCGGTGAAGCCCACCTCGCCCATGCGCCTGCGCATCTCGGCGATGATCCTGGTGCGCGCCATTATGTTCTTGTGCAGCGTTTCGCGACGCAGGTCGAGGAAGCGGTATTTCAGCCGGATGTCTTCCGGATAGTCCGGCTCGCCGAACACCGGCAGCGGCAATTCCTTGGCCGCCGACAGCACCTCGATCTCACGCGCGAAAATCTCGATCTCGCCGGTCGGCAGGTTGGAGTTCACCGTCTCCGGCAGGCGCGCCTTCACCTCGCCGTCGACTCGGATCACCCATTCGCCGCGCACGGTCTCGGCGATCTTGAAGGCCGGCGAATCCGGGTCGGCGACGATCTGGGTCAGGCCGTAATGGTCGCGCAGGTCGATGAAGAGCAGCCCGCCATGGTCGCGCACGCGATGCACCCAGCCCGACAGGCGGACGGAATTGCCGACGTCGCTCTTTCTCAACTGGGCACAGGTATGGCTGCGGTAACGATGCATTGTCATTGGTGAAGTCCGGAATTGCGGGCGAAAGCCCGGCTCGAAAATTGGCGCGAAAAGCGCATGAGAGGCCGGCTTTGTCAAGGTAACCGGTCACACAGGGCAAGCGGTCGCACAAGCTCGCGGCTTCGGCCCTTCACGCAAAGTGGATTTCAGCGCCCTGTCGCTGGAAATCGGCGAGGATGGCGGCGGGCGCTGTCCTTTCGACCACCAGATGCCTGATCGCGTCGGGTGCGGCGACACGGTAGGGAGCCGCGGTGGCAAGCTTGTCGTTGGTGGCGGCAATGACAATGCCGGCGCTGTTCCTGGCCATGGCCCGCTTCACTTCGGCTTCGGCCGAATCGAAAGCCGTGACACCGCGCGAGGCATCGAGCCCGCAGGAGCCGAGGAAGAACAGATCGGCGCCAAGCTGTGCCACGGCGGCAAGCGTGTCGCCGCCGACGCAGGTGCCGAGGTCGCGGACGTAGCGGCCGCCGAGCATGATCAGCTCGACCAGGGGAAGATCGGCGAGAGCCGATGCGACGCCGAGCGAATTGGTGGCCACCGTCAGCTCGATATCGCGCGGGATCGCCCTGGCGATCGCCTCATTGGTCGTGCCGCCGTCGACGAACAGGGTCTGCCCCGAGGTGAGCAGGCCCACCGCCGCCTTCCCCAGGCGCATTTTCTCCTCGACCGCATGGCTGCTGCGCTGGCTGATCGTTGCCGCTGCAAAGGGCGCCGATGCGATCGCGCCGCCATAGACACGGCGCAACTGCCCGGCTTTCGCCAGCTCGCGCAGATCGCGGCGAACTGTATCCTCTGAGACGCCGAAGCGGCTGGCGAGCTCGCCGGCCAGCACCTTGCCTTCCGCCGCCAGCCGGTCGCGAATGAATTGGTGCCGTTCCTCGGTCAGCATGCACGATCCTATTTTGTTATGCACATTCTTGCATGTTTTGCATGTTTATGCAAGAAGTAGGCACCGGATCGGCGATGCCGTCCCACCCTCCCCAATGGAAATGCCGCAATGACCCTTGGCTTGAAACTCGCCCCTCAGCACCGCGTCTATGCCGGTTTCGCGATCTACTCTTTCGCCATGGGCAACATTTTCCCACGGCTGCCGGACATCAAGCGCGCCATGGAAATCGAGGACGGCACGCTTGGGCTCAGCCTGATCGGGACGCCGATCGGCACCTTGACCGCGCTGACGCTGGCGACGCCTGTCCTGGAGCGTGTCGGCTTTCGCCGGGCGCTGCTTTGGCTCGTGCCGCTGATCGCGCTCGTCTATTCCGTCGCCGCGCACGCGCCGGGACCGGTCGCGCTGTTCCTGATGCTGCTGCCGGTCGGCCTGATGATCGGCAGCGTCGAGATCATCTTGAATGTCGAGGCCGACAGGACGGAATTCCTGCTCAAGCGCCGCATCATGAACCGGGCGCATTCGTTCTGGAGCGCCGGCTTCTTCGGCGCTGGGCTGTTCGGCGGCGCCCTGGCGCATCTCGGCCTGTCGCCGCAACTTCATCTGGCGCTGGTGGTGCCGATGGTGGCGGTTGCGATGGCGCTGTTCCTCGGCGGCTTCGAGCCGGCGCCTGCCCGCTTCGCCGCCACCGGCGGCAAGGCGCCGATGTTCGCGCGGCCGACGCTGCCGATCCTGGTCCTGGTGGCGGTGACGCTTTCGGCAATGCTCCTGGAAGGTGCCAGCATCGACTGGTCGGCGATCTACATGCGCACCGTGTTCGATTCCGGCCCGTTCGTCGCCGGCTTCACGGTGGCGCTGTTCGCCTTCTCGCAGGCGACCACGCGCTTCTTCGCCGACTCCTTTGTCGATCGCCACTCGCCAAGCGGGGTGGCGCGCGCGCTGCTGGCAGCGATGGCGGCCGGCGTGCTTATCGTCTTCTTCTCGCCCCTGCCGTTCGTCTCGATGCTGGGTTTCGCCCTGTTGGGCATCGGCAGCAGCGCGATCTTCCCGCTGGCGATCTCCGCCGCAGCGCAACGGACGGACCGGCCCGCGGCGATCAACGTCGCGGCGCTTTCGCAGATCTCCTTCATCGCCTTCCTGCTCGGTCCGCCGCTGCTCGGCTTCGTATCCGACCATTGGGGCATCCGCTCGGCCTACGGGATCGGCATCCCGTTCATCATGCTCAGCCTGCTGACCGCGGGCTCGCTTGGCCGGCGGCCGGCCGCAGAGCCCGTCAATGCGATTCCAGGCGAGGCGCCGTCTACGGTTGCGCACGAGATGGAAATACGAGCCGGCAAAGCTTAGAGGCCCCTACCCGATCGGCAGCCCCCATGTCCCCGGCAGGGTGCAAGAATGTGACCGTGTTCGTGTCGCATTTGCCGCTGGCATTGACAGGATCTATGGTCCAAGAAGAGGTCACAGCTCCGTGATTGCCTCTCTTCAATGTCTTCTATCCGCCCGCTTATCCCGCTCCTCATCGCCGCAGGCATCCTGCTTGGCGGCAACGGGCTGCAAAGCACGCTGATCGCGCTGCGCGGCGCGCAGGAAGGTTTTTCCGCTTCCGATATCGGCCTCATGGGCACGTTCTATTTTGCCGGCTTCCTGCTCGGTTGCCTGGCCGTCACCCGCATCCTCAAGGCCGTCGGCCATGTCAGGGCTTTTGCCGCGCTCGCCGCAATCGCGTCGGTCGGCACGCTGCTTCTGGTGCTTGTCATCAACCCTGTCATGTGGTGCGCGATACGCTTTGCCGGCGGCTTCTGCTTCGCCGGCTTGTTCACCGTCATGGAGGCCTGGCTGAATTCCGGCGTCGGCAACAAAGACCGCGCCCGCGTCCTCGCCATCTACCGCATGGTCGACATCGGCTCGGTCACCGGCGCGCAATTCCTGATCCCGGTCTTCGGCGCAGGCGGCTTCGCCATCTTTGCCGTCATGTCGATGATGATCACCTTTTCGCTGGTGCCCGTCTCGCTCGGCGACCGCTCGAACCCGGCGCCGCCGGAAGAGGTCAAGCTCGACCTGCCGCGCGTCTGGCGGATCTCGCCGCTCGGATCGATCGGCTGCATCGCCGTCGGCGTCACCAACAGTGCCTTTCGCACGCTGTCGCCGGTCTATGCCGAGGAGATCGGCATGTCGGTGGCCGATGTCGTTACCTTCGTCAGCGTCGGCATCTTCGGCGGGGCGCTGATCCAATATCCGCTGGGCTACCTTTCCGACCGCTGGGACCGGCGCTCGGTGCTGCTGACCACAACCTGTTGCGCCATGGTCGCAGCGCTGACGCTTGCCTTCGTGGCGCACGGCGATCCGTTCCTCAACTTCGTCATCGTCTTCATCTTCGGCAGCTTCGCCATGCCGCTCTATTCACTATCGGCCGCGCATTCCAACGACCGCGCAGGCAAAGGCGAGTTCGTGCTGATCAACGCGGCGCTGATGCTGTTCTATTCCTTCGGCGCCATTGGCGGCCCGTTCGCGGCATCGGCCGTGATGCAGTATTTCGGACCGAGCGCCCTGTTCGTGTTCAGCGCCGTCGTCTACGCCATTCTCATTGTCGTGATCCTCTACCGGATGCAGGTGCGATCGGGTGTGCCGGCAGGCAAACGCAGCCGCTTCACGGCACTTTTGCGCACCTCGACGCTGTTCGCGCGGCTCGCGCGGAGAAGCGGCGATTCGGGCACGGCCGACGAATGATGACGTGGCGCCGGCTTGACGAAAGCGCGCGCGGCTGAAATTGAAAGGGGCCTAAAACCGATGCCAAAAGCGATTTGATGCACGTCATCACCACCCAGAAAGAACTCGAGAGCGCTATCGCGGCGTTCGAAAAGTCGGAATTCGTCACCGTCGACACCGAATTCATCCGCGAAACGACCTTCTGGCCGATCCTCTGCCTGATCCAGATGGCCGCGCCCGGGGTGACGGCGCTGATCGATCCGCTGTCGCCTGACATCGATCTCAAACCGTTCTTCCGGCTGATGGCCAACGAAGCGGTGGTCAAGGTTTTTCACGCCGCCCGTCAGGACATCGAGATCATCGTCCATTTGGGCAATCTGGTGCCGCATCCGGTGTTCGACACGCAGGTGGCGGCGATGGTCTGCGGTTTCGGCGACAGCGTCTCCTACGACCAGCTGGTGCAGCGCATCACCGGTGCGCGGCTCGACAAATCCTCGCGCTTCACCGACTGGCGGCACCGGCCGCTCTCCGACAAGCAGCTCGAATACGCGCTCGCCGACGTCACCCATCTGATCAAGGTCTACCAGCATCTCAGCGCCGAGTTGAAGCGCGAGGACCGCGCCCACTGGCTGAATGAGGAGATGGACATCCTCACCGCGCGCGAGACCTATGATCCGCATCCTGAGGATGCCTGGAAACGGCTGAAGATGCGGCTGCGCAAGCCGCAGGAACTGGCGATCGTGCAGGCGGTGGCCGCCTGGCGCGAGCGCGAGGCGCGCGAGCGCGACGTGCCGCGTGGCCGCGTGCTCAAGGACGACGCGATCTACGAGATCGCGCAACAGGCGCCGCGCGATGCCACAGCCCTTGGCCGGCTGCGCACGACGCCGAAGGGCTGGGAGCGGTCCGCGACCGCGACGGCGCTGCTCGGCGCGGTCAATACGGCGCTTGCCATGCCGAAGGAAGCGATGCCGAAACTGCCGAAGGCGTTCCAGCCGCCGGAGGGTTCGAGCGCGGCGGCGGAGCTGCTCAAGGTGCTGCTCCGGATCGTCGCCGAGAAGGAAGGCGTCGCCTCCAAGGTGCTCGCCTCCAGCGACGACATCGACCGCATCGCCGCCGAGGGCGACGCCGCCGACGTGCCGGCGCTGCAAGGCTGGCGGCGCGCCGTGTTCGGCGACCAGGCGCTGAGGCTGGTGCGCGGCGAGATCGGCATCAAGTTCGACAAGCGCAGGATCGCGGTGTTCGATCTTTAACGCCTTACACGAGCCCAAGCAGGTGCAGCGCGAACCAGATCCAGGCGACGAGAAGTATGCCCGCGCCGAGGAAGAAGGCGCGGCTGCGGTGCAGCACGTAGTTCCTGGTGAGATGCACCCAGGCGTGGACATAGCGGTTGACGACGAAGAGCCACATCAGCGCCAGCGTCAGGTAGTTGACGCCATTGGTGACGAATAGCGCCAGGGAGAGCACGTGGAATAGAACCGGCAGTTCGAACTGGTTGATCAGGTTGTTGGCGACGGTGACGCTCGAGGCCGGCTCGGTCGAGCGGACCTTATACTGGCTGATCTTGGCCTCGCCTGATTTTACGGCAAGATAGCGCCGCTTAAACATCACCAGATAGACGATGTAGATCAGAAGCACATGCGCCAGCATGGGCCAGAAGATGGCGGTCTGGTTCATCCCCCTGCCCGCTCAGCGCCGTTGAACCGCCAGCGCCAACACCGCGACGACCGCGACAGGAATGGCCAGAAGCGCGAATTTGGTCACGGTCAGCGACGAGGCGAAGGACAGAGAATCGGGATTGGCCAACTGGAAATCGGACAACAGGCGCGCGATCGCGAAGTTCTGCGCGTAATCGGCGACTGTGTAAGGCAGGACCAGCACCAATGCCGACAGCGCCTGCAATTGGGCAGGGATGGCGCGGAAATTGCTCAGCCGCCGGCCGAAGGCCAGGATCAGGCTGAGCAAGGTGAGCGACAGCAGCGCCGGGAACAGCAGATCGAACGTCAGATAGTGCCAGACGATGATGATCTCGCCCCCGCGCCGGCCGAGCGCCGTCAGCCATGCCATGCCTTCATCGGGCGTGAAGCCCGAGACGCGCATGTCGAGCGAAGGCAGCCCGCCGCTCAGGCGTCGGAAATAGAAAAACTCCAGCGCCGTCATGGCGATGAAGATCGCGGCGGACGCGATGGATAGCGCCGCCGCATGACGCGACAGGCGCAACACCGTCACGGTCAGGCCACGCCACAGCCTCAGTCGATCCGGCTGCTCGCCAGCCTGATCAAAGTCCGCCCGGATAGTTCGGGCTTTCGCGGGTGATCGTGACGTCATGGGCGTGGCTTTCACGAAGTCCGGCGTTTGATATGCGCACAAAGGTGGCGCGGTCGCGGAACTCGGCAAGATCGCGTCCACCGACATAACCCATAGCGGCTTTCAGGCCGCCTGCAAGCTGGTGCAGCACTCCAGACACAGGTCCTTTATAGGGAACCTGCCCTTCAATGCCTTCCGGAACCAGTTTCAGCGTGTCGCGGACCTCGGCCTGGAAGTAGCGATCGGCCGAGCCGCGCGCCATCGCGCCGACCGAGCCCATGCCGCGATAGGCCTTGAAGGAGCGGCCCTGGTGCAGATAGACCTCGCCTGGGCTCTCCTCCGTGCCGGCAAGCAGCGAGCCGATCATGGCGGCGCTGGCACCCGCGGCGAGCGCCTTGGCCAGGTCACCCGAATATTTGATGCCGCCGTCGGCGATCACCGACACACCTGCCTTCTCAGCCGTCTCCACCGCCGACATGATCGCCGAAAGCTGCGGCACGCCGACGCCGGCGACGATGCGCGTGGTGCAGATGGAGCCTGGGCCGATGCCGACCTTGACGGCGTCGGCGCCGGCATCGATCAGCGCCCGCGTGCCTTCGGCGGTGGCGACGTTGCCGGCCAGGATGCGCACGGAATTGGAAAGCTTCTTTGCCCGCGTCACCGCATCCAGAACGCGCTGCGAATGGCCGTGCGCGGTGTCGATGACCAAAAGATCGACGCCGGCGTCGATCAGGCGCTCGGCGCGCTCGAAACCGTCATCGCCGACGCTGGTGGCGGCGGCGGCGCGCAGCCGCCCCTGCGCGTCCTTGGTGGCATGAGGGTTGAGCTGCGACTTCTCGATGTCCTTGACGGTGATCAGGCCGACGCAATTGCCCTTCCGGTCGACCACCACCAGCTTCTCGATGCGGTGCTTGTGCAGCAGGCGCTTGGCCTCGTCCTGGTCGACGTTCTCCTTCACCGTGATCAGGTTCTCACGGGTCATCAACTCGTAGACCTTCTGCGAAGGATCGGAGGCGAAACGCACGTCGCGATTGGTGAGGATGCCGACCAGCCGGCCGACGGTGTGGCCGCCTGTGCCACCATTCTCCACCACGGGAATGCCGGATATGCCATGCGCGCGCATCAACGCCAGCGCGTCGGCGAGCGTCGCATCGGGGCCGATGGTGACGGGATTCACCACCATGCCGGATTCGAACTTTTTCACCTGCCGCACCTGCTCGGCCTGCTCGGCCGGCGAGAAATTGCGGTGGATGACGCCGATGCCACCGGCCTGCGCCATGGCGATCGCCAGCCTCGCCTCGGTGACGGTATCCATGGCGGCCGACAGGATCGGCACGTTGAGATCGATGTCGCCGGCGATGCGGGTGCGGATGTCGGTCTGACCGGGCATGACCTCGGAATGGCCGGGCTGCAACAGCACGTCGTCGAAGGTCAGCGCCAATGCGCCGGTGGACGTCTCGATGATTTTTGCCATGGCCAGTCCTTTTTGAATGCGGAAAAGGCGCTGGGCCGAAATGGCCAGCGCCGACTCTCATCTTCCCTTTCAGGATTGGCGCTGGCTGGTAACACGTCCCGCGGGCGATGAAAAGCCAGTCGTTGCGAGACGCTTCAGGTTCCTATTCGGCGACGACGCGGCTTTCACCGATCGTCATCGTAAGCGTCGTCACGCATCCAGTTTCCAGCATCAACAACGGGTTGTCGCTCAAGCCGCGACAGCAGTGCCGCGCGGGAGCGGGCAAATACGCCTTCGTGCGTATCGGCAGGAACTATGCGAGCCACTGGTCGCCCATGGCTCACCACGACGTAGCTCCGTCCTTCACGGACTCCACGCAAGATCAAGGAGAATTTGTGTTCGACGTCAACTGCCGAAACGGTTTCGTCCATGCCAGCACCATTGTGGTTACGTCACCGACATGCCGCAATACTACCAATCGGTTTCTCGTAGCCCCGTGCCGGCATGATGACATGCCATCGACACATACGCCACCAGTGGTTGCGGTCGCACAAAAGTGACAGCAATTTAATGCGACATCCGGGCCGATGCGTGATACCGCCCGGTCGTGCCGGCTCGCCCCCAGCCTGGCCTTGAGATTCGCGAAGTCAAACCAGGGCGCTCCCTTGAACCGCATCATCCCGCTCATCCTGGCGGTCGCACTTTTCATGGAGAACATGGATTCGACCGTGATCGCGACCTCGCTGCCGGCGATCGCCATCGACATCCACACCAGCCCGATCGCGCTGAAGCTGGCGCTGACGGCGTATCTGGTGTCACTGGCGATCTTCATTCCGGTCAGCGGCTGGATGGCGGACCGGTTCGGGGCCAAGAACGTGTTTCGCGCCGCGATTGCCGTCTTCATCGCCGGCTCGGTCGCCTGCGCCTTCGCCAATTCGCTGCCGGCCTTCGTGGTGTCGCGCTTCCTGCAAGGCATGGGCGGCGCCATGATGACGCCGGTCGGACGCCTGGTGTTGGTGCGTGCCACGCCGAAGAGCGAGCTCGTCGCGGCAATGTCGTGGCTGACGGTGCCCGCCCTGGTAGGGCCGCTGGTCGGCCCGCCGGTCGGCGGCTTCATCACCACCTATTTCACCTGGCACTGGATCTTCCTGATCAACGTGCCGATCGGACTGCTGGGCGTCTGGCTCGCCACCCGCTATTTGCCCGAGACGGAGGCCACAGAGACGCCGCCGCTGGATTTTCCCGGCTTCGTGCTCAGCGGCCTCGCGGCGTCCGGCATCGTCTTCGGCCTCTCGGTGGTCAGCCTGCCTGCCCTGCCGCCTGTCGCCGGCTTCATCACAGTTGCCGTCGGCCTGGTCTCCGGCGTGCTTTACCTCCTGCACGCGCGGCGCGCCAAAAACCCGCTGCTCGCGCTGACACTATTCCGCAACCAGGTGTTCCGCTCCTCCGTGCTCGGCGGCTCGCTGTTCCGCATCGGCATCGGCGCGGTGCCGTTCCTGTTGCCGCTGATGTTCCAGATCGGCTTCGGGCTGACGCCGTTCCAGTCCGGCATGATCACCTTCGTCTCGGCGATCGGCGCCATCGGCATGAAGTTCGTCACCGCGCTGCTGTTCCGGCTCGCCGGCTTCCGCCGGGTGCTGATCTGGGGCTCGCTCATCGCCGCCGCCTCGATCGCGATCTATGGCCTGTTCACGCCCGAAACACCCTATGCGCTGATGCTCGCGATATTGCTGGTCGGCGGCTTCATCCGCTCGATGTTCTTCACCGGCGTCAATGCGCTCTCCTATGCCGAGGTCTCGACCGCCGACACCAGCAAGGCGACGCCGATCGTCGCCGTGTTCCAGCAGCTGTCGATCGCGCTCGGCGTGGCGCTCGCCGGCGGCATCCTGGAAGTGTCGACCTCGATCCATGGCGGCCCGCTGACGCTGAGCGACTTCCACATCGCCTTCTTCATCGTCGCGGCGGTGTCGGCAGCGGCCTCAGTGACCTTCATGCGGCTCGCGCCGGATGCCGGCGGTGCCGTGTCCGGGCATGGAAGACTGACGGCGCCGAAGACGCTGGAGACCGTGGGGACGGCGGGGAAGTGAGCTTCGCTCCAATTTCGTTCATAAGGCGGGACAGCGCCCCCCTCTGGCCTGCCGGCCATCTCCCCCACTCGGGGGGAGATCGGATGTCACGCTGGCTTTCGCCAATCTCCAACATCTCAGAATTAAGCGGAGCGCCGAAACCGCCAATCTCCCCCCTTGTGGGGGAGATGTCCGGCAGGACAGAGGGGGGCGCGAAGGATCGCGACGCGGCAGCTTTTACGCTGCGTTGTTTCCGCCCTTGAATTCCTTCGCCAGTAGATAAAGTTCCACCGATTCATCCCTCGAAGCCGGCGGCTTCACATGGTGGACCGAGCGAAAATTCTGCTTGAGCCGCGACAAGAGCTCGTTCTCGGCGCCGCCCTGAAAAGTCTTGGCGAGGAAATGGCCGCCGGGCTTCAAAACCTGCAGCGCGAAATCGGCCGCCACCTCGCACAGATGCATGGTGCGCAGATGGTCGGTGCGGCGGTGCCCGGTGGTGGGGGCTGCCATGTCCGACAGCACGATGTCGGGCTGGCCGCCGAGCGCTTCCGCCAGCTTTTGCGGCGCTTCCGGATCAAGGAAATCCATCTGCAGGATAGCGGCGCCCGGCACCGCGTCCATCTCGAGATAATCGATGCCGACGACATGCGGGTTTTCGGCGCTCGATTTGGTACGCGCCGCCGCCACCTGGCACCAGCCGCCGGGAGCGGCGCCCAGGTCGATCACCTTCATGCCGGGCTTCAAGAGATGGTGCTTGTCGTCGATCTCGGTCAGCTTGTAGGCGGCGCGGGAGCGATAGCCGTCGGCCTTGGAGCGCTGCACATAGGGATCGTTCATATGGCGCTCGAGCCAGCGGCGCGAGGACTCCTTCAGCCCGCTCTTCTTCTTGATCCTGGTCTTCAGCACGCGCATGCCGGCCGAGCCCGGCTTTTCCGGTTTTTTGCTCATGGCCGTTCTCTCTTGAGCATGATCGTTTCCAAAAACCGGCTTCCGCTTTTTGGGGTCATGCTCTGCGCCAGACGCCGTCATCGGCCATCAGCTCGCTCAATATGCCTTCGCGCAGGCCGCGGTCGGCGACGCGCAAGCGCTCGGACGGCCAGACACCGCGGATCGCTTCCAGGATGGCGCAGCCGGCAAGCACAAGATCGGCGCGGTCGGCGCCGATGCAGGGATTGGCGACGCGCTGCTGGAAATCCCAGCCGATCAGTTTTTCCACCATGCGATCGACGCTTGTGCGGTCCATCCACAGCCCGTCGACCCGGCGGCGATCGTAGCGTTCGAGATCGAGATGGACGCCGGCCAGTGTCGTCACCGTGCCGGACGTGCCAAGCAGATGGAACTGGGGGCTGGCGAGCACATGCGCGAGCCGGTCGCGCCCGTCGAAGGCCTTGAGCCGCATCGCGACGTCGTCGACCATCGCCGAGAACGTCTCGCGCGTCACCGTGCGGCCGCCAAAACGCTCGGCGAGCGAGACGACACCGACGGGCAGCGATGTCCAGGAGACGATGTGGTTGGCGAGCCGCGGCGAGCGCTGGCCGCGGGTGAGGTCGATCAGCGCGATCTCGGAGGAGCCGCCGCCAATGTCGAAAAGCACCACCCCGCGCGTGTCGCGCTCGACCAGCGAGCCGCAGCCGGAAACCGCCAGGCGGGCCTCGGTCTGGCGATCGATTATCTCCAGCTTCAGGCCTGCCTCGCGTTCGACGCGTTCGAGGAACTCGACGCCGTTCGCGGCCGAGCGGCAGGCCTCGGTGGCGATCAGCCTCGCCTTCCTGATCTTGCGGTTGCGCAGCTTCTCGCCGCAGACCTTGAGCGCCTCGACGGCGCGGTCCATGGCAGCCTGACCGAGCCGGCCGCTGGCGGAGAGCCCCTCGCCCAGTCTGACGATGCGCGAGAAGGCATCGATGACGCGAAACTGACCGTGCCGGCCCGGCACCGCAACCAGAAGCCGGCAGTTGTTGGTGCCGAGATCGAGAGCGGCGAACACCGGCAGTTCGTGCTGCGGCGGACGCGGCACGCTTGCAACCGGCAGCCGCGGTTGCGGCACGATCGGCGCGGGCTCGGGCGTGCGGCTGGCGGGATCCACGGCTGGCGCCGATAGCGGTATGGCGCCGTTTTCATCGCGCGCGAAAACCTTGCGGCCACGCCTGCGCTTGCGGCGCTTGCGCGTCTTGCCCTTCTGGTTCTCGTCTTGATTGTCGGCATGCCTTTGGTCGGCATGTCTGGCATGCGCGCCCGCGTGACGGCTGAATCGCGTTGCTGACGGGCCCGCCGCTTCCGTCGGCGATGCCCCGGACATGCCCACTGCCGACGCGCCGGCGCCGGTATCGTGGTCTTCCACTTCAATTCCTTCCGGCGCCGCGCGAACCGGGAAGGACGCAGCAGGCACCTCGATTTGTTTCAAGTTGAGGACAGACTAGCAGCGCGTTTGGTAATCACCAAGAGCGCATGGTCCGATTTTTGGCACCGTTACGCTGAGGCAATCTCATGCCGGTTGAATAGCCGGCTTCAATCAGGCATGTCTCAAGCGAGGGGATAGAGAGGCCGGGCAACAGCAATCCATGAGCTGCAACGCATGACGATCTCGCCATGAACTGGAGGCGTTATTTCTGGCCAGTCATCGGCATAGCGGCCGTGGTGTTCTCGCTCTGGCTGCTCATCCACGAACTGCGCGGCATCTCACTCGACGACGTCTGGGCCGGTATCATCGCCATTCCGCCGCGTGGCTGGATACTGGCGGCGCTGAGCTCGGTCGTCGCCTATGCCTCGCTAGCCGGCTACGACCACATCGCGCTGCTTCATATCGGCAAAAAAGTGTCGTGGCTGTTCGTCACGCTGTGCTCCTTCACCACCTATGCGCTGTCGCACAATATCGGCGGCTCGGTGATCTCGGGCGCGGTGATCCGCTACCGCGCCTATGGCACGAGGGGCCTCACCGGCCAGGATGTGGGCGTGCTGGTGGCGATCTGCTGGATCACCTTCGTGCTGTCCAGCCTGCTCGCGGCCGGCCTGGTGCTGGTGTTGGAGCCTCAGATCGTCGACCGCTTCTCAGGCGCGCCGCATCACGGCCCGGCGATAGCCGCCGGCCTTGCCATGCTGATCCTGGTCGGCGCTTACGTCTTCGGCAGCTGGCTGCATCTGAAGCCCCTCAAGATCGGCAGCTTCCAGCTGCATTATCCGGCGCTGCCGATCGTGGCGCGTCAGTTGCTGATCGGCCCGATCGAATTGCTGGCGGCGGCCGCGATCATCTTCTTCGCCCTGCCTGCGGCAGGCAATCCCGGCTATTTCGTCGTGCTCGGCGTGTTCGTGGTGTCGTTCTCGGTGGCGCAGCTCTCGCACGCGCCGGGCGGGCTCGGCGTATTCGAGGTGGTCTTCCTTGCCGGGATGTCCGACATGGACCCGGTCGGTGTGCTGGCGGCACTCCTGGTGTTCCGGCTGTTCTACCTGATCATTCCGCTGCTCATCGGCCTCTGCCTGGTACTGTTCTTCGAGCACTCGCAATACAGCCGCGGCGACCGCTGAGCCTTGCCGAGCGCTCCGGCGAGTGATTAGGAAAAAAGGCTGCGGTTGAACTGCGGCGCGGGGTTGACTATTTTCGGGCGGCGGCTACAAGGCAGCGCTCGCGGCGCTTGAGCCGCCCGCTTCGCGCGTTACCGAGCGCGCCTGCTGGGGAATAGGTTAACGGTAGACCAGCGGACTCTGACTCCGTTAGTCCTGGTTCGAATCCAGGTTCCCCAGCCAGTTGATTTCATTACGCTTTTTCATGGTTCCCCTGCAGTATCTCGCTAGTGCGGCAACGCGCTGACGACGATTGCGGTCAAAACTGCAGCGATGACCGCCAGGACGATCGCAGCGAGCCGAATGCGCTTCACCCAGAACTGCCGACCAGGTCGTCGGGCCACCGACGCGCCATCGTATGCCTTGGTCAGTGAATAGGAGATGCTGGCGCCAGTGGAGGAATTGAGCTTGTCCACAAAAAACTGTTCGTCCATCGGTTTGAGAGCCGCAACTGAGCTTTAGACTAGAGCCAGGATAAGTGTGTAACGGTTTTCCGTCCGGAATTGCGTAAAAACAAATAGCTAGAGCGGTTCAGCGTTTCCGTGAAACGCTGAACCGCTCTAGTGGTAATGCCCGCTGGCGCCGTTGGCGCGCTTTTGGATTTCAGGCAATGCTATGATAACGGGTGATTGGTGAGAGCGAGTTGACTGCAGGAAGGGGAAACGTTTGAACCGCACTTTGGTAACAGTCATCGCAGCAATCTGCTTCACAATATCGACTGCTTCAGCCGAGCAGGGAGAGCAGCAAAACATCAATTACTTGGCACGTATGGCAGATGGCAAATTGCATCGGGCTGCAGCAATTTCAGGTAACATCTATGGCGTATTGAAAAGGTGCCCGGCACTGAGACCAAGTGAAAGTGGAAAAGCCATGATGGCTGTCTCCATCCTTTTGTACCACGGGCTAGATAAGCACTTGGCGCCTAATCCGGCTAAATTCGAGAGGGCTATCCGCGTGTTCGAAGGCGCTTACCGTAAGGCTGCTCTCAATAAGGTTGATTGCCAGGCCGAGAAGGCCAAGGACCCAGATAGTTACCGGTAGATGCCTCGCTACCGGCCTTGCGATCGGCTTAGGCTTTGCCATCGTCCAGGCTATTGCCAGCGAAGCGAGACTGTCGACTTGTCTCGCGCAAGGACCTGGTGAAAACGGAACCGCATTTGCGGATCTTGCCGCCACCAGTCTTCGGAATCGCATTAACGAATCGTAGACCGCGCTGTCCTATTCTGAGACAGCGCGGTTCTACACCCATCGCCCGCGCAGGCGGCTCCGGCGCTCAGGCACCCTACCCCTAGTCGGAGCCGCCACTTTGTATATTACCAGCAAGGGTTGAATCAACTCTTACCAAGCATCGTTGCTAGTGTATTTTAGCGATCGCTAGATTTCGAAATATCAACGATGGCCGCTATGCCAGCGAACTCGCCATCGACTTTTGGTTGCCACGCGCTCGGTTTTGATTTGCTTCCGTTCTGCCACCGGCGCCCGCGACCTGGCTTAGAAGGTTTGCGACGAATATTAGCAATCAACGATATATTAACGGCTAGGGCGCAGCCTTTCCGTATCGGGGACGAGAACCGCCCCCTGATCGACGATCCGGCACTTATATGCCGAGACGTTCGACCGATGCGGAGCAAAACGCATGAGTGTCGAAACAGCGCTGGCGCAGCTGTTGCGCATGCTTCACCGTCGAGCCTTGAATTTGGCAAGCTTGCCGGACGATGAGAGAGACCCGCACTACGACCGCATCCGCCGTTCATGTTGCGGAGCGGCCGAACATATCGGCCAGAGCCCCGACAATGCAGCCATCACGGCCAACAGCATGGTCGAATTTACGCGAGCGATGGTCGGGATCATCGAGGCAAGGCGGTAGGCGGCGCTCAGCCGCAAGCGCATGACCAGTTCCTTCGCCCGGCAGGCAGGGCTGAGGTCGGAGAGCAAGATCGGATGGACGGGTCTGCCCGCCGGCTACCTCTTCCATAGCGGGCATTACAGCAATTTACTCAGCCGCCTCGTACCCCGCGATGCCCTTGATCTCCAGAAAATCCTCCAGACCGTATTCGGCGTATTCGCGGCCGTTGCCGGACTGCTTGTAGCCGCCGAAGGGCAGGCCGGCGTCCCAGGTCGGGTAGTTGATGTAGACGTTGCCCGAGCGCATGCGGGCTGCCGCCTGGCGTGCCTTCTCGATGTCCTTGGCCTGGATGTAGGAGGCAAGGCCGAAGACGGTGTCGTTGGCCTGCTCTATCGCCTGCTCGACCGTGTCGTAAGGCATGATCGACAGCACCGGTCCGAAAATCTCCTCCTTCGCGATGCGCATGTCGTGCGTGACGTTGGCGAAGACGGTCGGGCGGACATAATAGCCGCGGTTGAGCTCGGCCGGACGGCCGGGGCCGCCGGTGACCAGGGTTGCGCCTTCGTCGATGCCGCTCTGGATCAATCCTTGAATCTTGTCGAACTGCAATTGGCTGACCACCGGGCCGAGCTTCACGCCCGGCACGTCGGCCGGGCCGACAGTGAATTTTTCCGCCGCCGTCTTGGCATAGCCGGCCGCTTCGTCATGACGATCGCGCGGCACGAACATGCGGGTCGGCGCGTTGCAGGACTGGCCGCTGTTGCCGAAGCAGCCCGCGACGCCCTTGGCGACCGCCTTTGCGAGGTCGACGTCCGGAAACAGGATGTTGGCCGACTTGCCGCCGAGCTCCTGATGCACGCGCTTGACCGTGTCGGCCGCCGCCTTGGCGACCAGGATGCCGGCGCGGGTTGAACCCGTAAACGACATCATGTCGACATCCGGGTGGCTGGCCAGCGCCTGGCCGACGGTCGGACCGTCGCCGTTGACGAGGTTGAAGACGCCCTTCGGCACGCCGGCCTCGTCGATGATCTCGGCGAAGATGATGGCGTCGAGCGGCGCGATCTCGGATGGCTTCAGCACCATGGTGCAGCCCGCGGCGAGTGCCGGGCCGACCTTGCAGGTGATCTGGTTGAGCGGCCAGTTCCACGGCGTGATCAGGCCGACGACGCCGATCGGCTCCTTGACGATCAGCGACGAGCCTTTGACGTGGCGGAACTGAAAGGTCTTCAGCACCTCGGCCATCTTCTCCAGATGCGCCTGGCCGACGCCGACCTGGCTGTCCAGCGCCATCTGGTGCGGCGCGCCCATCTCGCGCGAGACGGCGAGCGCAAGATCCTTGCTGCGCTTCTTGTAGACATCGATGACGCGGTTGAGGATATCGAGGCGTTCCTCGACCTCGGTGAAGCCGAAGGTGGCGAAGGCGCGCTTGGCGGCGGCCACCGCCTTGTCGACGTCGGCTTTGGTGCCGAGCGAGATCTGCGCGAAGGCGTCCTCGTTCGAAGGGTCGATGACGTCGCAATTGTTCGGTACCACCGGGTCCACCCAGGCGCCGTCGATATAGAACTGCAGATCGTGTGACATGCTTTCGCTCCCTACGGGCCTGCCCGGCTTCGATTGTGGTGAGGTGATCGTCGTATACCGTCAGAGATAACGATGCGGCAACCGCCCTGTCAAACGCAAGCGCTGGTGATTGAGCCACGTTGAATTCCCGATGCATACCGCCCGAAACCGTGCAGCGGTTTCGGGAAAACGACATGAATAGGGACAAGACTTAAGGCGCCAGCCTCTTGCTCATATAGACCGTCGTTCCGTTCATGAACGGCTCTTCGCGGTCGATCGCGTAGCCGTGCTTGCGATAGAGCAGCACATTGGCTTCAAACGCGCCGTTGGTCAGCAGGCGAAGCTCGCGGCAGCCTGTTTCGACGGCCTTGTGCTCGGCGCTGTCGAGCAGCTTGCGTCCGATGCCCCTGCCCTGCGCCTCGGCCGCCACGGCGACATTCTCGATCCAGATATGATCGTCATGCGTCATGGTTTCGATCAGGCCGACGATGCGGCCGTCCTCGATGGCGAGCTCGAACTGGTGCTCGTCCAGCGCCTTGTCGTAGTCGGCGCGCATCGGCAGAGGCTCGCGGCCGATCACCGGCACCCATTTGGCGTAGGCCGCCCGCACGATGGCCTTGATGGCGGTGGCATCGGCTGGGCCGGCCGACCGAAACTCGATGGAAGAAACGACAGTCATTCAGACGCTCCAAAATGCAAAAAAACCCGCCGATCGTTTGCGACGGGCGGGGCTGGGGATGGATGAACCGGGTGACTTGCTAGCCGGCCTTTGTCTCCATGCAATCAGCTTGCCGCTCCTTGGAACGGCGGCGTCGCTGCGGATTTGCGAAAAAGGTGGTCATGGCGCGTGAAGCTGGACCGGGAGCCGCGACGCTGTCAAGCCGGTCGCAGGCCGTCGCCCTATCGGCACATCGTTCGGAAAAATCGATCGTTATAACTCGAATAATTCGTTGGAAAGATTGGTTCTGGAATGCCATTTCCCCGGACATCATACCCGGAGAATTGCATTGTCTTTCCTGCCCGTCACCGCGAACGATCTTCCACACGGCCTGAATTCGGCCGATGCCGGAAGCAAGAGCCCGGCTTTCGCCTCGATCTGGGCCGGCACCCTGCCGGGCATCGTGCTGGTGGCGATGATCACCTGCGTCGCCTATTCGGCGCGCAACCTCTCCGGCCTCACGCTGTTCAGCCCGATGATCCTCGCGGTCGTCGCCGGCATGGTCTATTCCAACGTTCTCGGCACGCCTGCCCACGCCAAGGCCGGCATCACTTTCTCGCAAAAACGGCTGCTGCGCTTCGCCATCGTGCTGCTCGGCTTCCAGCTCACGCTCGGCCAGGTGGCGGGCATCGGCCTCGGCGGCGTCGGCATCGTTGCCGCCACGCTTGGCGCGACCTTCCTCTTCACCGTCACGCTCGGCCGGCTGATCGGCGTCGACGCCAAGCTGGCGCAATTGATCGCGGCCGGCACCTCGATCTGCGGCGCTTCGGCGATCGTCGCCACCAACATCGTGACCGATGCGCGCGACGAGGATGTCACCTACGCCGTCGCCGCGATCACGCTGTTCGGCACGGTCGCCATGCTCGGCTTCCCGCTGCTGGCGCCTCTGTTCGGCCTCGACCAGCATGCTTTCGGCCTCTGGGCGGGAGCCTCGATCCATGAGGTAGCGCAGGTGATCGGCGCCGGCTTCCAGAACGGCACGCTTGCCGGCGAGACCGCGACGGTCGCCAAGCTGACGCGCGTCGCCATGCTGGCGCCGATGGTGATCGCGCTCGGCCTGATGGCGCGCCGCGGCAGCACTGATGCTTCCGCCGCCAAGCCGCCGATGCCCTGGTTCGTGGTGGCCTTCGTCGCGGTCGTGGCGCTGAACAGCCTGGTGGCGATCCCGGCGCAGCTTCATTCGGTAGTTGCTCTTTCCGCACAGATCATGCTGACCATGGGGCTCGCCGCCATGGGCCTTCAGGCCGACATCTCGGAGCTGCGCTCGTGCGGCCTGCGCCCGCTGATGCTGGCCTTGTCGGCCTTCATCTTCATCGCGGGCTTCAGCCTATTGCTGGTGAAGCTCGCCTAGCCCTCGAAAGAACTCGCCGCGACATAGATCGCAGCCAGCTTCTCGATGCCGGCCTGGTCTTCCTTGTCGAAGCGGCCGGGCAGAGGGCTGTCGAGGTCGAGCACGCCGAAGACGCCGTCGGCGTCGCGCAGCAACACCACCAGCTCCGAGCGCGAGTCGGCATCGCAGGCGATGTGGCCGGGGAAGTCGTGCACGTCCTTGATCAGCATCGACATGCCAAGATCGACCGCCGTGCCGCAGACGCCCTTGCCGACCGCGATGCGCACGCAGGCCGGCTTGCCCTGGAAGGGCCCCAGCACCAGCTCTTCGTCGGACTGCAGGAAATAGAAGCCGGCCCAGTTGAGGTCCGGCACCATCTGATAAATCAGCGCCGAGGTGTTGGCGGCATTGGCGATGGAATCGCCCTCACCTTCCAGCAGCGCTTTCAGTTGCACGGCCAACTCATTGTAGAAGGCCGGTTTGTTGCTCGTGTCGATTGCGGTTGCCGCAAACATCCTGGTCGTTTCTCCGTTGCAAGGGCGCTGACGCGCCCGCTACAGTCCCGCTCTCTCTGCCACCAAAGCGACCGCCGGGAAACAGCCTATCGTGACTTCCAGCCATGCCAGAACGATCCGGATCGCCGCCGCCGTGATCCGGGATGACAGCGGCAAGCTGCTTCTGGTGCGCAAGCGCGGCACCAACACCTTCATGCAGGCCGGCGGAAAGATCGAGCCGGGCGAGGCGCCCGCCGCCGCTCTTGCACGCGAATTGCGGGAGGAATTGGGCATCGTCGTCGACCCAACGACCGCTTTGCATCTGGGTTCCTTCTCGGCGCCCGCCGCCAACGAGCCGGATGCCCGCGTCGAGGCCGAGCTTTTCGAACTGGCGATCGCCGGCGAACCGATCCCGGCGGCCGAGATCGAGGAGATGATCTGGCTGAGTCCTGAGCTGGCACACGGCATCGAACTCGCGCCGCTCACGACCGACATCGTGCTGCCGCGCTACGGCCGCCAGCCATGAGCCAGGCAAAGCCATCTCCAGGCGGCGAAGCCTCCCTCACCTTCGCCGTGCTGGTCTTTCCCGGCTTTCCGATGATGGCGTTTTCTTCCGTCATCGAGCCGCTGCGCGGCGCCAACATTCTTGCAAAACGTGAATGCTACCGCTGGGTCATCGTCGGCGCCGATCCCGGCACCGTCGAGGCATCGAACGGCGTCATCATCCAGCCCGGCTTTTCGGCGGCGGGCGCGCCGAAGGTCGACCGCATCGTCGTCTGCTCCGGCGGCGACGCCGACCATGTCGTGGCCGACGAGGCGATGAGCTGGATCCGGAAGAGCCTGCGCGGCGGCGCGCATATCGGGGCGGTAGCCGACGCCGCCTTCTTCCTCGCCCGCGCGGGCCTGCTCGACGGCCATGCCTGCACCTTGCACTGGACCAGCCAGGCCGCCTTCACCGAAGCCTTTCCGGACATCGAGCTCAGGCGCGACCTCTTCGTCATCGACCGCAAGCGTTTTACCTCGGCCGGCGGCGTCGGCAGCCTCGACATGATGCTGGAGATCATCACCCGCGACTACGGCGCCGAGCTCGCGGCCGGCGTCGCCGAATGGTTCGTGCACAGCCCGCTTCGATCCAGCGTCGACCGCAAGCTGATGCCGCTGCGCCTGCGCACCGGGGTGCAGAACGAGCTGGTGCTGTCGGCCATCGCCATCATGGAGGACGCGGTCGAAGAGCGGCTCGGCATGGCCGACCTCGCCGAGCGTCTGGGCGTGTCCTCCGACAAGCTCGAGCGCAATTTCCGCGCCGAACTGGATATCTCGCCCAATGGCTACTACCGGCGGCTCAGGCTGAAGCGCGCCGCCGACCTGTTGGCGCATTCGACGCTGATGGTGCGCGACGTGGCGCTCGCCTGCGGCTTTGCCTCGATGTCGAGTTTCTCCCGCGCTTTTCGCGAAGAGCATGGGCACGCGCCGAAGGCGATGCGTCGGCATTAAGGTGTTGTGCGCGCTGGCGCGATGAGACGCTGGCGGGACAGCGCCCCCCTCTGTCCTGCCGGACATCTCCCCCACTTGGGGGGAGATTGGCAGCTTCAGCGCCGGCTCTTCCTTTTCGACGTTGAAGATTGGCGAAAGCCGCGGTGACATCCAATCTCCTCCCTTGTGGGGGAGATGTCCGGCAGGACAGAGGGGGGCGCGAAGGATCACGGCGTTGCGGCACTCAGCACAACATCTGCGGAATGCCGCACAAGCTCGAAACACCGCCCGGCTATGTTCTCTGCAACAGGAGGCACCCATGAGCATCGTCGTATTCGACCCCGACAGCACCGAAGACGTCGACTTCAAGGACCGCATGCGCCACCCGGCCGCGGCCGATCCCGCTGGTGGCATGTGGCTGTCCGACACCGAGCCGTCCTTCATCGACGCGGATGCGCTGCGCAAGGGCCGGCTCGCCAAGCTGCGCGGCTGGATGCGCGAGGCGGGCTATGGCGGCGTCGTGCTGTTCGATCCCTACAACCAGCGCTATGCCACCGGCTCGCGCAACATGTTCGGCTATTTCCTGCGCAATTCGACCCGCTACTTCTTCATCCCGACCGAAGGGCCGGTCGTGCTGTTCGAATATCCGCAGAGCTACCATGTCTCCATGGTGCTCGACACGATCGACGAGGCGCGGCCGTCCAAGCTGGTGTGGTCCTCCGTCTCCGGGCGCGACGACGAGACCGCCGGGCCGTTTGCCGACGAGATCGCCGAGCTTTTGAAGAAACATGGCGGCGGCTCGATGAAGCTCGGCCTCGACCGCTGCAGCCATCTGCAGGCGCTGGCGCTGGAGAAGCGTGGCTGCGAGGTGAAGGACTGCCAGGGCGAGATCCTCGCGGTGCGCGCGGTGAAGACGCCTGAGGAGGTGAAATGCCTGCAGGCCTCGATGGCCGGCGCGGAAGCCGCGGTGGCCGCCGTGCGCGAGGCGATCAAGCCCGGCGTTTCCGAAAACGAGCTGTTCGCCATCATGTATCACGAGGTGATCCGCCAGGGCGGCGAGTTCATCGAGACACGGCTGCTCACCTCGGGCCAGCGCACCAATCCATGGTTCAACGAGGCGAGCGGCCGCAAGATCAGGCCGGGCGAGCTGGTCGCGCTCGATACCGACACGATCGGCTGCTACGGCTATTATTCCGACTTCTCGCGCACCTTCCGCTGCGGCCCCGGCAAACCGACCCCCTACCAGAAGTCGCTCTACCGCATGGCGCACGACCAAGTGCAGCACAATATCGGGATCGTGAAGCCCGGCATGGCGTTCCGCGAGATCGCCGAGAAGGCGTGGAAGATCCCGAACCGCTTCGTCGACCAACGCTACACCTCGGTCATGCACGGCGTCGGCATGCATGGCGAGACGCCGTTCATCGCGCATGCGATGGACTACGAGACCTATGGCCGCGACGGCATCATCGTGCCCGGCATGGTGGTGAGCGTCGAAAGCTATATCGGCGAGAAGGGCGGCCGCGAGGGCGTCAAGCTGGAGGACGAGATCCTGATCACCGAGACCGGCACCGAGTTGCTTTCGCGCTTCCCCTACGAGGATGAGTTTTTGGAGCCGCAGGTTTGATGCCGGTAAGCACGATGAGCATCGGTCCCGCATCGCAAGCCCTGGCGATTGGCCGCAACACCCGTGCCGTCGTCATTCTAGGGCGAAGCAAGGAGCGAAGCGACGCGGCGCAGACCCTAGAATCCATGCCGTTCCGTCTCCGCTTCGCCACGGTGCGGAATTCTGTTAGGCAGCGATCGACGACCAAGGTAACGGCATGGATTCCAGGGTCTTCGCGACGCCGCTGCGCGGCTGCTTCGCCCTGGAGTGACGAAGTTTGAGCAGTCGCATGAAAGCTCCCATTTCCATCCGGCGCGGCACGGTGGCCGCGGTGTTCATCGATCTCCAGGAGGAGCATCGCAAGGACAAGCGCTATCTGGTCGAAAACTTCGATAGCATCCTCGCCAACGTCCAGCGCCTGCAGGACGCGGCGCGGCGCAACTTCGTGCCGCTCCACCATTGGGCCTATATTGTCGATCTCGCCGAAGCGCGGCCGTTCCACCCGGTGGACGAAAGCGGCAAATCGGCCTTCTCCGACAAGGACGATCCGCTGACGGCGATCTGCCACGAGGTGGCGCCGCAAGACGATGAAACGATGCTGGTCAAGCAGGAGGCGAGCGCCTTCGGCAAGAACAATTTTGCCGACAAGCTCAAGGCATCGGGCATCGAATGGCTGGTCATTGCCGGCGTGTGGACCGAAGCCTGCATCGACGCCACGGTGAAGGACGCGGTGGCGCGCGGGTTTCGCGTGCTGCTGGTCAAGGATGCCTGCGGCAGCGCAAGTGCCGCCATGCACCAGACCGGCATCCTCAACCTTGCCAACCGACTCTATGGCGGCGCCGTCACCAACACGCTCGACGCCTGCCGGCTGATGGCGGGAGACACGGTGAGCGTCTGGCAGGTCGAGGGCTCGGTGCCGCTGCGCTTCACTTTCGAGAACGCGGCGCAACTCTACGCAGGGCTTTGACGGCGGTGGCCGGCGACCAGTCCGATCCGGCAAAGCGCGGCAAATATGCCGCCCTGCTCGATCCGGAGCTCTGGGACTATATCGACCAAATCAATAGCTGGTACCCGCCGGACATCGTGGCCGCCCCGATCGCCGAGCAGCGCGCGGTCTACGCCAAGATGTGCGTGGCGTTCCATCAGGGCCATCCAGAAGGCGTGACGACCAGCGACGGCCTCGTCGCAGCGGCGGCGCATGCAATCCCGGTGCGGCGCTACCGCATGGCGGACAAGGCGGCAGCGGCGATCGTCGTCTATTATCACGGCGGCGGCTTTGTGCTTGGCGATCTCGACAGCCACGATGACATCTGTGCCGAGATCTGCGCCGGCACCGGCTTCGACGTGGTCTCGACCGACTATCGGCTGGCGCCCGAACACCTGCATCCGGCTTCCTTCAACGACGCGCTGGCGGTGTTCGAATGGGTCGCCGCGACCAGCGCGCTGCCTATCGTACTCTGCGGCGAAAGCGCCGGCGGCAACCTTGCCGCGGCGGTGGCGCAGGCGACACGACATCATCCAAGGCACGCCATCGGCCAGGTGCTGATCTATCCCGAGTTGGGCGGCGACGAGACCGGCCGCTCCTATGTCGAGCACGCCGAAACGCCGCTGCTCACGCTCGCCGAGATCGAGTTCTATCGCCGTATCCGCTCGGCACCCGGCCAGCCGCCCGACGACCCGACCTTTTCGCCGCTCCGCGATCGCGATTTCTCCGGCCTGCCGCCGACGGTCATCGTGACCGCCGAATGCGATCCGCTGTCCTCTGACGGCGAGGCCTATCGCGACCGCATCCTCGCCGCCAGCGGCCGCGCCTGGTGGCGCGAGGAGCCGCGGCTGGTGCACAGTTTTCTGCGCGCCCGCCCCACGGTGCCGCGCGCGGCGGAGGCATTTGGGAGGATTATTGGCGACGTGGCGAGGCTGGGAGCCTGCGATGAGGCGCTAATCTCCCCCCAAGTGGGGGAGATGGCCGGCAGGCCAGAGGGGGGCGCGAAGGATCGCGCCCTGCGGAATCTTGATCGCCCCGAAAACTACCTGAGGAGGTAGCTCCGACCAACTGAGACGCCGGCGGGACAGCGCCCCCCTCTGCCCTGCCGGGCATCTCCCCCACAAGGGGGGAGATTGGCTGTACACCCTGCGGAACAGCGCACAAGAACTGCGGAAAACCAACCATTTCGCTGCGGAAAGCAGACCTATCATTCCCTCGCAGGCAACGGCGCCCCGGCGGTCGTATCCGCCCCCGCATCTGGCGACACCGCCCGCCCAACAACAGAGGGAACGACGATGAAATTCATGCTGACCGATAGAAAACTGCACCCGCGGGCGAAGCCGACCGCCGACGATTTCAGGACAGGCGCGATCAGCCGGCGCGAATATCTGGCGCTTATGGCCGGCCTGGGCGTCAGCGCCGCCGGCGCCCTGACGCTGGGCGGCCTTGCGCCCTCGCCCGCCCGCGCCGAGGAGCCGAAGCGCGGCGGCACACTGCGCGTGGCGATGAACGTCAAGGGGTTCAAGGATCCGCGCACTTTCGACGGCGTCGAGATGTCGAACGTCGCGCGCCACTGCAACGAATATCTGGTGCGCTGGAAAACCGACTTCACCTTCGAGCCGTGGCTGCTCGAAAGCTGGGAAACCAGCGACGACGCCAAGACGATCACGCTCCATGTGCGCAAGGGCATCACCTGGTCGAATGGCGACACTTTCAATGCCGACGACGTGATCCACAATCTCACCCGCTGGTGCGATGCATCGGTTGCCGGCAATTCGGTCGCGGCACGCATGGGCGCGCTGGTCAACGCCGACACCAAGAGGCCGATCGACGGCGGCATCGAGAAGGTCGACGACTACACCGTCAAGCTCAACCTGCCGAAGCCCGACATCTCGCTGATCGCCGGCATGGCCGACTATCCGGCGCTGATCATGCACCGCTCCTATGAGGGCGATGCCGATCCGAAGAAGGCCTTGGCGATCACCACCGGCCCTTGCGAGCTAGTCAGCTGGGACGCCGAGACCGGCGCCGAGGTGAAGCGCAAGGACAAGCCCTGGTGGAAGGGTGACTTCTACCTCGACGGCATCAAATGGGTCGACTACGGCTCCGATCCCAACGCCATGCTGTCGGCCTTCGAATCCGGCGAGATCGACACCGACCACGAGACCGCTTCGGATGCCGTGTCGCAGACCGAGCAGATGGGCCTCGAAAATTCGGAGATCGCCACCGGCTCGACCATCGTCGCGCGCTTCAATGTCGGCAACGCACCCTATGACGACGTCAATGTCCGCCGCGCCGCGCAGCTTGCCGTCGACAATGCGGCGGTGCTCAAGCTCGGCCTCGACGGCAGGGGCAAGCCCGCCGACAACCACCATGTCGGCCCGATGCATCCGGAATTCGCCGATATCGGCCCGGCCAAGCGCGACGTCGAGGCGGCGAAGAAGCTAATCTCCGAGTCCGGCAAAGCCGACCACGAATATGAGCTGATCTCGGTCGATGTCGAATGGCAAAAGAGCACCGCCGACGCGATTGCGGCGCAAATCCGCGAGGCCGGCCTCAAGATCAAGCGCACCGTGCTGCCGGCCGCGACCTTCTGGAACGACTGGAGCAAGTTCCCCTACTCCTGCACCGAATGGCTGGGACGCCCGCTCGGCGTCCAGGTGCTGGCGCTCGCCTATAAATCGGGCGCGGCCTGGAACGAAAGCGCCTATTCGAACAAGGAGTTCGACGAGCTTCTCGACAAGGCGCTGGCAACGCCCGACGCCGCCCAGCGCAAGGAGATCATGGCCAAGATCGAGCAGAACCTGCGCGACTCCGGCGTCATCATCCAGCCCTACTGGCGCTCGGTCTACCGCACCTACCGCAAGGGCGTGCAGGGCTGCGTGCAGCACCAGGCGCTCGAGCAGCATTTCGAGACGGTCTGGCTGGAGTCCTGATCCTCCCGGGACTGAGACGGCCGGCGCGGTCAGTGAATTGCGGCGGCCGTTTGCTGTTTGCCTTCATGCAGCTCAGGATTGGTCGGGACCTCGTCCCACCGACATCCGCTCGATGATCGTCGTCGGCAGGACGATCCTTTCGGCCGGCCGGTCATCGCCCTTCAGGCGGCGGATCAACAGCTCCGCCACGGATTTTCCGAGCGCATAGACCGGCTGGTCGATGACAGTGATGGGCGGCGTGGTCACGCTCGTCCAGTCGGCATCGTGGAAGGTGATCAGCGATATGTCGCTCGGAATGCTGAGCTCGCATTCGCGGATCGCCTTGAACAGATCGAGCGCCACAACGCTGTCGGAGGCCAGGATCGCCGTCGGCCTATCCGCACTTCGGAGCAGTTGCAGGAGCATGGCGTGCGCGCTCTGCGATCGCCCGCTGCCGAAATGGATGTTGCGCTCCGCTCTCTCGATGCCGGCTTCGCGGCAGGCGTCGAGGAAGCCGAGGATGCGCTCGCGCACCGTGGAAGTGTTGATCCTCGACTCTGCACCGCGAAAATCTCCGGACAATAGAGCGGCGGTGACATAGGCGATCCTGCGGTGCCCGGCTTGCGTCAGCATGCGCGCGGCGCGCAGGGCCGCGTTGCGGTCATCGACCGTTACCGTGTCGACATCGAGTTCCGGCAGGGCGCGGTCGAGCAGCGCCAGGGGACAGGCAATCTCCTTGAGGTGAGCGATGTCTCCGGACTGTGCGGGCGTCACGATCAGGCCGTCGACCTGTTTTGCCATCAGAACCCGTATCGCGCTCTTCTCCGCTTCGACGTCCTCGCCTGAATTGGCCAGGATGACATTGATGCCGGACAGACGCGCCGCGTCGCTTATGCCGCGTACCGCGAGCGAGAAGAACGGGTTCTCGATGTCGCCGACGACGACGCCAATGCTGCCTGAACGGCCGGTGGTCATGCTGCGTGCCAGTTCGTTCGGCCGGTAGTCGAGCGCCTTCGCTGCTTCGAGCACGGCGGCGCGCACCGTCTTGCTCACCCGGCCGTAGCCGCCAAGCACCCGCGCGGCGGTCGCCTTCGAAACCTTCGCCTCGCGGGCGACGTCGCTGACTGTGACGGAGGGAGCCTTGGATGGGCGCTTCATTGTGGAAAAGTCGCTTTCAAATTCGTTTGACGGATCGTCGTTCCCGTGCCTACAAATGTCAAGAGACCGGTCTCATTTGTATTTGAGACCGGTCTCACAAGAAAAAGAACGCCCGGAGGCGTCAGATCGCAGGCCGTATCGAAATTGTTCGCTGCGCCCCCCCGCACGGACCGATCTTCAGAGTGGAGAACAACCATGAGCATCAGAGGTCTTTTCACATCGAGCCGGCGGCAGCGCATCGGCTCAATCTTCTTCGCCATCGCATTGGCTGCCCTGTCCCTGCCCAAGGCATGGGCGGCGGACAATCCGTACAATCTCATCGATGCCAAGACGATCAGCGTCGGCACGATGGGCGACGCCAAGCCCTATGCCTTCACCACGGCGGACGGCAAGTTCACCGGCTTCGATCTCGAATTCTTCCTGAATGTGGTGAACCGGATGGGCTTCAAGCCGGACCAGGTGACCTTCACCGGCCAGGAATTCTCGGCGCTGATGCCGTCGGTCGCCAACCAGCGCTTCGACGTCGCGGTCGCGGCAATAGGAACGACGGAGCAGCGCAAGAAGACGGTCGATTTCTCCGACGGCTATCTCGCCGGCTACCTGTCGGTGCTGACGTCCGATCCAAAGGTCACCTCGCCGGAAGGTCTCGCCGGCAAGCGCCTCGGCGTGGTCCAGGGCACGCTGCAGGAGATTTATGCCAGCAAGAACTTCAAGAACACCGACCTGGTCAAGTTCCCGGACAACAACTCGGCAATCGCCGCGCTCAACAACGGAACGGTCGATGGGCACTTCCTCGACTATGAGGCGGCTAAACAATATGGCGAGCGCTATCCGGCCTTGAAGATCGCCATCAACATCCCGTCCTTCGACGCTCCCGCGGGCTTCGTCGTGCGCAAGGGTAACGACACTTTCCGCGAAGCGCTCAACAAGGGCATTCACGAAGCCATGCAGGACGGCACCTGGCGCGACCTCTACCAGAAATGGTTCCCCGGATCGCCGATGCCGGAGCAATATCTCCCCAAGAAGAACTGAGCCGCGCTCGGCCGCCGGCGCGAATGCCGGCGGCTCCTTCTGGCAGGTTGTGAAAGATCGCGCGGCGGTGCCGCGCGTGCGAGGCAGGTTGACGGGATGGATTGGTTAGAAAATCTTCAGCGCAGCTTCTTCGACTGGGACGCGATGGCATCGGTGCTGCCGGCGCTGCTCGCGGTCGGACTGAAGAACACCCTGATCCTTGCCGCGGCATCGACGGTGCTCGGTATCCTTATCGGCATGGTGCTTGCCGTGATGGGCATCTCGCGCTCCGCCTGGCTGCGCGTCCCGGCGCGCATCTACACCGACATCTTTCGAGGACTGCCGGCGATCCTCACCATTCTCCTGATCGGGCAAGGCTTCGCCCGCATCGGCCGCGAGATCTTCGGGCCCTCCCCTTACCCGCTCGGGATCGTGGCACTCAGCCTGATTGCCGGCGCCTATATCGGCGAGATTTTCCGCTCTGGCATCCAGAGCGTCGAAAGCGGCCAGATGGAAGCCTGCCGCGCGCTCAGCATGAGCTATGGCCAGGGCATGCGGCTGATCGTGATCCCGCAGGGCGTGCGCCGCGTGCTGCCCGCGCTGGTCAACCAGTTCATCGGCAACGTCAAGGATTCCAGCCTTGTCTACTTCCTCGGCCTGCTCGCCTCCGAGCGCGAGATATTCCGCATCGGCCAGGACCAGGCGGTGGTCACCGGCAATCTGTCGCCGCTGCTTTTGGCCGGCATGTTCTATCTCATCATCACCGTGCCGCTGACCCATGTCGTCAATTACATCGACAACCGCCTGCGGCTCGGCAAGCAGAAGCCTGGTGGCGTCGTCAGCGGCCTCGTCGAGGTCGGCGAGTTGAAGAGTACAGCGAGCAAGGCCTCAAGCGAGGCAGCACAGCCTGCCATCAAGGCCGGCAGCCTCGAGGTGCGCGATCTCGACATGGCCTATGGCGAGCTGCAGGTGCTGAGAAAGATCCGTCTCAAGGTCGAGCCGGGAACGGTCACTTGCGTCATCGGCCCGTCGGGCTCCGGCAAATCGACGCTGCTGCGCTGCCTCAACCGGCTGGTCGAACCCAAGGCCGGCGACGTGCTGCTCGATGGCGAGAGCATCCTGGCGATCAAGCCGGAGACGCTGCGCCGGCAGGTCGGCATGGTCTTCCAGCATTTCAACCTGTTCCCCAACCATACGGCGATCGAGAACGTCATGCTGGCGCTGACCAGGATCAAGGGCATGTCGGGAAGCAAGGCTCGGCGCCTTGCCGAAGCGCGCCTCGCGGAAGTTGGCCTTGCCGCGCGCGCGGACTACCGGCCGAGCCGCCTTTCGGGAGGCCAGCAGCAGCGCGTGGCGATCGCCCGCGCACTTGCGATGGACCCCGAGGTCATCCTGTTCGACGAGGTGACGAGCGCGCTCGACCCCGAACTCGTCAAGGGCGTGCTGAACCTCATGGCTGATCTCGGCCGCCGCGGCATGACGATGATCGTCGTCACCCATGAGATGGGCTTTGCCCGCAAGGTGGCTGACCAGGTCGCCTTCATGGACGAGGGCCGCATCGTCGAGGTCGGCCCGCCGGCGGAGATCTTCGACAGGCCGAAGAGCCCCCGGCTCAAGCAATTCCTCGCCGAGGTGCTGTGAACAATGCCGCAGCGCCGGCCAGGCTCGGCGCGCTCCCCGAAAAACCAACCGTCCGATCATCGAAAGCTGTATTCATGACTGATAAATCCGCCCTCAAGGTCGTCGTCATCGGCGGCGGCATCTTCGGCGTCTCCACGGCCGTCCATCTCGCGCGGCTTGGCGTGAAGACGACGATCGTCACGGACGGCCCGATCGCCAACGGCGCATCGTCACGCTCGCTTGCCTGGCTCAACTCGGCGCGAAAGCGCTCGGCGGCGTATCACAAGCTCCGCATGGAGGGTCTTGCCCGCTACCACGCATTCGCGGCTAACCATGACTGCGGCGCCTGGCTGCGCCTCGACGGCGGGCTCACCTGGGACGCCGACGACGCTTCCAACCAGATCAAGCAAATCTTCCGTCACGAACAGGCGATCGGCTATCAAACGCGGTTACTCGCGCCCGGCGATATCGCCGCCGTCACGCCGGGTGTCGACGCCGGCGCCGTGTCGCCTCAGGGCGCCATCTTCAATGCCGGCGAAGGCTGGGTCGATCTGCCTTCGTTGATCGGCCTGCTGCTGACGGAGCTTCGCGAACGCGGCGGCCGGCTGGTCACCGACGCCGGCGCCGCCGACGTCACCCTCGCCAATGGCCGCGTCAGCGGCGTGAAGACGACTTCTGGCCTGGTGATCGATGCAGACGCCGTCGTGGTTGCGACGGGTCCGGCAGTGCCGGGCATGGCTGCGAAGGTCGGCAAGCGCATCGGCGACGGCACGACGCGCGCGCTGCTCGTCTTCAGCAAACCGGTCCGGCATCCGCTGCGCGCCGTGCTCAACACGCCGCGCGTCGCTATCCGGCCGACGCCGAACGGCGCCTTCGCGCTCGACTCGGCCTGGTCCGAAGACGAAGTCATCCTGCGCGCCGACGGCACCTACGAGGCAAAGCCGTCGACGATCGCCGGGCTGCTCAATGAAGCCTCGAAGGTGCTTGCTGGCAACCCGTCACTCGCACTGGAGAGCCATCACATGGGGCCGAAACCAATTCCGGCGGACGGCGAGCCGGTGATCGGGCAGCTGACCGGCATTCCCGGCTATCACGTCGTCTTCAGCCACAGCGGCGCGACGCTTGGCCTCGTCGCGGGCGAATCGCTGGCCGGCGAGATCGTCAGCGGCACGCCCAGTCCGTTGCTCGAACCTTTTCGCCCCTCGCGGTTCGACTAAAGATGCCGCTGCCGGCCGCGACCCACTGGAACAATTTTAGCAAATTCGCTGCTGCTGCACCGAATAGCTCGGCGTCTGCCCGGTCACCCGCTTGTCGATATGAGGTAGCGGCTGTTCACCATCAATAAAGCCGGTGCGCTTGTCTTGACACGGCACTAGCGCATCTGTCTGTTGATTCAGTCCGTCGCCCAGCGCCGAAGATTTGTGTCAATGGAGGGAAAATCCGATGCGCGCCCGTTGGGCTTTCTTCCTTGCACCCATTATTCCGGCGATCCTGCCCGGCTACAATTGGCATACCCACCACCCCGAGACGGCGCCGCTGTCGGGCTTCCTATTTATATGCCTTGCTTTCTATTTTCTGGAGGCATTAATCGGAATACCTGCCTTCTACATTCTCACCCGGCGGCGCTGGCGGCATTTTTGGGTATACACCACCGTTGGCTTTCTGGCGGTTTTCGTTCCACTATTTGTCCTCGGCCTTGTTCGGTGGCATGTGCCGTACGGCACAGTTTTATATTTGTGTACGTTGGCAGGAATCTTCGGCGGCGCCACAGGCCTGATTTTCTGGCTCTTGGTGCGCCCAGACAAAGACCCTATAGAGCAGCTTGCGTCGCACTTTACCTAGGTCGATTTAGTTTCGCGGGCGCCCACGATGGATCACTTCGATCTCGGCACCTACCGGCGCCCCATCTCCACATCTTCGGCCGAGACGCAGCGCTGGTTCGATATCGGGCTGAACTGGTGCTACGGCTTCAACCACGAGGAAGGAATAAAATGCTTCGAGAAGGCGCTGGAGACCGATCCCGACTGCGCGTTCGTGCATTGGGGCATCGCCTATGCCGCCGGACCTTTCTACAACCTGACCTGGAAGGAGCACGGCAAGGATGAGGCCAACCGCGCCGCCAAGCGCTGCTTCGACCATGTGCAGCTGGCGCGCTCGAAAGCGGCCGCCGCCAGCCCCGTCGAACGTCGGCTGATCGAGGCGCTCAGCGCCCGCTTCCAGCAACCGCATGCAGTAAGTACCGCGGAATTCGAAAAATGGGACGACGCCTATGCGGTGGCGATGCGTCAGGTCTATAGCGAGTTCCCCGACGACCATGACGTGATGTCGCTGTCCGTCGAGGCGCTGATGATGCGCACGGTCAGGCGGCTATGGAACCTCAAGACCGGCGAGCCGGCGCCGAATTCCGATGTGCTGGAGGCGCTCGAAATCTGCGAGCGTTCGATCCGGCTCTCGGACGAGGCAGACGCTACGCCGCATCCGGCGATCCTGCATCTCCACATCCACCTGCTCGAAATGTCGACACAGCCGGAGCGCGGCATGCGCTCGGCCAACCTCCTCGGCACGATATGCCCGGACGCCGGCCACATGAACCACATGCCCGGGCACATTCATGTTCTCTGCGGCGAATACGAGAAAGCGAAACTCGCCAGCGAGAAGGCGGTGCGCGCCAACGACCTTTACCTCGCCTATGCCGGCGAGACGACCTATTACCTGCTCGGCTGCTGCCACGACCTGCACCTGATGATGTTCACCTGCATGTTTTTGGGCCAATACCGCCCGGCGCTGTGGGCGGCGGACAAGGTGCGCAGCCTGGTGACGCGCGATGTCGTCAGCATTCCGGACCGGCCGAAGCTGACGCAAACCGTCGAGGGCTACTACGCGATGCGATCGCATGTTCAGGTGCGCTTCGGACGCTGGCGCGAGATCATCGACGAGCCGATGGTGAGCGAGCCCGGGCTCTATGTGCTGACCACGGCTATGCAGCATTACGCCAAGGGCGTGGCCCACGCGACGCTGCGTGAATTTGCGAGCGCTGAGCGCGAGCGCGATCTATTCAGCCGGCATGTCGAGACTATCCCGCCCGAGCGGCGTTTCCTCAGCAACGCGACACGGGCCTCGCTCGCCGTCGGCGCTGCACTGCTCGACGGTGAGCTTGCCTACCACCAGGGACGGCACGACCAGGCCTACGAGCACCTGTGGCAAGCAGTCGAGCTCGACGACAATCTCTCCTACACCGAACCGTGGGCGTGGATGCATCCGCCGCGCCACGCGCTGGCAGCACTTCTGCTCGACCAGGGCCACGCAACGGGGGCCGAGCAGGTCTATCGCGACGATCTGGGCATGAGCGGCGCCGTGCAGCGCTGTGCCCAGCATCCCGACAATGTCTGGGCGTTGCACGGGCTGGTGGAATGCCTGAGGCGGCGCGGCGAGACGGAGGAGTTGCCGGGCTTGCAGGCGAAGCTTGAGGTGGCGATTGCCAAGGCGGATGTGGCGATCACTTCGTCCTGCCTGTGCCGGACGAGCGTGCCGGCAGGGCACGGCTGCTGTCACTGACGCAGCTGACCGCCGCCCTCATCGGTGGACGGCGGCGATCGCTTCGCTACGAGAAAATCTCCGCCAATTCGTCGGCGCCAGGCCCCTCCTTGACCCGGCGCAGTTCGGCATAGGTCGTTGCGAGCACGATTGAAAGCACCGTCCAGACGATCGCTGACACCATCGCCCCTTGGAATGTGAGCAAGACCATTGCCAACGGCGAAAGGCTTTCGAGCGATAGCAAGGCAAGCCCAAACGCAGTGGCAAGCCGCAGGGCTAGCAGCAGTCCAACGACGACAACCGAGACCAAGCCGAAAATCCACCAACGATACCCTTTGGTCAACGCTTGGCTGCGCGACATCGAAGCGGCCGTCCCCAACCCCTCCCCGACGGAAACAGGAACGGCAACGGAGATTCCCACTCCCCACACGACACACGGCGTCATCAAGAATAGGAACACTAGGCCCCCCGCTTGAGGAGAATTTGAAAGTTCAACTGCAGCCGACCCGGATCGCGCGAGAAAAAAGGCGAGATAAACCGCATAACCGATGCCCACCACCGGAAAAATGTGGCGGAGCGCGGTCTGAACGCATCTTGCAACCGAAGCACGATTGCCATTGGTATCGCCAACCGCAGCCTTAGACAAAACCGCCTGACCGAGAAGGTTTGGCGCTGCGCCGATCAACCCGGAAGCTAAGCTAAAACCCAAGTTGACCGACGTTGACCAGGGGCCGCCACCAGTCGCACCCAATTGAAATGCCAGCGTAGGCCAGTACCTGGAGGTTGCTAGATTGATCAGCGCCAGCGGCAAGGCGAAGAAAACCGTGCCAACTGCGATCGAGAAGATCGCGTTCCGCCGCAGGAAGGCGGCGGCATTGCCGATTACGTTACCCAGCCGGAATTTTTCACCTTCTCCCTGCGTTACCAACGACACAACTTGCACCTGCTAGGAGAAGATTTCCGCCAATTTGTCGACACTGGTGCCCTCCTTGACCCGGCGCAGCTCGACATAGCTGACAGCGCTGGCCGCGGACGACAGCACCAAGAAGGCCGCCCTCATCGTGGCCTCCGCCAACAGGCCGAACGTGACGTTCAAGGGAATGGCGACGCGGTTGATCACAAGGCCCGCCAACGCGCTCGCCACAATGAGGATCAGCCACAGTCCAAGCAGCGGCCAGCGACTTCCCTTGGTCAGGTCGCGGCTGCGCGCCATGCTGTCGAGAATGCCCCGTCTTTCCTGGATAAGGACAGGCAACGCGACCGCCCAGCGAAGCACAAGAAGAATGCCCGGCACGATCAGCAGGAGCAGCCCGATTATGATGCCAAGCGTCGCCAGCAATGAGACGCCGAGAATCGGGAACAACAGTGCAAGCGCCACACCGAAGTAATCCGCGAAAACCGGCTTTTCGCCATGCAAGTCCACGATCGTCGCACGGATGACGGACGTTTGCAGGACGGCGGTGACAAGGAGGTAGAGTGGCAGGCCCAACAGGACGATCGTCGCGTGCTCAGAGACAAATGCCTCGAACGACAAGCCGGCCGCGCCACTGTTAACGTACCAAAGCCAAGCGGCGAACCTCGGTAGGGCGTAGAATATCGCCCCCAGACCAACAAACGGGACCGGATTGCGGCCAATCACCGCAAAGCTGTCATGGAAGACCCGCCCGATTCGGAACCGATCGGGCGCACTGAGAGCAGTCGACGCCATGGTGGTCCTCTCCGGCAACGTCTCTTACGAGAAAATCTCCGCCAGTTCGTCGACGCTGGTGCCTTCCTTGACCTGGCGCAGTTCGACATAGCTGACGGCTGTCGCGGTGGACATGACAGTCGACATCACGGCGGAAACCACGGCGCCGACTACGGAACCGATAATGCCGGCGCCAAAGAGATAGACGAAGGTGCCAAGAACCGCTTGGATGACCATTGCCAGTATGAAAAGGATGACGAACAGACCGAAGAGCGACCAACGGTTGCCCTTGGCCAGCGCCCGGCTGCGCGACATCGAGCCGAAGACGCCGCGACGCTCCTGCACCAGAACGGGTACGGATACCGACCAGCCAAGCCACAGGATGATGCCGGGGACCAGCAGCGCCAAAGAGGCAATGCCGGCGCCGAGGGCGACCAAAATTCCGATACCGATCGTGGGCAAAAGGCACTGAAGGGCAATCTGAACGCTGTCGCCAAAGCCGGGTTTCTTGCCGTTCAAGTCTTCGATCGTTGCCCTGACCAAGGCCGACTGCAGCAGCAGCGACAAGATGAAATAGACAAGGACGAAGACGAGGGTGAAGAGCGAATCCCGGATCACGACACTCGGATCGGCCGCCGCGAGGTTGGAGGGATCGGTACCCGTCAGGTTGCTCATCCGGGCTTCGTTCCAGAGCTGAAAGAGCAATGTGGGCAGACCCGAGAACAAAAGCGCAAGCCCGACGCAAAGCCCGATGTTGCGCGTAATCACACCAAAAGTGGTGTTGAAAACCCTGCCGATCTCGAATCTGCCGGGTCGTCCCAATGTCGCAGTAGTCATGATAGTTTCCCCCGAGCCGCCGCATCCAATTTGGCAACTTCAAAGTAAATTTGCCAAGATTGATGGGCCGCGTCCAGTGCACTTGCAATTGTTCAGGCATATTGCCAGTGTCGGGGCCGAACCGCAGGGGGGACGCGCGGGTGACAGTCGCACAGCCGGGCACGGCCGACGCCGAATGGCTGGCCAAGATGCACAAGCAGCTGCTGGCGGACGATTCTATCCAGTTTGACCTGCCGGCGCTGGTGCGGCCGGAGCCGCCGGAATGGTTGAAGCCTTTGCTGGAAGCCCTGGCGAAGATCGGCCCTTACATGATCTATTTGTTCTGGGGCGCGGTGATCACCGGCGTCGCGATCATCGTCTTCCTGCTCGTCCTTGAAGCGAAGGGTGTCGCCTGGCGGCTGCCGTGGCGTCGCGCGCGCAAGGAGGCCGAGGCGCAAGAGGAATGGCGCCCGGATGCCGGCGCGGCGCAGATCCTGCTCTCCGAGGCCGATGCGCTCGCCGCGCGCGGCGAGTATGACGAGGCGGTGCATCTCTTGCTTCGCCGCAGCGTCGCCGACATCGCCACCCGCCTGCCCGATTTCCTGCGCCCGTCGCTCACCGCGCGCGACATCGCTGCCGCGGGCTCGATCCCTGCCCGCCCCCGCACGGCCTTCAGCGAGATCGCGCGCATCGTCGAGGCCGCGCTGTTTGCCCGCCGGCCGGTCGGCGCCGAGGGCTGGCAGCAGGCGCGCGGCGCCTATGAGCGTTTCGCCTTCCGGGATGCCTGGGCATGAGCGCGGAGGCAGCCGAGGCGGCGCAAGAACCGTTCAGCCGCAGGACGCTGTTCTGGGGCATCTTCGCCAGCCTGCTGGCGGCCGCCGGGTTCTTTCTGCTCTCGACCTACGCCCCGGATTTCCGCCAGCCCGAAGGCGGCGGCACGCCGCTTTCTAAGGGCGGCACAGGCTATGCCGGGCTTGTCGAGTGGCTGAAGCTCACCAACGGCCAGGCGCCGCCGATGGCGCGCGGCGAGAAGGATCTGGAATCGCCCTTGGCATCCACCTTCCTGCTGATCGTCACCATCGCGCCGGAGAGTGACCCGGCGGTACTCGACCGCATCCTCAAGCTGCGCTCGGGCAAGGACACGCTGATCGTGCTGCCGAAGTGGGTCACCTTCCCGCAGCCCGGCCATGACGGCTGGGAGACGAAGGTCGAGCGGCTGCCGAACACAGTCGTCAACGACTGGCTCGGCCGCCTCGCCAAGGCGAAGCTTGGCGAAGGCAAGCCAACGGTCGATCGGATCGACGTCCAAGGCCGCAAGATTGCGGTGCCCGATGAGCTGCAATGGGTGGCCGACGAACACCCTCTGATCGCGGCGGGCGACGGCAAGGCCATCCTCACCGAGCTCGACAATGAGCCGTTCTATATCCTGACCGATCCCGATCTCATCAACAACGCGGCGCTGAAGGACCCGCAAAAGGCCGCCGCAGCGCTCGACATGATCGCCATGCTGGAGCCTGCGAAAGGCGCGGTGATGTTCGACCTGACGCTGCACGGCGTCGGGCAAGGATATGATCTCGCCAAGCTGTTGGTCGAGCCGCCCTTCCTGGCGCTGACGCTGTCGGTGCTGACGGCGGCCGCACTTGCCTTCCTGCATGGGCTCGGCCGGTTCGGGCCGCCGCGCACCGAGACCCGCGCCATCGCCTTCGGCAAGCGAGCGCTGGTGGACACCACGGCGATGCTGTTGAAGCGCGCCGGCCGGCTGCAAGAACTCGGCGACCGTTACGCGGCGCTTATGCGCCAGCGCGCCGCCGCCTTGCTCGGCGCGCCGCACGGGCTGCAGGGCGAGGCGCTCGACCGGTGGCTCGATTCCCGTGACAAGGGTGAAACGCACGGCTTCACCGCGCGCTTCAAGGCTGCGAACGATTCCAATAGTTTGGCCGGAATGCATGAAGCAGCGGAGAAGCTGCATGACTGGACGGCAAGGAGGCTCGGTGAACGTCGATGAAGTGAAGGCCCTGGCGACCGCGATCAGGGAAGAAGTGGCGAAAGCGATCACCGGTCAGCGCGACACGGTCGATCTTATGCTGACGGCGCTGTTCGCCGGCGGGCATATCCTGCTCGAAGGGCCGCCAGGCACGGCCAAGACCATGACGGCGCGCTGCTTCGCGCAGGCGCTCGGCGTCGCCTATGGGCGCATCCAGTTCACGCCCGACCTGATGCCCGGCGATATCGTCGGCTCCAACATCTACAATTTCCAGACCGGCCAGTTCACGCTGACGCGCGGCCCGATCTTTTGCGACCTTTTGCTCGCCGACGAGATCAACCGCACGCCGCCGAAGACGCAGGCCGCCCTTCTCGAAGCCATGCAGGAGCACGCCGTCACCTTCGACGGCACGACGCACTCGCTCGGCCGCAATTTCATGGTGGTGGCGACGCAGAATCCGATCGAGCACCAGGGCGTCTATCCGCTGCCCGAGGCGCAGCTCGACCGCTTCCTGTTCAAGCATCGGGTGAGCTACCCGGATGCGCAAGAGGAACGCGCCATCATAGTCCATCATGGCGGGTCCGCCTCGCACGACATCAAGCAGTACGGCATCAAGGCGCAGACCGACCGCAAGACGCTCGAGGCGGCGCTGGCCACGGTCGGCGACGTCACGCTGGTTGACGATGTCGTCGGCTATATCGCTGCGCTGGTGCGCGGGACGCGCGAAAGCCCGGACCTGGAGGTGGGCGCCAGCCCTCGCGCCGGCGCCATGCTGGCCAGGGCGGCGCGCGCACGGGCCGCGCTCGACGGCCGCAACTATGTCATCCCCGACGACGTCAAGGCGCTGGCGGTGCCGGCACTGCGCCACCGCGTCATCCTTTCGCCGGCAGCGCAGATTGACGGGCGCCTGGTCGAGCAGATCGTTTCCGACCTCGTCGACCAGACGGAAGCGCCGCGTTGATCTATCCGAGCGGCAGAGCGGTCTGGGCAGCGGCGGCGGGGGCGATCCCCGCCTTCCTGATCGCGCTCGCGCTGCCCTCTGTCTGGTATCTCGGCCTGTTGTGGATCTGCGCGGTGCTTGCCTTCCTGGCGGTCGACGCCGCGGCCGGGCGCGGGCGCGCCTCGCTGAGTGCCACGCTCACTGCGCCGCCGCAGGTCGGCGTCGGCGGGCGTTTCACGCTGCACATCGCCGCCGGTGTCGGCGCAAAGCCGCGCCGGCTGCAGGCGCGCGTCGGGCATGACCAGCGGCTGGCGCCGGTCAACGGCACCGGCGGCGCCTTGCCCGCGAATGGCGGCACGCTCGACCTCGAATTCGACGCCGTTCGGCGCGGCATCGCCGGTTTCGACCGGCTGTGGCTGCGCTGGCAGGGGCCGTTCGGGCTGGTCTGGAACCAGGTTGTGCTGCCGGTGGACCGGAAAGTTGCGGTGCTGCCCGATGTCAGCCGCGCGCGCGACGAGGCGATCACGCTGCTGCAGCGCTCAGCCCTTGCCGACGGCCATGCGCAGAAGCGCGCCGGCCAGGGCCGTGAGTTCGAGGCGTTGAAGGACTACCAGCCCGGTATGGGCCGGCGCATGATCGACTGGAAGCGCAGCGCCCGCCACGGCAAGCTTCTGGCGCGCGAGTTCCGCATCGAGGAGAACAACAACATCGTTTTAGCCATCGATAGCGGCCGCCTGATGTGCGAGCCGGTCGATGGCGTGCCGAAAGTAGACCGCGCCGTGACGGCGGCACTTCTGTCGGCCTTCATCGCGCTGAAGGGCGGCGACCTCGTTAGCCTGTTCTCCTTCGACGCTAGGCCGCGCGTCTCGAGCGGTGCCGTGCGCGGCTCGCCGAGCTTCACCATGATCCAGAAGCGCGCGGCCGAGATCGACTATTCGACCGAGGAGACCAATTTCACGCTGGCGCTGACCACGCTGTCGGCAAAGCTCGACCGGCGCTCGCTGGTCATCATCTTCACCGATTTCGTCGACCCGATCAGCGCCGAATTGATGTTGCGTACTGTCGGCCGGCTGACCGAGCGGCACCTGGTGCTGTTCATGCTGATGAAGGACGTCGAGCTTGAGACTTTGGCCGACATGGCGCCGGCGACGCCGGAAGATGTCGCCCGCGCCGTCACTGCCGGCGACCTGCTCAAGCAGCGGCAGGTGGTCATCGGCAGGCTCAGGCTGCTCGGCGCGCATGTCATCGAGGCCGACCACCAGCGGCTCGGCCCGGCGCTGGTCGAGCGCTATATCCAGCTCAAGGAGGAAAACCTCTTATGACGCTGCCCGCCGGCACCGATGCGGTGCGCCAGTCACTTGCAAGCTTCCGCCAGGAGCGCGAGGCCGACTGGAAGGCGTTCGAGGCGCTGCTTGCCCGGGTCGAGAAGCGCGCGCCGCGCGCGCTGTCGGAAGACGAATTGCTGTCGCTGCCGCTGCTCTATCGCTCGGCGCTGTCCTCGCTCTCTGTGGCGCGCGCGACCTCGCTCGACAGCGCGCTGATCGCCTATCTCGAGGCGCTCTGCCTGCGCGGCTATTTCTATCTCTACGGCGCGCGGCGGAGCTTGAGAACGCGGGTCGGCGACTTCTTCCTGCGCGATTGGCCGGCGGCGATCCGCGACCTGTGGCGCGAAGTGTGGGTGTCGGTGGCACTCACGGTGATCGGCGCCATAGCCGGCTACTGGCTGGTCGCCTCCGACAAGCGCTGGTACGACGCCATCATCGCGCCGAGCCTGGCCGGCGGGCGCAATCCGGATTCTTCCGCCGAGATGCTGCGCAGCGTGCTGTACGGCGATGGCGGCGGCCACTTCCTCTCGGGCTTCGCCGCCTATCTCTTCACCCACAACACGCAGGTCTCGATCCTGGCTTTCGCGCTGGGCTTCGCCTTCGCGGTGCCCAGCGTGCTGATTATCCTGATGAACGGTTGCATGCTCGGCGCCATCTTCCAGATCTATGCCGCCAAAGGGCTCGGCTTCGCGCTCGGCGGCTGGCTGTCGATCCACGGCACGACGGAGCTGTTCGCGATCGCTATCGCTGGCGCGGCCGGCATGCGCATCGGCACCAGCATCGCCTTTCCCGGCGAGTTGACACGAATGGCGGCGGCCGCCCGGGCCGGGCGTGTGGCTGCGACCGCCATGGTCGGCGTCGCGGTGATGCTGCTGTTTGCCGGCCTGCTCGAAGGCATCGGCCGGCAGACGATCACCAGCGACGTCGCTCGCTATTCGATCGGCGGCGGCATGCTGGCGCTCTGGATCTGTTATTTCTACCTGTTCCGGATGGTGCGGCATGGCAACGGCTAGGAATCCTGCCGCGCTCGTGCGCCCGCTGGTCACGCCGGAGGGCGTGGACCTGCGCGTGAAGCTGGCGGACGCCGGCACAAGGGCTTCGGGTTTCCTGCTCGATGTGGTGATCATCATCACCGCTGCGGTCGTCGTCAGCCTCGTCGCGATCTTCGGCCTAGGCGGGCTCGGCGTGCAGGACGCGGAGCCACTCTTCATCGTCTGGATCATCTTCATCTTCCTGTTGCGCAACGTCTATTTCATCGCCTTCGAGGCGGGCCGGCGGGCGGCGACGCCCGGCAAGCGGATGGTCGGCGTGCGCGTCGCCTCGCGCAGCGGCGCGGGCCTAACCCTCGATCAGGTGATCGCGCGCAATCTGATGCGCGAGATCGAGATCTTCCTGCCGCTGTCGATCCTCGCCGCGCGCGGCGGCGCCGGCGTCGCCGACACGCTGTCGACGATCTTCGGCCTGGTGTGGGCGCTGCTGTTTTCGCTGTTTCCGCTGTTCAACCGCGACCGGCTGAGAATCGGCGACCTGCTCGCCGGCACCTGGGTGGTCGAGGCGCCAAAGGTGGCGCTGGTCGAGGATCTGTCGCTGCGCAAGGACCCGGTAGCGGCCCGCTTCCAGTTCAGCGCAGCACAGCTCGACGCCTACGGCATCGCCGAGCTGCACAAGCTTGAAGAAGTGCTGCGCCGCGACGACTATTTTGCGATGAAAGCGGTGGCGGAGACGATCGGCCGCAAGATCGGCGCGAGGGTCGAACCGGTCGATTCAAAGGCTTTTCTCACGGCCTATTACGGCGAGTTGCGTGCGCATCTCGAGCGCAAGCTGCTGCTTGGGAACCGGAAGGCCGACAAGCACGCGCGTTAGCCAAGACCCTGCGATATGCTGGAAACGTCGGTGCTGCCCCTCATCCGCCTGCCGGCACCTTCTCCCCGTATAGTGACGGGGAGAAGGGGGATGGCCGCGACCTCGCCGCTTCTTCTGCAACGCTGGCGATCGGCGAAAGCGGCGATGACAACATCTTTCTCCCCGCCACTATACGGGGAGAAATGCCCGGCAGGGCAATGAGGGGCGGCGATGACCGACGTGTCTTAGGCTGCCCTTGCCTACCCCACCCACTTCTCATAATCCGACACCAGCAGGTGGACCGGCGCGACGTCCTCGTCGATGTTGGAGAAGCGGCCGATCGGCTCACGGAAGACATTGTCGGTGAGGTCGTCATTGACGGTCGAGACCTCGCCGATCAGCACGTCCTTGCCTTCGGCCCAGAAGGCGTGCCAGACGCCGGGCAGCAGCGTGACGCTCTGGCCCGGGTCGAGCTTCAGGAGGCCGCCGGCCGGCAATCTGGTGATGGTGCCGTCGACCGGAACCGACACTTCGGCCTTCGGATCGATGCCGCCGTCGCGATCGTGCATGAACAATTCCAGCACCAGCTTGCCGCCGCCGCGGTTGATGATGTCCTCGGCCTTGATGTTGTGGCGATGCATCGGCGAGAGCTGGTCCTTGCGCGAGATCATGATCTTCTCGGCATAGAGCATGCCCATGCCGAGCTTCATGTCCTCGTAGCGGCCGTTGCGGACGGTGAACAGGAACAGGCCAAGCTCGTCGAACTTCTCCTGGCCGTAGTCGGTGATGTCCCAGCCGAGCCGCGAGGTGAAGATGGCTGAGGAGTCCGCCTTGTGCGCCTTCATCTCTTCCGGCGACCAATAGGCGAAGGGCGGCATGATGTAGCCGAAGGAGCGGATGAAAGCGTCGGCTTCGCGGATGATGTCGTTGATTTTGGAGCGTTTCATGATCCTGTTTCCTTCCGGCGCTGCCTGCTGAAATCTGCCAATCCGAATAGCTCAATGCCGGTCCGCTGTCGACGCAAACTGACGGCTCTGGCCCCGTGACATCGTTTCCGTTCGGGGCCATAAACCAACGGAATTTCTGAACGGTGATCTTCATGGCAAGCATAGACGACCTCGACACGCCGGCGATTTTGATCGATGCGGCCCGCGCCGAAGCCAACATCAAGAAGGCGCAGGCGCACGCCGACAGCCACGGGCTGAAGCTTCGGCCGCACATCAAGACGCACAAGCTGCCTTACTGGGCAAAGAAGCAGGTTGCGGCCGGCGCCGTCGGCATCACATGCCAGAAGATCGGTGAGGCCGAGGTAATGGCCGATGCAGGGCTAACCGACATTTTTCTGCCCTACAACATCCTTGGCCGCGCCAAGCTGGAACGGCTGAAGGCGCTGCATGGCCGCGTCACGCTCTCGGTGACGGCGGACAGCCATGAGACGCTGGAAGGGCTTGCCGCGACCTTCACCGATGCCGGCCATCCGCTGCAGGTGCTGGTCGAATGCGACACCGGCATGGGCCGCTGCGGCGTGCAGAGCCCGGCCGAAGCGGTTGCGCTGGCGAAAGCGATCAACAGGGTCAAGGGCCTCAGCTTCGGCGGGCTGATGACCTATCCGGCGGCGGGTCGCGCCGCCGAGGCGGAGGCATGGCTGAGGAATGCGCGCAACGTGCTTGCAGTGGACGGGCTTGAGTGCGAGCGCATATCCAGTGGCGGCACGCCGGACATGTGGCGCTCGGGCGAGGATAGCGTCGTCACCGAATACCGGCCCGGCACCTACATCTATCTCGACCGCTACCAGGTCGCCAAAGGCGTCGGCACGCTGGATGACTGCGCGCTGACGGTGCTCGCCACCGTGGTCAGCCACCCGACGCCGACCCGCGCCATCCTCGATAGCGGCAGCAAGGCGCTATCCTCCGATACGCTGGGGCTGCCCGATTTCGGCGAGCTGCTCGGCGTACCGGGCGCACGGGTCACGGGCCTCAGCGAAGAGCATGGCAATGTCACGCTTTCAGACGGCGCCAGGCTTCGCATCGGCGAGCGCGTGCGCGTGGTTCCCGACCATTGCTGCGTGGTCACCAATTTGTTCGACCAGGTGCATCTGATCGACGGGGAAAGGGTGCTGGAGACGCTGCCGGTGACGGCGCGAGGGCGGATGGGGTGACAATCCTGAGACATACGCAGGTGTTCTAAGATCGCCTAGGCTGGCGGGACAGCGCCCCCCTCTGTCCTGCCGGACATCTCCCCCACTTGGGGGGAGATTGGCAGTTTCGTCGCCGGCTCTCCTCTTTCGACGATGGAGATTGGCGAAAGCCGCGAAGACATCTGATCTCCCCCCAAGTGGAGGAGATGGCCGGCAGGCCAGAGGGGGGCGCGAAGGAACGCGGCGGACCGTTATAGATCCGAGAATCTACCGCCCCTCAGCCTGCCTCGCCGCGACCCGGCGCATTGCGCTCACCCGACGACGAAAAATCTCCGTACGCATCGCCATCAGATGCAGCGCGAAGAACAGCACCGTGAAGCCGAGCGCCATCACGGCGAGCGGCCACAGCATCGAGGGGTCGATGGTCGGGCCGCCGAGGCGGAAGACCGAGGCCGGCTGGTGCAGCGTGTTCCACCAGTCGACCGAGAATTTGATGATCGGGATGTTGATGAAGCCGACCAGCGTGATGATGGCGGCGGCCCAGGCGGCGCGGCCGGCGTCATCCAGCGCGCGCGTCAGCGCGATGATGCCGAGATACATCAAAAACAGCACGAAGACCGAGGTCAGCCGCGCGTCCCACACCCACCAGGTGCCCCACATCGGCTTGCCCCAGATGGAGCCGGTGATCAGCGCCAGGGCCGTGAAGGTGGCGCCGATCGGGGCAGCCGATTTCAGCGCCACATCGGCCAGCGGATGGCGCCAGACCAGAGTGCCCAGCGCCGAGATCGCCATGATCGTGTAGCACATCATGGCGAGCCAGGCGAAAGGCACGTGGATATACATGATGCGCACGGTGATGCCCTGCTGGAAATCCTCAGGCGCGGTGAAGCTCATATAGAGGCCGACGGCGAGCAGGATGGCGGCGATCATCATCAGCCACGGAATGACCCGGTCGGCCAGCCCGACGAAGCGCGTCGGGTTGGCGAGATCGGTCCAGCCGGCGAGGCGTGAGGAGGTGTCGCTCATGCCGACCTAAATAGACCGGCGATGCGTCCGGGGCAATTGGACGGTTGTCGCAGGCTTTCCTTCTCCCCTTGTGGGAGAAGGTAGATCGGCGCGCAGCGCCGAGACGGATGAGGGGTGTTGGAAGGAATGAGGCGGTGGCGATTTCCAGTTTATTGCCAAGCTGGAGCACCCCTCATCCGACCTCGCTTCGCGAGGCCACCTTCTCCCACAAGGGGAGAAGGTAAAAGCGCCAAGCTTAAGCCGCTTCGTTGACCGGACGGCTGAGGCGGCGGACTTCCTCGTCGTTGAGCAGGCCGCCGGCGCGCAAGAGGGCGGCGAAGCGGCCGTTGCGCAACGACAGCTCGGTGAAGCCGCCATATTCGACCACCTTGCCCTTGTCCATGAAGACGACCAGGTCGGCGTCGCGGACCGTGGTGAGGCGGTGGGCGATGATGAAGGTGGTGCGGTCACGGCGCAGTTCGTCGATCGCCTCCTTGACGCGGTCCTCGGTCTCGACGTCGAGCGCGCTGGTCGCCTCGTCGAGCACCAGGATCGGCGCGTCCTTCAGCACCGCGCGGGCAATGGCGATGCGCTGGCGCTCGCCGCCAGAAAGCTGGCCGCCGCGCTCGCCGACGACGGTGTCGTAGCCGCCGCTCTTGGCCAGGATGAAGTCCTGCGCGGCGGCGGCGTCGGCGGCGGCGTGGACCTCGTCATTGCTCGCATCGGCGCGGCCGACGCGGATGTTGTCCTCGATCGAGCGGTTGAGCAGGCCGGCGTCCTGGAAGACGGTGGCGATCGAGTGGCGCAGCGACTTGCGGGTCACCGTGCGGGTGTCGATGCCGTCGATCAGGATGCGGCCGCTGGCCGGCGTGAAGACGCGCTGCAGCAGGTTGATGAGCGTCGTCTTGCCGGCGCCTGTCGGGCCAACGATGGCGACCGTCTTACCGGCCGGCACCTCGAACGACACGCCCTCGATGCCGTGGCCGGAGTTGGCGAACTCAAAGCTGACATCTTCGAACCGCACATGGCCGGTGACATTGGTGAGCTCGCGCAGGCCATCGGGCTCGACGGTTTCGGCGGCCGAGTCCTCGAGGCGATAGAAGTCCTCGAGCTTGGCGCGCGCCTCGGAGATCTGGGTGGTGAAGGCCGACATCTGGTCGAGACGGGCGATCAGCATTCCGGCAAAGCCGGTGAAGGCGACGACATCGCCGACGCGGAGCTGGCCACGGGTGACGAGATAGGCGCCGATCGACAGCACGATCATCATCGAGATGGTCGACGACAGGCGGTTCAGCGCATTGGCGATCGCCCACCAGTCGAGCACAGGGTTCTGCGCGTCGAGCAGGTTCTTGACGTAACGCTTCAACGTCGCGGTCTCATGGCCGATGCGGTTGTAGCTCTGCAGCACGGCGACATTGCTGACGCTGTCGGACACATGGGCAAAGACGGTGTGGTAGTGGCGCTCGACGGCGGTCTGCCCCGACTTGGTGCGGCGCATGACGATACGGCCGATGGCAACGTAGAGCACGCCGAGGCCGAGCAGCACGACGGTCATGCGGATGTCCATGGCGAGCGCGGTCGGCACCAGCAGCACCAGCGCGATGGCCGTCGACAGATGCACGCGCATGAATTCGAGCCACAGGCTGAACAGCGTTTCGACTGCGCGCAGCAGCGTATGCAGCGAATTGGACGTGCCACGCTGGTGATGCCAGGCAAGCGGCATGGTGATGACGCGCTCGAAGGACTGGCACAGCACCTCCGAGCGGCGGGCATGGGCGAAGCGATCGGCGCCGCGTGCCACCAGCACGAAGGCGACGACATTGAAGGCACCGAGAGCGGCCCAGACGGCGAGCGTCGAAAACACCGGACCGTTTTCGGAGATGGCACCGATCACCCGGCCGAGCAGGATCGGCTCGAGGATTGCGATCGCGGCCAGCGCGACGTTGGCGACGCAGATCAGCGCAACGCGCTTCTTGTCAGCCGCCAGATAACCCAGTGCTCGCCAGTAGATCTGCAGAAGTGACACTTCAGCTACTCCGCCAAACTCTTCAGTCGTGCTCAATTCCGGATTTGTGCACTGCACCATTTTTTGACACGTACCGGTTAACGCGTCGCAAAACAATGCCCGTCTATCGCTTCCGTTCCCATTTAGCGAACAAAAGATGACGACGGTGCGAAATCTGGCGTGATCACCTAACGGTTTGAGATAAAAGGTGAAATGTCAGCCTTGCGGCAAAATAATGGCACTTGCCGCGCGCTGCCACATTTTTAATCATCAGGCGCTTGCTTAGCCGGGTCTAAAGGAGCTTCGAGGGCACTGACCGGGGTCGCGCCCAAGTAAAACGCCAAGCAAAGGCCGCGCATCCCGGGGGACGCGCGGCCTTTGAGCCAAATCGTTGATTTTACGCAGGTATCTTGACGACGACCTCGGTCTTCTCGCCGGCATTCGGCTCGAAAGATCCCGATTTTGTCTTCGAACCATTGACTTCGAGCGAGATCGACTTGGTCTTTTTGTCGCGGATGACGCGGACTTTGATTTCGCCGTCGAACATCTTGAGCGTCGCCGCGTAGCCATCCCAGTGTCCAGGCAGCTTCGGCCTAAACGTGATCTGCTTGCCGCGCCGCTCGATGCCCAGGATTCCCTCGACAGCCGCCCGGTAGAGCCACCCTGCCGAGCCCGTGTACCAGGTCCAGCCGCCGCGCCCGCCTTTTCCTTCGCCGGCGTAGATGTCGGCCGCCACCACATAAGGCTCGACGCGGTAATGCTCGGCCGCGGCCTCGTCCGAGGCGTGGTTGACCGGGTTCAGCATCGAGAAGCAACGATAGGCCTCGTCGGTACGGCCCATCTCGGCCAGCGCGATCACGAACCAGGTGGCGGCATGGGTGTACTGGCCGCCATTCTCGCGCACGCCGGGCGGGTAACTCTTGATGTAGCCGGGATCCTGCTCGCTGTTCGAGAAGGGCGGCGTGAACAGCTTGACGATCTTGAGCTTGTCGTCGACGAGCATTTTCGTCGCCTGCTCCATGGCCGTGGTCGAGCGCGCCGGATCCCCCTCGCCGGAGAGCACGCTCCAGGACTGGGCGATGGAGTCGATCTTGCACTCGTCGGAATTCCTCGAGCCGAGCGGCGTGCCGTCGTCGAAGCTGCCGCGCCGGTACCACTGGCCATCCCAGGCCGTGCTCTCCAGCGCCCGCTTCAACACGTCCGCATGCTTCGCCCAGGCCTGCGCCCGCTTGGCATCGCTCTGTCCCTTGGCGACGCGGGCGAAGTCGCCCAGCGTCTTCAGGAGGAACCAGCCCAACCACACGCTCTCGCCCTTGCCGCCCTCGCCGACACGGTTCATGCCGTCGTTCCAGTCTCCGCCCAGGATCAGCGGCAAGCCGGCCGGGCTGCTGCGCTTGATGGCAAGGTCGAGCGCCCGCGCGCAGTGGTCGTAGAGCGAAGCGGTGGTCTTGGTGATCTCGGGCGTGAAGAAGGCGTCGTGCTCGCCCTCGCCGAGTTCCTGCCCGTCGATGAAGGGTATCTGCTCCTTGAGGATCGCGGTATCGCCCGTCACCTCGACGTAGCGGGCGGTGGCGTGCGCCAGCCAAACCACGTCGTCCGAAATCATGGTGCGCACGCCGGCATCGGTGCGCGGCAGCCACCAGTGCTGGACATCGCCTTCCTGGAACTGCCGGCGCGCCGCGTTGAGGATCTGGTCGCGCGCCAGCTTCGGATCGTGCGCCAGCAAGGCCAGCGTGTCCTGCAACTGATCGCGGAAGCCGAAGGCGCCGCTCGCCTGGTAGAAGGCCGAGCGGGCGCGGATGCGGCAGGCGAGGCTCTGGTAAGGCAGCCAGTGGTTGACCATGGCGTTGAGCGCCTTGTCCGGCGTCTCGACCTGGATGGTGTCGAGGAAGCCGCGCCAGACGCGTTCGTTTTCAGCCAGGCGCTGGTCGAAATCCTTGCCGCGATGGGTTTGCACCAAGGCGCTCGCCTCGGCAGTGGTGGCCGCGTCACCGAGCAGCCAGAACAGCGTCACGTCGCCGCCGGCCGGAATGTCGATGTCATTTGCGATCACGGCGCAGGGATCGTCACCTGCCTCGACGCGGCCGGACAGGGCAAGCCCGCCGAGCACGGCCTGCGGATATTCGGTCGTGCCGTGCCTGCCGATGAACTCCGCGCGATCGGCGGTCACCGAATGGACAGGCGCCGTGGCGGCGAGGAAAGCCACCCGCTCGCCGAAATCGAGCCCGTAGGGGTTCTGAGCCAGAAGCGCGCCTGTTGCCTCGTCTCGCGTGGGCACGATTGTCGCCGCCGTGCGCGAGCGATGGCCGCCGAGCACCCATTCGGCGTAGGCATAGACGCGCAGCCTTGCCGGCGCCGGTCCGGCATTCTGGATGCGCAGCCGGGTGATCTTGACCGGATCCACCGGGTCGACCACCTGCGTCAGGTCCATCGACAGCGGCCCCCGCTTCGAGCGGAAGGTCGAGAACCCCTGCCCGTGCCAGGTCTCGTAGGTCATCGAGGGGTCACGCACCACCGCGGCCATCGGCGAGAACGCCTTGCCGCTCAACTGATCGTAAATATAGAAGCCCTCCCCCGGCCGGTTCGACACCGGATCGTTCGACCATGGCGTCAACTGGTAGTCGCGGCTGTTGCGGCTCCAGGTAAAGCCCGCACCTTCCGACGAGACGTGGAAGCCGAAGGAGGCGTTGGAGATGACGTTGATCCAAGGCTGCGGCGTCGTGCGACGCCCGGTCAGCCGCGTCACATAGTGGCGGCCATCGCCGTCGAAGCCGCCGAAGCCGTTCCAGAGGCTGAGGCCAGTGCCATCGGCGGCGATGTCGGCTCCGCCCTGGCTTGCCGGCCTCGGCTCAGGCAATGGCGGGGGCGGCTGGCGACCCGGAATGCCTTCCGCTTGCTGCAAGACGTCACGGGCCTGCAATGCCGCCGTCTCGGCGCGCTCGAGCTGGTCGAAGATAGTGCCGTTGCGGGTGTGGAGCGCGACGCGCGCGACCGATAGCAAGGTTTTGTAGGTCGGCTCGTCCATCAGGTCGCGGCGCACGGCGAAGATGTGCTGGCGCGGTCCGAGCTCGCGCCCGCGCAGGCGGCTGTTCTCGCACAGCGTCTCCACCGCGCGCTGCAGGTCCTGCACGTAGGAGGACGCCTGCTCATTGACGACGACGAAGTCGATCATCATGCCGCGGGCGCGCATATACTCCTGGAAGCGCAGCGCCTGAGCGACGATCTCGAGGTCGGCGACGTCGCCGATGCGCACCAGGAAGATCGGGAAGTCGCCGGAGATGCTGGTCGGCCAAAGGCTCGACTGGCGGCCGAGACCCGAGGCGATCGATTCCGCCGGCAGGCGCAGGAACGGATCGGGATAAATCAGGTAACGCGCCAGCGTCTGCACATTGGCGGCGTCGGTCAGGCTGAGGCCGAGATGGCGCGTTTGCACCTGGCTGCGCGTCCAGGCGAGCATCGCCTGGCGGGCGAAGCTCTCCTGATGGTCGAGGCGGGCGATCGCGTTGTCGAGCTCGCCGCGGTTGGCGCCGACGACGGTCCAGAAGGTCAGCGAGATCTTCTTGTTGGCCGGCACGCGCACCTGGCGGCGGAGCGCCGCCACCGGGTCGAGCGTGAAGCCATGGCTGCCGCCGAGCCTGACGCCGGGATCGAAGGCCACGGCATCGGCAATGGTGCGGCCGCGGCCGATGAAGGCGCGCCGGTCGGTCTCAGCCTCGGCGTCGCGCGACGGACCCGACGGATCGGTGACGAAATGCACCATGGTGAGGTCGGGCTCGTTCTTGTCGCGCTTGCGCCTGGTGGCGAAGATCGCGCCGTTGTTCGCGGCGATCTCGGTCTCGACGAACATCTTCGAGAACGCCGGATGGGCGTTGTCCGAGGCCTCGTTGCCCAGCACCAACTCGGCGAAGGAGGTCACCTCGATATGCCGGTCGGTGGCGCCGTCATTGTAGAGCGTGATGCGGCGGCCCTCGCCATTGCCTTCGGAAATGACGATGCATTCGACTTCCGAACGCAACGAGCCGACCGACTTGGTGAAGCTCGCCTTGTCGTCGGCAAACAGCGTCTGCACGCGTTCGTTCTCGGCGCGCTTCGGCTCGGCGGTCGCCGACCACCAGTCGCCGGTCGGGGCGTCGCGCAGGAAGATATAGGAGCCGAGGCGATCCTCGCTCGGGTCCGGCTGCCAGCGGGTGACTGCGAGCTCGCCGAAGCGGCTGTAGCCGGAGCCGGTCGCGGTGACCATGACCGAGTAGCGGCCGTTCGACATGACATTGGTGGCGCGCAGCGCCTTGATCGGATCGAGGATGATGCGGCTGTCGGGGCTCTCCGTCTCGGTCTCGTCCTTGGCGCGTTCGTCGGCCTCGGTCCGGACGGTGGCGGCCGGGATGTCGCGCGGCGCCTTCTCCTGCAGGAGCAGTTCAGCCGACTCGATCACAGGGTCGCTGTGGAAACGTTCGCGCAGCCGGCCCTCGAAGATGGCATCCGCCACAGCGGCGATCGACATGCCGGAATGGTGGGCCATGTAGTTCTGGACGACGGCGTGGTCGGTGCCTTCCGGCACACGCTGCGGCGTGAAATCGACCGCGTCGTAAAAGCCGTGGCGGCCGAGCGCGCCTATAGAGCGCAGCCGCATGAGGTTCTGCACCGCCTCGCGCGGGTAGAACTGCGCCGCCAGGATTGTGGCGTAAGGCGCGATCACGGTGTTCTGGCCGAGGCCGCGCTTCAGGCCGAGGCCGGGCACGCCGAAATTGGTGTACTGGTAGGTGAGCTCGCGGTCGCGGGCATTGTAGGCCGCTTCCGAAATGCCCCAGGGCACGTTCTTCGAGCGCGCATACTGGATCTGGCGCTTGATGATCAGCTTGCTGGTCTGGTTGAGGATCGAACCCGGCGCCTCCTTCATCACCAGCGGCGGCATCAGATACTCGAACATCGAGCCCGACCAGGACATCAGCGCGCCCTTAAAGCCGATCTCGACGATCGGGCGGCCGAGCCGGAACCAGTGCTCCGTCGGCAGGTCGCCCTTGGCGATGGCGAACAGGCTGGTCAGCCGCGCCTCGGAAGCGAGCAGGTCGTAGCAGCTCTCGTCGAGCTGGTGCTCCTCGACACGGTAGCCGATCGACAGAAGCTTGCGCTCCTGCCGCATCAGGAACGAGAAATCCATCTCGAAGGCATAGCGGCGGCAGCGCGTGCGCAGCGCGAGCAGCTTGGCGCGCAGCGCCGAGACGGCGCTTTCGTCATTGTGCGAATCGTGCACATGCGCCTCGCAGGTCGCCTCCAGCCTCGCCGCCCAGTCGGCGATGACGTCGCTCTTCGGCGATGCGACCTCGACGTGAATGGCGGTGGCGAGCTTGCGGATCTCGCCGGCAAGCACCGCGAGGTTGATGGTGCGGATCGAGGCCATCTCGGGCTGCGCCTTGATGGTCATCACCGCGCGGCGCATGCCGTCGAGGCGGTCGGCGAGACGCTGACGCAGCGGCCTCAGCTGCCGGCGGTCGTCGGGCAGATCCTCAAGGCTCTCGTCGAGGATGGTGACGGTGTCGAGGATGCCTTCGAAATCGCCCTGCAGGTGGACTGAAGGCGCTTCGGCCCATTCGGCGCAGGCGGCAGCCACCGCGACCAGATGGCCGGCAAGATTGCCGCTGTCCACCGCCGAGATATAGAGCGGATAGAGCGGCTTCAGCGTCGTCGTGTCGTACCAGTTGTAGAGGTGCCCGCGGTCGCGCGGCATGCTCTCGATGGTGGTCATCGTGGCGTCGATGCGGGTGATGGCATCCGACAGGCTGATCCAGCCGAAATCGCGCGCCGACACGATCGACAGCAGGTAGACGCCGATATTGGTCGGCGACGTGCGCGGCGCCACCACAGGCGCCGGGCTTTCCTGGAAATTGTCGGGCGGCAGATGGTGATGCTCGGCCGTCACGAAGGTCTCGAAATAGTGCCAGGTGCGGCGCGCCACGGTGCGCAGCGTGTGCACGTCGGCGGCCGAAATGCGCAGCCTGTCCTCGGTCTCGGCCGAGCGGCTGATCCAGCAGGCGACGGCGGGCGAGCCGATCCAGAAAATCGCGAAGAAAAAGGCGACGAACGCGCCGGTGGAATCGGCCAGCACCGGAACGGCAAGGCCGACCACGCCGATGATCACGGCGCCGTACATCATGCTGTAATAGGAGCCGAGATCGCTGCCGCCGCTCTTGTGCGCCTGCGAGGCGGTGCGCCACTCCAAAAGGTTCTGGCGGCTGACGAAGAGCCTGTAGAGCGTACGGACGACAGCGTCGCCCATCATCCAGGCGAGATGCGCCATCAACAGCACCTTGAGTGCCACCAGCGCGGTGCCGAACACCGTATCGCGGGCTAAAGCCGAGAAATGGCCGCGCGGGGTCTGGTCGCCGCTCTTGGGCAAGATGCCGTTCACGATGTCGAAGGTGGGGGCCATGAACAGGCTGAGGATCAACAGCGCCTGCCATTGCGCGGCCTGCGTGAAGGGCAGCAGCGTCCAGCCGGCGATACAGGCCATCACCCAGAAGATCGGGGTCAGCGAGCGGCGCAGATTGTCGACCATCTTCCAGCGCGACAGCGCCGGCACGCCGGAGCGCGGGTCGAACATGAAGCCGAGCAACTGCCAGTCGCCGCGCGCCCAGCGGTGATGGCGCGAGGCGTCGACCGAGTAGCGGGTCGGATAGTCCTCGACCAGCTCGACGTCGGTGACTAAAGCCGCGCGCGCCATGGCGCCTTCGAGCAGATCGTGGCTGAGGATGGTGTTTTCCTCGATGCGATCCTTCAGCGCCGCTTCGAAGGCGTCAACATGGTAGAGGCCCTTGCCGGTGAAGGAGCCGTCGCCGAAGACGTCCTGATAGACGTCGGAGACGGCAAAGACATAAGGGTCGAGGCCGCGATTGGCCGAGAAAACGCGCTGGAAGAAGGAGGCGTCGTCGCCGCTGGTGAGGGAAGCGGTGATACGCGGCTGCAGGATGGTGTAGCCGGCGCTGACGACGCGCTTCGCCGGGTCGAAATGCGGGCGGTTCAGCGGATGCGAGAGCTTGCCGACGAGCGTCGAGACGGCGTCGCGCGTGGTGCGCGTGTCGGCGTCGAGCGTCATCACATAGGTGACTTTTTCGGGCAGCGGCACGTCGAGCGGCAGGAAGGTGGTGTCGCTGTCGCCGCGCAGCAGAAGGTTGAGCTCGTGCAGCTTGCCGCGCTTGCGCTCCCAGCCCATCCAGCAGCCCTGCGCCTGGTTGTAGAGCCGGCGGCGGTGAAGGAGATAGAAGCGCGGCGCGCCTTCCGACGGATAGCGGGCGTTCAGCCTGGCGATCTCGTCGCGCGCATATTGCAGGATCTCGATGTCGGCGGCGTCGATCTCGGTCTTGGAGTCCGGCCAGTCGGAGAGCAGCGCGAAATGGATCTCTTCCGCCGTGTTGGCGAGGTGATGCACCTCGATGTTGCGGATGTTTTCCTCGACGTCGTCGCGCGACCCGATCAGCGAGGGCACCACGACCAGCGTGCGCGCCTGGGCGGGGATGCCGTGCTTGAAGTCGTAGCCGACTAGGCGCGTCGGCTTGAGGAAGAGCGCCATGACGGTGTTGAAGAAGGCCAACGCGCCTTCGCTCGCCGGCACCGCGAACAGGGCCAGCATCAGCGTGATCGACTCCGCCGAGAGCCCGAGATGGGCAAGTGCATTGCCGGACAGCACAAGCAGGAGCATCGTCAGCAGGAAGACCGGCACGACGATGCCGAGCCAGCCGGTGGCGGTAAAGGCGCGCTTGAAAGTCACGTTGATCGGCGGCCGGTAGCCGATCGCCTGTTCCAGTTCCGGCCGGCGTGGCCCGACCAGGAAGAAGCCGACATCGGTATGCACCGTGGGGTCGGCGGTTTCCGGCACGCCGGACGCGTCGGTGACGCCGGGAACATGGCCGGCAAGCTCGATCGCCTTTTCGGCGACGCGGAATTCGGAAAGGTCGGAGCGGCGCGCGAGCTGCTCGATCGCGGTGCGGTATTGGTCGCGCGAGAAGAAGTCGAGCGCGGCGAAATCGGTCTTCTCGCGCAGCAGCGTGTCGATGCGGCTGACGCCCTCGAACCAGACCGTCCAGTCGACGTCGTTGATGAGGCGCAGGCCGCGGATGATGTTGCCGGTGGTGACGTTGCCGCTGGACAGCGTCTGATGCTCGGAGATGATGATCTCCTCGGCGTCGGAGCCGGTCTTCTCGAGCTCGCTCTCCAGCCATTCCAGCGCCCGGCCGGCATTCTGCGAGCCGTCGCGAAGGCGATAGAGGAGTTGGGTGGCGAACGTCGTGTCCTGCGCATGCGCGGCGTAGGTCGACAGGATCCTGGTCCGGTCGGCATTGTCGTCGGTCGCCAGCACCCGGTCGGCGACCTCGTTGGCGATCTGGCGCATCTCTCTGGTGCGGTTGACGCGCACCGCGATGCGGCGAAGGTTTTCGATCAGCACGAAGCGCAGCAGCGACGGCAGCGCCCAAAGCTCGCCGATCTTCAGCGGCTCGACCGACTGAAAGCCCTCGACGATGGCCTTGAACATGGTCGCCGAGACAGCACTGTCGGAATGCTCGACATAGCTCCAGGCGACGACGAAGGCGCGCGGCAACTCGGTGCCGTCGGCAAGCTTGAGCGTCGGCAACTGGCGGTAGAAACGGCGCGGCAGGTCGCGCTTGACCTGGAAGATGGTCTCCTCGACCAGATAATTGTTGTCGAGCAGCCATTGTGCCGCGGGCGTAATCGTCTCGCCCTTGGCCTGGGCGGCATTGGTCGAACGATAGACTTCGAGAATCTTCTTGGCGCTGTCGCGGATGCGGGCCTGGAATTCGAATGGCGAGAACCGGAACAGTTCCCGAACTTCGCCCATGGCGAGCGCGGCGCCCAGCACCTGCAGCCGGTCTTCAGGCAGGAAATTGGAGCGTATCGGCGCTTCCGGGACATTCGGGAAGCCGGCGCTCTTGAGTTCGATCTTGGTGGGGTTCGTCTGAATGTTCATTGATTATTCCGTAAGGCGGGACGCGATGCGGCGTCACCGCCACGGCAATGTCCCTAAAACCGGTTCAAATGCAATTGGTTGCATGTCAGGTCCGGTCGAAAGTTTTTTGCGCTCCACGATAGGGGCGTCCCCTTTCGACAACTCAAGGGCGAACGCCCCTCGCTTCCCGCCCCGGGTCCGTTCAGGGAAAGGATTCAGGCTTTTTCGTGATACATGCAAGGGGCCGGGCGATATTTCGCCCGCGCCGCGATCATGTTTGGCAACAGCCGTTAATCGTTGGCCGCGAGACCTAAGAGTCTGACAACGAACAGATGTCCCTGCCCTTCGGGCTGCAGCCGCAGTTCGGGGCTATCCCGGTCGAGGATGATCGCGTCGAGCGGGCCGAGGCTCGATACGCTGTCGGCAAAGACTTTCACGTCGCCATCGACCGAGAGAAGGAGAGTCGTGCCGGCGTTGTGCTCAACCCGCATTTCGCCCGAGAGCGACAGGCGCTCGACCGTGTGGGTCATCCGGCTCCGCCGTGTCATGACGTTGAGATCGGTGATCGGGCCGCCGATCAGGGTGGCGCCAGTCGGCACGTCGCCGGGAAAGGAAAGCGGCACCGAGGCTGCGGTCAGTCGAGCCGGCGGCCTGCCGGCGATGTCGAGCACGATGCCGTCCCCTTCCAGGACCGAGAGCGTACGGTCGATGCCGGCAAAGCTGGAGAAAGGCCCGCTGGTCTCGACGCGGGCCATCGAGACGCGCCAGTCGAAATCGTCGAGCCCGGCGCTGTGCGGCGAGACGGCGATCTCGGTGGTCGTGCCGCCGCCATTCTTCCACGGCATGACGCGGTAGCCGGCGGCACGAAGGATGCGCATCGTTTCAGCCCAGTATGCCCGGCAGGTTGAGCTGGTGCTCTTTCGCGCACTGGATGGCGATGTCGTAGCCGGCATCGGCGTGGCGCATGACGCCGGTAGCCGGATCGTTCCAGAGCACGCGCTCCAGGCGCCTTGCCGCGTCAGGCGTGCCGTCGGCGACGATGACCATGCCGGCATGCTGCGAGAAGCCCATGCCGACGCCGCCGCCATGATGCAGCGACACCCAGGTGGCGCCCGACGCCGTGTTGAGCAGCGCGTTGAGCAGCGGCCAGTCGGAAATGGCGTCGGAGCCGTCCTTCATCGCTTCGGTCTCGCGGTTCGGCGAGGCGACCGAGCCGGAATCGAGATGATCGCGGCCGATGACGACCGGCGCCTTGAGCTCGCCTTTGGCCACCATCTCGTTGAAAGCGAGGCCGAGCCGATGGCGATCGCCGAGGCCGACCCAGCAGATGCGCGCCGGCAGGCCCTGGAACGAGATGCGCTCGCGCGCCATGTCGAGCCAGTTGTGCAGATGCGTGTTGCCGGGGGTAAGCTCGCGCACCTTGGCGTCGGTCTTGTAGATATCTTCCGGATCGCCGGAGAGCGCGGCCCATCGGAACGGGCCGATACCGCGGCAGAACAGCGGACGGATATAGGCCGGCACGAAGCCCGGGAAAGCGAAGGCGTTCTCAAAACCCTCGTCCTTGGCGACCTGACGGATGTTGTTGCCGTAGTCGAGCGTCGGCACGCCGGCGTTCCAGAAGGCCACCATCGCCTCGACATGCTCGCGCATCGACGCGCGCGCCGCTTTCTCCACCGCTTTCGGATCACTGACGCGCTTCTCGCGCCATTGCGCCATCGTCCAGCCCTTCGGCAGATAGCCGTTGATGGGGTCGTGCGCCGACGTCTGGTCGGTGAGGATATCGGGGCGGATGCGGCGCCGGAACATCTCCGGCACGATCTCGGCGGCATTGCCGAGCAGCCCGACGGACTTCGCCTCGCCGGCCTTCGTCCAGCGCTCGATCATCTCCATCGCCTCTTCGAGCGTCTCGGCCTTCTCGTCGACATAACGGGTGCGCAGGCGAAAATCGATCGAGTCCGGATTGCATTCGATGGCGAGGCAGCAAGCGCCGGCCATGACGGCGGCGAGCGGCTGGGCGCCGCCCATGCCACCGAGGCCGCCGGTCAGAATCCACTTGCCCTTGAGATTGCCGCCATAGTGCTGGCGGCCCGCTTCCACAAAGGTCTCATACGTGCCCTGCACGATCCCTTGCGTGCCGATATAGATCCACGAGCCGGCCGTCATCTGGCCGTACATTATCAGGCCCTTCTTATCGAGCTCGTTGAACTTCTCCCAGGTCGCCCAGTGCGGCACGATGTTGGAGTTGGCGATAAGAACGCGCGGCGCGTCTTTGTGGGTGCGGAAGACGCCGACCGGCTTGCCGGACTGGACCAGAAGCGTCTCGTCCTCGCCGAGCGTCTTCAGCGAAGCGGCGATGCGGTCGAAATCGTTCCAGGTGCGCGCCGCCCGGCCAATGCCGCCATAGACGACGAGCTCGTTCGGGTTCTCGGCCACTTCCGGATCGAGATTGTTCATCAGCATGCGCAGCGGCGCCTCGGTCGTCCAATAACGGGCGTTGAGCTTGTCGCCGCGGGGCGCGCGCACTTCGCGGATGTTGTGGCGAGGATCGGTCATCATTGTCCCTTTCGAGTAAGGCGGCGCGTCAGCGCCCGGCCCAGGCAATCGCGGTTTCGAGGATTTTCTTCAGCGTGACGCGAATGGGTGCTGCGTAGGTGGCGTCGTAAGGCACCGGCCAGTTTTCCGGCGCGCCCTTTTCCGCAGGCTCGCGCATATAGCCGCGGTTGGAGAGCTCCATCTGCAACGCATGCACCCCGTTCCGCGACTGGCCGAAACTCCTGGTGATCCAGCCACCCTTGAAGCGGCCGTTGACCACCCAGCTCTCGCCGGTCGCGGCGAGGATGGCAGCCACCTTCTCCTGCAGCGACGGATCGGTGCTTTTGCCGTCATTGGTGCCGAGGTTGAAGACGGGCAGCGTGCCTTCGAATAGGCGCGGCAATACCGAGCGGATCGAATGGCAGTCATAGAGCACGATCTTTTCGTGCATGCCGCGCAGCCGGTCGATCTCGGCCTGCAGGGCGGCATGATAGGGTTTGAAATAGGCCTCACGGCGCTGGTCGATTTCGGCCGGCGTCGGTTCCTCGCCCATGCGGTAAAGCGGATCGCCGTCGAACGTGTCCGTGGGACACAGGCTGGTCGTCGCTTGTCCGGGATAGAGCGAGACGCCGGACGGGTCGCGGTTGACGTCGATGACGGTGCGCGAGATGGCGGTGTGGACGACCGTCGCGCCAAGGTCGGTGGCGAAATCGTAGAGCTTGTCGATCCACCAGTCGCAGTCGCGGCGGCCAAGCCAGGTCGAGACCAGCCGGCCGTCGAGGCCGGCGAGATCGATGCCGGTATGCGGGATCGAGACCAGCAGGGGCGCTGTGCCGCGCGTGACGGTGAGCCAGGAAGGCGTGGCCATCATGCCGCTCCCGCGATCGCGGGTAGCGCCACGGCACTTGCCGCCTTGACGGCGGCGCCGCTGCGCACCATGGCGATCGCCTTTTCCATGTCGGGGTGGAAATGCCGGTCATTGTCGAGATGCGGCACCTCGGCGCGGACCAGCTTGCGCACCGCCTCCAACGCTTCGCTCGAAGCGAGCGGCGCGTGGAAATCGCAGCCCTGGGCCGCCGCCAAGAGTTCGATACCGACGACGGCGGTCGCATTCTCGATCATGCCGAGCAGCCGGCGCGCGCCATGCGCTGCCATTGAGACATGATCCTCCTGGTTGGCCGAGGTCGGGATGGAATCGACACTCGCCGGATAGGCCTTCTGCTTGTTTTCCGAAACAAGGGCGGCCGCTGTCACCTGCGGGATCATGAAACCGGAATTCAGGCCTGGCTTCGGCGTCAGGAAGGCTGGCATGCCGGAGAGCGCCGGATCGACCAGCATGGCTATGCGGCGTTCCGACAACGAGCCGATCTCGCAGACGGCGAGCGCGATCATGTCGGCGGCAAACGCCACCGGCTCAGCATGGAAATTGCCGCCCGAAAGCGCGGTGTCGTCCTCAGTGAAGATCAACGGATTGTCAGTAACGCCGTTGGCCTCGGTCTCGAGCGTGTCGGCGGCCTTGCGCAGCACGTCGAGCGCGGCGCCCATCACCTGCGGCTGGCAGCGCAGGCAGTAAGGGTCCTGCACGCGCTCGTCGCCGATGCGGTGCGATTCACGGATGGCGCTGCCGGCCATCAGCTTGCGCAGCGCATCGGCCGTCTCGATCTGGCCGCGATGCTTTCTCAACAAATGAATGCGCGGATCGAAAGGCGCGTCCGAGCCGCGGGCGGCGTCGGTCGACAGCGCACCGGCGACCAGCGCCGACTGGTAGAGCGTTTCGGCCTCGAACAGGCCGGCCAGCGCGAAAGCGGTTGAAAACTGCGTGCCGTTGAGCAGCGCCAGGCCCTCCTTGGCGCCGAGCGTCACCGGCTCCAGCCCATGCGAGACGAAGGCGACCTTCGCGGGGAAACGGCCATGCGGCGTAAAACATTCGCCGACCCCGATCATGACGGCCGTCATGTGGGAAAGCGGCGCGAGGTCGCCGGAAGCGCCGACCGAGCCTTGCGCGGGCACCACCGGGATGACGTCGTTGGCGAGCATCCCTTGAAGCAGGTCAATGGTCTCGGCGCGAACGCCGGAAGCGCCCTGGGCGAGGCTGGCAAGCTTCAGCGCCATCATCAGCCGCACCACCGCGGCCGGCATCGGCTCTCCGACGCCGGCGGCATGCGAAAGCACGATGTTGCGCTGAAGCGTTTCGAGATCGTTCGCCGGGATACGGACGCTGGCGAGCTTACCGAAGCCGGTGTTGATGCCGTAGACCGGCTCTCCCTTGGCGAGGATGCGGGCGACGGCCTCGGCGCTGGCCTTGATCTTCGGCCGGCATGCAGCGTCGAGCTTCGGCATGGCGCCGCGATAGATGGCGCGCCAGTCGGCAAGCGTCACGCTGCCGGGCTTCAGGATCAGTTCGGTCATTGTCCTCTCCAGATGCGGGCATGGAGCGGGTTGAAGCCCATGCGGTAGACGAGTTCGGCCGGGCGCTCGATATCCCAGATGGCAAGGTCGGTCGATTTGCCGGCTTCGAGCGTGCCGGTCTTGTCGAGAAGCCCCAGCGCACGCGCGGCCTCGCGGGTGACGCCGGCAAGGCATTCGTCGACGGTCATGCCAAACAGAGTGGCGGCCATGTTCATAGTGAGCAGCAAAGAGGTCAGCGGGGAAGTGCCGGGATTGGAGTCGGTGGCGACCGCCATTTTCACGCCATGGCGGCGAAACAGGTCGACCGGCGGCTTCTTGGTCTCGCGGATGAAGTAGTAGGCGCCGGGCAGTATCGTCGCGACGGTGCCCGCCTTGGCCATCGCCGCGGCGCTCTCTTCGTCCGTGTATTCGAGATGATCGGCGGACAGCGCGCCATAGCGCGCCGCAAGTGCCGCGCCATGCAGGTTGGAAAGCTGGTCGGCGTGGAGCTTCACCGGCAAGCCAAGCGCCTTCGCCTTGTCGAAGACGCGCGTCATCTGCTCCGGCGAGAAGGCAATGCCCTCGCAAAAACCGTCGACGGCATCGGCGAGCTTTTCTGCGGCGACTTCCGGCAGGATCGTGCCCGCGACGAGATCGATGAAGGCGTCCTTGTCGCCCTTGGCTTCGGGCGGCAGCGCGTGCGCGGCAAGACAGGTCGTGCGGATCGTCACGGAGCGTTCATTGGCCAGACGACGGGCAGCGCGCAGCGACTTCTTCTCATTGTCGGCATCGAGGCCGTAGCCCGACTTGACCTCGACGGTGGTGACGCCTTCGGCGATCAGCGCGTCGAGGCGCGGCAGCGTCTGGGCGACGAGCTCGTCCTCGGTCGCGGCGCGCAACGATTTGACAGAGGAGACGATGCCGCCCCCAGCGCGGGCCACTTCCTCGTAGGTGGCACCAGCCAGCCGCATCTCGAATTCATTGGCCCGGTTGCCGGCATAGACAAGATGCGTGTGGCAATCGATGAGGCCCGGCGTGATCCAGCGGCCCTCGCAATCGACGGTCTCGGCGCCCTGCCCGAGCGACGCCGGCATGTCGGCTTCTGCGCCGGCATAGACAATCAGTCCGTCGCGCGTGGCAATCGCGCCCTTTTCGACGATGCCAAGCCCGGCCGCGCCATCGGCCACGGTCGCCAGCCGCGCGTTGCGCCAGAGACGAAGGCCGCTCTTTCCGTTCTCTCCACCCATCATCTTTTCCATTTGAAAGAATGGCGATTATGTATATACATATTGAAACGCGACGCAAGTGGTAATGTCGCTCGGGCATTCAGATTCGGAGAAAAACGTGACGGCGATCTTTGCGGAACAGGCGCTGCTGCCCGAGGGCTGGCAAGGCAATGTCAGGGTCGCTTTCGAAGGCGGCCGCATAAGCGCGGTCGAGGCCGGTGCTTCCCCGCAGGCCGGTGACGAGCGCCATGCCATTCTGATCTCCGGCATGCCCAATCTGCACAGCCACGCCTTCCAGCGCGGCATGGCCGGATTGGCCGAATTGCGCGGCCCTTCGGCCGACAGTTTCTGGAGCTGGCGCGAGGTGATGTACCGCTTCGCGCTGTCGATGACGCCGGAACAGGTCGAAGCCGTGGCGGCGCAGCTTTATGTCGAGATGCTTGAGGCCGGCTTCTCGCGCGTCGGCGAGTTCCACTATCTGCACCACGACCGCGACGGAAAGCCTTACGCCAACATCGCCGAGATGGCGGAGCGGATCGCGGCGGCTGCCGGCGAGACCGGCATCGGGCTGACGTTGCTGCCGGTCTTTTATGCGCATTCCGCCTTCGGCGGCGCCGCGCCGAACGACGGCCAGCGGCGATTCATCAATGATGTCGAGCGCTTCGGGCGGTTGCTTGAGAAAAGCCGCGAAAGCGCTCGCGCTTTGAATCGAGCGGTGGTCGGCGTCGCGCCGCACAGTTTGCGGGCGGCGACCCCGGACGAGCTCAACGCGATCGCGGCGATGGCGCCGAACGGTCCGATCCACATCCATGTCGCCGAGCAGGTGAAGGAAGTCGAGGATTGTGTCGCTTGGTCGGGCGCTCGGCCGGTCGAGTTCCTGCTCAGCCACGCCTCGGTGGACGAGCGCTGGTGCCTGATCCACGCCACGCATATGACCGAGGCCGAGACGCTTCGCATGGCAAAGAGCGGCGCGATCGCCGGCCTTTGCCCCATCACCGAGGCCAATCTCGGCGACGGCACCTTTGCCGCTCCGCTGTTCATCGAACATGGCGGACGTTTCGGCGTCGGCTCCGATTCCAACGTGCTGATCGGCCTACCCGACGAGCTACGCCAACTCGAATATTCGCAGCGCCTTGCGCATCGCGCCCGCAACGTTTTGGCGCGCGCCGGCGGCTCCACGGGGCGCGCGCTGTTCGACGCGGCACTCGACGGCGGCAGCCAAGCGCTCGGCACCGAGCCATCAATGCTTGCTGTCGGCAATCCCTCCGACTTTGTTTCGCTCGATGCCGGTCATCCCTCGCTTGCGGGCAAGACGGGCGATGCGATCCTCGACGCCTGGATCTTCGCCAACGGCAGCAAGGTCGATTGCGTCTGGGTGCATGGGAAAAAGCAGGTGAGCGGCGGCAGGCATGCTAAGCGCGAAGCCGTTGCCAAACGGTTCCGCGCAGTCATGACCGCGCTCTCCCAAGGCTGAGCAGGAAAAGCCCGATGAGCCTTGTTGAAACAGATGACATGGAGGGCGGCGAAAGCATTTCGCTGCATCAGCGCATCCTGTCGGATATCCGCGAAAAAATCCTCTCCGGCGCCTGGGCGCCCGGCCATCGCATCCCGTTCGAGCATGAGCTGACGGCCGAATACAAATGCTCGCGCATGACGGTGAACAAGGCGTTGTCACAGCTCGCGAAGGCAGGGCTGATCGAGCGCCGGCGCCGCTCGGGCAGTTTTGTCCGCCAGCCGCAGTCGCAAGCGGCGGTGCTGGAGCTGCACGACATCCGGATCGAGGTCGAGGCGCTCGGCCTGCCCTATCGCTACGAGCGGCTGGAACGCCTGAAGCGGCGCAGCAACGCCGAGGACCGGTCGCTGCTGGGGCTTGCGGACCCGGGTCCGGTGTTGTGGCTGGAAAGCCTGCATTTTGCCGGCGAAAGGCCGTTCGCGCTCGAGCAGCGGCTGATCAATCTCTCAGCCGTGGCCGAGGCAGCCGAGGAAGAATTCCTCGAAATCGCACCCGGCCCCTGGCTGATCGGCCGCGTGCCGTGGAGCGAGGCCGAGCACCGCATCCGCGCCATGGCCGCCGATGACACCATCGCCGAAGCGCTCGACATCGACGCGAGCGCGCCCTGCCTGGTGGTCGAGCGCCGCACCTGGAGCGCCGAGCACCCGGTCACCCATGTGCGCTTCATCTATCCAGCGGAAAGCCACACGCTCGTGGCGAGGTTCACGCCTTCGCAGGGATGAGTGATCTCCCCCCTCGTGGGGGAGATGGCCGGCAGGCCAGAGGGGGGCGCCGTAGAACGCTGCCCTCAGATTCTTGTCCGCCCGTAAAATTCTCGTAGATTGTGCTCAGTTAGCGGAGAGGCCGGCGGGACAGCGCCCCCCTCTGCCCTGCCGGGCATCTCCCCCACAAGGGGGGAGATTGGCAGTTCCGGCGTCGCGGCCCTAAATCGCCGCCGTAATAATGATCTCGACCAGATATTCCGGGCCGGCGAGTTTGGCTTCGCCGGTGGCGCGGGCGGGCGTGTGGCCCTGCGGCACCCACTTGTCCCATTCGGAGTTCATCTCGGCGAAGGTCCCCATGTCGGCAAGCCAGATGATCGCCTGGACGATCTTGGTCTTGTCGGTGCCGGCCTTGGCCAGCAATTCGTCGATGGTCTTCAGGATGTCGCGGGTCTGCGAGGCGACGTTGCCGCCGGGCTCGCCGACCTGGCCGGCCAGATAGACGGTGTTGCCGTGGATGACGATCTGGCTCATGCGCGGGCCGACATCGATGCGACGAATGCTCATGGGAGGTTCCTTCTTTTTGAGGGTCGCGCCTGTTTAGAGTCCGTGCCGGCTTCGGGCAAGGTCGACAAACGCGAAACCGCTTGAGCCAACCGTCCTCCCCAAGCCCCGGCTTATACACGGCGAGTTGACCGCTCAGAGCACAATTCCGCCGGACCGGCATGTTGACTAATGTAATAACATCACATATCGACAAGACCCCTTTAGTTTCGCGGCCCGCCCGGATCGTCCGATGACCAATGCCTGCCTGACCTTCCGCGACCTGACGCTCGGCTACAACAGCCATCCCGCCATTCATCATCTCAACGGCATCGTCCGCAAAGGCTCTTTGACGGCGGTGGTCGGCGCCAACGGCTCGGGCAAGTCGACGCTGATGAAGGGCATTGTCGGCGTGCTGAAGCCGATGGAGGGCACGGTTGTCCGCGCTCCAGGTGTTCGCGCCGCTTACTTGCCGCAGCAGTCGGAGCTTGATCGCAGCTTTCCGGCGCGGGTCGTCGACCTGGTCTCGCTCGGCCTCTGGCCAAAGCGCGGCATGCTCGGCCGCTACACCAAGGAAGATCGCGAGTCCGTCAGCAAGGCCCTGATGGCGGTCGGGCTCGGCGGCTTCGAGACGCGGCCGATCGACACGCTCTCCGGCGGGCAGCTGCAGCGCACGCTGTTTGCCCGCGTGCTGCTGCAGGACGCCGATCTCATCCTGCTCGACGAGCCGTTCAACGCCGTCGACGCCAAGACCGTCGGCGATCTCATCCAGCTCATAAAACGATGGCATGGCGAGGCGCGCACGATCATGGTCGTCGTCCATGACCTCGATCTCGTGCGGCAGAATTTTCCCGAGACGCTGCTGCTTGCCCGCCAGCCTGTCGCCTGGGGCGAGACGAGGGATACGCTCAGGCCGGAAAACCTGCTCAAGGCGCGGCGTTTTCACGAGGCCTGGGAGGAGAATGCGCCTTGGTGTGAGCCCGATCATGACCATCTCGAGCACGATCATGATCATGGCCATCATGATCACGCGCACGCGCATGATCACCACCATGGCTCCGGGCCGAGGGCGGCGTGATGGAATTCCTCTACGGCCTGTTCATCGCGCCCTTCGCCGATTTCGCCTTCATGCAGCGGGCGCTGTTCGGCTCGCTGATGCTGTCGCTCGGCGCCTGCCCGGTCGGCGTCTTCCTGATGCTGAGGCGCATGAGCCTGTCGGGCGACGCGATGGCGCACGCGATCCTGCCGGGTGCCGCCGCCGGCTTCCTGCTCTATGGGCTTGAAATCCTGCCGATGACGATCGGCGGGCTGATTGCCGGCATTATCGTGGCCCTCGGCGCCGGCGCGGTCTCGCGCTTCACCATCCAGCGCGAGGACGCTTCGATGGCGGCCTTCTATCTCATCTCGCTTGCGGTGGGCGTGCTGATGGTGTCGATCCGCGGCTCCAGCGTCGATCTCATGCATGTGCTCTTCGGTACCGTGCTCGCGCTCAACAACGAGGCGTTGACGCTGATCGGCGGCATCGTGGTGGTGACGCTCGTAAGCCTTGCCATCTTCTGGCGCGCGCTGGTCGCCGAATGCCTCGATCCGCTGTTCCTGCGCTCGGTCAGCCGCATGGGCAGCCCGGTGCATTTCATCTTCCTCGGGCTGGTCGTGCTCAACCTCGTCGGCGGCTTCCAAGCGCTCGGCACGTTGCTGTCGGTCGGGCTGATGATGCTGCCCGCGGCCGCTGCCCGCTTCTGGACCGTGCGCGTCGAGCCGATGTGCGTGCTGGCGGTGCTGATCGGCTTTGCCTCCTGCATCGCCGGGCTGCTTTTGTCCTATCACGCGTCACTGCCGTCCGGCCCTGCCATCATCCTTTCGGCCGGCGTCGTCTATTTCGTCTCGATCGTGTTCGGCTCGCGCGGCGCGCTGCGTGCCCGCATCGTGCACCACCGCCACCGGACCGCCTGATCCCAATCCCCGACCGCTAAAGGAGACTTGCCCAATGCTGAAATCCATCCGTGCCGCTCTGGCGATGAGTGTTATAACATTAAGCGCCTTCGCAACCTCGTCGGCCTTCGCGGCGCCGCTCAAGGTGGTGGCAAGCTTCACCGTCATTGCGGACTTCGCCAAGAATGTCGGCGGCGATCGCGTCAACATCACCACCATCGTCGGCCCCGACGGCGACGCGCATGTCTATGAGCCGAGCCCGGCCGACGCGGTAGCGATGGCCGGCGCTGATGTCGTTCTGGTCAACGGCCTGCATTTCGAAGGTTTTCTGCAGCGCCTGGTCGATGCCAGCGCCACCAAAGCCTCGATCGTCACCTTGACCAAGGGTGTCACGCCGATCGACTTCAAGCCGGAATTCGCTGACGCGGATGCCGCCGAAGGCGCGGACACCGGCGGCGGCAAGACCGTCACCGATCCGCATGCCTTCCAGTCGATCGCCAATGCAAAGATCTATGTGAAGAACATCGCCGAGGCCTTCTGCACCGCCGATAGCGAAGGCTGCGACAGCTACAAGACCAACGCCGCCGCCTACACCACGAAGCTCGATGCGCTGGAAGGCGAAGTGAAGGCGGCGATCCAGTCGATCCCCGAGGCGAAGCGCGTTGTCATCACCTCGCATGACGCCTTCGGCTATTTCGAGCACGAATACGGCCTGACCTTCCTGGCGCCGCAAGGCATCTCGACCGATTCAGAGCCGTCGGCCGCCGACGTCGCCAAGCTGGTGGAACAGGTCAAGCAGGACAAGGCGGCAGCGATCTTCGTCGAGAACATCACCAACCCACGACTGATCGAGCAGATCGCCAGCGAGACCGGCATCAAGGTCGGCGGCACGCTCTATTCGGACGCGCTGTCGCAGCCAGACGGCCCGGCCTCGACCTATATCGACATGATGCACAACAACATCACGCAGATCAAAGGCGCGATCCTGGGGAGTTGAGGCGGACGCAATCATCCAACCGGGTCAAATCGACCCGGTTGGATTTTCCGGTCCGGCATCGCTATTTGGCAGAGAAATCCTACGGCACGCATTGCCGCTTTTGCCCCGGAGTGGCATGACTACCGCCAAAGAAGATTGCGAGGATAAGACCATGGAATACCGCCAGATCAGCGAGGACTATTCGGTCTCCGGCCAGATCCAGCCCGAGGACATCGCCGCCATCAAGGACGCCGGCTTCAGAAGCGTGATCTGCAACCGGCCGGACAACGAGCAGCCGGGCCAGCCTTCTGCCGACAGCGTCAAGGCGGCGGTGGAAGCGGCTGGGCTAGCCTTCCGCTACATTCCGGTGATCAGCGGGCAGATCACCATGGACAATGTCGAGGACCAGGCCGAGGCGCTGGACGAGCTCGAAGGCCCGGTGTTTGCCTACTGCCGCTCCGGCGCGCGCTGCACCAATCTTTATGGGCTGATCCAGCAGCAGAAGGGCTGAGTGTTCACTGCGATTGGCGAGAGCCAATTCCGCAGGTTGGCGATCCTTCGCGCCCCCCTCTGTCCTGCCGGACATCTCCCCCACTTGGGGGGAGATTAGCAGCCTCGGCGATTATGCTATTCCTGCAGCGTTGGCGATTGGCGAAGCCCGGCGTGACATCTAATCTCCCCCCTTGTGGGGGAGATGTCCGGCAGGACAGAGGGGGGCGCTGTCCCTCCAACATATCCAGCGAAATTCGCTTGACTAAATCGGCAGCGCACCGGTTTCCTTCAGCGTCTCCAGCACGATCGCCGTCTTCACATGCTGCACCGATTCGTGCGGCAGCAGCACGCCGTTGACGAACTCCGACAGTGACTTGAGGTCGGGCGTCACCACCTTCAGGATATAGTCCATCTCGCCGGTCAGCGCGTGCGCCTCCTGCACCTCGGGCAGCCGCGCCACCAGCTCGCCGAAACGCCGGGCGTTGTCGCGATTGTGCGTGGCCAACGTCACCGAAATCACATTGACCAGCGAAAAGCCCAGACGGTCGCGGTCGAGCACGGCGCGATATCCCTTGATGTAGCCGTCTTCCTCCAGCCGCTGCCGACGGCGCGAGCATTGCGATGGCGACAGGTTCACCCGCTCCGAAAGGTCGTTGTTGGTGAGCCGCGCATCGCCCTGCAGAAGCGCCAGTATCTTGCGGTCGAATTGATCGAGGCGCGCATCTTCCATGGATTTTCCTCCGATCATGCACGATCCGCGCACATAGTGCGCATTTCAAGCGGTTGAATGCAAGCACTGTGCGGCGACTTCGCGCTATCATCATCGAAATTGGCCAAGCCTGGCCGCAACAGCTTTCGGAGGACTGCCATGGGCCCCTTCCCGCACGACGCCCCGCCCGCCAAGATCAGCAAGGCGAACCCCGCCGGCACCGACGGTTTCGAATTCGTCGAGTTCGCGCATTCAGAGCCGGCAAAGCTCGCCGAGCTCTTCACCCGCATGGGCTATGTCGCGGTGGCCAAGCACCGCTCGAAGGACATCACCGTCTGGCGCCAGGGCGACATCAACTATGTCGTCAATGCCGAGCCTGGCTCGCATGCGATGAAGTTCGTCGAAAAGCACGGCCCTTGCGCCGCCTCGATGGCATGGCGCGTGGTCGACGCCAAGCACGCCTTCGATCATGCCGTATCGAAGGGCGCCGCGCCTTATGAGGGCACCGACAAGGCGCTCGACGTGCCGGCCATCGTCGGCATCGGCGGCTCGCTGCTCTATTTCATCGAAGCCTATGGCGAAAAAGGCTCGGCCTATGACGCCGAGTTCGAATGGCTGGGCGAGCGCGACCCGAAGCCGGAAGGCGTCGGCTTCTACTACCTCGACCACCTCACCCACAATGTCTATCGCGGCAACATGGACAAGTGGTGGGATTTCTATCGCGACCTGTTCGGGTTCAAGCAGATCCATTACTTCGACATCGACGGCAAGATCACCGGGTTGGTCAGCCGGGCGATCACCTCGCCTTGCGGCAAGATCCGCATTCCGCTGAACGAGTCCAAGGACGAAACCAGCCAGATCGCCGAATATCTGAAGAAGTACAATGGCGAGGGCATCCAGCACATCGCCGTCGGCACCGACGCGATCTACGATGCCACCGACAAGCTCGCCACCAACGGGCTGAAATTCATGCCCGGTCCGCCGGATACCTATTACGAGATGTCGCATGAGCGCGTGCACGGCCATGACGAGCCGATCGAGCGGATGAAGAAGCACGGCATCCTCATCGACGGCGAAGGCGTCGTCGACGGCGGCATGACCAAGATCCTGCTGCAGATTTTTTCCAAGACCGTGATCGGCCCGATCTTCTTCGAGTTCATCCAGAGGAAGGGCGACGAAGGTTTTGGCGAAGGCAATTTCCGCGCGCTGTTCGAATCGATCGAGCAGGACCAGATCAAGCGCGGCGTGATCAAGCTGGACGGCAAAGCGGCGTAAAACCGTCGGACTTGCGGCTCGGCCTCTTATGACCTAAATTCTGGTCACAAGAGGCCGAAAATGAATATTCCGATGGCGAAAGCAAAGGCCCAGCTCTCCGAGCTGGTAAAACGTGCTCAAGCTGGCGAAGAGATCAATCTGACCCGGCACGGGGAAATTGTGGCAACCTTGAGCGCCCCTGCCCGACCTGGCGGGAGCAAAGGCCTGTTTGGGGCCCTGAAGGGACAAATTCGGATATCGGATGATTTTGATGAACTCGGTCCCGAATGGGACGACTACATTAAATGAGCCACAAATATCTGGTCGACACCCATATTCTGCTTTGGGTACTTAACGCGGACTCACGCCTTTCGGACCACCATCGCGAAATCTTTCTCGCGGGCAAGGATGTGATCGTCAGCGCGATCTCGGTGGCAGAGATAGCAATCAAGAAATCGCTCGGCAAAGTCACGCTCACAGCCAACCTCGTGGACATCCTGAGGTCGAACGGAATTCCAATTCTAAGCGTAAATGAACAGCACGCGGCGAGACTCGAGCACTTGCCACTCCATCATCGCGATCCCTTCGACCGTCTGCTCATTGCACAGGCTCAAATTGAAGGCCTGACGATGGTCACCGCGGATCGGCAATTTTCAGCCTATGACGTTGCGCTGGTCTGATCATCCAGTCCCAGACGCTCCACCTCTTCCTTCCTCAGCTTGACGTCATAGTCGAGCAGGAACTCGTCCAACTGCGGCGGCGGAACGGAAGTGCCGGAAAGCATCGCATGCACCTGTCCGCGGTGGTGGATGTCGTGCAGGAAGACGTGGGCAAGGATGTCGCCGATGCGCTCGGGGATCATGCCGTCCTCGCGCCGGTCGGTGATGACGCGACGATCGAGGTCGGCTTCCGACAGGCCGTCGCAGAAGGCGACAAGCTCGCGGTCGAAATCGGCCTGCGCCGCTGCCAGGCTTACCACATCGTCGAAAGGCACGAAGGCGTCGTAGGCGGCGGCGCCGAGACCGCCATCCGTCAGGAAATCGAGATAGAGACGATCGACCGCGAGGATGTGATTGAGAGTCTCTTTGATCGAGGGGAAGAAGCTCACGCGCTTGGCCTCGAACTCGCCGGGTTTCAGCGCCAGGACAGCGCGGTAGAGCCGGTCGTTCGACCATAAATTGTTGTGCGCCATGCGGCGCAGATGATCGAGCAAGGTCACGGCGGTGGATTCCTCTCCTCTCACCCCTCGTATTTCTCGACCTTCTGCTCGATGGCGCCGAAGATCGAATGTCCAGCCTTGTCCTTCATCTCGATGCGCACCGTGTCGCCGAAATGCAGGAAGGGCGTCTTCGGCTCGCCGCTCTCGATGGTCTCGATCATGCGCAACTCGGCAATGCAGGAATAGCCGGCGCCGCCTGCCGCGACGGGCCTGCCCGGCCCGCCGTCGAGCTTATTGGAGACGGTTCCGGAGCCGATGATGGTGCCGGCGGCGAGCGGTCGCGTCTTCGCGGCATGCACGATCAGCGCCGGGAAATCGAAGGTCATGTCGACGCCGGCATTCGCCCGGCCGAACGGCTTGCCGTTCAGGTCGGCGAGGAGCGGAAGGCTCACCTTGCCGCCGTCCCAGGCGTCGCCCAGTTCGTCCGGCGTCACCGCCACCGGCGAGAAGGCGGAAGACGGTTTCGACTGGAAGAAGCCGAAGCCTTTTGCGAGCTCCGGCCCGGTGATGGCGCGCAGCGTGACGTCGTTGACCAGCACGACAAGCCGGATCGCTTCGCGTGCCTCGTCCAGTCCCGCGCCCATCGGCACGTCGTCGACGATGACGGCGACCTCGGCCTCCATGTCGATGCCGAAGGCCTCGTCCGCCATGCGGATCGGATCGCGCGGCGCAATGAAGGAATCCGAGCCGCCCTGGTAGATCAGCGGGTCGGTCCAGAAACTTGCCGGCATCTCGGCGCCGCGCGCTTTGCGCACCAGCTCGACGTGATTCACGTAAGCCGAGCCATCTGCCCACTGATAGGCGCGCGGCAGTGGCGAATGCGCGTCATGCTCGTGGAAGCGTGCGGAGGGCACGGCGTTGGTCTCAAGCGATTCCGCCATCGCCGCCAGATGCGGCGCAATGCGGCGCCAGTCGTCGAGCGCGGCCTGCAGCGTCGGCACCAGGAAGGAAGCGTCGGTGAACCGCGTCAGATCGCGCGAGACCACGACCAGCTTTCCGTCGCGCGTCCCGTTCTTCAAAGTGGCAAGCTTCATGCGGTTTCCTCTCCTCGCGCGGTCTGGTGCCGCTGATCTCACAACAAAGCCGTTACGGGCGATCGTCAAGCCGCCCGTTCATTTTTCCTGACACTGCTACCGCCGTTCAGGACCAATCGCCCTCGGGTGTGCCGTTGAAACGCTTCTTCAGGTCGGCCCAGCAGTCAATATAGTTCTCCTGCAGCGTGTCGAGCTCAGCGGCATAGCGGGTCAGCATCTGCGGGAAGCGCGTCTCGAACATGAAGGCGATGGTGTTGTCGAGCTTGACCGGCTTGAGATCTGCCCGCGTCGCCTTTTCGAAGCCGGAGGCGTCCGGCCCGTGCGCCAGCATCTGGTTGTGCAGGCTGATGCCGCCGGGCACAAAACCTTCTTCCTTGGCGTCGTACTGGCCGTGGATCAGCCCCATGAACTCGCTCATGATGTTGCGATGATACCAGGGCGGCCGGAAAGTATTTTCCGCCACCAGCCAGCGCGGCGGGAAGATGACGAAGTCGACATTAGCGGTGCCCTCCTCGCCGCTCGGCGCCGTCAGCACCGTGAAGATCGACGGGTCGGGGTGGTCGAACAGGATGGCGCCGACCGGCGAAAACGTAGCCAGATCATATTTGTAGGGCGCGTAGTTGCCGTGCCACGCGACGACATCCAGCGGCGAATGGCCGAGCTCGGTGACATGGAACGTGCCGCACCATTTGACGATCAGCCGGCACGGCGTCTCCTTCTCCTCGAACCAGGCGCAGGGCGTCTTGAAGTCGCGCGGGTTGGCCAGGCAGTTGGCGCCGATCGGGCCGCGGTCGGGCATGGTGAATTTTGCCCCGTAGTTTTCGCAGACATAGCCGCGCGCTTCCTTATCGGCGAGCTCGACCTTGAAGACGAGGCCGCGCGGCAGCACGGCGATCTCGCCGGGCCGAAGCTCGATCACGCCCATCTCGGTGACGAAGCGCAGCGCGCCGACCTGCGGCACGATCAGCAATTCGCCATCGGCGTTGAAGAAATGGTCGTCTGTCATCGAGCGGTTGGCGACATAGACGTGCGCCGCCATGCCGGACTGGCCGACCGCGTCGCCGGCCGTGGTCATGGTGCGCATGCCCGAAATGAAATCGGTCGGCTCGGAGGGCATCGGCACCGGACTCCAGCGGTATTGGCCGAGCGCCAGCTCGTGGTCGCCGATATTGGGCCCGGTCTTCCACAAGGGATAACTCGCCGCCTTGAAGCGGCCGGTGTGCCGGACGCTCGGGCGAATGCGGTAGAGCCAGGAGCGCTCGTTGGTGCCGCGGGGCGCGGTGAAGGGCGAGCCGGAAAGCTGCTCGGCATAGAGCCCATAGGCCGGCCGCTGCGGCGAGTTGCGGCCCTGCGGCAGCGAGCCGGTCAGCGTCTCGGTCTCGAAATCGTTGCCGAAGCCCGGCATGTAGGAAAAGGCCATCACTTCCTCCTCGCGCAATGCTCCGGCATGCCGCCTGCGCTGTCAAAGCCGCTCGGCTTTCCGGGGATGTTGACCAAACTGGTTTCATTTGTAACCATCGAAAATGTAACTATCAACGGCAGACGCATTCGCGGTGCGCCCATGGAACCGGAAATCCTCGAGCTCGAAAGCTTTTTGCCCTACCGGCTCTACCGGCTGGCCGACACCGTCAGCCGCGAATTCTCGCGCATCTACAAGGAGCGCCATGGCCTGACGCGGCCGGAATGGCGCACGCTTTCGGGCCTGGGTCAGCGCGGCACGATGACGGCGACGGAACTCGGCGAGCAGTCGGCGATGCACAAGACCAAGGTGTCGCGAGCAGTCGCCGAACTGGAGCGACGGCGCTGGCTGACGCGCACGCCGGACGGGAACGACCGCCGCGTCGAGCACTTGACGCTCACCAAAGCGGGGCTTGCAGCCTACCGCGAGATGGTGCCGTTGGCGAAGCTGTTTGAAAGGCAGTTACTGGCTAGGCTCGGCACCGCGGAGCGCGCTGCGATCGCGGAAGGGCTTGCCGCGCTCGAAGCCAGTCTGGTCTCAGACAACAGCCGAGGTCGGGCCCGCTTACCCTGAACAGCCAAGGCCGTGTGAAAAGCTCCACGCCTCGGTCAAAGCTCGGGACTTCCCGCTGATCGTGATTTTGGCGGTCAAGCCGTCTATAATTGTTGCGGCATCGGCGGAGGACTATCGAAGGGAGGACTATCATGCGCATTCGCACATTGACTCTCCTGACGACGCTGCTTGCAGGCACCTGCGTATCTGCACATGCTCAGCAGGCAAAGCCGACGTCAATCGAGGTGTTTCCTTTTGAACTGGAAGACAAGAGCGCCGGGGCGGGGATAATTCCTCCAGATGAACACGACAGGCGCTATCTGTCCGAGTCGGCGCAAGTCGCGAAGGACATGCTCTCCAAATCCGGGCGTTTTGCGGTAATCGATCAACCAGCCCGGAACGAACAGACGGCTGCGCCGCACGGACTGCGCAACTGCGGGGGCTGCGAAGGCAAAATTGCGAGAGAACACGGCGCATCTCTTGCCCTGCTTGGCGTCGTGACGCGCGTCAACCGAACAGAACATACTATGTTCATCCGCATCCTCGACACTCAGACCGGGAGACCTGTCTCGCAGGGCTTCACCGATCTTCGCATGGGTGCGAACTACGCATGGCCCCGCTCCGTGAAATGGCTGATGACAAACAGAATTCTGCGCTAAGGAGATTTTGCAGCCAATAAATGCGGCTGAAGAGCTGAGAAAAAAGGTAGAGCAGGATGCCCGAGCGACCCGAACGCATCTCGCTCTACGGCAGGACATCCGCCTGTGAGATCGGCTTTGGATTGGAGCACCATCGGCTTCGGTGCTGAAGCCGGGCCGCTGACGCCTGCGGTCATCAGCGGCAGCCAGCGATCGAGTCAGGCCCCGGAGCCGACAGCTACCAATCCATCACCACCTTGCCCGAATTGCCGCTCCTCATCGCATCAAACCCAACCTGGAAATCATCGATGCCGATGCGATGCGTGATCAGGCCCGAAACATCGAGCGGGCCCTGCACCAGGGCGATCATCTTGTACCAGGTCTCGAACATCTCGCGCCCGTAAATGCCTTTCAGGTGCAGCATCTTGAAGATGACCTTGTTCCAGTCGATCTCGAAGCCGGTCGGCGCGATGCCGAGAATGGCGATCTTGCCGCCATTGTTCATGGTGTCGATCATGTCGCGGAAGGCGGGCGCTGCGCCCGACATCTCGAGCCCGACGTCAAAACCCTCGGTCATGCCGATCAAAGGCATCACATCGCGCAGCTTCTCCTTCGAGGCGTCGACGACATGCTGGACGCCGAGCTTGCGCGCCAGATCCAGCCGGACCGGATTGATGTCGGTGATAACGACTTTGCGCGCGCCGACGCATTGCGCGACCAGCGCGCCCATGATGCCGATCGGGCCGGCGCCGGTGACCAGCACGTCCTCGCCGACCAGGTCGAAGGACAATGCCGTGTGAACCGCATTTCCGAGTGGATCGAAGATGGCCGCGATCTCGTCCGGCACGTCGTCGGGGATCGGCACGACATTGTGCTGCGGGATCGCCATGTATTCGCCAAAGGCGCCTGGACGGTTGACGCCGACGCCGAGCGTGTTGCGGCACAGATGCCCCCTGCCCGCGCGGCAGTTGCGGCAATGGCCGCAGACGATATGGCCCTCGCCCGAGACGCGCTGGCCGACCTTGTATTCGGTGACCGCCGCGCCGCAATCAGCGACCGTGCCGACGAATTCGTGACCGGTCACCATCGGCACCGGCACGGTCTTCTGGGCCCACTGGTCCCAGTTGTAGATGTGGACGTCGGTGCCGCAGATCGCGGTCTTCTTGACCTTGATCAGCACGTCGTTGGGGCCGATCTCCGGCACCGGCACCTCTTCCATCCAGATGCCCGGCTCGGCCTTGGCCTTCACCAGCGCCTTCATCATGTTCGACATTCTTTTGTTCCTTGAATCCCTTGATCCGGAGCAGCTTTTCGATGTCGGCCGTTCAGGAAATCACACCCAGCTCTTTGCCGACCTCGCCGAACGCTTCGACCGCGCGATCGATGTCGGCGCTGGAATGGGCGGCCGACATCTGCGTTCGAATGCGCGCCTGGCCTTTCGGCACCACCGGGAAGGAGAAGCCGATGACGTAGATGCCGCGCTTCAACATGCGTTGCGCCATCTCCTGCGCAAGAGCTGCGTCGCCGAGCATCACCGGGATGATCGGGTGATCCGCGCCGGCAAGCGTAAAGCCGAGCTTGCCCATCTCGGACCGGAAACGTTGCGCATTGGCATATAGGCGCTCGCGCAGCGCGCCGCCATTGCGGATCAGCTCGAACACTTTCAGCGAGGCGCCGGCGATCGCCGGCATCAGCGTGTTGGAGAAAAGATAGGGACGCGAGCGCTGACGCAGCCAGTCGACCACCTGTTTCTTCCCCGACGTATAGCCGCCGGAAGCGCCGCCCAGCGCCTTGCCGAGCGTGCCGGTGATGATGTCCACCCTACCCTCGACGTCGCAATGCTCGGCCGAGCCGCGGCCGTTTTTGCCGACGAAGCCGACTGCGTGGCTGTCGTCGACCATCACCATGGCATCGTATTTCTCGGCGAGGTCGCACACGCCTCGTAGGTTGGCGACGATGCCGTCCATCGAGAACACGCCGTCGGTGGCGATCAGCCGGAAGCGGCAGTCCTTCGCCTCCTTCAGCCGCGCTTCGAGGTCGGCCATGTCGTTGTTGGCATAGCGGAAGCGCTTGGCCTTGGAGAGTCGGACGCCGTCGATGATCGAGGCGTGGTTCAGCGCGTCCGAGATGACGGCATCCTCCTCGCCGAGCAGCGTCTCGAACAAGCCGCCATTGGCGTCGAAGCAGGAGCCGTAGAGGATGGTGTCGTCCATGCCGAGGAAGGACGAGATGGTCGCCTCGAGCTCTTTGTGCTCCTCCTGCGTGCCACAGATGAAGCGCACCGACGCCATGCCGTAGCCATAGCGGTCGAGCGCCTGCTTCGCCGCGTCGCGCAATTCAGGACTGTCGGCGAGGCCGAGATAATTGTTGGCGCAGAAGTTCAGCACCTTCTGGCCGGCAACCTCGATCTCGGCCGACTGCATCGAGGATATGACCCGCTCAGACTTATAGAGCCCGGCCGATTTCAAGCCCTGAAGCTCGTTGTCGATGTGGGAGAGAAACGCTGCGCTCATGGTGTGGCCCTGTTCGTTTGACGCGGACTGTCGCGCCATGGACAAGAAAAATCCATCGCAAAAACGACCGCTTCGGTGGCGTCGCGAAAGCTTTGCGATCAGGGCTAATGACTATGCACTCAAATGCCAACTTCGCTCGAAAGGACGCGATAACCATCTTGTCAGCTTTGTCAGGCTGTCGGGATGAGCGCCGCGCCTGCTTGCCGAGCTGTTAACCCTTTCACGTCAAGGGTCTTCCCGCCACGAATCCAGGGCAGGAATCCGTCGACCGGAGGGTCACCGAGTTATGTCGCAGCAGCCAGTGCAGAGCGTTTCGCGCAAGCTGATTCTGCTCATCAAGACCGGCTACTGGCTGGCGCTCATGATCATCGCCGCCATGGTGATGGCGTCCTTCGTCCTTCTGCAGCAATTGATGGCGCAGCAGCAGCACAATGACGCGCTGCTCGACATCGTCTCGACGCAGAAGGCGCTGTCGCAGCGCATCGTCTTCCTGGCCGGCGCCACCGGTGCCGCCTCGCGCGACAAGCAGCCGGCGCTGGTCACGGCCCTCAAGCAGGCAACAGGCGAGTTCGAGACCAACTACGACCGGCTGCTCAAGGAGACCGGCGCCGATCCGCTGTCGACGGCGCGCAACGATCCGAAATCGATCGAGTATGTGCTGTTCAGCAAGCCGTTCCACCTCGACTATTTCTCGGTCGGCCTGATCGCCAATGGCGACAGGCTGATTTCGTCCTTCCAATCGCAGCTCGGCATGAAAAGCGACGGCTACAAGGGGGGCGGCGAACGCGTTGGCCTCGACGCCTCCGTCGCCAACGCGACCTTGTCCGGCTATGCCGCGCTCGGCCAGCGCATCAGCGCCTTTGCCAACGAGCGGTCCGACGAGATGCTCGACCTGCACCGCACGCTGTTCTTCGCCACCATCGGCGTCATCGTGCTGGTGGCGCTGTTCATCTTCCGGCCGATGTCGAAGGCGATCCTGCGCAAGACGCATGAGCTGGTCGACGCGCGCAATTCGATGGCTTTCATCGCCGTGCATGACGGACTGACCGGCCTGCACAACCGCACCTTCCTCACCGATCACTTCGACACGCTGATCAAGGGCGCGCAGCGCCGCCGCGAGCGGCTGGCGGTGATCCAGTTCGACCTCGACCGCTTCAAGCAGATCAACGACACTTTGGGGCACGCGGCTGGCGACTATGTGCTTGTCGTCACCGCCCAGCGCATGCGCGATTCCTGCCGTGCGTCTGATCTTTGCGCCCGGCTCGGCGGCGACGAATTCGTGATGATCCTCAACGGCGCCGGCAGCACCGAGGATATCCATGCTCTGGCCAAGCGCATCCTGGGCGAGATCAACGAGCCGATCATCTTCCAGGGCACGACCATCATGCCCGGCGCCAGCGCCGGCATCGCCGTCTACCCGATCGATGCCGACAATGCGCAGGACCTGCTCGTCCATGCCGATCTCGCGCTCTACTCCGCCAAGAAGCTCGGTGGCGGCAGCTTCTCCTTCTTCTCCGAAGAACTTCGGCGCGAGCTCGACTACCGCAAGCAGCTCGAACAGGACATCCGCACCGCGATCGCGGAAAAGACCTTCGAGGTCTATTTCCAGCCGCAGGTGTCGCTGACCAGCGGCAAGATCAGCGGCATCGAGGCACTGGTGCGCTGGAAGCATGCCGCGCGCGGCATGATCTCGCCCGGCGAATTCATCCCCGTGGCGGAGAAATGCGGCTTCATGCCGGATATCGGCCGCATCGTGATCACCAAGGCGATCAACGAAGCCGCCGAATGGGACCGCGCCGGCATCGATTTCGGACGCATCGCCGTCAACGTCTCGGGCACCGAGCTGCGCGAGCCGGACTTCGACCAGTTCCTGTTCGGAACGCTGGAGCGGGCCGGGCTCGCGCCGCAGAAGCTGTCGCTGGAGATCGTCGAATCCGTCATCCTCGACGACGAGAAGACCGGCATCGCCGCCAAGCTCAGGCATATCCGGGCCGCCGGCGTGCATCTCGAGCTCGACGATTTCGGCACCGGCTATGCGTCGCTCAGCCATGTCAACCCGAACGAGATCGACCGGCTGAAGATCGATCGCCGCTTCGTCCAGAACATCAACGAGAACGGCGACAACACCAAGATCGTGCGCGCCATCACCGAGCTTGCCCGGGGTCTCGGCATCTCGATCGTCGCCGAAGGCGCCGAGACCGAAGCCGAACTCGACTCGCTGATGGCGATCGGCTGCGACCAGGTGCAGGGCTATTCGATCGCTTTCCCGATGCCGCAGGACAAGGCGCGCGAGTGGCTGCTGGCGCGCAACCCCAAGAAGGCGAAGCTTAAGGTGCTGAGAGGCAGCCTGGCATAGGGTCAATTGCTATTCGGGTGAGGTCGGCCTGCGAACGGCGGCCTCCTGCGCTTCCGGCCTTCGCCGGCCGAAGCATTCATGAGAATCACGTGGCAATTAAGGCTACGGCCGGCGTAGGCCGGTGCTCGCGTACCTTAAGTACGCTCCGCTCCGCTTCTCGGAACCCACCATTCTCGACTCGGCCTGACCCGAATCCCAATAGACCCTGGGCAAATTCGTCGAGACTTGACAGACCCACACTAGCATGGCGGCTTGCCCGTGATTACAAACGGGTCTTGCCGATGCTGCTTCGTCTCGCCGCAACGCTCTGGCTACTTGTCGCATCTCCGGCGCTCGCGGCAGATCGCACCATCTATCTCACCTTCGATGACGGCCCGCTCGCCGGCACCGCCAACATTCTCGACGTGCTGCAGGCGGAGCAGGTGCCGGCAACTTTGTTCATGGTCGGCATGCATGCGGAGGCCAATGCCGCCAATCGGGCGCTGGTGCAGCGGGCGAAGTCGATGCCGCTGGTGACGATCGGCAATCACAGCTACAGCCACGCCTATAATCACTACCGGCATTTCTACGGCGACACCGAAGGCGTGGTCGCCGACATGCTGAGGGCGAATACCGTGCTTGGCCTGAAGCCCGCCGTGCATGCGCGTTTGCCCGGGCGCGACGTGTTCCGGCTGCCGTCGATGTCGAAGGACGACAATTCGCTCGGGCTGGCGCAAGCCGGCCGCGAGGACCCGGACTACGAGTTCGTCGCTGCGTCAGGCTTCTGGCTCTATGGTTGGGACCACGAGTGGGTACATGAGGACAGCGGCAAGCCGGTGCAGAGCGTCGACCATCTGATCAGCGAGATCGATCACCTGTTCGGCTACGGCCATTTCGTCAAGCCGGGCAAGCTGATCCTGTTGATGCATGACGAGATGTTCCAGGATGCCTTCGACGGCAAGGCGAAGCTCACGGCGCTGATTGCGGCGCTTAAACTGCGCCACTACGCCTTCGGTGCCATTCCGGGCTATGACGGCTAGGCGCTTACAGTTTGACGTTGCGAGCCGGCTTGCGCGAACGAGGATGAATATCCTTCTCGTCGCCTGGAAACGATGTCAGCATGCTTCCAAAGCTCGTGGCTTCGGCGTTCGCGCGCAGCATCGCCAGCACCTCGGCGAACTCCGCCAGCCTCTCATCGGCAATTCCAGTCCGCAGCCGCTTGTCGAAGGCGATCGCTGCCATCCGCAATCTCTCGAACAACGCATCGCCAGCCTCGGTCAACGCCACCTGATGGACCCTGCGGTTGTCCGGATCGCGGCGGCGCGTCAGCAACCCTTGCGCCTCCATGGCGTTGAGGTGGTGGGTCAGCGTCGCGCCCTGGATGCCGATCATGCCGGCAAGCTCACGCTGGTTGGCCAGTTCCTTCGACTTGACCGAGAGCAAGGTCAACCAAACCGGCAGCGTTCCGCCGGCTTCGACCATTGCGGCGTCGAAGGCTTGCGCCACGATCTTGGAGGTGCGGGCGAGATTCATGCCGACTGGCGGGCGGTCAAATGGCGTCATGGTTGAACACTAGGACAAGCAAGGGATACGCGAAACTCGGCATCATGAATTGACATCTAACCATTAGATATCTAACTTTGTCTTATTGATGGCATCGCCGGATTGTGGGCGATGCGCGGCAGATAATAGCGGCGGGCGGAAAAGAGGAATGCGGTCATGCAATATGTCTACATCGTCGTCATCGGCCTGCACGTCATGGCCGGCGTTTTCTGGGCCGGCACGACCATCGCGGTTGCCCGCGATCCGGAGATCAAGGCGGAGCGCTTCATCCGGCCACAGCTCGGCGCCTCCGGCGTGGTGTTTCTGACCGGTCTGCTGCTCTGGTATTTCTTCCATCAGGGTGCTTTCGGCTCGATGGAGATGGTGCTCGCGCTGGGCATTGCGACGGCGCTGATCGCCGCCGGCGTGCAGGGCGCCGTTGTGGCCTCCTCCAGCAGGCAGCTGGCTGGCGCCGATGCAGCGACGCAAACCCTGCTGCGGGCGAAAATGACCAAAGGCGAACGCCTCGCCGGCGGGCTGCTGGTCATCAGCGTGTTCTGCATGGCCACCGCCCGGATGTTTTGAGATATCGCACGCCGCCGGCACCAGGCCGGCGCCATGCGCGGCGCGCAATCGGCCGAAGCGGCAGGTGGCTCTCCTTGCGGAGGCCGGTTGCGCGCCACCGATAGAGCCCCATTCCGATAGAATCGGAATGGGGCTCTATCGTTTTTTGAGCATGATCTTTTCCGAAAACCGGTTTCCACTTTTCGGGATCATGCTCTACGCGTCAAATCCTGATCCCGAACCTGATGCCGTCATAGATGGCGGCGTGGATGTTGCGCGAGGCGATGGCATCGCCGATGCGGAACATCACGAAGCCGCCTTCGGGATTGCGCTGCGGAAAAATGTCGCCGCCGCTCACCAATCGCTCGTAGTCGACCGCGCCGCCATTCTTCGACAGCGGCTTCAGCGACAGATAGAGATCGTCGAGCGGCGCCGTGCCATGCTCGACCACCACCTGGTCGACGCGCCGCTCGCTGCGCCAGCCATCGGCGAAGTCGGACGCCAGCTCGGCGATGAGTTGGTTGCCCTCGCGCCGCACGGAGCGCAAACGGGTGTTGATGGTGACGGTGACGCCTTTCTCATGGAAGGCGCGCATATAGGGCACATGGTTCAGGCCGCCCATTTCCGGCGCAAAGAAGCGCTCCGGCGAGACCAGCTCCAGCTTCGCGCCGCTGTTGGCGATCAGTTCCGCCGCGCCCATGCCCTGATGGCCGCCATTGTCGTCATAGAGCAGCACATTTTCGGCCGGCTTCACGCTGCCGGCCATGATGTCCCAACTCGAGGTGACGAGATTGTCGCCGGCCGTCAGCGGCGGGTTCTGCGGCAGGCCGCCGGTGGCCACAATCACCACGTCCGGCGACAGCGCCAGAACGTCGTCCTTCTCGGCCCAGGTGTCGTAGCGGATCTCGACGCCGAGGCGCTCGAGCTCGGCAAGCCGCCAGTCGATGATACCGATCAGTTCCTTGCGGCGCGGGTTTTGCGTCGCGAGCCGCACCTGGCCGCCTGCCTGGCTGGACGCTTCCAGCACCGTTACCTCGTGCCCGCGTTCGGCGGCGACGCGCGCCGCTTCCAGACCGCCCGCCCCGGCGCCCACAACCACGACCTTCTTCCTCGGCCCTTCGCTCTTGGCGATGACATGCGGGATGGTCGCTTCGCGGCCGGTCGCCGCATTGTGGACGCACAACGCCTCGCCGCCTTCATAGATGCGGTCCAGGCAATAGGTGGCGCCGACGCAAGGCCTGATCTCATGCTCGCGGCCTTCCATCACCTTCCGCACGATATACGGATCGGCGATGTGGGCGCGCGTCATGCCGACCATGTCGAGCTTGCCGGTGGCAATCGCGTGGCGCGCGGTGGCGACGTCGGAAATCCGCGCCGCGTGGAAGGTCGGGAATTTCGTCGCCGCCCTCACCTCGCCGGCAAAATCGAGATGCGGCGAAGAGCGCATGCCGGTGACCGGGATGACCTTGGTCAGCGCCGCGTCGGTTTCGATCGAGCCGCGGATGATGTTGAGGAAATCGACCTTGCCGGATGCGGCCAAGCGCCTTGCGATCTCGATGCCTTCATCCTTGGGCAGGCCCTTTTCGAAATCCTCGTCGGCGACCATGCGGATGCCGACGACGAATTTTTCGCCGACAGCCTGGCGCACGGCGTCCAGAACCAGGTCGGTGAAGCGCAGCCGGTTGTCGAGCGAGCCGCCGAAATCGTCGTCGCGATGGTTTGTCGCCGGCGACCAGAAGCCGTCCATCAGATGGCCGTAGGCTTCGAACTCGATGCCGTCGAGGCCGGCCGCCTGGCAGCGCTGGGCCGCTGACGCATAGTCGGCGACGATGCGCTCGATGTCCCAGTCCTCGATGGTTTTCGGAAAGGCGCGATGCGCCGGCTCGCGCACCGGCGAGGCCGAAAGCACCGGCAGCCAGTCGGCCTTGTTCCAGCCGGTACGGCGGCCGAGATGGGTGATCTGGATCATCACCTTGCAGTCGTGCTCGTGGCAGGCGTCCGCCAGCTCTGCCAGCCACGGCACGATGCGGTCGTCATAGACGTGCAGATTGCCGAAGGCGGCCGGGCTGTCGCGCGACACGATCGCCGAGCCCGCCGTCATGGTCAGCGCCATGCCGCCCTTGGCCTTCTCGGCATGGTAGAGCCGGTAGCGCTCCTTCGGCATGCCGTCCTCGGAATAGGCCGGCTCATGGCTGGTCGACATCACCCGGTTCTTCAGCGTCAGGTGCTTGAGCTGGTAGGGTTGGAGAAGCGGGTCGTTGCTGGTCATCGTCTTCCTGCCGTTTCAAATTGTGCTGGAGCAACGCGCGGCTCCTGTTTCCGTTTCACGCATCGGATCCATCCGAAAAACCGCTGCACTTTTTTCGCTCTGGTGCTAAGGAGCGGCAAAAACCAAGAAGGCTCCGCCCATGACTGATGCAAAGAACCTCACCCAGCTCGGCAAGCACGTCGAGACGCCACAGAGCCCTGAACAGGCGGTCCTGGAGACCGTGCCGTTCCAGCGCGGCGACGGACCGCCGGCGATCGTGCGCTTCACCTGCCCGGAATTCACCTCGCTCTGCCCGGTCACCGGGCAGCCGGACTTCGCCCACATCGTCATCGACTACGCGCCCGACAAGACGCTGGTGGAATCGAAGTCGCTGAAGCTGTTCATGACCTCGTTCCGCAACCACGGCGCCTTCCACGAGGAGTGCACCGTCATGATCGGCCGCCGCATCGTGGAGGCGACCAAGCCGCTCTGGCTGCGCGTCGGCGGCTACTGGTTCCCGCGCGGCGGTATCCCGATCGACGTCTTCTGGCAGACCGGCGCACCACCCAAGGACGCCTGGCTGCCCGACACCGGGGTTGCGCCCTATCGCGGAAGGGGCTGAAACTTGTTGCGAGAGGCTGGCGGGACAGCGCCCCCCTCTGTCCTGCCGGACATCTCCCCCACAAGGGGGGAGATTAGCAGCTTCGGCGCCCTGCTTATCCTGCAACGTCGGAGATTGGCGAAAGCCGGCGTGACATCTGATCTCCCCCCAAGTGGGGGAGATGGCCGGCAGGCCAGAGGGGGGCGCGAAGGATCGCCGGCCCTGATCTTCAATCACCATCATTCGCACTGGTACTGGCTCAGCGCCCATTCGCCGGTGACCGACAGGAAGTCGGAGATCTTCCAGTCGCCGCCGACCTTCTTCAGTTTCCATTCGAGGCGATGCTGGTGGCCTTCGACGACGAAGGCGACCACCACCTTGGCTTGGTCGCCATTGACGGCTTCGACGGTGCGCAGGCTCTTGTCGATGGCGAGCTTGTCGTAATCGGCGTTGTCGAGCGCCATGTTGGGATCGAGACATTCGCCCTGCCCCGAGGCGCGCAGCGCATCGCTCTTGTCGAGCACGCTCTTCGCCGGATCGATGAAGTTCTTGCGCTCGGCCGGGTCGAGCTCCAGTCCGAGATGTTCGTAGAAAGGCTTCACCACCGCCGTCGGCGATCCGGGCAGGACGGGTGCGGCAGGCGCCGGTTCGGCCGGCTTGGTTTCCGGCGCGGCGGCGGGCGGCGACGTGTCGTTGTCGCCGGAAGAGGCTTTCGGCGGCGGCGAGCCGAACAGCCCCTGCGCGCAGGCGCCGCCGCTCAGCCCCGCGGCCAGCATCGATAAACTTGCCAGCGCGAGAGCGAGGCGGCGAAGCATGGCATCACTCCGTCGAGGAGCCGCACTCCAGCGCGCTGAGTTTCCAGTCGCTGGTCTTGGAGGTGATGTCGGCGATCTTCCACTTGCCGTCCATTTTCTTCAGCGACCACACCATTTCACGTTTGGAGTCATCGCCTTCCGGGAAAAGATTGAAGCTCGCCGTCACCTCGGCGGTGTCGCCATTGACGGTCTCGGTGAGCTTCAGCGTCTTCGACACGGTCTTCTGATCGAAATCCTGGGCGTCGAGGCCAGGGTCGAAATCGATGCAGGATACCTCGTCGGGCTTCTCCTTCTGCGCTTTGTCGTTGAGTTCGAAGAGCTTCGTGACCGGATCGGTGAAACGGTCGCGGTACTTCGCGTCCGCCTCGAACTTCACTTCAGGCACGTAGAAGAACTTCACGGCCTTGGCAGCCGGCCCGGCCAGCGCTGCGGCAGGCAAGGCGATCGACATGGCAATGGCCAGCGCTATCGGTCTCATGCAGGATCTCCGGATGTCGGCGGGCGTGGTGGCAAGATCACCACCACGCATCCTGCATATCGGCTTTTTCGCGGCGCATGAAGTCCTTGCGCTGCCCGTCTCAGGCTTCCAGCCAGACGTTGTGAAAGTCCATTTCGTAGGTCTGGTGCATTGAGTAGTTCTTCACCTTCTTGTTCATGTGGCAGTAGAGTTTCTGCCAGAACGGCTGGATGATGACGCCGGAATCCTGCAGGATCTGCTCGACGTCCTTCATGACCTCCCTGCGCTTGGCCGGATCGGCCAGCGAAAGCGCCTGCTTGAGCTTGGCGTCGAAATCCGGGTTCGAGAACGCGGTCTCGTTCCAGGCCTCACCGCTGCGGTAGCCGAGCGCCAGCACCTGCACGCCGAGCGGGCGCATGTACCAGATCGTCAACGAGTACGGATACTTCGTCCAGTCATTCCAGAAGGTCGAGCCCGGCAGCACCGTGCGCTTCACCTTGATGCCGGCATCGCGCAGCTGGCCGGCGATGGCGTCGCCGGTGTTCTTCTGCCACTCGTCCTCGACGGTGATCAACTCGTGCTCGAAGTCGGCCTGTCCGGCGTCGGCCATCAGCTTCTTGGCACCGGCCGCGTCGCGCGTCTTCTTGGGCAGCGGGTAGTATTCCGGATGGATCGGGCTGACATGGTGGTTTTCGCCGACCGTGCCGCGCCCGGCATAGCCGAGCTGCAGCACCTGGCTGTTGTCGACCGCCATCTGCAGCGCGTTGCGCACCTTTTGGTCGTCATAGGGCTTGTGCGTGATGTTGGTGCGGGCAACCAGCGTGGTCGCGGTCGCGACCTCCGATTTCACCAGATCCATCTTGTCGAGGGGGTCGATGAAGTCGGCCGGCGTTTCGAAATCGAGGTCGACCTCGCCGGAATCGAAGGCATTGAGCGTGGCGTTGAAGTCGGTGCCATAGTCGATGAACTCGACACCGTCGAGCGGCGCCTCGCCACCCCACCATTTTCCGCTCTCGCGGCGCTTGACCACCGCCTTCTGGCCGACGTCATAAGACACCAGCTCGAAAGCTCCGGTGCCGATCGGCTTCTTGATCGGGTCGGCGCCATCCTTGTCGAAGTCGCGATGCACGACCAGCGCCGGATAGTCGGTGAAGCCCGGTATGATCGCGATGTCGGGTTCGCCGAGCTTCAGCTTGACCGTGAGGTCATCGACCTTGGTGATCGCGCCATCCTTCGCCTTGCCGGTCTTTGTGTCGATCAGCGCGCCGACGCGTGCCGCCATGGAATTGCCGGAAGCGCCCTTCTCGCACCAGCGGTTCAGATTGGCGACCACGTCGTCGGCGTTGAAGGCATCGCCATTGTTCCAGGTGACGCCCTTGCGCAGATGCAGCGTATATTCGGTGGCGTCGTCATTGACGTCCCAGCTTTCGAGCAGCACCGGCTCGAAAGTGAACTGGTGCGTGTAGCGCACGAGCGGCTCCAGCCAGGTACGGGTGACGTTTGCCATCTCCGTCCAGTCATAGGTGCGCGGATCCTTCTGCGCCTTGACCGACATCGAGACATGCAGCGTTCCGCCCTTCTTCGGCTCGTCGGCCAGCGCTTTTGTCGGCGCGGCAAGGCCGATCATGCCATAGGCGAAAGCCGTCGAGGCGCCGAATGCGCTTGCCAGCGCCAGGAATTCGCGCCGGTCCATGCGGCCTGCGCGCGTCTCTTCTGCCATCGCCTCGATGGCGGCGGGGACGCGATCACCGTTGCTTTTGAAGATTGTCATTTTCTTTCTCCCATTGGTTTCGGCGGGTCTTCGCCCGTTCTCTGTCAACTAACGCTATCAGGCAGCTTTTCCTCGCGCCGCGCGATCAAATCCTTGAGACCTTCGGCGACGCCCTCGTCGAGCTTCGGTTCCTGATAGTCGGCGAGCATGTTGCGCGCCTTTTCCAAGCCGCGCGTATCATGATCCTTCGCGCCCTCGGCTGTCCATTGTTCGAAGGAGTTAAAGTCCATGATGCTCGGCATGAAGAAGGCACGCTCGAAATGCTCGAGCGTGTGCTGGGTGCCAAGGAAATGCCCCTGCGGACCGACCTCGCGGATCGCGGCAAGAGCCTCCTTGAAATCGTCGAAGGGAACGCCGCCTGCATATTTGTACCAGCCGACAAGCTGCTCGCAGTCGGTGGCGAATTTCGAGTAGCCGCAGGTGAGGCCAGCTTCCAGCCAACCGGCCGAATGCCAGATGTAGTTGGCGCCGGCAAGGATCGCGGCATGCATCAGCATGTTCGCCTCGTAGCCCGCCTGGGCGTCGTTCAGCTTGGAGCCGACATGGAAGCCGGAGGTGCGCCACGGCAGCTTGTACTTCCTGGCCAGCGCGCCCATCAGATACATCATCTGCGCGGCCTCCGGCGTGCCGCCCATCGGGGCGCCGGTCTTCATGTCGACGGTGACCATGAACTGGCCGTAGATCTGCGGCGAGCCGGGACGGATGAGCTGGGTGAAGGCGACGCCGGCAAGCGCCTCGGCGTTGACCTGCGCGACCGCGCCGACCGCGGAGGCGGAAGTCGAGGCGCCGCATAGCGCGAAGGGCGCCAGGATCAGCGGCTGGTTGTGGCGCGCATAGACCCGCATGGCGTCGAGCATGGTGGCGTCCCACACCAGCGGCGAATTGCAGTTGGTGATCGCGACCAGCACCGGGTTGTCGCGGACGAAATCCTCGCCGAACACGATGCCCGCCATCGCCATCGTGTCTTCGGCGCGCTCCTTCGACGTCACGATGCCCATGAATGGCTTGTCGGAATGTTTCAGCGCCGAATGGATGATGTGCAGGTGCCGCTTCGGCACCGGGATTTCCATCGGCTCGCAGATGATCGAGCTCGACGAGTGCAATGCCGGCGCCATATAGGCGAGCTTGTGGAAATTGTTGAGGTCGGCAAGTGTGCCGTAGCGCCGCTTGTTGTCGAGGTCGCGCACATAGGGCGCGCCATACATCGGCACGAAGATCGAATTCTTGCCGCCGACGCGGACGGTGCGCTCGGGATTGCGCGCATGAAGCGTGAACTCCGGCGGGACCTTCGAGACGAGTTCCATCAGAAGCGCGCGGTCGATGCGCACGCGCGTTTCCCTGATGTCGGCGCCCGCCGCCTTCCAAAGCGCGATCGCCTCGTCGTCGCGGAATTCGCAGCCCACCTCCTCGAGGATCTTGAGCGACTCATCGTGGATCAGTTCCACCGCTTCGTCGGGAACGATCTCGTAGACAGGAATCTGGCGGACGAGCGTCGGAAACGACGCAACCGGCGCGCTTCGCAGCGCCTTGCGGCCAAGACGGCCGCCGCCGCGGCGGTGGCTCGGTTCAGTCATTTCAGCGGCCGGTGCGTTCATGGGGTCTCCTTCTTCCCGCACCGCCAAGTTAGCGAGACGAAATATGGCTGTGACGCTGGAAAATCCTGATCTCTTGTATAAGCTGCACTTATGCGAAGCTTACGACACCTCCTGCCCTCGGCCGGCAGCCTTATCGTCTTCGAGGCGGCGGGCCGGCTATCCAGCTTCACCGCCGCCGGTCGCGAGCTCGGCATGACACAGGCGGCCGTTTCCTATGCGGTGCGTGGGCTGGAGGAACAGCTCGGCGCCAAGCTGTTCCAGCGCCGCCACCGGCAGGTGCTCCTGACAGAGGCCGGCGAGCGCTTCCATGCCGACGTTTCGCTGGGCTTGTCGCATATCCGCAAGTCGGCCGAGGACCTTCGCCTGCAGGTGACCGGTGGTCATGTGACGCTTGCGGCCTCGACCGCCTTCGGTTCCTTCTGGATGATGCCGCGCCTGCAGCAGTTCCGCGACGCGCTGCCGGGCATTGATCTCCGCATCCAGACGGCCGACCGCGACCTCGACATCATCGCCGAGGGCATCCCGCTCGGCGTGCGCGGCGGCGTCCCAGGACGCTGGCCGGACTATCATTCGCTGCCGCTCTCCGACGAGGAGATCTTTCCGGTCGCGGGCCCCAGCTATCTCGCCAAATTCGGCCGGCCGGAAACCGTCGCGGAACTGGCCACGCACCGGCTCATCCATCTCGAGGAGCCCTATCGCGAGGCCCCGAACTGGGACGAATGGTTCGTATCCGCCGGAAGCAGCCTGCGCAACGCCGAGCGCGGGCTGCGCATCAACGACTATGCCCTGGTGATCCAGGCGGTGATGGAGGGCCAAGGCATCGCGCTCGGCTGGCGCCATCTCGTCGAGCGGCTGGTGGCCGCCGGCCTGCTGGTGCCGGTGACCGACCATGTGATGAGAACCGGCATTGCGTTTTACGTCATCTGGCCGAAGAACCGGGAGTTGAGCGAGAACGCGCGCAAGGTCAGGGACTGGCTGGTGGCGCAGGCGTGAACTAACCCCTCCCCCACGCCATTCGAATCCGCCTATAATCCCCACATGCCTATCCGCCAGCTTTCCGAAACGATGATCAACCAGATCGCCGCCGGCGAGGTGATCGAGCGTCCGGCGAGCGTGGTGAAGGAACTGGTCGAGAACGCGCTCGACGCCGGCGCGAGCCGGGTCGAGATCGTCACCGCCGGCGGCGGGCTCTCCCTCATCCGCGTCACCGACGACGGCTCGGGCATTGCCGAGCAGGAGCTTGCGCTAGCGATCGCCCGCCACTGCACCTCGAAGCTTTCCGACGACATCCACGATATCCGCTCGCTGGGGTTCCGCGGCGAGGCGCTGCCCTCGATCGGCTCGGTGGCGTGGCTTTCCATCCGCTCACGCACGGCAAGCGGCGACAGCGCGGCCGAGATCGGCATCGAGGGCGGGCGCGTCTTACCCGTGAAGCCGGCGGCGGCCAACCGCGGCACGACGGTCGAGGTCCGCGATCTCTTCTTCGCGACGCCGGCACGGCTCAAATTCATGAAGGGTGAGCGCGCCGAAAGTTCGGCGACCAGCGATGTGGTGAAGCGTATCGCCATCGCCTTCCCGGCCGTGCGCTTCACGCTTGCCGGTTCCGACCGTTCGACGCTGGAACTGCCGGCGACCGACGACACGCCGGACGGCCGGCTCGCCCGCGTCGCGCAGGTGATGGGCAAGGATTTCCCCGACAACGCCATCGCCATCGACGCGGTGCGTGACGGCGTGCATCTTGCCGGGCATGTCTCGATCCCGTCCTACACGCGCGCCAACGCGCTGCAGCAATATGCCTATGTCAATGGCCGGCCGGTGCGCGACAAGCTGATCGCCGGCGCGATCCGCGGCGCCTTCGCCGACGTGCTGCCGCGCGACCGGCACGCGGTGACGGTGCTGTTCCTGTCACTCGATCCGGCGACGGTCGACGTCAACGTCCATCCGGCCAAGGCGGATGTGCGCTTCCGCGATCCGGGCCTGGTGCGCGGGCTGATCGTCGGCGCCATCCGCGAGGCGCTGGCCGGCGCCGGCATCCGCGCCGCGACCTCAGGCGCGGCGGGCATGATGGCGGCGTTCCGACCGGGTGTCGCGCCCTTTGCACATCCCGGGCCAACCGCCGGACACCGCAGCTATGAGGCCACCTACCGCGCCTCCGGCTTCAGCGGCTTCGAACATGGTTCGAATTTGGCGCGCTCGCCGCAGCGGCCGCTGGATATGGGTGAAGCGCGGCCAACACGAAACGGCTTCGCCGAGAACGACCAGGCGACCTTCGACACCGGGCCGCTTGCCAGCGCTGACGCCCGCGCCGGCACAGCCGAGCCGGCCGAAGCGCTGCTCGGCATGGCGCTGGGCGCCGCGCGCGCCCAGGTGCATGAGAATTACATTGTCGCCCAGACCAGGGATTCGCTCGTCATCGTCGACCAGCATGCCGCGCATGAGCGGCTGGTTTACGAGGCGCTGAAGAACGCGCTGCATTCGCGCGCGGTACCTTCGCAGATGCTGCTTCTGCCGGAGATCGTCGACCTGCCGGAAGAGGACGCCGAGCGACTGGCGATGCATTCTCAGACGCTGGCCAAATTCGGCCTCGGGCTCGAGCGCTTCGGGCCGGGCGCGGTCGCGGTGCGCGAGACGCCCTCGATGCTCGGCGAAACCAATGTGCAGCAGCTGGTGCGCGACCTTGCCGACGAGATCGCCGACAACGACACGGTCGAGACGCTGAAGGAGCGGCTGGACAAGATCGCCGCCACCATGGCCTGCCACGGCTCAGTGCGCTCAGGCCGCTTGCTCAAGGCCGAGGAGATGAACGCGCTGCTGCGCCAGATGGAGGCAACGCCGGGATCCGGCACCTGCAACCACGGCCGCCCGACCTATATCGAGCTCAAGCTTGCCGATATCGAACGGCTGTTCGGGCGGCGGTGAGCCCGTGAGCGACGACACCGGCGAAACAGTCGAGTTCCGGTTCGACGCCGACGTCATCCATTGGAGAGGCCCGTCGCCCTATTTCTTCGCCCCGATACCCGCGCGGCATGGCGCGGAGATCAGAAAGCTGGAGAAGCTCGCGACTTACGGGTGGGGGGTGATACCTGTCGAGGCGACGATCGGCGGCGTAGGGTTCCGCACATCCCTTTTTCCCAAGGACGGAAGCTATCTTTTGCCCTTGAAGGACGATGTCCGGCGCAAATGTAATCTGACGGCGGGCGATAGGATCTCCGCCGTCATCGCAATACGACTTCGCCGCTAACAGCGCGGCCGCCGCGCGCGAAAAGGAGCCGCTGAGAAACGGCTCCTTCGAGATAAAACTTTGTGTCTAATCAGCGCTTCAAATTCACCACGATCACACCACCCAGAGCCAGCGCGCCGCCGAGGATGCCGAGCAGCGACGACACTTCGCCGAGCCAGAAGAAGCCGATCAGGGCGGAGGTCGGCGAGACCAGATAGAGGAAGTTCGAGGCGCGCGCCGCCGGCAGGCGGGAAAGCGCCGTCGCCCAGGCAGCGTAGGCGATCAGGCTGGGCACGACGCCGAGATAGATGACGGCGCCGAGGCCGGCGGTATCGGCAACTGCTGCCTGACGGAAGGCCTCCGGCAGGAAGGGCGACAGGCAGAGCGCGCCGAGCACCATGTTGGAAGCGGCGATCGTCAGCGGATGGTGGCGGGCAAAGAGCGGCTTCTGGACGATGGTGTTGACGGCCGAGCAAAGCGCGGAGCCCAGAACCAGCAGCGCGCCGGCGTTGAAATGCAGGCCGTGCCCGTCGGCGACCGCGATGATGCCGATACCGGTGAAGGAGATCACCGTGCCGAGCCAGGCCAGACGCGAGAAGCGCTCGCCGAGCAGCGCCATGGCCATGATTGCGGTGAAGATCGGGCTGACATTGATGATGAAGCCGGCGGCGCCCGCCGAGACGGTCAGCTCGCCGAAATTGAGCATGGCGGTGTAGAGCGCGACGAAGATCGCGCCGCCGAAGCCGAAGCGCCAGAGCTCGTCGATCCTCGGCAACGCCGGGCGCTTGACCGCCAGGAAGATCGCCGCCGGCACGGCGGCGATGGCAAAGCGCAGCGCGCCGAGTTCCAGCGGCTGGAAGGCGGCAAGGCCGGCGCGGATCGCCGGGAAAGCCGAGGCCCAGCCGGCGACCGTCAGCGCTACCGCGACGGCAGCGGCGGTGTCCATGCGCTGTGTCTCATTCAACGTGCCGGTGTAAGCGCTCATTGCCGAATCCTCGTCTTTCAGGGCCATGGAGAGAGAAAACGCCATTGCCGGCCGATTGACAAACGAGCAATTCGAGGGTCAGCTGTGAGCATGGATCACAGCTCGAACCAGATGCTGCCGTTGGAGACCTTACGCGCCTTCGATGCGGCGGCGCGCACCGGGAGTTTTTCGGCCGCCGCCGAAAAGCTCAACCTCACGCATGGCGCGGTGAGCCGCCAGATCGCCAAGCTGGAGGACTGGCTGGGACTGAAAGTGTTCGAGCGCAACGCGCGCGGCGTGACGCTGACCAATGAGGGCAATCGGCTGCATCTGAGAACCACCGAGGCCTTCGCGCTGATCTCGGTCAATTCCGACCGCTGGGTCGAGCCGCGCGGCACCGCCGTGGTGCGGCTGGCCTCGATTCCCTCGGTCAGCGGCCTGTGGCTGATGCCGCGCATGGCGGCGCTGGAAAACAATCCGACCCGGCTGCGCATCGTGCTCGACGTCGACAACCGCCAGGCCGATCTCGCCGACGAAGGCATCGACCTCTCGGTGCGTTGCGGACGCGGCCGCATTCCCGGCCGCGTCTCGGTGCAGCTTTTCGAGGAGCATATTTTCCCGATCGCGTCGCCGGAGCTGGCGAAGGAGATCGGGCAAGGCGACCCAACGCGGCTGCTCAAATTCCCGCTGATCAACGATTCCGACGCCTCCGGCTGGCGCGCCTGGTTCGCGGCGCAGGACGTCGACTACCGCCCTCGCCCGCAGGATCGCCGGTTCGAAGACTACAATCTCGTGCTCGACGCTGCGGCGCACGGCTTGGGCGTCGCGCTGGCGCGGCCGCCGCTGACGCAGGACCAGTTGAAGTCGGGCCGCATCGTCCCCGTCGACGAGCGCGTCGCGCTCAATCCGGTGTCCTACTGGCTCGATCGCCCCGTCGGCCGCCCGCGCGCGGCTGCCGCGGACCTCGCCAGACGAATTGCCGAACAGGCCGGGCTGGCGCCGGAAAAGCTCGAGGCCTTCCTGCAGGACGACGACTGAGATTCGTCAGCGAAGCAGCAGCAGCACGATCGTGGTGGTCGCAGCCGAGACGATGGCCGTCACGATCGATATCGTCCACAGCGACGGCTGGCCGGATTGAGATCGCGGAGCATGGCCTGCCGGCCGGGCCGCCGCACCCCGCCGTTGCGGCGCGTTGGCATTGGCCGCAACCAGCACCCCGGAAGCAAGGGCCGGCGAGAACGAGGAGGGCGGCAGCGTTGGCGTGACCCTGGCCGTGTTGTCGGCGACCGCCGACCGCGGCTGGGTCGCCGCCCGCGAAGGCCGGTCGGCATCGGCCGCCGGCCTGCCTGCCGGAGACCTTGTCGAGGCGTCATCAGTGCCGGCATCAGGTTCCATGACGGCTCTGTAGGCGTTCTCGATCTCGGCGGACGACAGGCGCTGGGTCGATTGAGCAGGCGGCCTGGTCAGAGAGCCGTTGAGCGCCTGCGCGGCGACCTGTGCGGAGGATACGATCGACGGCGCCGGAGGCTGGACCAGCGCCTTGACCAGCCCGGTGATCGTTGGGTCGGGCTTGGCCGACGGTACCGGCTGCGGCGTGAGCGCCTCTTTCAGCAGCGGCGTCATGCTGGCATTGGCGATGTTCATGGCGCTTCCTGACAATCATTGTGCCGGTCAGCGATATTACATGAGCATTGCGCCAAGCTTGACCTTGCCCGCGATTTGTGGCGATTGAACCCACATGAACCCAAGCGTCATTTCATGATGAACCGTTTTGAAGGCCCCGGCGGCAAGGAAGCGCGCATCCGCTATCTCGACGGCGACTTCCAGGTGACCAGCCCCGGCGCGTTCGTGCGCTGCGCGGTGACCGGCGAGAGCATTCCGCTGGACGAGCTTAAATATTGGAGCGTCGCCAGGCAGGAGCCTTATGTGAACGCGACGGCATCGCTGCGCCGCGAGATCGAGATGCATCCGGAAATGAGAAGCCGGCGGTAGATGATCCCGAGGAACCCGTGCCGCCGCGTTCCTTCACACCCCTTCCGACGTAGCCGAAGTTGCTCACCCCCGCATCTTGCGCAGCCGCCACGCATCCAGCGTCTCATCGACGATGCGTTCGGGCGCATGCTCGAGCTCGAACACGGCGCCGATCTCCAGCACGTCGAGCTGTTCGAGGAAGCCGGCCGGCGCCGTGCCGTGGCGCAGACGCGCGGCGTCCTTGGCGGTGGTGACGAGGCGCAACCCCTCGCGTTTGGCAAGCGCCGCAAGATCGGCGAGCTCGTCCGCGGCGTAGAAATGATGGTCCGGGAAGGCGCGCGACAGCGCGACCTCGCCGCCGGCGCCGCGCACCGTGTCGAAGAATTTTTCCGGATGGCCGATACCGGCAAAGGCAAGGAATCTGCCGCCGGCAAAGCGCGCCGGGTTCGCGGGTTCGACATGCGCCAAAAAGATCGGCCGGCCGGCGCGCGCCGCCTGGCGCACCACCGTATCGGCGGCGCTCCCCTCGCCCATCTTCAGCAATGCGCTGGTGAAGACCAGCTGGTCGACGACCTTGGCTCTTAGCGGTCCACCAGGAATGACGCGACCGTTGCCGATGCCGAAGCGCGCGTCGACCACGACCAGCGCGTAGTCGATGTGGATGCGCGCCGACTGGAAGCCGTCGTCCATGATCAGGAAATCGCAGCCATGCTCTTCCATCAGCAGTTTCGCGCCGGCGGCGCGGTTGGCCGTCACGGCCACCGGCGCGTGCTCGGCCAGAAGCAGTGGCTCGTCGCCGACATGCTTGGCGGCGTCGTGATGTGCATCGACGACATGCGGCTTGGCGAAGGAGCCGCCATGGCCGCGCGACAGGAAGCCGGGCGTGAGCTGCATGCGCTTTGCCTGTTTCGCCAGCGCGATGGCGACCGGCGTCTTGCCGCTGCCACCGACGGTGAAATTGCCGACGCAGAGCACAGGCGCTGCGACCTTCTCGCGCGGCGCGTGCCGCATGCGGCGGCCCGCCACCATCCCGTAGACCGCCGACACCGGCGACAGCGCCAGCACGCGCCAGTCCGGCTTTTCCCACCAGAAGGGCGGCGCTTCGCTGGTCATGACGCTACTTCCATGGCGCATGATCCTTTCCAAAAATCGCTTCCGATTTTTGGGCCATGCGCTAACGCCCGTTGGCGCCTTTCAGGCGCGCCTTGACGACCAGCGGCTGAATGTAAGGCTCCAGCGATTTCAGCGTGCGCGCGAGCGCGCCGCGCATCTCGTCGACGGTCGCGGCACCCGCCGCCATCATCTCGTGGCGCGCTACCTCGTTGGTCAGGAGGAAATTGACGGCGCCGGCCAGCATGTCGCGGTCGCGCACCAGCTTGGCGCCGCCGCGGTCGAGCAGGCGCTGATAGGCTTCGCGGAAATTCTGCACGTTGCGGCCGGCAAGCACGGCCGTGTCGAGCATCGCCGGCTCCAGCGGGTTCTGGCCGCCTTGCGAGGTCAGCGAGCGGCCGACGAAGGCGATCTCGGTCAGCCTGAGATAGAGCCCCATCTCGCCGATCGTGTCGCCGAGCAGGATATCGGTGTCGGGCGAAATGCGGTCGCCCTTGCTGCGGCGCGCGACGGTCAACCCCATGCCGGCAATCTGCGCCGCAAGCGCGTCGGCGCGGTCGGGATGGCGCGGCACGACGATGGTCAGCAGGCCGGGGTGGCGCCTGTGCAAGGTCGCGTGGACTTCCGCGGCGACCACCTCCTCGCCATCATGGGTCGAGGTCGCCGCCCAGGTCGGGCGGTTGCCGATCTGGCGCTGCAGCGTCGCCAGCGCACGCTCGTCTACCGGCGGAGGATTGGTGTCCACCTTGAGATTGCCGGAGACGGTGACCGGCCTGGCGCCGAGCGCCCGGAAACGTTCGCCATCGACATCCGACTGTGCAACGACATGGGCAAGGTTCTCGAACAGCGCCTCGGCGACGCTGGCGCGCTTCTTCCACGAGTGGAAGGAACGGTCCGACAACCGTCCGTTGACCAGGACCTGCGGCACGTTGCGCGCGCCGAGCTCCAGGATGGTCATCGGCCAGATTTCCGATTCGGCGATGATGGCCAATTCCGGCCGCCAGTGATCGAGGAATCGGCTGACCGCCGGCTTGAGGTCGAGCGGCACATATTGGTGGATGATGCGGCTGCCGAGCCGCTCGTCGGCAACCTTCGCCGAGGTCACGGTGCCGGTCGTCAGCACGACGTTGACGCCATAGTCGAGGATGCATTCGACCAACGGCACGACGGCGATCGTCTCGCCGACGCTCGCGGCGTGGATCCAGATCACCGGGCCCTCCGGGCGCGGCCGGCCGGCGACGCCGTAGCGCTCGCGGCGACGAACGCGGTCTTCCTTGCCGCGCGAGGCGCGCCAGGCGACATAGGGTCCGATCAGCGGATAGGCGACGGCCCCCGCATAGCGGTAGGCCCTCAGGGCCGCGCGCGCCCAGCGCTCGCTCATTTGTCGCCGTCCACGAGGCGATAGGCCTCGGCCGTCGCGGCGTTGAGGGAAGCGGTGACTTCCTGGCGTTTGCGCTCCATCTCGGCGTCGTCGGCATCGGCCGGCACGAAGACGGGCGTTCCGACGATGACCGCGGAGCGGCCGAACGGCAGGTTGATGGTGGTCTTGTCCCAGCTCCTTTCCAGCACCTTGCGGCGGCTGGTGGCGATCGCCGAAGGCAAGATCGGCCGGCCGGACAGCCTGGCCAAAAGCACGATGCCGAGCCCCGCGTCGCGCGGCGTGCCATGCGGAATGTCGGCGATCATGGCGACATTCTTGCCAGCGACGAGGGCTTTCTTGAGCGCGATCAAGGCTTTGGCGCCACCTTTGTCGAGATGCCTCGAACTGTCGCGGCCGCCGGAGCCGCGCACCGCCTCGATGCCGAATTTCTCGATCATCAAGGCGTTGAGCTCGGCATCGGCGCTGCGCGAGACCATGGCGACCAGCGGCCGGCCCTTCGGGTAATAGGCTGGAGTAAGAAGATGCTGGCCGTGCCAGAGCGCGATGATGCCGGGCTCGAGATGCCCATAGGCGCCGCCGGCGACCTGCGTCGACCCCTTGACCAGCGGGCTGGTGATGCGAATCAGGCGCACGAACCAGGCGAACAGGCTGGCGATGAAATTCTTGACGAATCGCGACTGGGCGAGCGGCTCGCGGATGCGGCGCCACAGCGTGCGCGTCCCGCCCCGCCTGGCGGCGCGCCCTGTCGCCCCTTTCACCGCTTCATGCTCCATCGATGTCAACCGGCTGCCTTTGTTTCCGGGTCGAGCAACCGGTGCAGGTGAACGACGAAATAACGCATATGGGCATTATCGACGCTGGCCTGCGCCTTTGCCTTCCAGGCGGCGTGCGCTGATTGATAGTCGGGGTAGATACCGACGATGTCGAGCGCGTCCAGGTCGCGGAACTCGGTTCCACCCAGCTTTTTCAGCTCACCGCCGAACACCAGGTGCAAAAGCTGTTTCTTTCCGTCTTCCGCGGCCATGCCGATCCCTTCGCAGATTCATGAATTTTGTGAAACGTTTAGACCAAAGCAGCCGATTTTGGAACTGTGGGCCGGCTCACCCTTCGTCAGTTCCGGCGATGACACCGGCAAGGACGTCGAGCAACTCGCCGTTGCCGGCGGCAAGCGCGCCGTGGTTGATCACCTCGCCGGCATAGCGCGGAGGCTGTCCGCCGCGGTCGAGCAAGGCGCCGCCCGCTTCTTTCAAGATGAGGTCGGCGGCAGCGATGTCCCAATCATGCGCATTGGGCTTGACGAAGGTAGCGTCGATCTTGCCGTTGGCGATCATCGCCAGCCGGTAGGCAAGCGAGGGAATATAAGCGATGCGGCGCAGCCTCCCCTGCCAGGCTTTCGGCATGAGGTCGACCAGCGGTTTTGGTCCGCCGATCTCGACAGTGTCGCCGAGCGGCCGCACATGGATGCGCTTGCCGTTGAGAAAAGCGCCCTCGCCCGGCAGCGCCCAGTAGGTCTCCCGCTTTGCCGGGCATTCGAGCACGCCGGCCAGCGAGCGGCCGTCCTCGACCACGGCGACGCTGACGCACCAGGAATGCAGGCCGTCGAGAAAGCCTCGCGTGCCGTCGATCGGATCGACGACGAAGGTGCGGCGCGCCGACAGCCTGGCATGATCGTCGGCGGTCTCCTCCGACAGCCAGCCGTAATCCGGCCGCGCCTTGAGCAAGGTCTCGCGCAGATAGGCGTCGGCGGCATGGTCGGCCTCGCTGACCGGCGAGGTGCCGCCTTTCATCCACACTTGCGGGTTGTTGCCGAAGTAGCGCATGGCGATCGCGCCGGCCTCGCGGGCGGCGTCGCGCAGCAAAGCGAGGTCCTCGCGCGCCCCGGCTGAGATGACCATGTCAGGCACCGGCAAGGGTCATCCCCTCGATCAGCAGCGTGGGCGCGGCGGTGCCGAAATTGCGGTCGAGGTCGCTTGCCGGCACCATGTTGAGGAACATGGTCTTCAAGTTCGAGGCGATCGTCACCTCGGCCACCGGATAGGCGAGCGCGCCGTTCTCGATCCAGAAGCCGGAAGCGCCGCGGCTGTATTCGCCGGTCACCATGTCGACGCCCTGGCCGAACACCTCGGTGACGTAGAAGCCGCGCTTCAGCGAGGCGATCAGCTCCTCCGGCGCGCGCTCGCCGGGTTCGATGGCGAGGTTGGTCGAGGACGGCGAAACTGAAGAGCCACTGCGCGAGCCGCGTCCGTTGGTGGTGAGGCCGAGCTCGCGCGCGGCCGAGGTCGACAGAAACCAGTGGTTGAGCACGCCTTTGTCGACCATCAACAGCTTCTCACCCTCGACGCCTTCGCCGTCGAAGGGCCGCGAGGCCTGGCCGCGGCGGCGGAGCGGCTCGTCGGTGACGGTGATCGCTGTGGAAGCCACTTGCTTGCCCATCATGTCGCGCAAGAAACTCGTCTTGCGCGCCACCGCCGCGCCGTTGATGGCGCCGGCGAGATGGCCGGCAATGCCGCGCGCAACGCGCGGGTCGAACACGACGTCGACCGGGCCGGTCGCCGCCTTGCGGGCGCCGAGCCGGCGCACGGCACGCTCGCCGGCCTTGCGGCCGATGTCCTCCGGCGCGTCGAGATCGGCGAAATGCTGGCGCGAGGAGAATTCATAGTCGCGCTCCATCGCCGTGCCCTCGCCGGCGATGACGCTGGTCGAGCGCGAGAAGCGCGAGGCGACGTACTGGCCGAGAAAGCCATGCGAGGTGGCGAGCACCAGCCCGCCCAATCCGGCGCTGGCGCCGCTGCCGGAGGAATTGGTGACGCCTTTCACGGCAAGGGCGGCCGCTTCCGCGGCAAGCGCCGCTTCCTTCAACTGATCGGCCGAAACCTCGGTCGGGTCGAAGAGGTCGAGATCGCGCAGATTGCGGGCGAGCAGCGCCGGGTCGGCGAGGCCTTGATAAGGATCCTCGGGCGAGACTTTCGCCATGGCGACGGCGCGCTCGGCGAGCGCCTTCGGATCGGAGGCGGCGGTGGCCGAGACGCTCGCCACACGCTGGCCGACGAAGACGCGCAGCGAGACATCCTCGCTCTCCGACGATTCGGTACCTTCGACCCTGCCCAGCCGCACCGACACACCGGCTGAACGGCCGCGCACCGCGACAGCGTCGGCGGCGTCCGCTCCTGCGCGCTTGGCCCCCTCGACGAGTGCGGCGACACGGTCGGTCAGTTTCGCTGCGTCGAGCGTATTGGTCATGTACTTAGTCCTGTTTGTTCAAGCGGTCCGGGAAGGCAGACGCTGCCGCACCATCTCTGGATGCCGTCGCACCATCATGGATGCCGTCGCACCATCATGGATGCTGACGCACCATCTATGGATGCTGTCGCACCATCTATTGTTCCATCCTCGCTTGTGCAATGGGCGAAGGCCAATCAGGTTGCCGCGACCGAATCGCTCAAAGCGGCCGGAACGGCCAACCGCTGAATAATTGCCTGCCTGGAGCTCCTGCATGACGCCCTTCCACCTCGCCTTCCCGGTTCGTGATCTCGACGAAACCCGCGCTTTCTATGGCGAGGTGCTTGGTTGCGCGATCGGCCGCTCATCGGCCAGTTGGGTCGATTTCGACCTCTTTGGCCACCAGATGTCGGCGCATTTGCGGCCGCAGGCGGCCGAGGCCGCCCGTGACGGCAAGGTCGACGGCGTCGCCGTACCGATCCCGCATTTCGGCGCCGTGCTTTTGATGGACGAATGGGAACGGCTCGCCGCGCGGCTCGAAGCCCGCTCCGACATAGATTGGCTGGAACGGCCGATGGTGCGCTTCAAGGGCGAGCCTGGCGAACAGGCGACGCTGTTCATCCGCGACCCGTCGGGCAACGCGCTCGAATTCAAAGGTTTTCGCTCTCTCGAGCAGGTGTTCGCGCACTAAGCGCAGGGGTCAGCCGGCAATCAAGGCGTTGCCACCGGCGCCCAGATCACGTCTTCGATCCTGGCGGCTCCTGTCGCCAGCATCACCAGCCGGTCGAAGCCTAGCGCCGAGCCGCTGGCCTGCGGCATGATTGCAAGGGCTGCGAGAAAATCCTCGTCCAGCGGATAGCGCTCGCCATAGATGCGCTCCTTCTCGTCCATCTCGGCGATGAAGCGGCGGCGCTGCTCGGCCTGATCGGTGAGCTCGCCAAAGGCGTTGGCGAGCTCGACACCGCAGCAATAGAGCTCGAAGCGCTCGGCGACGCGCGGGTCCACAGCACTCGGTCGTGCAAGCGCGGCCTCCGACACAGGATAACCGTAGAGGATGGTGGCGCGCCCCTGCCCCAGCGCCGGCTCGACCTTTTCCACCATCACCCGGCTGAACAGGTCGGCCCAGTTGTCATCGGGCGCGGTGCGTAGGCCGGCGCGGACCAGCGCCTCGTGCAGCGCGTCGCGATCGGTGCTGCCGTCGGCGGCGACGGTCGCCAGCAGGTCGATGCCTGCATACGCCAAAAAAGCGTCGGCGACGCTCAACCGCTCCGGCTCGGCGAAAGGGTCAGCGTCGCGGCCACGGAAGCGGAAGCGCTTTGTACCGGCCTTTTCCGCCGCGAGCGCCAGGAACTCGGCGCAGTCGGCCATCAAGCTCTCATAGGTTTCGCCGACGCGGTACCATTCGAGCATGGTGAATTCGGGATGGTGCAGCGGGCCGCGCTCTCGGTTGCGGTAAACCGCGCCGAGGCTGAAGATGCGCTTCTCGCCCGCGGCAAGCAGCTTCTTGCAGGCGAATTCCGGCGAGGTGTGGAGGTAGAGCGGCTGGCGCGACGCGTCGGGCCTAATCGCCTCGGTGGCGAAAGCGGCAAGGTGCGCCTCATTGCCGGGCGAGACCTGCAGCGCCGACGTCGTCACCTCGACGAAATCGCGCGTCGCGAACCAGCCACGCAGGGCATTCGCGATGGCGTTGCGCGCCATCAGCCTTGGCCGGCGGTCGGCATGGATATGCGGTGTCCACCAGGGCGAAGCGCCGGTCATGAGCGGGAAAATCGCCGAGAAGGCTGGCGGTTCGACGCAAGATGCGCTAGGGCGCACGCGAAGGCCGCCGTTGCCGTTTCATGGGCATAGACGCTTGCAGGCCGAAAAACTCGATTGGGATTGAATATCGTGGTCAAGGTCATCGCCAGTTCGTTACGCAAAGGCAACGTCGTCGATAAGGACGGCAAGCTCTATGTCATCCTCTTTGCCGAAAACATCCACCCTGGCAAGGGCACGCCGGTAACGCAGCTCGACATGCGCCGCATCGGCGACGGCGTGAAGGTTTCGGAGCGCTACCGCACCACCGAAATGGTCGAGCGCGCCTATGTCGAGGAGCGCGAGCACACCTTCCTCTATTCCGACGGCGAAGGCTTCCATTTCATGAACCCGGAAAGCTACGACCAGGTCGTGGCTATGGAAAGCGTGGTCGGCGACATGGCTCCCTATCTCCAGGAAGGCATGGCGGTGCAACTGGCGCAGTTCAACGGCGTGCCGATCTCGCTGGTGCTGCCGCAGCGCGCCACTTTCGAGGTCGTGGAGACAGAGCCGGTCACCAAGGGCCAGACCGCGTCCTCGTCCTACAAGCCGGCCGTGCTCTCCAACGGCGTGCGCACCGCGGTGCCGCCGCATATCAGCGCCGGTACGCGCGTGGTGGTGATGACCGCCGACGGCTCCTACGTCGAGCGCGCCAAGGACTGAAGTCCGGAATTTCAGCAGCGCAATTACCCGGGCTGGCCTGTGACCAGGCGGGCAGCGGTCTGTACCGTTTGTCCGCCGTCTGGATGTCAGGCTCTGACCCGAAGCGGATTTACATTTGCCGCGACGTGAACGGCAGATCGGCCCCGATGTCGGCCGTTGAGGTGACTGTTACCACTGCCTGAACGCAGACATTGTTGGCGACCATTTTGGAGGTCGCGGTTGCGCCAAATGCAGTCGACTGCGAACGGCTTGGAAATGACCGCTATAGGATCCAATACGCCCCTTTGCGACTACGGCATAGCCGGTTAGGTCACCAGCCACGGGCGTTTGGCGACATCAACTTGGACAATCGCTAACATCGCCTTCGACGGGAAGGAAGAAGCGACGCCGTTCGCACGCGGTCAGTTCGCGTGGAACAGTTTGCTTCGCGAAATCGATGAGATCTTGGGGTGTCTGAAAAAACCGTATGACGCGAACGTCTTCTTCATAGGACGCGATCACGACCCTCGTTCCATCTGAATTGAAGGCCGCGCGTATCGGTGCCGGCCGCTTGTTCTCCTTCGGACTGGCAAGCACTGCCATCTCGCGCCCCGTCCGCGCGGCCCAGAGCCGGGCCGTTCCGTCCTGAGTTGAGGCTGTCAGGACATAGAGACCGTTAGGACTGAATTGCGCGCTGGTCGCTGCGCCGGTGTGCCCCCTGAGAACGACCCTTTCCGTTCCGTCTGGGACGCTCCAGATTCGTGCGGTGCCGTCGCGTGAGGCAGTCAGCAGTGACTGACCGTCCGGGCTGAACGCGACTTCGGTGAGCTGATCGCCATGACCTCTTAGGATCGCGACGGTGCTTCCGTCCTTGACCGACCAGATCCGCGCGGTGTGGTCGAGCGAGGCTGTAGCGACCAGCTGCCCGTCCGGACTGAATGCCGCCCCGGTGATTCGGCCCTCATGCCCGACCAGTTTCTTCAGTTCGGTCCCGTTCGTTTCCAACAGGTGCGCGGCGTTGTCGCTGGTCGCGGCGAGGACGAGATCGCCGTCCGGGTTGAAAACAACCTGCCTCCCACTTGTCTGGATAGTGGCGACTTCGGTACCAGTTGCTGCGTTCCACAACCGTGCCGTGCCGTCAGCCGAACTCGACGCCAGGAGGTCTCCTTTCGGACTGAACTGAACTTGAAGGAGCCCGGGGGGATATTGGAGGCGCGCGATCTCGCGTCTGCCCGCAACGTCCCAGATGAGAACTCGGCCCGAAAGGGATGCGGTTGCAACGCGACTTCCGTCAGGGCTGAATGTCGCACCGTTGACAATCTCGCCTGTGTCGAACTCGGCTATTTCACGGCCGGCTACATCCCACAGGTGCCCTTTCGCGTCCCCGCCTCCAGTCAGAAGATGCACATTGTCAGGACTGAACACCGCGAAGGTCGGCGGATACTCGTTCATCAGATCGGTCGTCAGAATTCCGTCGACGTCCCAAAGGCGGGCGGTGCCATCGTGTGAAGCCGTGAGAAGAATATTGCCGTCGACTGGATTGAACTCGAGGTGCTCGATCAAGGCGCGATGGCCGGTGATGGTGGTGAACAGCGACGCTCGACCGACGTCCCAGATGCGTATTGGACCGTTCATGGAAGCGGTGGCCAAAAGGCGATCGTTGGGGCTGAACGCGCTGTTCATTTCGACATCACGGTCGTCCCGATCGATGTCTTTCAGTTTCAAGTTGGGGGACTCTTGACCGAGAACGTCAATTAAGAATCCCGACTTTCCGTCCCAGATTCGTGCGCTGCCATCGAGCGAGACCGTTGCAATCCGGCGGCCGTCGTGACTGAACGTTGCGCCTTGTAATTGGGTGTCGCTCTTGTGGCCACGGAGCCTTGCGATTTCGGTTCCGTTCGATGGGTCCCAAAGCGCAGGGAAGTCGCCGTATGAAATTGTCCCCCACGAGCCTACCAGCAGCCGACTTCCGTCCGGGCTGAATGTGAGTGTGGACGCGTAAGTGCTAACGGGGCATTCATGGATCAGCGCGCCATCCGCGGCATTCCAGACGAAGACCTTCTGTTCTTGTGAGGTCACAAAGCTGCGACCATCCGGATTGAAGCCAGCCAATCCGTCTCCAGTGCTGGCTACGCTCAGGAGTTTCGTTCCCGTCCGGGCATCCCAGAGTGACGCGTGACTGTTCTGCCCCGCCGTCAACACCCGGTCGCCGTTCGAATCGAACACAGCCGTTGGATAATCGCCGACCGGCGCAAGCACAGCACGCTGCGCTCCAGAGTCGGCATCCCAGATGCGCGCGGTGCCGTCCCTTGCGGCCGTAATGACCCGGCGTCCGTCCGGACTGAATCCGGCTCTCTCCACGGGTCCCTGGTGGCCCTTCAAGATTGCGATCTCGCTACCCTTCGCGACGTCCCAAATGCGTGCGGTCTTATCGTAGGACGCGGTGACAATGCGATCGCCCGTCTGATTGAAGGCTGCCTGCGTCACCCCGGCGTCGTGTTTGAAGACCGCTGTTTGGTGGTGCACCAACAGAGCGTTGAAAAGTGCGGCCTCGGCTTCAAAGAGATATGGCCGCGCGGGCCCCGATCCACTCTTCGGCAGCGCTTCCAGCGCCAACAGGATCGCGGCCTCCGTATCACCGCTCGCCGCGGTCTGCTGCGAAAGAAACGAAAGCGAAAGAGATTGATTGCGGAGCGCCTGATCGCGCGCCTCGAGGGCCTCCTTTTCGGCCGACCTCGCCTTGTCTGCGCTCTGCTCCGCCAACTCCGCTTGCCGCGTTGCCTCCTGTTGTGCTCTGAACCCGAAGAACGCGCCCGCGCCGGCCATGAGAGCCAACGCCGTCGCGACGAGGGCCGCATAGCGCGTGCGCTGCGCGAGCCGACTCGCCGCCGCGGCCGCAAGACTGCGGCGTTCGGCCTCACGCTCGAGGCGCTCGCGTCTTGCTGCTTCGGCCGCCTCGATCAATGCCCGCTCCGCTTGTCGGTCCTTCTCCTCCCTCTCTTTCTGGGCACGAGAAGACGCCTCGATGTATTCGATGACTTGATCGTCGACTTCTTCCCGTCTCGACTGCAGCAGTTCCTCGCCTTCGGCGAGACGCTTGCCGGATGGTAAGAGAAGTTCCTGGTTCCTGTTATCCGAATGCCAGCGATGGGCGTCAGCCATGAGCCGAGCCCGCGTCTCGAGGAAGCTTCTGTTTGAATTGACAATGTCGCTAGCGCGCGGCCAGCGGCCCAACAAAGCTTCGTGTGCCACGCGAACGAAGACGTGGCCTGCGGCATCCTCATCACTGACGAGGAGGCGAGCGGCGACCAACGCCTCAACGAGAGCCAATCGTTGAGGCGTGCCCGTGACTTCGGCGCGCGAGGCCGGACGTGCCGCAACTGTTTCATCGCCTGGGCGCACCGTAGTGAGGGCACGCAACACTACTGGCAGCTCCTCCTGGATGTCCGGCGGGAGAGCGTCTACGACTTCGTCGGCGCGGCGCGCGATCGCCCCATCGAGGCCGCCAAGTGCCTGATATGCGGCAAAGGTGAGGATCCGGCGCTCCCGCCCCGTCTCGTACAGAGCGTCGAGCACAAATTCGAGAAGCGGCAAAGATCTGGGATCAGCAGCTGCCGCATCCTGCAGCACATCGTCGAGCCGTCCTCGATCAGGACTCTCCTCGAAGCGGAGCCCCGCGGCGCGGGGCGGCTCGCGGATAATCTGGGCGATCTCAGGGCCGGACGGCGGCAAGAGCTCGTAGCTGGCGAGCCCATCCTTCAGCCCCGAGAAGCCGGGGACTTCGCCGCAACGGTGAAAGAAATCCGATCGGATCGTCGCAATCACCCAAGCCAGTCCACTGCCGGCGAGTGCCGCGAGGAGCCGCACCAGCACTTCACGCGATGCCGGCTCCTCCTCCGTCGTGAACAACTCCTCCATCTGATCGACGGCAACTATCAGTCGCAGTTGCGTAGGGACCGAACCTGCGGACGCCGCGGCTTTGGCGTGGGCTTGCCGTATCAGCGCCAGAGCTCGATCAGGTGAACTCCAACAGAGTTGAGCCAGCGCTGCCGGTTCGCAAGCCAGCTCAGGGAGGGCGCCTTGGCGAAGCAGCCCCGCGGCCAGTGATGTGACCGGATCAGGACCCTCCGATGGGCGGACCAGACAGCGGCGCCAAAAATTGATGCCAGCCACTGCGGCAGGCCGAGTGATGGAAGGCAGCAGCCCTGCTCGCAGGAGAGAGGACTTGCCCGAGCCGCTCATACCATAGATGAGCAGGAATGCCTTGCCATTGGCAGCTTGCTGCTCCAGGCGTTCTATGCAGGCAGCAGTCGCCCGAACTCGTCCGAAGAAGAGGTCAGCGTCTTCGAACTCGAAGGGGTTGAGACCTCGAAAAGGCGACGTGACCTGCTCCTCCGAAGGGAGAGGCACGCGGTAAGCGTGCACAGGCCGGGCGATGTTCTTCACCCTGTGCTCGCCAAGATCGACGAATTCGAGCGAGAGCCGATCGCGCGCCTGTGCGTAGACCGCTTCCGAAATGCACATTCCACCCGGATGTGACAGCGCTTCCAGACGGGCGGCGACGTTCACACCGTCGCCCATGAGATTGTCACCCTCAACGACAACATCGCCGAGATTGATGCCGATGCGAAAGCGTAGCCGGCTCGCCTCGGAGAGTTCGGCATTTTGTTTGTCGACTTCGAATTGGATTTCGGTGGCGCACCGAACCGCTTCGACTGGGCTCGCGAACTCGGCGACGACGCTGTCCCCAGCGCTCCCGAACACTCGTCCCTCATGTTGCTCGATCACCCGGTCAATGACCTGACGATGCGCACGCAGTGTGGCAATCGCCCCTTCCTCGCCTCTGCCAGTCAGACGGCTGTAGCCAACTGCGTCGGCGGCGAGGACAGTGGCCAATCTGCGGTGAACGCGATCCAAGGCGCTACCCTCCCGCGATTGCGGAACATAGTAAAGGAAATGGCGCCTAGTGGGGAGAGGCACCGAATTGACCGCAAGGGGTCCGCTTCTGGCGTGCCACCTGACATTCCGCTTGTGTGGCGGCAATGACCGAGTTGGGGTCAGACATCACACCAGCCGACCTAAACGGCTGCTTTTGTAGGGCGGTTCTTGAAAGCTGCCTGACCGGAACCGGCCAACTCAAGGCATTCGCCATGTTGTCACCAAGCGTCTGCAATCGGTGCTCAGCGGCCTCTCGGCTCGCGAGCCTTCCGCGCCATCTAATTAGCCACGATATCCGGCGGCCATTTCCACCGGCAGGCCGGCGGCTTTCCATTCCGGCATGCCGTCCTCTAAGCGGCGCGCGGAGTGGCCAAGCGAGCGCAGCGCGGCCACCGCCTCGAAGGACATCACGCACCATGGACCGCGGCAGTAGGCGACGACTTCCCGGTCTGGAGCGGCGTTGGCCGACCAGGCTTTGATTTCGCCGAGCGGGACATTGATCGCTCCGGGCACATGGCCGAGCGCGAACTCGTCCGGCGGGCGGACGTCGATCAGCGTCACCAGCCCATCGCGCATCAGAGCCCGAAGTTCGTCGCGTCCGACCGGCCGCATGTCGTCGCGCGCGTCGAAATAGCCGCGCACGATGCGATCGACTTCAGCGAGATGCCGCTCGGCAACGGCGCGCACCGAAGCGAAGGCGGCGAGCACGCTCTCGTCCGCGAGCGCGTAGTGGACGAATTTGCCGTCGCGCTCGGCCGAGACGATGCCGGCGCGGCGCAGCGCCTGCAGATGCTGGGAGATGTTAGCAATGGGCTGGCCGAGCTTCGCGGCAAGCGCTTCGACGCTGCGCGCGCCCTGCGCCAGATGCTCGATCATTTCCAGGCGCAACGGATTGCCGAGCGCCTTGGCGACGATCGCGAACTGCTCGTAAAGCGCCTGCTTCGGATTGCGGATTGACATCGGCCTTTCAGCGACGCATCGTTATTCAATAGAATGATTGAATGACAGTTTCGACCTGCTGTCAAGCCGATGGCTCGCCCCGGCGCAGCCGCCCGGACGGAGGAAAAGCGATGATTCTCAGGCAGTTCCTGCATACCGACCCGGTCGCCGCCTCCTATCTGTTCGGCTGCGGCGGCAAGGCTTCCGCAGCCGTCGTCGATCCGGTGGGCGACATCGCGCCCTATGTCGAGGCGGCGCGCGCGACGGGCATGCGCATCCTCTACGTCGTCGACACGCATATCCATGCCGACCATATCTCGGCCGGACGGGCGCTCGCCGAGGCGACCGGCGCCGAATATGTGCTGTTCGAAGGCGCCGAGACAGGCTTCCCGTTCCGGCGGGTGAAGGACGGCGAGGTGCTGGAGCTCGGCAATGTGACGGCGACCGTGATGCATACGCCAGGCCACACGCCCGAGCATTTGAGCCTTCTGGTCACCGACCGGACGCGGTCGACCGAACCCTGGTTCGTGCTCACCGGGCACACGCTGATGGTCGGCGATCTCGGCCGCACCGAGCTTGCTTCAAACGCTGAGGACGGCGCCCGCGCGCTCTATGCCAGCGTGCGCCGGCTGAAGGAATTGCCCGACCATATCGAGGTTCTGCCTGGCGCCTATTCCGGCTCGGTCTGCGGCCGGTCGCTCAGCGGCAAGCCGACGTCGACCATCGGCTTCGAGCGGCGCTTCAACAAGGCCTTCCGCATCGAGGACGAGAACCAGTTCATTGCCACAATGACCGCCGACATCCCTCCCCCACCGCCGGACGCCGCCCTGACGCGGGCCGCCAACGCCGGGGCTCGATCTTGAGCGCATCCGCGCCTGCCGTTGCGCTCGGCCTCAAGGCCAACTGGAAGCAGTTTTCGCTTTTGGTGCTGATCAACGCCTTCGTCGGCGGCATGGTCGGCATCGAACGGACCGTCGTGCCGCTGATCGGCGCGGAGGAGTTCGGCGTCGCTTCCACCACGCTGGTCGTCTCGTTCATCGTCAGCTTCGGCGTGGTCAAGGCCTGCGCCAACCTCGTCTCCGGACAACTTGCCGACAGATGGGGCCGCAAGCGCGTGCTGATCCTGGGCTGGCTGTTCGGCCTGCCGGTGCCCTTCATCATCATCTGGGCACCGAGCTGGGGCTGGATCGTCGCCGCCAACGCGCTGCTCGGCATCAACCAGGGGCTTGCCTGGTCGATGACCGTGATCATGAAGGTCGATCTGGTCGGGCCGAAATCGCGCGGCCTTGCCGTCGGGCTCAACGAGTTCGCCGGCTATCTCGCCGTCGGTATCACCGCTTTCCTCACCGGCTACCTCGCCAGCCGCTACGGGCTGCGTCCAGTGCCGATCTATCTCGGCGTCGGCTATGCGATCCTCGGCGCCGCGCTGTCGATCCTGCTCGTGCGCGACACGCGCGAGCATGTGCGGCTGGAGATGGCAAACCACGCCAAACAGGCATCGCCGCTCGGCTTCCGCGAGATCTTCATGCTGACCTCGTTTGGCGACCGCAATTTGTTCGCGGCCTCGCAGGCCGGCCTGGTGAACAATCTCAACGACGGCATGAGCTGGGGCCTTTTTCCGCTGTTCTTCGTCGCCAACGGGCTCGGCGTCGAGCGGATCGGCATCCTCAAGGCTGTCTATCCCGCGGTCTGGGGCGTGTTACAGGTCGCGACCGGACCCTTGAGTGATCGGTGGGGCCGCAAGGGCTTGATCGTCGCCGGCATGTGGGTGCAGGCGGCGGGGCTTCTGCTCACCGCCATGACGCGCGATTTCGGCTGGTGGCTGCTGGCAAGCCTTTTGCTCGGCCTCGGCACAGCGATGGTCTATCCGAGCCTGATCGCGGCGGTGTCGGACGCCTCACATCCGTCCTGGCGGGCGCGCTCGCTCAGCGTCTACCGCTTCTGGCGCGACCTTGGCTACGCAATCGGAGCGCTGTCGGCGGGGCTGATCGCCGACTTCTTCGGCTTCGTCGCGGCGATCGCAGCGATCGCGGCGCTGACCTTCCTGTCAGGCGCGATCGTGGCGGTGACGATGCGGGAACGGGCATCGCCGGCCGCGATCCCGATCGAATGAGCCGTGGGTGGCCATACATTGGCATGGCCGCGATCCCGCAACCCTCCCGACACAATGGAAGGTTGCGCCATCAGATGCTATGATCGGGCAGCGTGGCCTTACCGGGTCGACGTAGACTTTATGATTGCCAATCCGTGTTCAGGCCGCGCTCCTAAAGGGAGGAACGCATGCAACACATTGTAGCGAAGTCGGACATTGATCGACGTTCAGTGCTGATCTTCGGCGCGGCCAGCGCCGTGGCGCTGTTCGGGCAAGGCTCGCCGGCGATGGCGGGTGAAGCGAAAGTCGAGGAAATCGCTCCAGGGGTGACATTGAAGACGTTCACCGAGGCAGAGCCCATCGGGCCGGTTCCCGGCTTCAAGAAAGCGGTCCTCATGGAGCTTACCTATCAGCCGGGATCGACGTTCACGGACCCGGGGGCCAAGGCGGTCGACATATGTGAAATCCAAGGCGCTCCGCTCTATGTCGAAATCAAAGGAAAAGAGCCTTTCACGTTACAACCGGGCGACATCTACTTCTGCCCCGTCGGAAATGTGGAAACCGACACGAACAAGAGCGATAAACCGAGCATCATGCGCATCATTGAATTGATACCAGCCTGACGGCACCGTCAGGGCCGGACGCTTCTGACGAGACCGTCCGGCCCTGGTTCAATGTTGGGCCGCCGTGATCGACTTTTCGCGTCGAGCGCCTGGCGCCAGAGGGTATCATACCTTCATCGTCCGGCCGACGACTGGAGCCAAAGATGGCAACGCTGGAAGCGACGATCACCTGCCCCGAATGTGGGTTCGCATCGAAAGAGATAATGCCGGTAGATGCATGCCAGTATTTCTATGAATGCAAGAGCTGCCGAACTGCTGAAGCCGAGAGCAGGTGATTGCTGCGGAGGGCAGCAAGGCCAAGGCCAGTCTTCCTGAAAACTCTCGTTCTCGCGGGGCATTTGAGGTAAGCTTTGTCACCTTAAAAGCGTGCTGCATCCTCCGGTTTGCCTTGGGGAGGTGCCAAATGCGCAGGCTCCTGCTTTTCATTGCACCACTGCTTGCATATTTCCCGATTGAATTGCGCGCCGCCGCCATTCACGACGCCGCGAAGAACGGCGATGTCACGGCGATCACAGCAGCGCTCGACGCAGGTGCCGGCATCGATGAGAGCGATGGAGACGCAACGCCGCTCTATTTTGCGGTCATGATGGGCCACATCGAAGCGGCAAAACTGCTCATAGAACGTGGCGCGGACGTCAATGCCCAGACGACTTGGGGTCGCCCGCTGATGGCGGCTATGGGGAAACGCAAGATCGATCTGTTAAAGCTTTTGCTGGAGCATCACGCAGATCCAAATTCGGACCGTGACGGCGAATCCGCTCTTCATGTCGCCGTCATTCTCGGTTGTCTAGACTGCGTTAAGGCACTGGTCGAGGCCGGTGCGGACGTGAATGCGAAGACAAGTGACGGCAAAACACCGCTCCATCTGGCAAAACGCAAGGGGCAACGCGAAGTTGCCGACTATCTGATGTCGCATGGCGTCGTCTTGCCAACACCAGCCCCGATCTCGACGAAGTTGGCTTCTGCCGATGTCGAGAAAGGCCGAACCTACTTCACCCGCGCGTGTGACCGTTGCCACAATGCCCAGCCAAAGGGAGGGACCAAAACGGGACCGAACTTGTGGGACGTTGTCGGCCGCGACAAGGCATCCATGGCAAATATGGATTATTCGGACGCCTTGCTGAGCTGGGAAGGCGTGTGGACTTACGAGGACCTGAACAGATATCTCTTCGGACCCATGCTTACCACGCCGGGCGTTAAGATGGAGATGCCTGGTGTTCCGGACGAGACCGAACGGGTCAACCTGATCGCGTACTTGCGCACACTCAGTGACAAGCCGATCCCGCTACCCTGAATCGACAATCTCCTGCGCACTACTGCTACGGGCCTGCGTCAATGAACGGGTCACCGGTCATCGAACGGCATTTAGCGCTACCAAGTCGCTGCGCCAGCGGCACGCTACGGCAGTTCGTCGCCCATTGTCGGGATTCGCCTTGGGTACCAAGCCGTTAGACTTTCACCACTAGCAGCGCCGCGTTTACGATATCCGAAGCTTCATGCTGCTAGGGATGCGCCTGTCCGGTACTATGGGTGCGGGTGTTTTTTCCTCGAGATCGTTGATGAGCAGCTCGGCGCGCATGCCGTGGGTGGACACGGCAAAAGGTCTTTCGATCATCATGGTGGTGATGATGTACTCGGCCTACAACACCGGTGAATACACCGGCGGTGTCGGCTTCCTGCACTATGTCATCGGCTTTGCGACACCGTTCCGCATGCCGGAGTTCTTTCTCATCTCAGGCCTGTTCCTGTCGCAGGTGATCGACCGGCCGTGGCGGCGCTATATCGACCGGCGCGTCGTCCACTATCTCTACTTCTACGTGCTGTGGGCGATCATCTCGATCGGGCTGAAGATCGGCATATTCAGCCGCGACCCCGCCGGTATGCTGCATGACCTCGCAACGGCCGTCGTCCAACCCTACGGCGTGCTGTGGTTCATCTACATGCTGGCTGTCTTCGGCCTCGTCGCGCGCGTCCTGCGCGAGCTTGGCGTGCCGCACTGGATCGTGATTGCGGCCGCCGCCGCGCTGCAGATGTGGGCACCGCATTCGGACAGTTATGCCCTCACGCAATTCGCCGCCTATTTCGTGTTCTTCTATCTCGGCTTCGTGCTCGCGCCGCTGGTGTTCCGGCTCGTGGCGTGGACGCAAGCTCGCCCGGCGACTGCCGTCGCGGGCCTGGTCGCGTGGGCGATCGTCAATGGCCTGCTCGTCTATTCGCCGGGTTTTGCCGTTCAGCCGGTCGGCATGCAGATGGGCCTGGCGGCATGGCCGCCGCTGCATCTCGCGCTTGCCGTCGCAGGAGCGGTGGCGCTCTGCGTCGCCGGCGGCTTCCTGTCCAAGTTCACTTCGATAGAATGGCTGCGCTGGCTCGGCGAGCATTCGCTGGTCGTCTATGTCGCCTTCACCATCCCGATGTCGATCTTCCGTGGTCTCGCGCTGGCTAGCGGCCTTCTGACCGACACCGGCATGCTCAGCCTCGCGGTGCTGCTCGTCTCGGTCATCAGCCCGGTCATTCTCTATTTCATCGTCAAGCGCACCGGCTTCGGCACGTTCCTGTTCGAGCGGCCGGCCTGGGCGCATATCGACAGACCGAATGCCGGTCAGATCTCCAACAAGGGCGTTGCTCGGCCGGCGCGCGAGGCGGCCTGATCGAGCCGCCTGTTTCAGGCTATCCGTTACTTGCCGGCGTCGTGTCCCGGCCGGCGCACGGCCTTGATCTTGCCGCTGCTGCCGCCACCGCAGAAGAAGCAGCCACCACCATCGGATTCCAGTCCCGACACGCCAGAGGGCATCGCCACCTCCTGCAGCACGTCGCCCGTCTCGGGATCGATGCGCAGCAGATCTCCCTCCTCGCCTTCCCAAGTGGCATGCCAGAGCTCGCCATCGACCCAGGTCACGCCGGTGACGACGCGTTTCGACTCGATGGTGCGGATCACCTTGCCCGTTTCAGGATCGATCTGATGGATCTTGTGCGCCCTGTATTCGCCGACCCAGAGCGAACCTTCGGCCCAGGCCATGCCTGAATCGCCGCCATTGCCCGGGGCGGGAATGGTGGCGACGACCTTGCCGGTTTTCGGGTCGACCTTGTGGATGCGGTCCTCGGCGATCTGGTAGAGGTGCTCGCCGTCGAAGGCGGTCCCGGCATGCGAGGCGACGTCGATCGATTGCACGATCGCCCCGCTCTCCGGGTCAAGCGCCTTCAGCTTGTCGCCGGTGGCGAACCAGACATTCTTGCCGTCATAGGTGACGCCATTGACGCGCTCGGCATCCGGAAAGGGCCCATATTCGCGTAGGATCTCGGCTGCGGCTCGTTTCATTTTCGATCTCCATTTGAACAGTGGCCGCAGACTAGTCGCTCGGCAGCGGACCCGGGAGTAACAAGACGGTCGGGAATCCAGTCATCGGCGGCGTCATCCAGCGGCGCGCCCTGCCGCGGCCAACCGCCAGCACCTTGTTTGCCGTGGAAAGCTCCTCCAGCGCCCGCTGCACGGTGCGCGCGCTTGCGCCGAGCGCGATCGCCAGCGCCGAGCTCGACCACGACTCGCCGTCGGCCAGGAAAGCGAGCACCGCGCCATGCTCCTCCTCGACCGGCGGCGCGAGCACCACGACCTCGGCGGCATTCAGCGGCGTGAGCGCAAAGCCGGCGGCCGTCGCGTTGATTTCAGCAAGCGCGCTCAATTCGGCGCGCAGCCGCCCCATCTCGACCCTGAGCCGCGCGCGATGCGATTCATCTGCGTGCCTGGCCCGGAACGCGCGCCTGAGCAGCGTTTCGCGCGAGGCATCCGCGGGCCAGGCTTCGGCAAGTGCGCGCGCGAGCGCAAACAACACCGGCCGCGTCGCCAGCGAGACAACCATGTCCGCCTGGCGCACGACATTGCGGCAGGCATCGATGACCAGCGCGCCGGATGCCAGCAGCGCCTCGACCTCGTCGAGCTTGAGCGGCTTCTCCAAACCTTTCGATACGAGCCGCGCGACGGGCGTGTTCAGCACCAGGGACGCTGTTTCGACTTCCGCCCTCAGCGCCGGAATGCTCGCTTCATAGGCGGCGAGCGCCGCCCGGCCCAGCGCGGCCCGCGCGGCCTTCGTCCTCAGACGCCTGACCGCGATGCCCGCGGCCGCAAGCTCATGCGCGACGCGCGCGACCGGCGGCAGCGGCGCAGGATCGAAGCCCGCAAGCAGGCGCTCTGCTTCATCGAGGCGGCCGATGAGGATCAGGCGCCGCGCCTCGAGGCTGCCGGCATAGGCGGCATTGACGCGGTCGCCATGCGTTGCAAGCGTCGCACGCGCCGATCGCAACGCCTTCTCCGGCCAGCCGAGATCGCGCGAGACTAGCGCGATTTCAGCCTCGGCGACGACACAGCGGGCACGCGCCACCGCTTCCTTGGGGCTGAGGGCGCGGGCGGCGCCCTTCAACAGCGCCTTGGCCTTGGCGAAGTCGCCGAGCTGGGCCATGGCGATGCCGCGCAGCGCCAGCGCCGGCGCGTCGTCGCGCAGCGCGACACGCTTCAGGGCGCCGAGCGGATCGCCCGCGGCGAGCGCGCGGCCGGCGGCATTGATCAGCGAGTCCATGCAATGCCCGCCTCTGGGCCCGCCGGATCAAATCGCGTCACACTTGTAACTCTCACCATCGCGCTGTCCGGCCCTATGTCTGTCCTCGTCACCCTCAACCAACCGAAAGAATGGGACAAGAGCAATGACCCAGCACATGAAGACACCACCGGTCGTTTCGCAAGAAGCGTGGGAAGGCGCGCACGAGGAGATGCTCGTCAAGGAGAAGGCCGTCACCCGCGCCCGCGACGCGCTCGCCGCCGAACGCCGCCGCATGCCGTGGATGCTTGTCGAGAAGGACTATGTGTTCGAAGGCCCGAACGGCAAGGCTAGCCTGCTCGACCTGTTCGAAGGCCGCCGGCAGCTGATCATCTACCGCGCCTTCTTCGAGCCAGGCGTCTATGGCTGGCCGGAGCACGCCTGCCGCGGCTGCTCGCTCGGCGCCGACCAGGTCGGCAACCTCGCCCATCTCAACGCCCGCGACACCACACTTGCCTACGCCTCGCGCGCGCCGCAGGCCGACATTCAGCGGCTGAAGCAGCGGATGGACTGGAAGATGCCGTGGTACACCATCACCGACAGCTGGGATAAGGATTTCGGCGTCGACGAATGGCATGGCCACAACGTCTTCATCCACGAAGGCGACCGCATCTTCCGCACCTACTTCGTCAACAACCGCGGCGACGAGGCGTTTGGCACAGTGTGGAGCTATCTCGACGTCACCCCGCTCGGCCGCCAGGAGGTGTGGGAGGATTCACCCAAGGGCTATCCGCAGACGCAGACCTACAAGTGGTGGAACTGGCACGACAATTATGAGGAAGGCGCCGCCCCCGACCAGAGATGGGTCGAGGTGTCGGATGTCGGCGAAGCGGCGTTCCGCAACAAGGACGCCTGAGCGTGAAGCGACTCCGGCGGCACGCATCGCGCCGCCGGAGCCGATTTTTTGCCTAGCTGCCCCTAACAGCCCGACCGCTTTGGAAGGTGGAAAAGATGAGCATCGACAATCCCGCCCCCCGCCCGGCCGGCTTGAATGGTTTCGGCCTCGCCGACTGGCTCTGCCTCGCCGCGGCGCCGACCTTCGCAACCATGGCGCTGCTCACCGCTGCCTATGGCGGCCAGGACATGATGTGCATGTCCGGTCCGGGAGCTTCCATGCTTAGCGGCATGGTGCCGATGTATCTGCTGATGGCGGCTTTCCATCTGGCGCCGTGGCTGCGGCTGGCGGCTAGGCGGGCGTGAGATTTGACGTTGTGGCGAATGACCGCCGTACATCACAACCGCCCCCCGATCAGCGGGTTCTTCGCCTGGATGCGAAGGATCCGTCGAGCCGACGACGTACTCTGCCGCGAGACCATCATTGGAAAAACGATGGCAGGCGTTACGGTGACATGACGAACAGGATATAATGCCTGGGCCTGACTGGTCGGAGGAAAGCCCCACCGTCATGAAGCCGATGAACGAAGAGCATCTCGCAATTCTGCGCAGGCACATGGTCGAGTTGATTGCGATCCATGCCGACCTTGCAAGCGAAGAACTCGGCAAGGCTACGCTCGATCCGCGGGTCATGGCATCGATGCGGCGGGTCCCGCGGCATCTCTTCGTGCCGGTCGCAGTCGCGCCTTATGCCTATGAGGACATGCCGCTGCCGATCGGTTTCGACAAGACCGTCTCGCAGCCCTTCATTGTTGCTCTGATGACCGATCTCCTTGCTCCGCAGCCGAACGAGGCAGTGCTCGAGATCGGCACCGGCCTGGGTTATCAAACCGCCATTCTCGCGGAACTCGCCGGACAAGTTTGGAGCGTCGAAATCATCGAGGAATTCGCAAGCCATGCCGAGGCTCTGCTGCAGGGCCTCGGCTTCTCCAATGTCGCCATTCGTGTCGGAGACGGGTCTCGCGGCTGGCCCGAGCACGCCCCATTCGACAAGATCCTGGTTAGCGTGGCCGCCAAGCGGACGCCGCCGGCTTTGCTGAACCAGCTCAAGCCAGCGGGACGTCTGGTTCTGCCGTTGGTGTTTGACGAAGTGCAGTTCCTGACAGTCATCGACAAGGATGCGGCAGGGCAGCTCACGACGCGGAAAGTCATCCCGGTTCGATTCAGCCGGCTCGAAACCGTCTAAAGCGCGTCGCGATCTTTCAGATTCGCTCCATGCGCTTTAGGATTTGACTTTACGCATGTCTTTGCCCCGGCCTCGCGCGACAATCGCTCAAGCGAAGCTACGCTGCCGTATGTCTGCCTGCGGGGTCGTGGCGGTGCGGGAGACCGGCCTGATGTGGGCGAACATGCTGCGGGCGTTCCAGGTTGGAAATGCTCTTATGAGCGACGGGGAGCCGTCGAGTTGGATGCGGTCCTCGCGGATGGCCTGGGCCCAGCTGAGTTGGCCGGCGTGCCATTTGACGAAGGCTTCGGCGTCCGCCGTGACGTAGAGATCCTCGTCGAAGCCCGGGTTTGTTTTGCAGATTTCCGTGTCTCCGAGCTCGATGAGCAGCCAGTAGCGCTCACGGTGCGGGCGGCCGGTGAAGTCGAAGCGGATGACGACGCGTCGATCCGGGAGCCGGTCCCGGCGGAGCGCGTTGCTCATCGACCACAGGGCCACAAAGGGGTCGAGGTGCTCGGGGGCGATCTCGAGCCAATGCGCACCCCACTCGCCGAGCGACTGGCAGACCGCGAAGAGGTCGTGGCCCGCCGAAGTGAGCTCGTAGTGGTGCCCGCGCCCGTCAGACTTGGGCGCCGCTTCGACGACACCCAGCCGTTCCAGCTGCTTGAGCCGCTGCGAGAGCAGGGTACGGGAGAGTCCCGGCGCGCCCTCTAGGATCTCGCTGAAGTTTCCGCAGCCAAGGTGCAGGTTGCGGATGATCAGCGGTGTCCAGCGCTCGGCGAAGATCTCGGCGCCGCGAGCGATGGGGCAATACTGGCCGTATGTCCTCATGAGGACAGTGTCGCGCGCCCGCCTTCGGTTGTGAAGTCCAGATTTTTGACTGTTCGGCCGCGGCCCGCGGTGGTTCGATGGCAGCCGAGAAAAAAAGGAGGACACGATGACGACATCGACGATCGCGGAAGTCGGCCGCGTGAGCAAGAAGTCAACCGTCGTGGAAATCGACGGGTTCCGAGGCCGGCTGATCAATGCCGACCACGCCGACTATGACATCGCACGTGCAGTCTGGAACGGTGCCATCGACCGGCGCCCGCGCCTGATCGCCCAATGCATCGGGACCGCAGATGTGGTCGCGGCCGTGCGTTTCGCACGCGACCATGATCTGGAGATCGCAATACGCGGTGGAGGCCACGGCGTGGCGGGCACCGCCGTTTGCGACGACGGGATCGTCATCGACCTCTCGGCCATGAGGGCCGTGCGGGTCGATCCCGCCTCCAGCAGGGCCTGGGTGCAGGGTGGCGCACTGTGGGGCGACGTCGATCACGAGACACAGGCGCACGGCCTGGCCACCACCGGCGGAATCGTGAGCCACACCGGAGTCGCCGGGCTCACCCTCGGCGGTGGCATCGGCTGGCTGATGCGCAAGCATGGCCTCGCGGTCGACAACCTCCTCGCCGCCGACGTCGTGACGGCCGACGGCGAGCGGCTGCGGGCATCCGAGCACGAGCACCCCGACCTGTTCTGGGCGTTGCGGGGCGGCGGCGGCAACTTCGGCGTGGTCACCTCGTTCGAGTTTCGCCTCCACTCCGTCGGGCCCATCGTTCTGGCCGGGCCCATCCTCTGGGACGCGAGCGACGCCGGGGAGGTCCTCCGTTTCTACCGCGACTTCATCCGCGGCGCTCCCGACGAGCTCGGCACGGTCGTAAAATTCTGCACCGTGCCGCCTCTATCGGTCATCCCCGAGAATCTGCACTGGCGCCAGGTAATGATGGTCGGCATCTGCTACGCCGGGCCGATCGAGGACGGTGAGAAGGCGCTCCGCCCGCTCCGCGCATTCCGGACTCCCCTCCTCGATCTGGCCGGGCCCAAGCCGTACGTGGTATTCCAGAGCGCGCTCGACTCGACCGTCCTCCACGGTTGGAACTACTACTGGAAGGCCACCCACCTCCCCGCGCTCCGCGACGACCTCATCGACGTGATTGCCAGGCACGCGTTCTCCTGCTCGTCGCCACGGTCGTATGTGGCAATGTTCCATCTGAAGGGGGCGGTGAGCCGCGTCGCCGAGGGCGCGACGGCGTTCGGGAACCGGCAGGCGTCGCACGCGATCATCGTCCACGCTGCGTGGCGGCCCGGCGAAAACTTCGGCGACCGAGAGACGGCCTGGACGAGGGGGTTCCTCGCCGCCCTTGGTCGCTTCCGCGAAGGCGTCTACGTCAATTTCCTCGGCGGCGACGAAGACCCGGGCCGGGTCCGCGAGGCCTACGGCGACTCCGTCTTTGACCGGCTGGCGGAAGTCAAGACTAGGTACGACCCCGACAACGTCTTCCGCCACAACCAGAATATCCGCCCGGGTTGAGAAATGGTGTGGGGAGTTCCGACGGTTGCCGGCGATGCTTGATCGGTATTGCGTGCCGGGTGGGGTGCGACGTCGCCAGGTGCGCTTGGGCGAGGTACATATCGGACGCTGGCGCCGCGCGGTACTCCGATAGTTCAGGGTGGGTGGCGCGACCGATTAGCGCGAACACCTTCAAGCGCCGTTGGTACTGGACGCCGCGATCGAACTGATGGGCGTACCTGCGAGGCGCGCGTGAGATTCGACGTTGTAGCCAATGACCGCCAGAAACAGTCATTCGTCACTACGCCGCGTCGAAAGCGGACTGACAACCTGATGGAATTGTATGCCGGAACGGACGATCACGTACGTCGGGTCAGCCCGCGACATCAAGCGGCCCGTCAACAGCCAGACACACGGAAAGTGCATCAAATCATCCGCTTCCTCCCAAGCGGTCACTTAGCTTCCGCGACTGTTGTGTCGCTAACCCGAGCAACTCGTTCTCGGCGAAGTGAAAGAATCGAGGATGGCAAAAAGTCCTTCGGATAGAGCTCAATGCGCGAGGGGCGTCGCCGGCGATGCCTGCCCGCTGCAAAGGCATCCATATCGCGTTCTCGCGACAGCAGGAATTTTAGAAAGCTTAGGTCTCTCACACGGCAGGTTTGATAAACACTCAGCAATACCAACTGCTCTGTAAGCCCTGCTTCTTTGACGCTTCGTCCGACATCCTCTCGATAATCGCTGATGCGCTTGATTGCGTTCTCGGCCAGATTGTTGTTCCACGACACGTCGTCATGCTGCAGGAACGTGAACAGGCGCTCGCGATTATGGAGCAGACGTTCCTGCAAAGCTTTTGAGACATCGGATTCGTAGGTGTGTTCCGCAAGCGCATCGAAGAACGCCACCACAGCCCTCGCGTGACGTCTTAGGTACTTGCGCTTGAGGCCATGCTCATCGACTGTGACGACGATAGATCGCAACAAGGCACCAAACGGCACCGTAATGGACTGAAGCTCCTGATCGAACGGATTGTCGAGGATTGCGCGATTCATGTCGCGCATCAAGTGGATAAGGCAGCGCTGGTGCAAACACGGGAGCCCGTCGTAGGCTGCATAAAAATCGGTAACTATTACGCCCTTGAAGTCTTTGAGCATCTTCCGCAGGAAATGTCCCTCGCGCGAGCGTCTGAAAATGTAGATGGTGGCGGATTCACTCGCGAACACCCAGACGTAACCGCTACCGTCCTTCAATTTCACCTCGGTCTCGTCAATATGTAACACAGGCCCTGTGATCAATTGAGTGAGAAGCATATTGAAGGTCTTGCGATAACGACGGACGAGCAAATGCCGGAAGGTTAGGAACTCCCACCAGTTCACTCGGATGCCGAAGATCTCATAGAATAGCGCGCCGAGAGACTTGACCCCGAGTCGATGCGTGATGTGCTGATATGCGAACCAGCTCATGAAGTTGTGAAAGTGCCGCGCAAGGCGCTCGTAGCGCTCGGGGGTAAAGCTTCGTTCACAATTTGTGCAATGATAGGCGACCGCTCTGAACTCAATCACCTTCCGGCGGATCGCTCCCGGTGTGATGACGAGATCGAAGGCGCGCTTGCGCCTCGTCTGCAATCCCTTCGGCCGTTGCTTCCGGTCAATGGATGTAATGTGCTTGCTTTTGCAGAAGGGACAACGTGTTGCTGTAATTTCGATTCGGTGTGTCGCCCGCAATTCACGGTTTTTCCACCTTCGGCGCTGTGTCTTGCCGCCTCGTGTCCTCCGCTCTGGTTTCGTTCGAACGAATACGTGGCGTTTCTGGTAGTCGAAATAGGCCCGCTTATTGACGAACGCGAAATCGGCATGCGCAAATTGTGACCAAGTCACGGTACGCGCCAGATTATCGAGTTGCGCCACGGTCGCCACCCGCGGCAATATGCCAGATTTACTCTCAGTACCGCCGGTCAGTGGCTCGCTCAGAAAAGAACTGACTCTGCGTAGCGCTTCGCAATCATCGAGATTGTACTCGATCAACTTGGTTTTCCACCGCGCGTCGCCAGTCTTCTCCCAGTTCTTGCGCCAGACGACGCTCTCAATGCCGGATGCGTCCGGCTCGGTCCAGCGACAGCCCAAGCAGCCCGCAACCTCCTTGAGACCGTTCGAATAAGTGGGAAAATAGAAATGCGGATAGATGACCGTGAGCACATTCGTTAGCGCAGCTAAAACAGCGTCAATGCTCCTTTTGCGTCGGGCTTGGCGCCGCATGCGCGCGATAAAGCTACTTTCGTAATTGCCGTAACAGTAGATGCGCGGAGCGTCATAACGCCCAACAATAGTGAGAAACCGGGCGAATATTTCGGCTTCACCCTTCCGGTCATCGGACCATAATGAGTGGCGTTCAACGCGTTCGCCATCGCAAACAACGAGCCCAATCAGATAAGTGAAGCCCTCTTCGGGAACACCCTCGATATCCAGGTAGATCCGCACGGACGCGGTCGGAAGTTTCGGTGCACCGAGCACATAGATCGTTTGGTCGCGAATAGCCAGTGCATGCAACGCGTGGTCGCGCAATCTGAGCGGAGCATCGGCCCGCTTGCCTCGGCGTCGGGGCCGAAAGGTATGTGCTAGCTGGGTGAGAGTGAGTACGCCCTTACGAGCGTATCGCTTGATTGTCTTTTCGCCGACACCACGCAGGAGGCTCAGATTGTCTTCCCTGATGGCCTGATCACGGCAGCGGTCGCGGAACTCACAGATGCGGCAATGGTCATTCAACAGCAGCTTCGGCGGGCCTTCCGCCCGTTGCAAGCGCTCGGCGTCTCGGAGGAGGTTTTCTATAGTCGCCAGCGTCGATCCGAAACGAATGCCCGTCTTCTTGCTGTCGCGCCCAATATAGACAACCCCGCTACCAGAAAACACCCCCTGAACCTGCGCCAGAAGAACGGCGCGCGCGGCAAGCTGTTGGCGATCGGAAGCGCGAACCCGTCCCGCCGCGCAAAACATCACCGGTTGATATTGGAAGTCTCCGAGCGTTGAGTGCCCATTGGTCTTGCGAAGTCCATCGAAGACGACTTCATGGCGATCGTCGTCCAAACGAGCGCAAATAATAAACGCAGCTCCTTTTCGAAGATTTGTCAAGCACAAATTGAGTTCGGTCGCTACATCGGTTTCTTTATATTCGCGCCGGATCTTTTCGATTGCATTGCGCTGCGCGTTGGCGCGTTGCTCAATCAGCAACTTCTCATAGCCGCATTTGACGCCTTCCTCACCGCGCAGTCGAAAATACGCCTTCAATCTGCAGTGCTGCAGCGCATCAATAACATCGTCGGTGATCCTGCAGGCCATCGCGTGACTCCTTTGCCGCTGACCAGAGGTGCGTAGGCGCGAACGTGATGCTAATCACATCACGAACAACCGATGACCTGTCGGTGCAGTGCCGACAAAGACTGGCTAGACCATCAACCGCTATGACGTGGATGTGGTTGCGTCTTCCCGCAAGCACCGGACGGAAACTGCGAAGCCATGGCGCGGGTTACCTCAGAGGGCATCTGCAGTGGGGCGGAACGCGTCGGCGCGACGATCTTTTTGACCGCCCTGTGCCCAGCTCACGGCACCAAGATCCTGCCTGACACTGCTCGTGGTTTTTGCACCGCCTGCAGCAATGGCCGCCAGGGCAACGTCGTCGGCGCTTATGTCCGCTTTCGAGAAAAGAATTATTTCGTCTGAGTGACAAAATGGCGGCGCAAAGCTGCCGTTCGCGTCTTAGAAGACAACCGTCGGCTTCGGACCAAAAGCCGACGACAAGCAGACGGAGCTTGGTTGCAAAATCGGGCCTCCCAATCATGCACCAAGAGCTTGTCCTCGTCTTGCACTGACAGCCCGCATTGCCTTCCGCTCATCCTCGCTCAATAGTCGGGCTGATGTTGCAGGCTATAGCGAGTCACTGGTCTACGCTTATCCTCGCCCTCTCCCTGGCGATGGCGGCGGTTGGCATCGTCCACGCCATCATGACGAAGGAGGACGTGCGCGCCGCCACCGGCTGGGTCGGCGTGATGCTTTTGTCGCCCTTCCTCGGCGCGATCATCTACGCCATCGCCGGCATCAACCGCATCCGCCGCGCGACGATCAGCGCCATGCGGCCGGTCACTGGCGAGGCCGCCGAGGCAAGGCACGACCGCGACGTGGCCATGGAGGCGTTGATCAGCGCCCAATATGGCGAGCGCTTCATCGGGCTGAAGACGCTCGGCGACAGGGTGGCGCGACGGCCGCTGACGTCGGGAAACACCATCGCCGTGCTCGAAACCGGCGACGAAGCCTATGCGGCGATGTGCCGGGCGATCGACGGCGCACAAAAAAGCGTGCTTCTCGAGACCTACATCTTCGACAATGACGCGGTCGGACAGACGTTCGTCCAATCGCTCTCCGGCGCGGTCAAACGCGGCGTCACCGTGCGCGTGCTGATCGACGCCGTCGGCGTGCGCTATTCGGTGCCCAGCATCCTCAAGCAGCTCAGGGAGGAAAACGTCGCCGTCGACCTCTTCAACGGCAACATCGTCATGGGCTTGAGACTTCCCTATGCCAATCTCCGGACCCATCGGAAGATCCTGGTCGTCGACGGCACGGTGGCGTTCACGGGAGGCATGAACATCCGCAAGGGATTTTCCGCCGAATTCGTCGGCTCCGACAGCTCCAGGGACACGCATTTCGAGGTCACCGGGCCGGTGGTGACCGACCTGTTCTCGGTCGCCGCCGAGGACTGGCGCTTCGCCGGCAACGAGGCGCTGAAGGGCGACATCTGGCAGGTCGAACGAACCGCGCCGCCACCCGGACAGCCGATGCTGGTGCGCGCAGTGGCCACGGGCCCGGATGCCTCGAACGAAACCAACCACAAGCTCATGATGGGGGCGTTTTCGGTCGCCCGCAAATCGATCCGCATCATGTCGCCCTATTTCCTGCCGGACCGCGAGCTGATCAGCGCGCTGACCACGGCGGGCCGGCGCGGCGTCGAGATCGACATCGTCGTGCCGGCGGTGAACAACCTCTTCCTCGTCGACCATGCGATGACGGCGCAGTTCGACCAGGTGCTGAAGCACTACTGCCGCATCTGGCGCCACGAAGGCCCGTTCGACCATTCCAAGTTGATGGCAATCGACGGCGTGTGGGGCTATGTCGGCTCGTCAAACCTCGATGCCCGGTCGCTGAGGCTGAATTTCGAGATCGACATGGAGATCCTGGATGCCACCTTCGCCGCCGCGGTCGAAGCCCGCATCGGCGCCGCGATCGCTTCCGCGCAAGCGGTGACGCTGCAGACGCTGAAGGCCCGCCCGTTTGTCATTCGTGTCTTCGACCGATTGCTGTGGTTGGGATCGCCCTATCTATAGACGAGGAAGACGAGCAGCAGACCCATGGAGAGAAACGGACGCAGCCTTCCGGAGACCGTGCTCCTGTCGATCCGCGGCAGAAAGGCACGCAAGGCGATGTCGACGCCGCGCAAGCGGACCGAAGGCGCCGAGATGGTGGTCGCCTCCTACAACGTCCACAAATGCATCGGCGTCGACCGCAAATTCGACCCCGAACGGACCGCGCGCGTCATCCGCGAAATCAGCCCCGACGTGATCGCCCTGCAGGAGGCCGACAACCGCTTCGGCGACCGCGCCGGGCTGCTCGACCTCAACCGCCTCGAAATCGAAACCGGGCTGGTGCCGGTACCGATCACCGGAAACGGCAAGGCACATGGCTGGCGCGGCAACGTGCTCCTGTTCAAGCGCGGCACCGTGCGCGACGTCCATCAGATCAGGCTGCCGGGCCTGGAGCCGCGCGGGGCGCTGGTCGCCGAAATCGATCTCGACGAGCACCGGACGCTGCGCGTGATCGCAGCTCATCTCGGCCTGCTGCGCCGCTCGCGCTCGGAACAGGCCCGCGTCGTGCTCGATATCATGAGCAGCGTGGACGAAAGGCCGACGCTTCTGCTCGGCGACCTCAATGAATGGCGCCTCGGCAACCGCTCGGCGCTCAACACGCTGCACACAACCTTCGGCCCCTCGCCGCCGGCGGTGCCCACCTTTCCGTCGGGTCTGCCGATGCTGGCGCTCGACCGGATCTTGGGCAACCGGCACGGCATGGTCTCAGCCGTGGAAGCGCATGACACGCCGCTCTCGCGGGTCGCCTCCGATCATTTGCCGCTCACTGCCTACGTGCATCTGTAGAGAGGGCTAAGCCCTAGCGACGGCAAGGGCTGCGAGAAATTGGCCCGTCGGGGCCATGGGAGGCCCGACGATTTCGGCCTCATAGCGGGCGCTCACATGCTTCAGAGCCTCGATGTCGGGTGGCGTCGCCGGCGGTAGCCCTTCCGCCTCCGCCGGCCGACCGGCGTCGACGAAAACGCCCTCGCCGCCGCCCGGCGTCAGCAACGTCAACATCCGCGCCGGCTTGTCGCCCTCGACCACGAAAGTGTGGGGAACATCCCTCGGCAGGAACACGAATGAGCCCGCTGTCGCCCGGAAGGTGCGGTCGCCGCATTTCATCGTCAATTCCCCTTCCAGCACGTAGAAGGATTCGTCCTCGCGATGATGGACATGCAGCGGCGGCGAGAAGCCCGGCGCGATCAGGGATTCCAGCAGGCCGAAACCGCCTCCGGTGCTGGCCTCGGTGGCTTTCACCGTCATGCGGTTTCGCAGGAACCAGATCGCCTCCCCCTCACCCGGCCCCAGGAAACGTGCGTCACTAGCGGTATGGCTGGAGATTGTCATGAAAGCCCCTTTCAAGGTGTCTGTCGCTATATTGCACTCTTGTGCAATTAGTGCACTTCGGTATACTCAGGTTGCATGAATGTCAATCCACACCCTCGCGCCGCACAGAAGCGGCGTACCCGCAAGGCGATCGTCGACGCGGCGATCGCGCTGCTCGCCCGCGGCGAGACGCCGACCGTCAATGACGTGGCGGCCGCCGCCGACGTGTCGCGGCGAACCGTCTATCTCTACTTTCCAAGTTTCGATCAGTTGCTGCTTGATGCGACGGTCGGCGCGCTCTCCCAGGCGTCGGTCGATCGCGCCATCGAGCAGGCGAGCGATGACGGCGAGGCACGGGTGGAGCATCTGGTCCGCGCGCTGCACCACGTCAGCCCAGAGGTCGAAAAGCTCGGCCGCTCGTTGATCAAGCTCACGGTCGATGGAGAGCCGCCAGCGGAGGGCGCGCCGCGCCGCGGCTACCGCCGGATCGAATGGATCGAGCAGGCGTTGTCGCCATTGCGGGATCGGCTGGAGCCGAAGCGCTGGAACCAGCTCGTCCGGGCGCTTGCCATGGTGATCGGCTGGGAGGCGTTGATCGTACAGCGCGATGTCTGCGGCCTGGGCGCAGAAGAGGGTGAAAACCTTTCGGTGTGGGCAGCCAATGCGCTTGTGCGGGCCGCGCTTGAGGATGAGCACAATGCCGGCGCCCCGGTATCACCGAGTTAGGAATTCGGAAGGCCGGCCCTCGACAGCATTTCAAGGAAGCGGGCGTGATGGTCTTCCTTCACGTAGCGCGGCAGAAAACCGGGGCAGACATTGCCCAGGTTGAGATGGGGCAGTTGCGACAGGCAATGATGGATGGCGCGTGAGGCTTCTTCGTTGTTTCCGGTCGCTGAAGCCGCGGCTGCCCAATAGAGGGCGCCGCGGACGAACGCCGGCTACGTCCTGACCCCCCCGCGGGCGCCGTCGAGCGCCCGGCGGTCGGCGCCGCCGGCGAACAGCGCGACGGCCAGTCCATGATGGCGCCAGAAGTCGATGACATCATGCGCGCCGAGCCGGATCGCTTCATTGGCCTCGCGCAGCGCCTCGCTCACCTGGCCGCGCAGGCCGTAGAGCTCGCCCAGGTCACCGTGGCCACTCGGATAGCTCGGGTTGAGGCTGACGGCGTGGCGGCATTCGACAATTGCCTCGTCGATCCGGCCCTCGCACAAATAGGCAAAGGACAGGATGCAACGGGCGATTTCATCGTCCGGCACGGCTCGTACCGAATCTTCGGCAAGCCGGATCGCGTTGTCGACGTGCTCCCGCTTGGCCGGCAGCGCGCCGAAGGCAAGCCCCATGGTCGTCGCGATGGAGAGCGTCCGCTTTGCCCGGGCATTTTCGGGTGCAATCGACAGCGCCTTCTCGGCGAGTTCCTTCGACTCCAACAGCGAGTCCCTGGTCATCTCGAAATACTTCATCAAGGCTTCATTCACCAACCAGCGCACTTCGGGGACACCCGGCGGGCTCTTGTCGCGAACCTTCCAGTTGGTCAGTTGAAGTTCGAGGCTGACCGCCAGCACAACCGATTGCGCGATCCTGTCCTGGAATTCGAGGGCGTTCTCCGGGTGGCCGTCGAATTTCTGGGCCCAGACGTTGTGACCGCCGGCAGCGTCGACAAGCTGGACGTTCACCCTCAGTTCGTCGCCTGACCTCTGGATGCTGCCGTTGAGCACGTAGCGGGCCCGCGGGGTAGCCGGCGCTTTGAAATCCTCGCTGGTCTCCGGAGGCGGGAGCCCCGAGAGAACGACATAGTTGGCCACTTCGGAGAGGGCCGTGGTGATGTCATGAACGAGACCTTTGGCGAAAAAGTCGTCGCCCCGCTTTCCCGTCAGGTTGGCGAAGTCGCCGACGCTGATGGATGGACGCCCGAGGCGCTGACCGGCCGGAACGGCATTTGCCGGCTGTTGACCTGGCGAGGCGTCGGCAACAGAGAGGGATTGCCAAAGCGCTCGGGTCTCCGGGCCGACGTTGACACCGTACTCCTTCTTCAACACGCTTCTGCAAGCCTCGAATGTTCGCAGGGCCTTGTCCCGCTGGCCGCAGGCAATGAGCAGTTCCATCTTCAGCCGATAGGATTCTTCACGCGCCGGCTCCATGGCCAGAATTCGATCGGCCACGGCCAGTCCGCTTTCGGCGTCCACGAGGCGAGCGAGCTTCTCGAAGGACTCAAGCGCTCGGCTCAGCAGCCTTTCGCGTTCCGATGCCGCCCAATCGTCAAAAACATTGCTGCCGAGGTAAAAACCGTCGAGAAATGGACCGGTGTAAAGTGCTAGGGCCGTTTGGAGTTCCTGGGCGGAACGGGCCAGCAGACCCGTCTCAAAGTCCTCCACATCAACCCGCACCGCTCCCGGCGCAAGGCCGATCAGTTCCTTGCGGGAATGGATGATATCCATGCCTGCCCGCGACAGATCCCGGCGCAGGACGCTGAGCGTCTGCCGCAGACTGTTGCGCGAGTGCTCGCTGTCGCTATCGCTCCACAAGAGGTCGGCCAGCCTCTCCCGTGGTGCGGCCATGCCCGGACAGCGAGCCAGATAGGCAAGGATCGCGGGGCCTCGCTTCCCGGTCAGCCAGACCGGACCGCCAGCTTCCTTCTCGATCTGGAAACCGCCGAAGAGCGAGACTTTGCTGGCTGCGATGCTTTCCCCATTTCGCATTTGTTTGCAGCTTTTCAGAATGACGAAATTCTAACTCAAAACTAACGCTGCGGAAACTCCGGAACCCCGCCCCCCAAGCGCTGCCGTGACGGCGCTCCGATTAGACTTTGCTGCATTAGAGATAGCTGAATTTATCACATATTCGGTGCGGGGTGCGGGCGAATGTCAAAGCTCACAGCCAACTTGCTGCTGCTGTTTGCCGCCGCGCTGTGGGGCTTCGGCAACGTGGCGCAAAAGACGGTGCTCGATCACCTCGATGCGTTGAGCGCGGTTGGCTTGCGCTGCCTGATCGGCGGCCTGCTTGTGCTGCCTTTCGTCTTGACCGAAAGGCGGCTGCCTGCCTGCGCCGCCCATTCTTCCAGCCTGGCCCGGGTGGTCGTGCTGTTTGCCGTCTCCATCATGCTGCAGCAGCTCTGCTACCTCGGCGCCACCGTCACGAATGCGAGTTTCCTGATAAGCACGACAACGGTGATAACGCCGCTGGCCGCCTGGCTGCTCATGGGCGAACGTCCGACGACAGGCCTTATACTAGCCGCGGGATCGACCGTCGTCGGCTGCCTGTTTCTTTCAGGTGGGATCGCCGGCCTCAGCGGCGGCGATCTCACCGCCCTTCTGTCGGCCGGCTGCTATGCGCTCTGGATAGTCGAGCTCGAGCGGCACATCCAGACCCATGCCCGTCCCTTCACGGCCGCGGCCGCGCAGTTCCTCGCCGTCGCCGCGCTCGCCCTTCCGCTCGGGGCAATGCAAGGCAACCTGTCATTCACCGCGGCTTCCGAGGCTGGCCCCGAACTGGTGGTGCTCGGGGTGTTCTCCACAGCGGTCGCTTTCGGCATCCAGATTGCCGCCCTGCGCTTCACATCAGCCAGCCACGCCGCCGTGATCGTCAGCGCCGAAAGCGTCTTCGGAGCCCTCGGAGCGGCGATCTTCCTCGGCGAACAGTGTTCAGCGGTGGGAGCACTGGGTGCGGTGATCATCCTCGGCTCGATCCTGTCGGTTGCGATGTCGACCCGAACGCCGGCGCGCCCCGCCTCGCGACCCGATGCAGGCGCTTCCGGCGCGGGAGTCCCCGCCTTTGCAGGCGTACCAGCCGGCTGGGGGAGCACGCCCAATCCTGCTCACGAGGAGGCGTTCCATGATCCTTGCCGGTGATGCGCCGCGCTCGTTCGCCAACCGAAACAAACCTGTCGTTGAGATGGAGGGTAGAATGTTCGAACGCCTTCACAGCGAACCGCACTCGCGGCTTGATGCCGAGCCGGCAAAGCGCGCTCGTTCCGCGCTGGCGCTGGCGGCGCTTGCCGCCTTGGCGCTCTGGGAACCAAGCGCAAATGCCGCGAACATCGATGGTGCGGTGCTGAATGTCGACGTCGCGGTCGTCTTCGCCGTGGACTTCTCTTCTTCGATCGACACCAAGATCGCCGATCTGCAGCGCGAGGGGCACGCCGCGGCGCTCACCTCGCCGGAAATCATCAGGGCCATCTCCCAGAATTACCTTGGCTGCATCGGCGTGGCCTATTTCGAATGGTCTAGTCCCGGCCACACGCGCACCGTGCTGCCGTGGACACGCATCTGCGGGTTGGAAGACGCCAAGGCAGCAGCGGCAGTGATCAGAGGGAAAGGCGATACCGGCTATATGCGTCGGGGCCGGGGCGGAACATCGGTCTCGGCGGCCATCGACGTCGGCAGCCTTCTGCTCGACCGATTCCCGGGAAATGCGATGAAAAAGGTGATCGACATCTCTTCCAACGGCGAGAACAACGACGGGCTTCCCGTTCAGCCAAGCAGGCTGAACGCCATCGCCAAGGGATACACGATCAACGCGATCGCCATTCCAGCGGACGACGAGGATCCCAAGCAACCGTTGGCGTCCTATTTCGCCCGATCGGTCATCGGCGGATCGCGAGCCTTCGTGATGTCGCCAAAGGAGCCGCACGACTACGCCATCGCCCTTCGCCGCAAACTGGTGACCGAAGTCAGCATGAATGTCGATGCACACATGGCGGCAACAGGTGCCTGGGCACCCCTCGCTGCCACGATGGCCGGCATTCAGTAGGCCTGCATGGCCGGACGTTGATCAGGACTTGCCGCCAGAGCGTTGCGCGCGCGACGCAATGCTCTGGCGCTCACCCTTCCCGCAGCCAGACCAGCATCTCGCCGGGATCGCGGTTGTCCCAGGCAAAATACGGGACCGCCTTGATTTTCGTCTCCTCGGTCGCCGGCGGCTCGGGGCGGTAGAGATCGCTGCCCCAGTTTTCTGTCCCGGCCCTGCTGCCGATGGCTGAGAGCGTGACGATGCCGCCCAGCAGGTTCGGCTCGGGATGCGCCTCCAGCCTGGCCTCGCGCGGCAAGGCGATGCGGTGCAGTCCGCCGCCATTGTCGGTTTCCTCGACGCAGTAGATCAGCGGGCCACGCGCGAGCGCGACGCGGCCGATGTCCTGGCGCACTTGCGGATTGGCGAAGAGCCTGGACATCGACATTTCGAGGTCGAGCTCGACCCGGTCGCCCTGGCGCCATTCGCGCCGGATCGCGGCATAACCATCGACAGTCTCCGTGTCGAGATCGACCATCTTGCCGTTCACCCGCAGTGCTGCCTGGCGGCACCAGGCGGGCACGCGCAGGTAAAGCGTGAACGCAATCGGCGTCTCGGCCTCGATCTCGATCGCGACCGCGCCGTCCCAGGGGTAATTGCTGGTCTGGACGAGGCTGACCGGCCGGCCGGCGATCTCGAAGCGGGCCGTCGAGTCACCGTAGAGATGGACGGCCAGCGCATCATCGGCGAGGCCGTAGAAATAGCTGCCGATGGACGCCACCATGCGGCCGATATTGGGCGGGCAGCACGGGCAGCGGTGCCACTTCCAGCGGTGGTGGCCGCCCCGGCTCTCCAGCGGATTCTCATAGAAGAACAGCGAGCCGTCGAGCGACAGACCCGAGATCGAGCCGTTGTAGAGCGACCGCTCCATCATGTCGGCGTAGCGGGCATTCGGCCCCATGCCCAGCATGCGGCTTGCCCAGAACACCAAGCCGACGGAAGCGCAGGTTTCGGCATAGGCGGTGTCGTTGGGCAGGTCGTAGTCGCTGGTGAAGCCTTCGTTATGCGCGGACGGACCGATGCCGCCGGTGACGTAGAGGCTTTTGGTGGTCAGATCGTCCCAGAGCCGGTCGAGCGCCGCGCGCAGGCTGTCGTCGCCATATTCGGTGGCAATGTCGGCCATCCCGGAAAAGAGGTACATCGCCCGCACCGCGTGGCCGACGACCTTGTCCTGCTCGCGCACCGGCTTGTGCGACTGGTTGTACTCGTAGGTCTTGAAGTGATAGGCCTTCGGGTCGGCGCCGCGGGCGCGCGCTTCCTCGTCGAAATAATGCGGCTGCTGGCCGCGCTGGTCGATGAAGTACTTTGCCAGCTCCATGTACTTCTTCTCGCCCGTCGCCCGAGCGAGCTTGACCAGCGCCAGTTCGATCTCCTCGTGGCCGCAGTAGCCTTTCCTTTTGCCGGGCTCGGGGCCGAACATCGAGGCGATGTGGTCGGCATAGCGGCACATGATGTCGAGCAGCTTGCGCTTTCCCGTCGCCTGGTAATAGGCGACGGCGCCCTCGATCAGATGGCCGGCGCAGTAGAGCTCATGGCAGTCGCGCAGATTGGTCCAGCGCAGGCCGGGCTGGATGCGCTGGTACCAGCTGGAGAGATAGCCGTCCTCCTGCTGCAGCTTGCCGTACATATCGATGACGGCGTCGATCTTCCTTTCCAGTTCCGGATTGCGGCGCCGGTAGAGCGAATAGGCGGCGGTCTCGATGGTCTTGCCCCAGTCGGAATCCCAAAACATCTGGGTGGTCACCGTCGAGCCGGTGAACTCGGCGCCCTGCGCGTCCGCCTCGTCGGGCGACGGCGAGTGGAACGGGATGACGACGCCCGGCGACGGGCGATCCGGATCGATCTGCTCCAGCATGCGCGCCTCGACGCAGCGGTCGTAGAGAATGCCGGCGGTCTTGGCGGCAACCGCATCGACACGGTCCCCCCAGAAGCCGCGGACATCGACCTGCGGCACAGGCAACGGCCGGAAGGCGAGCTTCGCGGATGTCTCCGCCTTGGTTGAGGCGGCGGGTTGCGATGCGGTCATGAACGTCACTCCATTCTGATTATTTGACGGCCCCGGCCATGAGGCCGCGGATGTAGAAGCGCTGCAGCGCCAGGAAGAGGATCAGGCAGGGCACCATCATCACGGTGACGCCGGCCTGCACGGCGCCCCAGTCGATGGCGCCGAAGCGGCCGGACTGAAGCGCGGTCATCATCACCGGCAGGGTGAACTTGGACTGGTCGGTCATCAGCACGAGCGCTGCCAGGAACTCGTTCCAGGCGCCGAGGAAGGCGAACAGCGCGATGGTGACGACGCCCGGCCAGACCAGCGGCAGCATCACCTTCACCAGCATGGTGGCGTTGTTGGCGCCGTCCATGCGCGCCGCCTCCTCGATCTCGCGCGGCACGGCGTCGAAGGCGTTGCGCATCATGAAGATGGAGAACGGCAGCTGCAGCGTGACGTAGACGCAGACCAGACCCGTCAGCGTGTTGTGCAGGCCGAGCCTTGTCAGCACCAGGAAGATCGGCGTCAGGATCGACTGGAACGGGATCATGATCGTCGACAGGATGAGGATGAAGAAGAAATCCCGGAACGGAAAGCGGAAGCGCGAGAAGCCGTAGCCGGCGAGCACGCTGACCAGCACGGACAGGATCACCGTCATCGCCGAGACGTAGATGCTGTTCTGCGCCGAGGCCCAGAGCCCGTCGCCGAAGCTGTTCAGCGTCTGGTAGTTCTCGACTGAGAAGCCCGTCGTCGGCCAGGGCGGCAGCGGCGGCTGGCGCGCCTCCTGCGCCGGCTTGAAGGTCGAAAGGACCGTCCACACGATCGGCGCCAGGAACAGCACCGAGGCGATCATGCCGGTGGAGTGCCTGGCGAGATTAAAGGCCGCCTTGCGGTTCTGCGACATCGCCTCGGCCATCAGTCGAGCCCCTCGGGCTTGCGCAGCAGCCAGAGCTGGATGAGGCTGAGCGCCACCAGGATGACCAAGAGCACCATGGAAAGTGCCGCGCCGTAGCCCAGCTTGAACGACACGAAGGACTGGTTGAAGATCCAGTAGACGGCCGTCAGCGTCTGGTTGCGCGGACCGCCGCGCAGGATGATGTAGAACTGGTCGAAGGCGAGGATCGAGCCCGCCACCGACAGGATCAGCGCCAGCGCCAGCGTGCGGCGCATCAGCGGCAGGGTGATCGCCCTGAACCTGGCGAACGGCCCTGCCCCATCGATGACAGCGGCCTCCTGCAGGTCCTGCGGGATCGACTGCAGACCGGTCATCAGGATGATCATGGTGAAGCCCGCGACCTTCCAGACCACCATGGCGATGATCGACCAGAAGGCCGGCTGGAAGGTGGCGAGAAGATTGACCTTCTTCTCGGTCAGGCCGAGGTCGAAGGCGGCCGGGCTGAACAGGCCGGAATCGACATTGAGCAGCCATGACCAGAGCAGGCTTGCCGAAGCAAAGCCCACCACCGCCGGCATGAAGAAGGCGGTGCGGTAGAGATTGGTGAGCGGCCGCGGCCTTTCGATGAAGATCGCCAGCGGAAAGGCGACGGCGAAGATCGCGATGGTGACGATCACCGTGTAGTAGAAGGTGAATTTGAGCGCGTTCCAGAACCGGGTGTCGCGCAGGATGGCGAAATAATTATCGAGGCCGACAAAGGCATGCTCGCCCATCAGCGGCCAGTTGTTGAGCGACATCCAGGCCGTCATGCCGAGCGGGATGACGAAGAAGACGGTGACGAAAGCGACGGCCGGCAGGACATAGAGCAGGCCCACCCATTGCCGGCGGCTGACGCCGAGGCGTGCTCGGGCGCGGGCGGGAGCGGACGTGGCGGTGATGGCGGTCATGGCTTGGCTCCCCCTTCTCCCCTTGTGGGAGAAGGTGTCGCCGAAGGCGACGGATGAGGGGTGTTCCAGCGGAGTGAGACGCTGGTGTTCTCTGGAACACCCCTCATCCGTCTCGGCGCTGCGCTCGGCCGGCCGATCGCCTTCCCCTTCTCCCCCTGTGGGAGAAGGTGGGTCGGCGC